>NZ_JBQYEX010000004.1:0-557212 GCF_052655945.1 Faunimonas sp. B44 | reverse complement strand
CCTGGAGGCCGCCAAGATCGCCCTGAAGCTGAGGGAGGCGGCCATGTGAAATGGTGAGTTCCCGATTTCTCGGGCGGAGCGCGTGTGGGCCCAAGGGCCGCCGATCCGCCTGCGAACTCAGAAAAATCGTCCACCCCTTCCGGCCAGAGCGCCGGACTTCAATGAACCCGCCGCCGCGCGCATTTCAAAATTCTGGAGCACCGAGAATGGCTCAGGACAAGCAGCTCGTCCGCAATTTCATCAACATGGTCAACGAGGTAGCCTACCACCTCGACGTCTTCTACGAGAATGACGACATGGGCATTCTCGCCAACGACGACGAGACCTTCATCAACTTCCGTCGTGCGATCCTGCTGATGCGGGAGCGTGACATGCCGATTTCCAGCCTGATCCTTCACGTCGAACGTCGGATCTCGGAGGCCTATGAGGAGGCCTTCTCGGGGTCGGGGCTGCCGGCCCTCGAGGACGAGTGATACCGCGATCGTGACTCTCACCCCCTGATCCGCTATCCGCCCTGCCGCAGTTCATGTTGCGGCGGGGACGAACCGAGGTGGTGGATCAAGGGCAGAGGCCGAACGGATTCGAACGGCAAAAAATGAGCCTCGCCGAGGCAGTTGCGTTCGTCTCAAACAAAGACAACCTGATTGCCGCTCTCGAAGAGGGACGATTGGTATCCGAAGGTCGTTTCACACCCGACATCGAACGTGAAGATATTGTGCCGGGAGAGTATGAAGACATACCACCGACGGCATGGCAAGATGGTGTGGCCGATGTCGAGAGAAGCAGGCTTGTGCTAGAGAATAGAGTTGTTGACGTTTCCTTATTGGTGCATTTCTCAAGTTACAGCAGAATTAGGATGAACAGAAAGGATGTGAGGAAGGTATTTAAGATAAAAATACAGGGTCAAAGGGAGGAAGGCCAGAAAAGTTCAATTGGCCTTGGATAGAAGGCGAGCTGGAGCGACGTATCAACTACGGGGAGTGAACGCACTTTGCCTAAGAAGAAAAATTCTACGAAGATCTCAAGAAGATGTATGAAGAGCAATTCGGAGAAGAGGGGCCAACAACCTCGATGCTGCGGAAGCGGCTTTCACTAACAATCAGGACTAGCGGCGTCTTCGTGTTCGGAAAAAACTGAATTCATTTTTTCCGAGGTTTTTCCGAGCGTTCCTAGCGGCGATTTTTTCCAGTGTGCACATCACGCTCGACGGCGGGATTCTCCTGCCGAAACAGCAGGATTGGCAATGGAAAAGCACTACCTTCACCACCTTTACCGCGACATTTCCGACGGATGGCTGTCGGTCTTCAACGGCGCGACAAAGAAGACGGTCTGGTTCGAGATCAACCGTCTCGACGACGCGATCGCCTACATGCAGGGCGTGAGCGTCGCCAACGACGTCTACCACAGCTTTCATGTGTATGGGCAGCGCCCTGACAGGGGTCGTGGCGGAGCCGACATGGTGTCCGTCCTTCCGGGCTTCTTCCTTGATCCGGATCTGAAGTCCCCGGTCGCCGGCGTTCACAAGCGAAATGACGAACTGCCAGAGTCTCTGGAGGAGGTCCTCGGCTATCTGGAGGAGGCTGGTTTTCCGAAGCCGACCGCGATCCGCTTCTCGGGCAATGGCAACTACCTCGACTACCTGTTCGAAAAGCCCTTGGTTCTGACGACGGCGGAGGAGCGCAAGCAGGCAAGGGATCTTTCGCAGGCGTTCCAGGCCGTGTTCATTGCCCTGCTGAAGAGCAAGGGCCGTCACCTGGACACGGTCGGCGACCTGCCTCGGATCACGCGCATGCCGGGTACCTTGAACCACAAGACCGACCCCGCGAAGGCGGTCGAACTCGTCGAGTTCCACGAGGACCGTCGTTATCCGCTGGAGGAGATCCGGGCCTTCGTTGAAGCCCACACGCCGAAGAAGGCGCCGAAGGGCAAGTCTCGTCGCCGCCGCAAGAAGCAGCAGGAGAACCTGGAACCGACGCTGCCGTCGCTCGACGCGGTGCGCGCCGGTTGTGCCTGGGTGGACTGGGCGATGGAGAATGCAGCCGAGCTCGGGGAGAACGACTGGTTCGCGTTGGCCGGCATCACCAAGTTCTGCGAGAACGGCGAGGAGCTGTTTCACCAGAACTCGCAGGTGTACGACCGATATAACCCCGAGGAGGCACATGGGAGGCTGGATCGGAACGAGAAGCCGCGCTCCTGCGGTTTTATTGCCGGAAACCTGGGCTTCGAAGGCTGCAAGTCCTGCCCCTTCTATGGCCAAGAGGGTTTCACCACTCCGGTCCAGCTAGGGCACCTGAATCCCGATGTCGCCGGGCTCATGCGCGAGAACGTCTACGACTACGTCGGGGAGCGTTATCTCGACGTGGAGACGGGTCGCTCTCTGAGCGCGTCCTCATTCTCCGGGAAGCACCACCACCTGACGGGACAGCCGACGCCGCACTCGGTGCTCGTTCGGATGCGATTCACGCGCAAGGTGGAGCTCGGAGACTACCGTCCCGGCGACAGCCGCTTATATCTCACGGACGAGAAGGGGCGCGAGGTCTTCAACCTCTGGCGTCCCGGCGGCGTGGAGCCCCTTGAGGGCGACGCAAGCGTCATCTGGGAGCACCTCGCGTACATCGTCCAATCACCGAAGGAGCTTGCTCATTTCGTCGATGCATTGGCGCATGCCGTGCAGAAGCCGCAGGAGAAGATTCACCACGTGCTCCTTCTGATTGGCAAGCAGGGGACGGGCAAGAGCTTCTTCGGGCAGCTCTTCAAGCAGCTCTTCGGACCGGACAACGTTTTCGTCGCCGAGAGCTCGGATTTGACCGACGGTTGGACCGCGCAGATGGGCAACCGTCAGGGGCTGGTGATCGAGGAGCTCGGGGTCTTCGAGAGACGGGAGGCTTTTGAAAACCTCAAGACCTGGATCACCGAGGATACTGTGACGGTCAACGAGAAGCATGTGAAGAAGTACTCTGCCCGAACCCCTCGTGTGATGCTGGCTATCTCCAACCATGCCACGCCTATCTCGCTCGGGGGCGGAGATCGCCGCTACTTTGTGTTGAACTCGAAGGCTGAACCGAAGGACGGTGCCTATTACAAGCAACTGTTCACGGTTGGGCTCGACCAAGCGCCTGCTTTCCTGGCCGACCTGCTCAAGCGCGACATCTCGCACTTCAACCCGGCCGTCACTCCGCCCATGACGGATGCGAAGGCCGAGATCCTGAAATGGTCCCAGCCGGTGGTCCAGCAGGAGGTCCAGGCGATGATGGATGAGCTGGACAGCCCCTTCTGGCGAGATTTCCTCACGGTCGAGGACGTTCGCGAGGCCATTGCCAACCGGATGAAGGGACGCTTCCCTGGCATCCGCGAGGTCACTGATGCGCTGAAGGCACTGGGCTGCGAGTACCTCCGACAGGTACGCTTCGGTACTGCGCTGAAGCGTCGGGTCTGGGTGTGGCGCAACATCGATCGGTGGAAGGTGGCGACCACGCAGCAGCTCCGGGACGGCCTGCTCATGCCTATCCTGCTCGACGCTGCCGAGTAGCAGAAAGAGGGGTGCCATTGGCACCCTCTCCTTTGCAGGTGGGGGGGACCCTTGGATAGTGTCCCGGCTGTCCCATGTCCCACCTCGTCCAGGACGCTCTCTGCTATAAAAATCGCATTGCGAACCAAGAACATCAGCGCATAATTATTACTTATTTTCCTTGAGCTAATCTAAAACAGCCGAGACAGTGGGACACTGGGACAGAATGGAATGTCCTGATCGCTCCGCAAGCCACCTGCCATTTCGAACATGAAACATCTGGCGAATCGCCAGCCTACTTCAACACCCTATTTGGTCGACTGTGCGCAACCGAAGCCGCGCACAGCCAGATCCCGAGCTATCGTCTCTGCCGAGGCGTGTCCTCCGGGCAGTCGACGTAATAGTCGCCAACCCCCTTCGGAGGGCCTCCAACACAGTGCGGCGTACGCGGTCCGCTGCCCCAGCCGTGCCTGTGCTCTTCACCGCAGAGGGGGCAGAGCACAATCGCGATGTCGACCGTCTTGCCGGGACCGTTTGGGACCACGACCCGGCGCAGGAGGGGAGCGACGGGGATCTCCTTCGGCCCGTCCTTGAAGTGAACGGTACGGCACTCACACATGGCTCTTCCCCTGGATGAATGCCTGCACGTCGGCCGCCCGGTAGCGGATCACGCGACCGAGACGGATGAAGGCAAGCGGCAGCTTGCGCAGGTGATTGTAGGAACACTTCAGGATGTGCATGACCTCCGCCGAGCTGAGGAGCTCATTGGGGTTGAGTCGATCACTAAGTTTCATAGATAATCTCCACAAAGATTCACAGTGGAGATGTAAGTATGACATCATGAAGAATCAAAAGACGGGTGATGCATAATGCTGCACCTTGCAGCAACAGCTGACTTTGCGCTCACTATATTACTGGCATGTTCGACACAGTCCGCACCCAGGAGCTGCTCCACCAGCTGCTCCACGCAGATACGCCCCCCTGGCGCCCGATCCGGAGCCGGAAGCTGGCCGCGATCCTCGGCGTCTCGCTGCAGAGCCTCGCCAACTGGCGGGTCCGTGGCACAGGACCAGAGCCTGAACCCATGCGGCGGGGGAGGGGGAATCGGACCTTCTACAAGCCTGAAAACGTCATGGCCTGGCTCAGCGGCCGCGAGCCATGGCAGCACTCCTACGAGTGGCTCCGCCTGCACGTGATGGACTTCACGCCCGTGACCGAGGAGACGGTCCGGGCCTGCATCTAGGTTCTGGAGGGGGAGGGGGTGCTGTGAGGCCGCGGAGTTAGTCGCAGTTTACCCTGGTCGAGGAGCTGTTGCCGAGATAGGTCGTATTGGCAGTGCAATTTCGGAATCGGCGTGCTCGAGCCTCTTGCTGTGCCTGAAGTTGCTCTCCGAGATTCGCGAGCCGATATTTCTCGATCCGCCGCTCATCGAGTCGCATCCTGCAGGCAGCGAAAGCTGCTGGACGAAAAACTCAGCGGCAGGTCAGCAGGTGTTCGTATCGGCGGCAGTCAATTCGGGATTGTGGTCGATGTGCAGCCGGAGGCCCCAGCCGCCAACGCAGCTTCCTTGGGAGCCGCGGCCACAGGGATGCCAGACGACCTCGGAAGCATCTTATCCTAGATGCGAGCGCTCAGGATGATAGTCCATTGTTTCTGCGTCCCTCGCATGGGTCGCGGCATGAAGGAATCGTAAGGCTCTTGAAGGTACGACGAAAAGTTGCAGAGTGGCATTACACCTCCCTGCACCGGGCGACTTAACCCGGGCGACCTGAATTTGCGAAACCAGGGGATATCATGCGGCTCAGCGCTATTGCCTGGAGTGCACCACTGCGAATCCTAGCGTTCTGGGGCTTGGTGTGCGGTGTGGTGTGGGGTGTCGCGCAGTGGTGGTCGTGGCTTGATTTCGGTCTAATCGCCGATGTTATCAAGGGAGCTTTCCGCGGTGAACTCGAGCGCGTCAGCACACTCGAGTTCGCTTTTGCGATCGCATCCGCTCTCGCGGCCGCTGGATTGGGCCTAGCGGTAGCATTCCTCATTCTCCATGTCGCTGCCATATGGGTGAGCCTGTGGAGCGCTCGCCTCCGAATTACACGCGCGCAGACGATGGCCGATTTCGCGCAGGCGTATGATACGATCCACCAGCGTATCTCCCGAAAGTCTCTTCTTCAGCACGCATGGAAGGAGTTCGACGAAACGCTCGTTAGGCCTCCCACCGATAGGGAGCCTATCAGAAACACTGTTAGGCCGCAGAGCTTCATCAACATTAACGTTGCACGAGAAAAGCTGTTCGGCCTGAAGATGATGGGGAGTATCCCCAGTTATTTCGTAGGCACAGGTCTTCTACTGACTTTCATCGGGCTTGTTTTAGCTTTGCATGAAGCAGCCAGGGCAGTAAGCAGCAGTGATGCGGAAGGCATGCAGATCGCCACACGTCAGCTGCTACAGGTGGCTACGTTCAAGTTCGCAACGTCAATCGCCGGTCTCGGCGTCTCGATCGTTTTGTCGTTCCTGTTCCGCGCCTACATAATCGCGATCGAAGATGCTTTCGAAAAGTTCTGCCACTCGGTGGAAAAGCGGCTGCGCTACATGCCACCGCAGGCTATCACGGTTCAGATGAATGAGCATTTGGCGGCTCAGGTCAGCGAACTGAAGCAGATCAACAGCTCAGACTTTTTCGCGCGAATGGGAGAAGCCGTTTCGCCGCAGATCCAGCGGGCTTTCGCCACGGCCATGACCCCGGTCACGGACAAGATGAATGATGTGATCGGCCGTATTGAGCAGAGCAGCCAGAGCGGTGTTTCCGAGCTGATCGAGCGGTTCACGCAAGGGGTCCAAAACGGGGCCGGTGCGGAGCTTAGAGAGCTGTCTCTCACTCTGAAGACCGTTCATGACTCCCTCCTCGCAACACAGCGGGGCATATCCGGGACTGGAGAAGACTTTGGTCGGCGCATGTCAGAGTCAGCCGAAAACCTCAACAGACTCATTAGCCAAGCCGGCGAGCGGCTCGACGGTAGCGCCGAAAAGAGTCGCAATGCTCTTCTGGATGCTGTCCAAGCACTTCAGCAGACGTTCGAGCGCGCAAATACGCAGGTGGAGAAGGAGCTCGGAAGCTCCGCAGCCGGCGCATCAGCGAAGATCGAGGAGGCAATGGGCCGAGTGCTTGATCGACTCGAAGCGCAGATCTCCGGACTCAATTCGGGTGTTGGCAACTTCCAACAAACCTTGGCCCGGCAGCTCGACCAGACGCGGGAGCATGTGACGGCCGCGCAGGCGAGCGCCACTGCTGCGATCGGTGCCATCGCGACTGAGGCGGCGACAGCACTAAGAGAAGGGTTGGCGGAGGCAATGCAGGCGATCCGTTCTGAGATTCAGAGCTTCAGCCAAGCCCTGAGCGCCTCGGAAGCCAGCTTGGCCGCGCAGGCGAACGCCGTTCGCGAAGCGAGCGATCAATCGCGCCTGGTCTCGGACGCCTTCAGCCGCACGGCTCAAGACGTCCGCACGGCGTCGGTGCCTTTGGTCCAGTCCGGCGAACGCGTGGCTGGTGCCACCGAGAAGATGTCGCAGGTCATCGAGCGAGCCGTGTCTGCCCTCGGCGTTGAGCAAGAGGCATCGCGGAGTCTGGCGGCTGCGCTACAGTCCCACATCGAGCACTTGGGCAATCTCTGGTCGACCTACGCGGCCCAGTTCGAGAAAGTTGATGCGGAGTTGGGCAGCGCTGTTGCGAAACTCGCAGAGGCAACCCACCAGCAGGGGCAGACGCTCGCTGACTACGCAGCCCGCGTTGACGAGGGATTCGCAAAGGCGATCCAAAACCTGACGCCAACCCTTGAAAGTTTGCAGGAGAGCGCTGAGGGTATTGAAGAAGCGGCCGACGGCCTCCGCCGTGTTCTTGTACGCGAAGCCGCGGAGTAGAGCTCGATTATGATCGCCCAAGAAGAGGTCTCTCCAGGGTCGGCCGAAGAGGGTGAAAACTATTTTGTGTCGATGACCGACATGATGGTCGGTATCCTCTTTATCTTCATCATTATGCTTATGGTTTTCGCTCTTGATTTCCGTACTCAGACTGACGTGCAGGAGAACGCCATTGAGATCGCAAAGGAGATAGCTCAGCGGTTGAGCGAACTGGAGGAAGAAGTGCGAGAGCAGATTTCCTCCTTGGACGAGGCACAGGATACACGTCGTCGTATGCTGGAGGACATTCAGAACCAACTCGCCAGTCGGGGGTTGCATGTCCAGATTGATGAGGCTCATGGGGTATTGAGACTGACAGAAGAGGCCGTGCGTTTTCCCGTTAATAGCACGGAGCTTGGAAGCCAGGCGCGCGCTAATGTCGAGACGATTGCGCTAGTCTTGGCCAACGTCCTTCCGAACTACAGTGCGTGCGATTCCGGATTGACGGATAGAAGATGCTCAAGCTCTGGATTGGCATTCGTTGAGACCGTCTTCGTCGAAGGTCACACCGACGTGACAGGCAATGATGAACGAAACTGGCAGCTCTCAACTGAGCGCGCGGTGAATACGTATCGCGCCCTCGTGACTGCGGCACCCTCCCTGCGTGACCTTCGAAACGAGAAAAGCGAAGAAGTGCTCTCGGTGTCCGGCTACTCCTCCACGCGTCCCATCAATGCGGCCGAAACTAAAGCGGCTTGGGAGGAGAACAGGCGGATCGATTTGCGATTCGTGATGGAGGTCGATAACCGCAAGCGGCTTCAACAGATTATGGGCCTCACTGACGAGATGAAGATCGAGATTGACCGCCTCGTTAACGCGAGCGGGGATGGCTCGTGAGCAGTCTGCGGGAGGCCATCAGATCGATTCTTGAGGCTCGGCTTCCCCCCCTGAAGCTCAGGGCGGTGCCAGTCACGGTAGCGGAAGCTGAAAGAATGGAACAGCGCCCTCCAGAGGACATGGCGACCCGGCGGGGCAAAGACTACGACGCGATTTCGAATGAACTGAGGACTCGGCTTCGGGAGGGCGGCGTGCTGTCATGGAAAGAGGCACGCGACGCAGCCTGGTGCCTCTGGACGACCGACCCGGCACTTGCAGCCGAGCCCGCCCTCCTCGCGGCGATCCTCGCAAGGATCGAACCGTCCGAGCGCCGGAAGCCCTACCGCGCGCTTGCCGCCGCCTTTCTTCGAGACTTCGATCTTGGACGTCCAGGCATTAGGGACGTAGCCCGCACCCTCGCGACCAAAGCAGATGAAGCCGGAAGGCCTTGGTCCGGACTTCAGAAGGAGCTGGCCCTATTCGACATTGAAGAGGGCCCGGCAAAGGTAGGGAGGGTTGCGATTCAGTCGGGAAACTCGCCCAGCGAGGTCCTTCGCGCGAACGGGCTGGGCGCGCTGGGCGCAGATACGGGTTTCGGGCGGGCCTGCGTCGCGGCCATCCTCCGCCACCTTCGCGACGGAGCTGAACCCGATCCCCTTGAACGACTGGAACTCGTCAGACAGGTGGCCTTGAACGAGAGCGCTCGCCTCCGTTTCGACGAGCTTGCGCCTCTCGTCGCGGATGCCCTGCTCATCCCTTTCGGCAACACAATGCCAGACAAGATCCTGCGGGATCGGTTCCTAGGGCTCCTGATCTCCCTCTTTGGAGATCCTCGCATCAATGACCCTCGCCTCCCTCATCGCCGGTGGGTCAGGATGCCTGATGCAGAGGCCATCGTACGCCGGTGGCTCACGGAACAATCTCTGCGCCAGTTCCTCGACATCGTGGACCGCGTGGCAGTCGAGCGGATGTGGAAGTATCGGAGAGCATTCTGGGAGGCAGTTTATCACGCGGGCCTAGTCGAGGAAGCCTGGGTTGTGTTTGATACCTATGGTGTGGAGGAGGCGCGCCGAGCTTTTGGGCGTGCAGCTTCTTTCGGTCAATTTCAGGGAGGCGGCCGGAAGCAGGTTCAGAAGGGGCATGCGGTGTTGCTTCTGCGGGTAGGGCGCGGTGTTGTTGCGGATTGGAGCCATAACGGAAAATGCAATATTTGGAACGATGCATCGGAGAGGGGAGCGCCCGTCCTCTACCGCAAGTACTACACGTCGAGTGAATTCCTGCATGTATGGGATTCCGGCGATGCAATCGATCGCTCCACATTCAGCACGGCACATATGGGGCCCGAGACGTACAGCTGGCAGCGCAAGGTTGCTGCGAAGCTCCACAACATGACTGGCGTTCGTATAAGTCCGTCGAGCTACGTCGTGCGCTGATATGGCCATCCGATTTCGCTCCCTCATTCACGGTGATGGCGTTCGCGTGATTGCGGCCCGTTCGAGGCTCTTCTCGAAATCGATAATCAATCCGGCAGGCTGGACTGACCTCGAGGGGTCTGCCGGCGCCGCCGCTCGCGTGCTCCTTGGCCAGCTGACGACCGGCTCGGCGGAGCTGACAGATAACGGTGTTGTTCTCAGCCATGCCGCAGCCGCAACGCTCCCGCAGTCCATTGCTCAGGCCATCGCCCTACCGCCGCTTGCACGGATGTCGGTTACCCTGTCGTTCGATGGACGCGTGGACACTTTGGGGGGCTCGGTTCGTGCGCGCTGGTTTGACGAGAAGGCCCGGGCTGTAAGCGCCAGGAGGACAGGGGCGTTCTTGCAATGGGGGGAGGAGACCGGTCGCTTGTCCTCCAACCTCTTCACTTTGATGGAGGCGATCGACGGCTTCAACGGCACGGTGGGGCAACCGACGGAGGCGAGAGTTGCTGCATGGCGACCGGTTCAATCCGCCCTCCGCGCCACCATTGGACGCGAGGTCAGGGCCGATGATTATCTCGGCAGCCTGACGATCTACCAGGCTGGGAGCTTCGCTCTGGACGTAAGGGAGACGGAGCGCGGTCCCGACTTCGTGCCAATCCTGATGAGCCACGATTGGGCGAACTCTATTGAAGACGATGCACCTCTCGACGAGGAAGGCGGCGGAGTCAGACCGTCACTGCCCAACGCGGAAGACGCTGCCCTCCTGACGCCGGACTTGCATGACACCTTTGTCCGCGAACGCTGGGCCCGCAGTCGTTCGACAAACGACGCTTATGTGCTCGGGCGCAACACCTTCCTGGTGCTCGATCCAGCGCTGAAATGCGCACTCGATGTCGTTCGGCTGAAGCGCGCAGCACCGCTGACGGAGCGCCGCGATTTCGTCCGTAACCCTCGGCCGTCCATCGCTGAGGCTTTGGGGGGCGACGACGCGGACCTTCTTTCAGCTGTTCTGTTCGTCGAAACCGCTCAATACTCGGAACGAGTGACGGGCCTGCAGGTATGGAACCCTCCAAAGCTGCCGTGGCTGACGAAGAAGGCTCAGCAGTGGCTGCCCGAGCGCTTTTCGGTGGCGATTGGCGACACGAAGATCGACCTTACCCCCGCGCGCGTGGAGGATCTCGCAGACAAGGTCGAGGCCGCCCGGTCGGAGGGTCGGTCGACCATCGATGTGGACGGCACGCCGCATCTGGTCGAGGACGTGGTCCAGGCGATTGCGCCATTCCTCGGAGGCCAGAATCTGCCGGAGCCCGAGGAGAACAAGGAGGATTGGGCCGCTCTCGTGGGTGCAGCGGAGGAAGCGGAAGAGCGGAAGGTGCTCGATATCGACCAGAACCTGGAGGAACTGCGCTTCTCTGCTGCGCTTAAGCCACGCAAAGCAGCTATTCCAAGTGAATTCCCAACTGACCTCTGCCCACATTCCAGGCCGAAAGAACATCAGCGCCACGGATTCGCTTGGCTTGTCGATGCGTGGGCCAGTGGACTCCCCGGGGTGCTTCTGGCCGACGATATGGGTCTGGGTAAGACCTATCAGGCTCTCGCCTTCCTCGCGTGGTTCAGGAAGAACCGACCGTGTGTCGGAAGCGGAGCACAAACGGGTCCCATATTGGTGGTGGCGCCAACGGCATTGCTCCGGAACTGGGCTGCGGAGGCGGAGCGCCACCTAGCTGCGGGCGCTCTCGGGGGGAGGATCGACGCGTTTGCTCCGGACCTGAAACGCCTGAAGAGGCCGAAAACCGCTGACTGGACACCGGAGGATGCGCTCGACGTCCAGGCGCTGCGGGATGCGGACTGGATTCTGACGACCTACGAGACGCTCGCCGACAACCATCGCGCTTTCGCACGCGTCGGCTATCCCGTCGTGGTCTTCGACGAGATGCAGAAGGTAAAGTCTCCGAGCACGATCAATACCCACGCAGCCAAGGCGGTGAATGCGGATTTCGTAGTTGGACTCACCGGCACGCCGATTGAGAACCGCCTTGAGGACCTATGGTGCATCATGGACCGGGTTTTTCCGGGTTATCTCGGTACCCTGAGGGCATTCTCAAAGGAGCATGAGGATGAGAACCCGGCCTCGCTGTCCGCCTTGAAGGACAAAATGGACAAGCCGCATCCGATGCCGCCCGCTCCGGCCGTGATGCTGCGGCGGATGAAGGAGGCGATCCTCGAGGGTCTGCCCTCGAAGACTGTGCAGGTGCGGCGACTGCAGATGCCGGCGCCGCAGGCAGAGGCTTATCAGCGCGCAGTTGGGCTGGCGATGACGGGTGAGCGCTCAAAAGGGGCCATGCTGAAAGCCCTCCAGGCGTTTCGGGGCATCTCGCTTCATCCAGACGGTGCAGAGGGCGTGGATCCTTACGATCCGAAGTCGGTTCAGGAATGGGTTTCTCGATCGGCGCGCCTCACCCAGGCTGTATCAATCCTGCATGAGATTGAACGCCGGGGCGAAAAGGCGCTGCTGTTCCTTGAAGACCGAGCGGTGCAGGCTGCATTCGCCGCAGCATGCACGACACTGTTCGCCATCAGGTCGCAGCCGCCAATCATCAACGGTGCTCTGCCCGGTGCAAAACGACAAGCAGTCGTTGACGAGTTTCAGGCAATGCCGCCAGGCTTTCACCTCCTCGTCCTCTCACCGAAAGCAGCAGGGATTGGTCTGACCATCACAGCCGCAAACCACGTAATTCATCTGAGTCGCTGGTGGAATCCGGCGGTCGAAGACCAGTGCAATGATCGCGTGTATCGGATCGGTCAAGATAAACCCGTCACCGTGCACGTGCCAATGGCAGTCCATCCTGATTACGGCGAGGGATCATTCGATGTTACGCTGGACAGACTGCTTGAGCGAAAGCGCAAGCTCTCGCGCGAGATGCTTACGCCGCCGGTCAGTGAGAGTGATATCGAAACCCTGTTCGGCGCAACCGTCAGCTCCCCAGAACAGAGGGGGCAAGCGCAGTGAACGGTCTCGTCATAAGTGAGGCTTGGATTGACCTGACCCGTTTGTTGAGGGCGGTGGTGGACCTTGCCCGCCGTGAGATGGATGGCGGCCGAGGAGGTCGGCGAGGACGTGCATTTTGGTGGTGCGGCCGCCCCGCGAGACGCCGATCGCCTGTGCCTTCGCCCCCCTTTATGGAATGGCCCGCCCCTCTCCTCCACCATGATCGGGTGGCGACAGGAGGGTAGCATGAAGGGCATTCAGATTCTCGGAGTGGACTTGGGCAAGAACAGCTGCAGCGTGGTCGGTTTGGACGCTGCGGGACGGGTCCTGCTGCGTCGTCGGATGCGGCGAGAGGGCGTCATAGCGCTTGCGACGAAACTGCCGGGCTGCGTGGTGGCGATGGAGGCGTGCTGCGGAGCACATCACCTCGGGCGCGTTCTGGTTGGGCAGGGACATGAAGTGCGGCTGATGTCGCCCGAGTATGTCCGGCCCTACGTCAAGGCGCAGAAGAATGATGATCGCGATGCGGAAGCGATCGCCGAGACCGCGACCCGGCCAACGATGCGGTTCGTGGCGCTGAAGACGGAGGCGCAGCTCGACGTGCAGGTTCTGCATCGCGTCCGCGACCGGCTGGTCGGACAGCGGACGTCATTGATGTGAACCGCGCCGGGTTTGCCGGAGGCTCCGAACCTTGAGAGGACGGAGCCATGACGAAGAAGACGTCAACGAGATACTCAACCGGAGCTTCGTCGCGGCGTCCGGTCAAGTCGTCCAAAGAGATCTTCCAGGGAGTGGCAATTCGTTTGGTGGCGCTGCAGGTGAAAAACACTGTCAAAGCCGCCCGCGACACCGCAGGTCGACCTGTGCCCATCGTGCAACCTTCCGCTCCGGCGTGAGAAGTGGACCACAAAGTATGGGAACAAACATGTAGGCTGCCGCTTCTATTCGCTCAGATCCTGCAGGAACTCCGAGGCGGGCTCGGTGGCGGTGACGAGGAGGTGCTCGCGGGCGCGCGTGCAGGCGACGTAGAGGAGGTGCCGCTCGGTGGCGTAGACCTCCGCGAGGCTCGCTTCGTCCGAAACTTCCGTCATGCGCGCTTCGGACGGGATCACGCCCTCGTCGCAGGCGATCACCGCGACGGCACGGAACTCCAGCCCCTTCACGTCGTGCATGGTCGCGAGGCGGACGGCGTCCAGCTCGGCGCCCGCCGGCGAGGTCGGCGCGTTCGCGGCAGCGGCCGCGGCGGCGGCCCGGCCGAGGAGCTCGGGGGAGCGGACCACGAGGGCGATCGAGCGCGGCTCCAGGCCCTCGGCGAGCCGCTCCGCGAGCCATGCGGAAACCGCCTCGCGCTCCTGCTCGACCGTCACGAACACGCGCACGACCGGGGCCGGGCCGGTGAAGAGCGACTGCACGCCGCGCCGGTCGTCCTCGGAGCCGTCCGCCTCGACGAGGGTCGAGGGCAGGAGCCCGTCGGCCTGCTGCCTGATCTGCTGCGAGGTCCGGTAGTTGACGCGCAGGCTGCGGGAGCGGCCCTGGATGTCGACGCCTTCGGACTTCCAGGAGAAGGGCGGGCGGAAGATGCGCTGGCCGATGTCGCCGGCGAAGAAGAGGCCGTTCGGCCGCGCGCCCGCGAGCGCCGCGAGGATGCGGAGCTCAGCCGCCGAAACGTCCTGCGCCTCGTCGACGACGACATGGTCGAAGGGCGCCGCGCCGGCCGCCGCGAGATGCGTTGCGAGGCGGCCGAGCATGGCCGGGTAGGTGGTGAGGCCTTCGGCGGCGAGCCGCGCCCGCGCGTGCTCGAAGAGGGTCCAGAGCGCCTCGCGGCGTTCGCCCGCGAGCCGCCGCTTGCGGCCGAGGCGGGGGAGGTCGCGATAGGTCTCCCGGTCCGGCACCTGCCGGCCGTCGACGATGAGGCGCCATTCGTCGAGGAGGAAGCGGTCGTCCACCTCGAACCCGACGTCGCGCTTGGCCGCCTGAAGCGCGCGGGCGACGTCATCGTCGTCCGCGAGCCGGACCGGGCCGACGAGGCGCTCGTGAAGCGCGTGCGCGGCGCCGGGAAGGTCCGCCACCGTGATGCGGTCGAGGAGAGGCGAGGCGGCGCCGACCAGCGTCGCGACCTTCCGGCGGAGGGCGGCGGCGAGCACCGTGTTGAAGGTGGTGAGGAGGACGCCCGCGTCCGGGTTTGCGCGGGCGAGGCGGACGGCGCGGTGCAGCGCCACGACCGTCTTGCCGGTGCCGGCGCTGCCGATGACGCGGGCAGGGCCGGCGAAGTCGCGCGCGACGAACTCGCGCTGCGCCGGGTGCAGGAAGACGGCCCAGTCCTCCCAGGGCGCGTCGAGCGCGCGCCGGAGATCGTCCTCGCCGGTGAGGAGCAGGAAGCGGCGCTGCGCGTCCGGGTGGGCGAAGGGGTCTTCGGTGGGGGCGGGCGGCGGCGGCGCGACGCCGGTCGCGAGGTCGAGGAGCGCCTCCATCGCCTCCGCCGGCAGGCGCCCGGCGAGCGCGAAGATGGTGTCCTCGTCGACGGCGCGGACGTCGGCGAGCCAGTCCTCCGGCACGCCGCAGCGCAGCAGCGTCTCCTCCGGCGTGTCGGCGAAGAGGGGCGGCTTGGGCGCCTCCCGCGCGACGTAGACGGGGACGACGATCTCCTCGACGGTCTCGCGGATCTCGACGAGCTGGGCCGCGCCGGTGACGGGATGGGCGTCGAGCCGGTGCGTCTCGGCCCAGCGATAGGCATCGTCGTGATGATCGACATAGGCGAGGGTGGTCGCCTCGCCGCGGCGGTGGAGCACGATGCGGATGTCGTCGTTGACGCGTGCGGTCCAGAAGCCCTTCTCGCGCGCGCGGTCGACCCGGTGGAGCGCGAGGCCGGGGCGGGCGAGGCCCATCTGCAGGTCGAAGGCGGTCTGCTTCACCAGCCCCTGCTCCTGCGGCGTCAACCTCGCGAGCGCGCCGGTGAAGCTGGAGGCGATGCGGAGGGTCACGGCTTACGGATTCTTCGGCGATCTTGGAGCGTTTCTTTGGTTTTCACATGTTTCCAATGCTTCGGCCCGCTGGCATTTCCGTCGATAATCACACCAGTCGCCTTGCTCACGCTAGAAAACTCGTGGTCACAAGTGAAGACATACGTAGCGTCGTCCCAGGGAATCAGTACGCCAGCGTCCACCAAACTTTTCTGATCCTCCTTATCTCTCTTCTGAATTGGGGATCCATGCTTCATCGCTGTCGATCCGACACGCACCAGGAACTTGCCATCTTCTGTCTCTCGCCCCGTTGCCTGAGCACTCTGTTTCTGCATCACGAACCAATCGCCCATCACACCCTCAGCACCTTCATGACCTCGTCGCCGAGGTGGTTGATGACCTTGACCGCGATGCGGCCGGATTTGGGTTTGGGGAAGGGGCGGGAGACGGTGCGCTTGAGGCTGTCCCAGGCGTCCTCGTCGATCTCGGCCTTCAGCGTCGTCTTCAGCGCCTTGTAGGGCACGTCCGCGCCGGGGAAGTAGGCGTGGCGGACGAAGAAGCTCTCCATGTCGTAGTCGGTGTCGACGAACCAGCAGGCGATGTCCTCGGCGTCGGAGGAGACGACCTCGCCGGTCTGCGGCTTGAAGACGTCGAGGCCCTTCAGCTCGACGCGGAGCCCGTCGCCGTCCTGCTTGAGCGCGATGTCGGGCTCGCCGAAGACGACGAAGAGGTTGCCGCCGCCGGCTTTCAGGTCGCCGGCCATGTGGAGGTCGGCGTTCATGCGGGCGCGCAGCACCGGCACGGCGCCGAGCCGCTGCAATTCGCCGGCATGGGCGTCGAAATTGAAGGCGCAGGCGATCAGAACGTCGAAGCCGGCCTCGGCCGCCTCGCGCGCGGCGGCGACGAGATCGGCGCGCTGCACGGTGCCGTATTCCGGACCGATGAAGATCGCGGCGCGCTTCTCGCTCTCGCCCTCCTGGTAGCGGCCGTCGGCGGAGACGTACTCGCCGGGCCAGGGTTTCAAGGTGGTGAAGGCGATGCGGTCGGCCCGGTCGCGCTGCTGGACGCCGGCCTTGCGGAGGTTTTCGAGGATCGCCTCGTAATAGTTCTCCGCCTCCTGCGCCTCGCGCCGGCGCAGCCCCTCGGAGGCGGCGAGCGCATCGATCAGCTCGCCGTCCTCGTCGACGCCGACGGAGCGGTGCGGCGAGAGGCTCTCCACCGTGAATGGGCCGGCGACGCGGATCTCGATCAATCGCCTATGTAGCAGTTTTCGCGATGCCATCGGAGGTTCTCAATCGATGGGCGGTGAGTCTCAAGGCGTGGCGTACGTAAGAGCCTTCCGTTCAGCTGAAGGTATTCATTCCCATTGTTGAAGATCTCCCTGACTTGGGGACTGACCCGAAATCTCATGTCGGGATCGACTGTAGCAAGGCCTGCATCAAGGACGCTGTGGATGTCCTTTCGTAGCAGCAGGCCATTGGCAAACGAGTGGTCGCCACCCCTAGCATAAGGGCGGATGTGCACCGCATCCAGTGCAGGCATCACGCGCGTATCCGACAAGGCACAACGGTGCTCGTACACTCCGGCGATAGCTAGGCGGAACGAGCCTTGCCCGAGTCGAGGAACGATCGTCGTTCTGTTCCCAAATCGTAAGGCAGCGCTCGGCATGTTCGGCGCAATGAAGCTGCTTTGATCTTCCTCCGAAAGTCCTTCAAAATCGCGCCGATCTCGCTCAAACAGAATTGCGTGGGATGTTCGCTGTTCAAGGGCAGTGATAAGCCTTGCGCCTTCCGTCGACTCGGCTGCGTACACTTTTCCGGTGACTATGTTGCTCGACCAATCGGACGGTACATCAAACCAGTCCGATTCCTCAAAAAAGACCGGATTAGCGAGCAGGCGGCAGCCAATAAGAGAGTGTTCACTTGTTTGGCGAGAGGTTCGATAGCGCGCAATGGCTCGGATCATCGAGTCCAAATCCGGAATGCCGTTCCCCTGTCCGATTGAGTCCCAAGCGAGGCGGATGGAAGCGTTGATGCTGCTAACGAGAACTCCGTATCCGCCAATGACGTTTCGCGGTGCCTTAAGGCGAAACACGAAAAGTCCACCTTCCTCAATGGCTTTGAAGTTTTGCTGAGAAGGCTTCCAGAAGTTGATCTCATCCCACGGCTGTCGTGATTTCAGGAAGTCGAACCACTCGTTATCCGTATTGGCAACGTACAACTGGGGCATCTGAATTCACCTCCCAAGGAGGCCTCGTGCAAGCCAGCGAAAACCACCCCTGGGCGGCGCGTCGACCACGAGGTCGGACCAGTCGGAGACGTCCTTGCCGCGCCAGACGAGCTGCGGGTCGAGATCCTCGTTGCGCCGCTCGTAGGCGACGCGGACCGGCCGGCGGTCGTCCTCGGCGAGCACACTCTCCAGCTCCGCCGGCGGGATGTTCGCCCGCTTCTGCGGGTAGGTGATCGCCTCGACGGGGGTTTTCTTGTCGGCCATCATTGCGATCCGATCCGTTCGGCGAGCCGCCGCCGGTAGGTGTGGACGGTCAGGTGGAGCCAGTCGATGGCGGCCGGCCAGTTCGCGCGGTCGCTCATGTCGGCCTTGCGCTCCTGCCCGAGGAGGGCGTCGCCGGAGGCGCCGAACGGCGCCTGGAGCGCGCGCTCGAGCTCGGCCGCGTGGGGCGCAAGCCTTGCGAACGTCTCTTCGCCGTCGGCGCCCCGATGCCCGCGCACGAACACGCCGACGCCGCCCTTGCCGACCCATGCGGAGACGACGACATCGCCGAGCGGCATCCACATGGAGCTGGCAGCGCTCGGCCGGATGCCCAGTTCGAGGTCCTCGGGATGCGCGGCGGCGTATGCGTCCCAGAAGGCGCGTCGGAAAGCGGCGATCTCGCTCGGCTCGGCCGCCGACCGTGCGGCATGGACCTGCCGGTCCCAGCCGTTCGGCTTCTCCACCACCTCGAAGACCGGCGCGTAGGGGCTGTCGCCGATGCGCACGACGCGGAGCTTCACGGCGAAGAAGGCGAAGCCGTCGGCGGTGTGCCGGTTCAGCCAGCGGATGGCGGAGAGGTGCGGCTCGCGGAAGCTCGGCGCGATCCAGACGACGGTGTGCGCCTCCAGCCCGGCGAGATAGGTCATGATCTGGCCGAGATGGGTGTGGTCGGTCGGCTCCAGCTGGTTCTCGACGAGGACGATCGTGTCGTCCTGCGGGTTGCGGGCGAGGATGTCGGCGGCGAACGCCTCGACCCGCACCTCCTGGCCGGTGAGTTCGAGCGGGATGCCGATCGCTGCGGCCAGATGATCGATGTTCGCCGCAAGCCAGGGCGTGAACGCATGGGCCTCATGCCGCCACGCCTCGCGCGGCGGCATGTCCTGGAGCCGGCCGAAGGCGATGTCGCTCACTCAGCGGCTCCGGCCATAAAGTCGTAGCGCTTCCAGAGGTAGTGCACCCACGCCTGCGTGTGTTCGTCCAACTCGGGTTCGGAGAGAAGGCGGGCGAAAACAGCCTCGGTGGTCCGAGAAATGAACTCGTCGGGCTCCTGAAGCACATGTCGGAAGACGGCGAAGGCGTCCGTCCCGAATCTCGCGAGAGCCGGCGCCGTCACACGATGGAGCGCGAGATTTCCGGCCGGCGAGATGTGCAGGACGCGGACCCGGGTCGCACCGTCCTCTTGCGCCCTCTGCATGCGCCAGGCCAGCATCTGCTGGCGCAGGAGCTGATAGAACGGCTCGTAGAAGAAGTCCTCGAGCTTCAGGCCAAGGTCGTTTCGGATTGGACCGTTCGGAGCGAACGCTTTGTCCGTATAGCGTGCAATTCGTGTCGGATTGCCTGCGTCTCCAGTTGGCTTGCGGCTGTAATGTTCTGTATACTTCCACTCAATAAGAATAGTTTCTGGATCACCACTCTTGTTCTCAAATCGGACGACCGCGTCTGCGCTCGTGGCGTTCTGGCCGCGATTAACAACGCCGTTACGCCATTCGCTAAGATGGTCCTGTCGGCCAGTCCACTCAAACCCAACATATGAGGGGTTGCCGTCGGGCGCGGTCTCAACGGGAAGCATATTGGGCGGCGGCATATCAAGCGCACGACCAATTATCTTTGCCAAAAGTACCGGTCGCGATGCAAGCGGCATCAGGAAGTTCAGGCATGCCACCTGCGACGAGAGCGCGTGATTGGCATGGGTGTGCCAAGTGACATTGTGCAGACGGAAATAATCCACCGCTTGCGCCCGGATGAGCGGCGCGAGATTCGCGGACGCTCGCTCTCGCTGCAATTGAAGGCCCGAGGGCAGGACGTCGGCTGGAGCAAACTCATTCTCCCAAGCTTCCTTGAGGCGTCGCCTCTCTCTCTTCTCGAACATCATGCTGCTCTCCCCCCCACATGTTTCATGATCAGCTCGTCGAGCTCCTCGGCCATCCGGTACGGGTCGCGGAGCTCGCCGAAGTCCCAGCGGCCGAAGCGGCCGAGCCGGTTGACGGCCGGGACCCAGCGGTCGCGGATCGCGGCGACCTTCAGCGGCACGTCGTGGCCGCGGAAGCCCTTCACCTCCAGCACGAGGGTGAGCGGCGTGTCGCCGCCATCGTCGACCCGGACGAGGAAATCCGGCCGGTAGCGGCGCGGCTCGCCCTTTGCGAGGTAGGGCACCTCGAAGCCGAGATTGTGGTTCTTGGCGTAGGCGAGGACGCGCGGATGGTCCTCGATCGCCTGCGCGCACTGCGCCTCCCAGCCGGAATCGAGCACGATCCAGTTGACGTGGCTCTTGTCGGGATCGGGCGAATAGAGGTCGGCGCTGGTGACGTTGAAGGCGACGTCCATGGTCGAGCCGGTGGGGGCGTAGGGGTCGAGGATGGCGCGGATCGCGCCCGCGCCGCCGGCGCCGACATTGATGGAGGCGGCGATCTGCTCCGTCACCTCGTCGGCGAACTGCTTGTAGGTGATCTGCGCCGGCACGGTGCCGCCCTTGCAGACGAGGAGGCCGGCATCGAGCCATTGCTTCACGAGCCGCTGGCACTGCGGGAAGAGGTGGAGCTTCGGCGCCTCGTCGGCGTCGCGCAGCTTTTCGGTGAGGAGGTGCGTGGCGAGGCGGAAGACGATCTCCGACGGCCGCATCGCCTTCAGGTGCTCGAGGGTGAGCTTCTCCGGCATGCCGACGATGCCCTGCATCGTCACCTCCGTAGAGCCGACCTTGTCGGGATCGAGCACGTAGGGCTCGAGCCGCGAGAAGTCCGCCGTGAGCCGCTCGCCCGGCAGCTCGAGGCGGAAGCCGGCGACGCGCGGGAACTCGATCTCCAGATGGTCGCGCTCGGGGCTGACTGCGCGGATCGTGACGATCTCGCGCGGCGGCTTCACCGGGGCGGCGATCGCCTGGGCGGAGAAATTGAGGTCGTCGATGCCCATGATGTCGGCATATTCGACGCCGAAGAGGCCGGTCGCGGGGTCCGTCTCGTAGGACAGGCGCCGGAGCGCGCGGCCGATCACCTGCTCGCAGATGAGCTTGGTGGAGAAGGCGCGCAGGCCGAGGATGTGGGTGACGGTGTTGGCGTCCCAGCCCTCCGTCAGCATGGAGACGGAGACGACACAGCGCACCTCGGCGCCGAGCCGGCCCGCCTTGCCGACCGTGTTCAGCACCTCGCGCAGGATCTCCTCGTCTGAGAGCTTCTGCGCCTCGCCGGCGCCGTCGCGCTGCGCCTTCTCCTTTCGGAAGGCCTCGATCTCGGCCTCGTAGGCGTCGCGGAACTTCGCATCGATCGCCTCGCCGGAATCGATGCGCTGGCTGTCGATGAGGAGCGTGCGCGGCCGCGACAGGCGCTCGCCGCCGTCGGTGTAGTTGCGGAAGAGCTCCAGCCGGCCCTGGTGGAAATGGATTTCGCCGTCCTTCGTCTCGCGCTCGAAGCCGGCGATGTAATCGGCGACGAGGGCGGAGTTCACCGTGTCGTTGCAGACCACGATGAAGACGGGCGGCACGCCGATGCCCTTCGCCCTCCAGGCGTTGTAGGTCTTCTCGTAATGGCCGTAGAGCGCTTCGAGCGCGGTCTGCAGCTCGATCGGCAGGCTGAGCGGATCGGGCTTTCCCGAACCGCGCCCCTTCTTCGGCATCTTGTCGCGGATCGTCGGCCAGAGATTGCGGTAGAGCGGCGTGCGGCCGGAGGCGAGATTGTCGGCGACGGGGACGCGCGGCAGCTTCACGATCCCGCATTCGATCGCGTCCATGAGCGAGAAGTCGCTGACCACCCAGGGAAAGAGCGTGCCCTCCGGCCAGCCGGAGCCGGCGAGGAAGAAGGGCGTCGCCGACAGGTCGTAGACCGCGGCGACGCCGAGGCTCCGCTTCACCGCCTCGATGCCGGAGATCCAGAGCCGCGCGGCCTCCTCGTTCTCCTTCGCCTCGGCCTTCTCCTCCCTGGAGAGCGCGACCGCCTCCTCCTGCGGCCGCTCCCGGTAGCAGTGATGCGCCTCGTCGTTGATGACCATGATCGGGCCGAGGCCCATGAGGTCGGCCATCACGCGCTGGAGCATCTGACCTTCGGTCTCGAGCGTCGCGATGTCCGCGCCGTGCCCCTTCAGCGCCTCGCGCGTGCCGCGCGCGAGCGGCATCCGCTCGCGGAGCTGGAAGGCGTGGTAGTTGGTGATGACGACCTTGGCGGCGCCGAGTTCTGGCATCAGCTCGGTCGGCACGAGGTCGAGCCGGCGGTAGTAATTGTCCGGGTCGCTCGGCAGGAGCACGCGGAGCCGGTCGCGGATGGTGATGCCGGGGGCGATCAGCAGAAAGCCGCGCGAGAAGAGCTTCGAGTTCCGCATCCGCGCCGCATTGAGCGCCTGCCAGGCGATCAGCATCGCCATCACGGTGGTCTTGCCGGCGCCGGTGGCGAGCTTCAGGGCGATGCGGAAGAGCTCGGGCGCCCCCGGCGCGGTCGCGCTCGCATTGGCGTCCTTCAGCCAGTCGAGGAAGCGCCGCCCGCGGCGCCCCGCCTTCGGCGCGACCTCGGCCAGCCAGATCGCGGTCTCGACCGCCTCGATCTGGCAGAAGAAGGGGCGGATCGGGCGCGTGGGATCGTTCTGGAGCGCGCGCCAGTGCCTGAGGAGCGTCGCGGTGACCGGCGTCACCTGCCACTGCTCGGGATTGGGCAGGTTCCGCCAGGTCTCGATCTCCTGGCGGAGCTCGTTGATGATCGGGGTCGGGTTGTATTCCTGCGCGTCGGTGGAGAGCCCGTGGCCGGTGTCGTAGACCATCTCGCGCTGCTCGAAGCGCGTCCGCCTGCGCGGCGCCGGTATGGCGGAGACGAGCTCCGCCTTGCGGCGGGAGGGCAGGATCCGGTCGGTCGGGCGGCCCTGCAGGTCGAGCTCCCAGTGCCGGGAGGGCTCCGCGTAAGGCGAATTCAGGATCGGCTGCTCGAAGAACTTCTGTGTCGCGGGTGTCATCCGAGATCAGGCGCCCGATTCAACCGGTGGTCTGGAGAGCGTAGCGGATTCACCTCTCCATGCAATATGACGGGCCGGCTCTGTGCACTGCTCCCCAACTGAGGCGGCAGCGTCGCGGCCGGGCACAATCCTGGCACGGTGAGCTTCGTCTTCCTGGAACGAAGGTCTTGCGGAAGCGCGTAAGAGGCCAAACCTGGCCGACGTGTCAGCCGCTGCGTGGCGTCCAAGAAGAAGGAGGATTTTGAGGAGCTTAGGGGACTTCCGCTCGGGCGCTGCCCCAGTTTCCGGCGCCCCAGTTTCCGGGCGCGTAGCTCAGCGGGAGAGCACTACGTCGACATCGTTGGGGCTCATAGGTTCAATCCGGGTCGCGCCCACCATTTTTCCCTGCGGTTCTCTTGGTTTCTTCCCTCGGTTCCCTTCGCTTGCAGCGCAGGCTGCGCCGTCAGAGCGGCACCACCAGGTCAGGGTCCCAGGGGTCGTCGTCCTCGCCATCGACGGGCTTGTCCTCCGCCACGCGCGCGAACTCCGCCTCGGCCCAGAGGTCCTCGACCTCATGATCCGCAATGATGCGGTCATCGGTCCGGATCCACGCCAGCACGAGTTCCCCGGCACGGTTCCGGCTCGGACGGTGGAGGGCAGCGAGGAGGGCCGAACTCAGCGTGGCGAACTGCCGCGCTTCGTTCCAGGCGCCTGCAGGCGGGGGCCTGCTGGTGACGATGAGCTTTGCCGGCCTCGAGAAATCCAGCATGGGCAAGTCCTCACGGCTTCACGATCAGCCAACCCGGCGCGGATTTGTTTTGTTCCCCGGCCCCTGGTCGACGCTCCCCCGGGGAAGCGGGCCCGCCTTCCTCGCGATCCCGTGCGGGCGAACCCGGCGGAAGGGATGCCCGGGTGAGGAGGCGCGCTCGAGCAAAGCGCGGCGTTCCGAGGTGAGCGCCTGCAGCCGGCGGAAGCGGCGAGGGGCGATCGGCGCGACCGGACGTGCGCCGCATCGCGGCGAGGCCGGCTGCATGGACCGGTCCAAGTCTTCCCCGCCACTTCACCGCCGCCGCATTGCGGTCACAGAAATGGATGAACAGACCGGGCAGCTTAAGGCTCGACTCGTCAGAACAATCCGAGCCGCGAAGCGGAGGCAAGATCTGATGCTCGCAGTACAACCGAAGGAAAGCGTGCCGAGGCCCCACGTCCTGCCGCCGGAGTTCGAGGACGATCTGCTCACCGATCTGGTTCGTGTCGTCGGCGCAGACGCTGCCGGGCAGGCCGGCCAGGCCGGGGCGAGCGCGATTGCCTTTGCCGATTCAGCTCCGGTGCTGCCGGAACTCGAAGATCAACTGGCACGCGAGGTCGAGAAGGCGCTCCGACCGCCAAGGCAGCGGCAGCTTGCAGGCGTGCTTCGAGGCGGCAACCTCGCCGCGCAAGCCCGTCGCGTGGCGGGGCGGGTCTCCGGGCGAGGGCAGGCCTGCATCGCCGTCGCGCGGCGCTCGGTCGGCGCGAGACCGAGAGCCCGACTGGCGGTTGCCGGAGCGGCTTTCCTGGTCGCGGTCGCGGCCGCGGTCGGGTCGGTGGCGCTCCTCGACTATCCGCGCAGCACGGGCGCCGCCTCCGGGCCGCAGGCTCCCTCGGCGAACGCGACGGTGGAGCGCGCGACGGTGGAGAGCGCGAGGGTGGCGAGCGCATCCCCGTCTTCGCCCGTGCCGGACCGTGACTTGCCCGGTTCGGCGCCTCAGGCCGATTCATCTCCCCGCGCGGCGACCGCAGTGGAGAAGACCGTTGCTGCAGCGCCGGCTGCTCCGGCAACGAACGAGGCCGTCGCGGAACGGACCGTTCCGACCTACGTCGTGAGGCCGGACGGCAGCATGCGCCCGACGCCCGCCGGGCTCTCGGCGCCTAGTGCGTCCGGCGAGCATCCGGACGCACGCACGGCGCTGCTCGACGACGCGGCCGTGTCCGAGCCGAGGCCGGTGCGCACCGTCGACGTGCATGTGCCCGAGGGCGAGGCCCAAATCGGGCTGGCGGGCGGGGCGGCCCCGGCGATGCCGACGGCCACAGTCGGGACGGCGGGGACGAACGCCGCAGCCGATGCCGGCGAGGCGGTCGCCCCGGCCGACGCGCCGGTGACGACCGGCTCGACCGCCCTGCAACCCCTGCCGCGGCCCGCCCCGGCGGCGATCCGGCCGAGCGTTCATGCCGAGCGCGCCTCCGGGCCGCGGCTCCCCGTGGCGCGGCCCGAGCCGAGAGACGCTGCGATGACGGCGATGCGCTGAGGCGGGGCCAGTCCCCGCCGTTCATCACGGCACGCGTCCGCCTTCATTCGGGCCCTCGATGCGGGACGTCCGGCCCGTTCGACGTCCGTGCGCCGAACGCCTCCGATCGGCCGGGCATCGCGGCTGCCGCGGCGATCGCGAGCATCGGCGGCAGCAGGTCCTGGAACATCCCCGCTTGTTGAACCGTTCGCCGGCAGCGGAAATGTTCGAGAGGCAGCAATGAACAGCATCATCTACCTGGTCGGTCTCGTCGTGGTGGTCGTGGCGGTCCTGGCGTTCTTCGGCCTTGCCTGAGGCTCGGGCGGCCAAACGGCGCCTGCAGGATTTTCTCTGCGCGGCTCCGCCAGCTGCCGCTCTAGCGGAACCTCGTCGGCGGGACGTGACCTTGCCCGGCGGCTCATAGCGATCGGGCACGCTGCCGAGGGGACCGTGCGCCTGCGCTCTCGCACCCGTCCTCGATCTTCGGCAGCGGTCACTCCGCCGGGAAAGCGAGCGTCGACAGGAGCGCAAGCTCTGCCTTTCGGGAATCGAGGCGGCTGTGCTGGACGACGACCGGCACGTCCGATTGGATGATCGAGGAATATGCCGTGCCGCGGGGGATGGGCTCAGGATCCTTCAGATCGTTGAAGCGGACGTGCCTGGTCCGCTTGGCGGGAACGGCGATCCGATAGGGCCCGACGGGGTCGCGATCCTCGAAGAACAGCGTGATCGAGACGTTCGCGTCGCGATCCGACGCGTTGAGGATGCATGCGGTCTCGTGCGAAGCGAGCGCCGGGTCCGCGCTGGTGCTCTCGGCGGGGATGTAGCCCTCCGGGATGGCCCAGGTCCTGCGCCCGACCTCCTGCCGCATGGCTTTTCCTCCGCCGCCGTCCGGCCCCCAGGCCAGCCAGCATCGAACGCCTCCGGCATGCGGGAGGTTCCTGTTCGCCGCGGCACGGACGGGCTGACGGTCGGCTGTCGGCGACGGGGTGCTTTGGCCGGGCCACCGTCACGCCATCTCCCGCCCGGCGAAGCGGCCGTCGCGGAGGAGGTGGATGTCGTCGAATCGGTCGAAGATCTTCTCGTCACGAGTGACGGCGATCACGGCTGCGTCCCGATCGCCGGCGAGGACGATGCGCGGCCGGTTGGCGAGCGCGCGGGCGATCGCCACACGCTGGGCCCTCGCCGCCGGAGAGCTTCGCCGGAAGACGTGCCCAGCAGCCGTCACCAAGGTGCTGCCGACGGTGTTCAGGCCGAGATCAAGGCGGCGAGCCGTTCTATCGTGCTCCATTGGCCGCTCCGTTGCAGATACCCCGGATGGTACGTGCGGAACGCCATTGCGGGCAAGAGCGAGTGAGACAGGCGCGCGAGTTGCTTCTCAGTGTACTCCGACACGGCAGAATAGCCGATCCCGTCGAAAGTCGCGTTCAGATAGTAGTCGTAGCGAGGGCCGGTAAAGAAGATGACAGCTGACGGGTGAAGCTCGGCGAGCTCGGCCAGGATCGTCTCCTTTTGCCAAGCCGCGACCGCGTCGACCTCCGCATAGGAGAGATTGTCCCACATGCTGGCCTTCGAAGTGCCGGCCCCTGAACAATCGACCTTGACCAGGTTCAGCCAGACGATCCTTCTGTATTCGCCGTCCTCGAGCCGATCGGCCAATTGGCGGTGGGCTCGCCAGAAGGGAGAACTGCGCACCCGCGGATAGGCTTCTTCTGCGAAATCGAACCCTTCGTAGAAGGAGGCCAGCTCGTCGACGATACCGTCGGTCGCCTTGGCCTCGAGCAGGCTCGAGTGCCATTCATTGGTTTCCTGACCGTAGATTGCCAAGCGGTGCCGCGACGACCACCAGACGCCCGGAACATCGACCACGAAAGGACAGCTGAGCTTCGCCGCCAGTTCAGGCGTCAGCGCGCTCGACGTGGCGAGCAGTCTTTCGATCGAAGCTCGTGCCAGTATGGTCATTGCCTGAGGCTCAGAGCAGCGTGCGACGGAGACCGATCCTAGATGGCCATTCCCCATGTGCAAGGGTCAGGTTCCGCAGAAGGTCCTGAGCACGCGTTCCTCCGGCTTCGGCGGGTCGGCATAGTGCGCGAAGGCCGGCTGGTCCCGGTAGGGGTCCGCGAGCACGGCGAGGAGCTCCTCGAAGGGTGCGAAGTCTTCACGGTCGACCGCCGCGCGGATCACGGCCTCGACGCGGTGGTTGCGCGGGATGAAGGCCGGGTTCGCGGCGCGCATCGCGCGGGCGCGCTCCGCCCCGTCCAAAGGCTCGCGGGCAAGGCGCCGGCGCCAGCCTTCGGCCCAAGCGTCGTAGGCGGCCGGCTCGGCGAAGAGGCGGCGGACGCCGTCATCGCCCTCCGGCCCTGCCGCCGCGTCGCAGAGCCTGCGGAACGTGAGCGTGAAGTCGGCGCGGTTCTCCGCCATCACGCGAAGAAGATCCCGCCCGAGCGCGAGATCGCCGTCCTCCGCCGTCGCCAGTCCGAGCTTTGCCCGCAGGCCCGCCAGATAGGCCTCCTCGAAGCGCGGCGCGAAGGCCGCGACCGCCGCTTCGGCTTCGGCGACCGCCTCCGCCTCGCTCCCGGACAGGAGCGGCAGGAGGGTCTCGGCGAAACGCGCCAGGTTCCATTGCGCGATGCGCGGCTGGTTGCCGTAGGCATAGCGGCCGTGCCGGTCGATGGCGCTGAAGACGGTCGCCGGATCGTACTCGTCCATGAAGGCGCAGGGGCCGTAATCGATGGTCTCGCCGGCGATCGACACGTTGTCCGTGTTCATGACGCCGTGGATGAAGCCGACATTGAGCCAGCGCGCGACGAGCGCGGCCTGCGCGGCAACGACCCGTTCGAGCAGCGCGCAATAGGGGCGGGCACTTTCCGCCGCCTCCGGATAGTGCCGGTGGATGGCGTGGTCGGCGAGGAGCCGCAACGCCTCCACGTCGCCCTGCGCGGCGAAGAACTGGAACGTGCCGACACGGATATGGCTCGACGCGACACGGGCGAGGACCGCGCCCGGCAGCGCCTCTTCCCGGTATACGCGCTCGCCCGTCGTCACCGCGGCGAGCGCCCGGGTCGTGGGGATCCCGAGCGCCGCCATAGCCTCGCTGAGGACGTATTCCCGCAGCACCGGGCCGAGCGCGGCGCGTCCGTCCCCGCGCCGCGAGAACGGCGTCGGTCCGGAGCCCTTCAGCTGGACGTCGCGGCGGGTGCCGGTCCGGTCGACGACCTCGCCGACGAGAATGGCGCGGCCGTCGCCGAGCTGCGGCACGAAATTGCCGAACTGGTGGCCCGCATAGGCGGCGGCTAGCGGCTCCGCGCCGGCCGGGACGTGGTTGCCGGCGAGGAACCCGACGCCGTCGGGCCCGGCGAGCCAGTCGGGGTCGAGGCCGAGCCCGGCCGCGAGCGCGCGGTTCAGCCGGACGAGCTTCGGCGCGGCGACGGGCGTCGGGCCGAGCCGGGCGAAGAAGCGTTCCGGCAGGCGGGCATAGCTGTTGTCGAAGGGAAGCGGGACGGTCATGCCGGGTGTTCCTCTTCCTCGTCCTCTTCCTCTTCCTTCGACGACCTCAGCCGAATCCGGCGCGCGGCGCCGCCGCGGGATCCGGCACGGCGGCGACGCCGCCGGGGCGGCCGAGGCCGACACCGAAATGGCGGAACCCGCAGGCCTCCACCTCGGCGGACTTGTAGATGTTCCTGAGGTCGAAGAAGGCGGTGCCCTGCATCAGGCGCCGGAGGCGCGTGATGTCGAGCGCCCGGTAGGCATCCCATTCGGTGATGATGACGAGCGCGTCCGACCCTTCCGCGGCATGGTAGGGGCCGTCGCACCATTCGACGCCGCCGATCAGCTTAGCCGCCTCTTCCATGCCCTCCGGATCGTGCGCGCGGATGCGCGCGCCGGCGGCCGCGAGCGCCGGCAGGATGGCGAGCGAGGGGGCATCGCGCATGTCGTCGGTGTTCGGCTTGAAGGTGACGCCGAGCACCGCGATCGCCTTGCCCGCGACCGATCCGCCCAGTTCCTCGACGATGCGTTCGGCCATCGCCTTCTTGCGTGCCTCGTTCACCGCCACGACGGTCTCCACGATCCGGGTCGGGGCGCCGGCGGCGCGGGCGGTATGGACGAGCGCGAGCGTGTCCTTCGGGAAGCAGGAGCCGCCGTAGCCCGGGCCGGCGTGGAGGAACTTCGGCCCGATGCGCCGGTCGAGCCCGATCCCGCGGGCCACTTCCTGGACGTTCGCGCCGACCGCCTCGCAGAGATCGGCAATCTCGTTGATGAAGGTGATCTTGGTGGCGAGAAACGCGTTGGCGGCGTACTTGATGAGCTCGGCAGTCTCGAGCCCGGTGAAGAGGATCGGCGTCTCGTTCAGCGACAGCGGCCGGTAGAGCTTCCGCATCACGTCCCGGGCGCGGTCGCTCTCCGCGCCGACGACGACGCGATCCGGCCGCTTGAAGTCGCCGATCGCCGATCCTTCGCGCAGGAACTCCGGATTGGACGCGACGTCGATCGTCGCATCCGGCCGCGCGGCCCTGATTCGGCGCAGCACCTCCCGGTTCGTCCCGATAGGCACGGTCGACTTGCAGACCACAATGCAGGGGTCGGAAAGCGTGCGCGCGATCTCTTCGGCCGCCCCATAGACGTAGGTGAGGTCGGCGAAACCGTCGCCGCGGCGGGCCGGCGTCCCGACCGCGATGAACACGGCCTCGCTGCGCGGCATCGCCGCGGCGAGACTGGTGGTGAAGGAGAGCCGGCCCTCCTCGCGGTTGCGGGCGACGAGCTCGTCCAGCCCCGGCTCGTAGATGGGGATCTCGCCGCGCTCGAGCCCCTTCACCCGGTCCTCGTTGGTGTCGACGATGACGACCTCGTGGCCGAAATCGGAGAAGCAGGCGCCGGAAACGAGCCCGACATATCCCGCCCCGATCATCGTGATTCTCATCGTGACTGCCCTGCTTGCGAGTGCCGGCTCGAGGCGCGAGCCGAAGGGGGAAAGGTGCGGCCCGGGCCGGCGTCACCGGGCATGGCGCGCGACTGCGGCCTGCCGGGTCCGGTGCGGCATGCCGCATCCGCACCTCGGCGGCGCACCCCGCCGGGAGCCCGGGAGGCCAGGTCCTCCGATGCGGGCGGAATGCGCGTCATCCGGTCGCGGCTCCATGCCGGCACCCGAACCGCCCGGGCCGATGCCGGCTCGAGCCACGATATGGCGCAGGTCCGCGGACTTTCCAATGGGCGAGGAGAGGGGGGTGTCGCGGGCGCTCAGATGCCCGCGAGCCGGCCTTCCGCCTCGAGAAAGGCGACGATCCGGTCGGCCAGGGCCTCCGGCGTCTCGTCGACGGTGCTGAGGTGCACCTCCGGGGCCTCCGGCGCCTCGTAAGGCGAATCGATGCCGGTGAAATTCTTGATCTCCCCGGCGTCGGCGCGCGCATAGAGGCCCTTCGGATCGCGCTCGCGGCAGATCTCGATCGGCGTGTCGACGAAGATCTCGATGAACTCGCCCTCCGGCAGCAGCCGCCGCGCCATGTCGCGCTCCGATTGGAACGGCGAGATGAACGAGACGAGGACGATGAGGCCGGCATCGGCCATCAGCCGGGCGATCTCGGCGACGCGGCGGATGTTCTCCACCCGGTCGGCATCGGTGAAGCCGAGATCGCGGTTGATGCCGTGGCGGATGTTGTCGCCGTCCAGCATGTAGGTGTGGCGGCCGCGGGCGTAGAGCTTGCGGTCGACGATGTTGGCGACCGTCGACTTGCCGGAGCCGGACAACCCGGTGAACCAGAGGACCGTCGGCTTCTGGTGCTTGAGCCGGCCGCGGGCGGCCTTGTCGACTTCCAGCGCCTGCCAGTGGATGTTCGACGCGCGGCGCAGCGAGTGCGCGATCATCCCGGCCGCCACCGTCGCATTGGTGAAGCGGTCGATCAGGATGAAGGCGCCCGTCTCGCGGTTCTCCGCGTAGGGGTCGATGGCGATCGGCTCGCCGAGCGCGAGGTTCGCGAATCCGACCTCGTTCATCTCGAGCACCTTCGCGGCGTTCTGCTCGAGCGAGTTCACGTCCAGCCGGTGCTTGAGGTCGGTGACCTGGGCCGCGACCACCTTCCCGCCGTTCTTCAGGAGGTACTGGCGGCCGGGGAGCAGATGCTGCTCGTCCATCCAGATGAGATGCGCGGCGAACTGGTCTGTGACCTCCGGCCGGGCGTCCTTGGCGACGAGCACGTCGCCGCGGCTGACGTCCACCTCGTCGGCGAGCGTCAGCATGATCGACTGGCCGGCGACGGCGTGATCCCGCTCCTCCGCCCCGATCATGATGCGGGCGATGCGGCTCTCCCGGCCGGACCTGGCGACGACCACCGGATCCCCGACCGAGGCCCGCCCGCTGCCGACAAGGCCGGAAAAGCCGCGGAACGTGCGGTCGGGCCGGCAGACCCACTGGACGGGCATCCTGAACGGTTCGGAATCGGCGCGCGCCCCGATCTCCACCGTCTCGAGGTGCTCGAGCAGGACCGGGCCGCGGTACCAGGGCGTGTTGGCGCTCCTGAGCGTCACGTTGTCGCCGCCCCGCGCGGACATCGGGATCGCCGTGATCCGGCGGAATTCCAGCTGGCGTGCGAACGCCTCGAAATCGGCCACGATGTCGTCAAACGTGGCCTCGTCGAACCCGACGAGGTCCATCTTGTTCACGGCCAGGACGACTTCGCGGATGCCGAGCAGGGACACGATCAGAGCGTGCCGGCGGGTCTGGGTGAGCAGGCCCTTCGTGGCGTCGACGAGGAGGATGGCGAGGTCGGCTGTCGAAGCGCCCGTCGCCATGTTGCGGGTGTACTGTTCGTGCCCGGGCGTGTCGGCCACGATGAACCGCCGCCGCGGCGTGGCGAAGAAGCGGTACGCCACGTCGATGGTGATGCCCTGCTCGCGCTCGGCCTCCAGGCCGTCGACGAGGAGGGCGAAATCGATGTCGTCGCCGGCGGTGCCGTGCTTGAGCGAATCGCGCTCGAGCTCTGCGACCTGATCCTCCATGAGGAGCTGCGAGTCGTAGAGGAGCCGCCCGATGAGGGTGGACTTGCCGTCGTCGACGCTGCCGCAGGTCAGGAAGCGGAGGGTGTCGGCGGAGGCTGCCGCGGCGACGGCCTCCAGAGAGAAGGTGCCGATATTCATCAGAAGTAGCCCTCGCGCTTCTTCTTTTCCATGGATGCCGAGGACTCCCGGTCAATCAGGCGTCCGCCGCGCTCGGAAGTCCGCGCCGCGATCATTTCGGCGACGATCGCCTCGAGGGTCGTCGCGTTCGACTCGATGGCGCCGGTCAGCGGGTAGCATCCGAGCGTCCTGAAGCGGACCATGCGCATCCGCGGCTCTTCGCCCGGATTGAGCCGCATGCGCTCGTCGTCGACCATGATGAGCTGGTCGGACCGTTCCACGACCGGGCGCTCTGCGGCGAAGTAGAGCGGCACGATGGGGATGTTCTCGCGCAGGATGTAGGCCCAGATGTCGAGCTCGGTCCAGTTGGAGAGCGGGAACACGCGCATGGACTCGCCGTCATGCACGCGCGTGTTGTAGAGGTGCCAGAGTTCCGGCCGCTGGTTCTTCGGGTCCCAGGCGTGGCTGGCGCTCCGGAAGGACAGGATGCGCTCCTTGGCGCGGCTCTTCTCCTCGTCGCGCCGGGCGCCACCGAAGGCGGCGTCGAAGCCGTGCGTCTCGAGCGCCTGCTTAAGCCCCTCGGTCTTCATCACGCGGGTGTAGTTCGCGCCATGGTCGAACGGGTTGAGGCCGGCGGCGATGCCATCCGGGTTCGAGTGCACGATCAGGCGCATGCCGGCCTCGGCCGCCATCCTGTCGCGGAACCGGATCATCTCCCGGAACTTCCAGGTCGTGTCGATGTGCATCAGCGGGAAGGGCGGCGGCGCCGGATGGAAGGCCTTCATGGCCAGGTGCAGCATCACCGAGGAATCCTTGCCGATCGAATAGAGCATGACCGGATTGCGGCACTCGGCCGCCACATCACGAATGATGTGGATGCTCTCCGCCTCGAGGCGCTGCAGATGGGAAAGGCGATCAGACATTGACGCACCGCAACATGAATGGGCGTAGGTCCTTACCGGAACCGGCAGTGTAGCTCAAGCGGGCCGTTTCCGGATACCGGCAGATATGCGGCGGTTCGCGCGCGGTCGCCATGCGGTTCGCACCGGATCGAAAGCGCATTACCGGAGGCCACGCGTCCGTTGCTCTCAGGATGTGGAGAAATCTTGACCAAGCCCGAACTTCGTCGCCGGCGGAGGGATCCGGCCCGCGCGCCGGCGCATTCGCATTCCTTCAATTCTTGCGGCGCGTGTTGTACGGTGAGGCGGTTGCGGCGAGCCGATCAGGCGCACGCAATCGCGGCGGGGGCCCGGGGGATGCGGATGGACTCAGGCATCTGGGTCGGCCATGCGTGACGGGACGGGTTCGGGAGATCGGCGACTGCGGCCCGCTTCGTCATTGACTTCACTGGCACGGGCGGGCAGACGAAGGCGCCGCGCCGGCCGGCTCCGTGCGGGTTCGGAGCCGATCGGATCGGACGTTGACGACGCCCTGTCGGCGGGTCGGGCCGCCGGACGGTGCCCTGGAGCGGTCGGGGCATTCCCTCTGCCATCTGCCGGACGTGCGCCTTTCAAGGCCGGTTGAGAGTCCTCAAGGAGACGGGATCAGTTGGTCCGGACCCACGACGACATCGGGAATGCCTTCAAGCCGGCAGGTCGGGACAGCGCCGATCCGGATGCGGGGGAGCGAGGGGCGCCGGCCAGCGGCGGGATTTCGGCGGCGAGCCTCAATCTCGCGGCCCGCAGCACGGTCAAGCAGCTGAAGCGCCTCGGGCCGCGGACCATGATGGCGCAGCCGGTCGTGCAGCAGATGCTGCTCTCGCTGCTGGTGCTCATGCTGCCGATGCTCGAGCGGCGGCCGTTCCGGCGGCCCTGGGTCCAGGTGCAGCGGTTCTGGCTGCGCAGAACGCCCCTGTTCGACCCGGCTTTCTATCGTCACCAGTATCGGGACATCGCCCAGTCGGGCATGTCGCCGCTCCTGCACTTCATCCGTTACGGGCACAAGGAAGGCCGCTCGCCGCATCTCGTGTTCAACACGCAGCATTACCGCAATCAGATTGCGAGCCCGCGGGAGCGGGAACTCAATCCGCTCATCCACTACCTGCTCGCCGGCGGCCGTCAGCGGTTCAGCCCCAGCCCCTGGTTCGAGCCGGAAGTCTATCTGGAGCACAATCACGACGTCCGGCGCGCGGGCGTCGACCCGTTCCTGCATTTCTGCCGCTACGGGATGCGCGAGAACCGGAAGGCCAGCCGATGGTTCGATCCGCGCACCTATCTCGAGCAGCTTCCCGCAGTCGCCGGCAGCGGCATCTCCGCGCTCGAGCACTTCCTGCGCGTCCATGGCGGCGACGGGTCGGACGTGGACAGGCTCGACGCGCTCTGGGACCCTCCCGCCATCCCGGGCGGCATCGAGACCGATTACGGGGCCCTCCTGGCGGGGCTCGCGCCGCGCGACCATGCCGCGGACGCGATCCTGGTGGACGTCGTCGTGCCGGTGCATCGGGGCTTCCAGGAGACGCTCTCGACCATCTACCACGTCCTCGCCTCAGAGAACGCGACTCCGTTCCGGCTGACGGTGATCGACGACGCGTCCCCGGAGCAGGGGCTTTCCGAGGCGCTGCAGGGCCTTGCCGGAGAGGGGCTCTTCGATCTCCTGCGCAACGAGGCGAGCGAAGGCTTCTGCGCAAGCATCAACAGGGGCTTCTCGGTCAGCGCCGACCGCGACGTCGTGATCCTGAACGCGGACACCGAAGTCTACGGCGACTGGCTGGACCGGCTGCGGCGGGCGGCCTATTCGGATGCGCGTGTCGCGACCGCGACGCCGATGACGAACAACGGCACGATCGCCAGCTACCCGCGCTTCTGCAGCGACAATTCGGTTCCGCTCGAGCTTTCCTACCCCGCGCTCGACCGCATCTTTGCCGAGGCCAACAGCGGCGAGACGGTCGTGGTCCCGACGGCGGTCGGGTTCTGCACCTATATCCGCCGCGACGCGCTCGACCAGATCGGGCTCTTCGACGCCGAGACCTTCGGCCGCGGCTATGGCGAGGAGAACGACTTCTGCCTGCGGGCGCAGGCGAAGGGCTGGCACGACGTGATCGCCTGCGACGTCTTCGTCCGCCATATCGGCGGCACGTCGTTCCGGGGCGAGCGGCAGGCGAGGGTCGAGCGCGCTCTGAAGATTCTCGACCGGCGCTATCCGCACTACCGTCCGGCGGTGCACGAGTTCATCGGGCGCGATCCGCTGCGGCCCGTGCGGACGCGCGTGGATCATGCGCGGCTCCTTCGGCTGTGCGGCGACAACAACGCGATCCTCGTCACGCACACGCGCGGCGGCGGAACCGAGCAGAACGTCCAGAACCACGCGAGGGCGCTCGCCCGAGCGGGCAAGTCCGTCTTCCACCTCCGCGCTGCGCCGGGGTCGCGCACGGAGGTCAGGCTCTACCATTCCGAGGCGCAGAACTTCCCGAATGCCGGGCCCTTCTTCCTCGGCGACCGGACCGGAGCGTTCTCGCACATGCTGCGCGAGCTGCGGATCGGAGAGGCCCACGTCCATCATCTGATGGACTTCACGGCGGACGCTGCGGACCGCTTCAGCGAACTGTTCGTTGCCCTCGGCATTCCCTACACGTTCATGGCCCACGATTACGCCGCCATCTGTCCCCGCATCAACCTCGTCGGCGGCGACCAGGTCTATTGCGGCGAGCCGGGCCTCAAGGGGTGCAATGCCTGCCTCAGGCGGAACGGCAGCGAGCACGCCGTCAGGAGCATCGGCGCCTGGCGCGGGTCGCATCGCCGATTCCTCGAGAACGCGGCCGAGATCACCGTGCCGAACGAGGACGTGCGCGAGCGGCTCCTCAGGTATTTTCCGGACCTTTCGATCGCGGTGCAGCCGCATGACGATGTCCGTCCCGCGCCGGTGCGGCGTTCGGCGGCCTCAAACCGCCCGATGCGGATCGGCGTCATCGGCGCGATCAGCCGGATCAAGGGGTACGATGCGATCCGGCACGCCGCCGCCTATGCGCGCCAGCGCCGGCTGCCCCTGCAGTTCGTCGTCGTGGGCTACACGATGAACGACAGGCAGATGCAGAAGCTCGGCGTGGAAGTGACCGGCATGTACCACAACAAGGCGGTGCACGACCTCATCGAGCAGACGGATATCGACCTCATCTGGCTGCCCTCGCTCTGGCCGGAAACCTATTCGTACACGCTCTCCATCGCGCTCTCGACCGGCCTGCCGGTCGCCGCCTTTGACATCGGTGCGATTGCGCGCCGGCTGCGCAAGGCGGGAACGGGCATCATCCTGCCCCTTTCGAAATGGGACGACCCTGCCTTCGTCTGCAGCCAATTCCTGTCCGTGCGCGAGGATGCCCAAAAGGTGAAGCCGTCTGCAGAGGCCCTCAGTTGATCCTGCGGTCTGCGTTTCTCGCCGGCGAGTCCCCCAAGACGTTCTTCAGGGATATCGCCCAGTCGCTGCACGAGAAGGAGATCAAGAAGCATTTCGGATCGCGGACGGAGTTCCGGCGCGGAGACCCGGTCGTCGAGGCGCCGGTGTGCTTCATGCTCTTCACCAACCGCTCCGGCTCGAACTACGTGGCGGAGCTGCTCAAGGCCACCAAGGCGTTCTCGGGTTTCGGCGAATCGACCAATTCCGATGCCGTCATCAACAACTCGGTCCGGTTCGGGGCGAAGTCGCTCGCGGAATACTATCACACCCTCGTGCAGACCTACGGCACGGCTGCGCCCGTCTTCGGGCTCAAGGTCAACGTCCAGCAGACCGTGTTCCTGCTGAGGGCGGGCATCATCCCGAACGCCTTTCCCGACGCCAGATGGATATGGATCCAGCGATCCGACATCCTGTCCCAGGCGATCTCGCTCTACTTTGCGCAGAGCACCCTGCAATGGACGAGCGAGCAGGAGGGCAACGGCGCTGACGTCGCCTACGATTTCGAGGAGATCGCCAGCCGGATGCGCGGCATCAGCAGGAACAACGCCAATCTCGGCCGCCTCGTCGGCGCGCTCGGGCTGGATCCGGCGACGGTGATATACGAAATGGTGCTGAAGCGGCCGCATTGGGCGGTGCGCACCATCGTCGAGCATTTCGGCATGGAGTACACGGCGCCGCGCCTGCGCAGCATCCCGATCAGCAAGCAGGCCGATCCGCGGAAGGAGGCGTTCCGGGCCCGCTTCATCGCCGAAGCGCGCGCCGCGCTCGGGTGGACGCCCGCCCCTCCGGGCTGAGTGACCGCGCCGTCCGTCAGCCCTGATTTTCCTGGTGGGCGTCGAACGCTTCCTCGAGCGTGTCGTAGAAGGTCAGCTTTCCGGCATGCACGACGCCGCCGACATCGCAGAACTGCTTCAGCAGGTCGTTGTTGTGCGAGACCATGATGAGGGAGGAGCGCTGCCGCCGCTCGGCGAACACTTCGGCGCAGCGTTCGCGGAAGCGCTTGTCGCCGACCGCGATGACCTCGTCGATCAGGTAGTAGTCGAAGTCGAAGGCCATGCTGAGGCCGAAGGCGAGGCGCGCGCGCATGCCCTGCGAGTAGGACTTGATGGGGAGGTGGAAATACTCGCCGAGCTCGGCGAAATCGGCCACGAAATCGAGCGTCTCGCGATAGTCGCGGCCGTAGATGCGGCAGGCGAAGCGCAAATTCTCCGCCCCGGTCATCAGCGGGGCGAAACCGCCCGCGAAGCCGAGCGGAAAGGAGACGCGCGCGTCGCGGATGATCTCGCCCGAATCGGGCGCTTCCGAACCGGCGATGAGGCGGATGAGCGTCGACTTCCCCGCGCCGTTGTGGCCGAGGATCCCGATGTTGCGGAGCGGCGGAAAGGTGGTCGAGAAGCGGTCGAAGATCACCCGGCGCCCGCCCCGGACGGGGTAGGTCTTCACGACGTCTCGAAGGGTGATCATGGCTCTGCGGCTGTCGCTCGTGCCTCAGGGGGCCGGCGCGCAGGAGGCGTTTGCGGGCGTGCCGGCCAGACGGCTCATATGGTGTGCTCGCGCACCGCCGCAACCGTCAGCAGCCCGATCGCCCATAGCCCGGCCGCGGCGATGAACACGAGGAACGTGTTCAGGAGCCGCTCCGGATAGAGCGCGACCTCCGGGACCCGCGGCTCCACGAAGACGCCGAAATAGCGCTGCTGCTTCCGCCCCTCGGTGATGGCAGCCTCGAGCGCCCCAAGCGCGCTGGTATAGGCCTTCTGCGCGAACTCCTCTTCAAGCAGGATCTCGGTATAGTCGCCGTAGACGCTGCTCAGCGTGCGCTGCGCATCGACGGGCACCCCCTGCTCGTTGCTGAAGCCCGGCCCGCCGCTTCCCAGCCGCGCGCGCTGGTCCGAGATTTGGCGGTTCATAGCCGCGATCTGCCGGTCCAGCACCCTGACGGACGGAGAGTTCGGATCGACCGACTGCATCAGCGCGTCCCGCCGCGCCCGGTATTCGGCGAGCTGCGTCTCGAGCTCGCCAATCAGCTTCAGCTGGCCCTGCGCGATCAGCGAGGGATCGATGGTCTGCTCCTTCTCCCGGAAAGCCTGCATCCGCTGCCTGGCCTCGCGCAGCCGCGCCTCGGTGCGGTCGACTTCGGCGCGCGCCACCCGTATCAACTCCTGGCGCGCCTTGGTCGACAGCATGTTGATGAGGCGCTCGCTGGCGGTCAGGACGGCCTGCCCGACCTTGGCCGCGTCCTCTGCCGTGAAGGCCCGGACCTCGAAGGTCACGATCCCCGTCGTCGAGTTGAAGCCGACGTCGATGCGATCCTGCCAATAGTCCACGAAGACGTTCATGGGCTCTTCGGCGTTCGCGCGGACGAACCAGTCGGCAGCATCCGAAGCGAAGATCTTGCGGACGTCCAGCCCCTGATCGCGCTGGATGTCCTCGAGGATCTCGGCGCTCTGGATGTAATCCACGACGATGTAGGAATCGGAATGGACGATGGAGCTGGAGCCGAGGAACTGGGTGAAGCCGAGCATGTCCACGCCGGTCTCCACGCCGCGCACGGCGAACTGGGTCCGCACGCCGTACTGATCGGCGGCCATGAACATGTAGTAGACCCCGACGAGCAGCGTCGGCAGCAGCACCAACAGGAGCCACGACGCCTTGACCAGCTGCATGGAGGAGCGCGACCGGCGGACGATCGCGGATGAGAACGCGCTCCTGCTCGCAACTGCCCCCGAACCCTTCGCCAGCGGTGTCACCGTTGCGGGCTGTGTCACTGTCCGCTCGGAGCGGTTGACCATTCTCAATCACCGAAGGCGGATGACGCTCGGCACACTCTTAACCTGCCGCCGCGGCGAATAAAACTGTGCCGCGGGGGCCACACCGCCGCAGGATCGACGCCGGACGGCCATGTCCGCTTGCCAGCGGTGCGGCGACTCCCTTACTCAGCCAACCTGGATTTTGCGCGGCGCGAGGGCAAAGAAGCGAATGCGGCAGGGATTCGTAGCCGGTGTAGCGTTCGTGGTCCTGGCTGCGCTCGGTGGATGTTCTTCGGTTCCGAGCGAGGGACCGCTGGCCAGCACGATCGAAAGCGCTGCGGCCTCCGACCCGAAGTTCGCCTATACCGTCGTCGACATCAATTCCGAGGTCGCGAACATCCTCGCCTGGTACGGCACGTCGGTGTTCGAGGAGCGGTTCGGGGCGGCGTCCGGCTCGGTGCGGGAGGAGATCGGGATCGGCGACATCCTCGCCATCACGATCTTCGAGGCTGGCCCCGACGGCCTGTTCTCGACGGTGGAGAGAAAGCAGACGCCGCTGCAGGTGACGGTCGATTCGAACGGCCGCGTCGCTGTTCCGTACGTAGGAAGCATCACCGTCGCGGGCCGGACCACCGCGGAGGTGCGCGAGACCATCAACACGGCACTGGCGGCGCGTGCGCTGGAGCCGGACTCCACCGTCCAAATCATGACCAACAATTCGCGGGTGGTCTATGTGAACGGCGCGGTGACCCGGGCCGGAATGGTTCCGCTCGCGACCTCCGGCAACCGCGTGCTCGACGCAATCGCGCTCGCCGGCGGTCCTGCCAACCCCGCCTACGAATCCTTCGTGTCGCTCTCCCGCGGCAACGTGGAAGCACGCGTCCTGATGCAGACGCTGGTGGACCGGCCGAGCGAGAACGTGTTCGTGCGGCCGGGCGACCGCATCTTCGTCATCAACGATCCCCAGACCTTCACCGCGCTCGGTGCGGTCAAGGTCGGCGGGCAGGTCAAGTTCGCCGAGGAGCGGATCAGCCTGATCGAGGCGATCGGGCTGACGAGCGGCCTCGCCGACGAGCGGGCCGATGCCACCGGCCTGTTCGTGTTCCGCTACGAGGACCGGGCGCTGCTCGAGCAGGTCGTGCAGGCGCCGACCGCGATCGTCAGCAAGGACCCGGCGGCGAAGTGGTCGACCGAACAGGTGCCGGTGGTCTACCGGCTCAACCTGAAGGATCCGAAGTCCTACATCGTGGCGCAGACCTTCCCGGTGCGCGACAAGGACGTCGTCTACGTCGCGAACGCCTTCGGCACCGAGTTCCAGAAGTTCATGACGATCATCGGGGCGGCCCGGCCGGTGGTGCTGGCGGCTAAGGACATCAGGAACTTCTGACCAGGCTGCCAAGGGCCATTCAGACGGCGCGGCGCTCCGCCGCCGCTCGCGGAACCGACCCGGAGACCATGACCGTGCCGGCCCGCATCGCCCTTCCCAGCCCGGGACTCTGGCGAATCCGGCATGACCTGCATGTCCTCACCGGCCTCCAGCCGACGCCGCTGATTTCACCGTCGGCGGCGGCCGTCGGAGGCTGGGGCGACAAGAGGTCGGGACGGCGCGCGGCGCGGTGGGCGGCCCGAGCGGGCGTCCCCTGCCTCGCCTTCGAGGACGGCTTTCTGCGGAGCGTACGGCCGGGCCGCCACGAGCCCGCGCTGTCCTACGTGATCGACCGGACCGGCATCTACTACGCCACCGACCGTCCGAACGACCTGCACGCGCTCATCGCGCGCGAGCCGCAGCCTGAGGCGCTCCGGCGCGCACGGTCAGCAATCGCGGAGATCCGGGCCAGGCGCCTGTCGAAATACAATGACGGGCGGATGGCACTGCCCGACGAGCTCCACGGCGCCGACGGCCTCGTCATGGTGGTCGACCAGTCGCTCGGGGACGCCTCGATTCGGGGGGCGGGCGCCGGCGCGTCCGCGTTCGAGGCGGCGCTCGCGGCCGCAGTCGCGGACCATCCGTCGGCCAGGATCGTCGTGAAGACCCATCCCGACAACCTGCGCAAGGGATCGGCCGGGCACTTCGCCTCGGCGCGCCAGGTCGGCGCAACGATCGTCGCCGACCGCATCAATCCGTGGCTGCTCCTGGAGCGCTGCAGGGCGGTTTACGCGGTGTCGAGCCTGCTTGGCTTCGAGGCGCTCATGGCCGGCCTCCCGGTGATCTGCTTCGGCGCGCCGTTCTACGCCGGCTGGGGCCTGACCGACGACAGGGGCGCCCGCCCGCGGGCCGGGGTCGAGCGCTCGCTCGAGGCCGTGTTCGCGGCTGCCTACCTTGATTATGCACGCTACCTGGACCCCTACGACAGGCGCGAGACGACGCTCGAGGACACGATCGACACCCTCGCGTTCCTGCGCGACCGGTTCCACGAAAACATCCCGCGCACCGTCACCGCAGGGTTCTCGCCGTGGCGGCAATGGGCGACGCGGCCTTTCCTCGACGGCCCGGACGGGCCGCCGATCAACCGGCTCACCCTGCGGAGCGCGGATGAAGCGGCCGGCCGGATCGGGGGCCGGGTGGCGCTGTGGAGCGTGGATGGCGACCGGACAACGACCCGCAGCCCGCTCGTCCGCATGGAGGACGGCTTCCTGCGCTCGCGCGGCCTCGGCTCCGAGCTCGCGCTGCCGGCGTCGCTCATCGTCGACGAAGTCGGGATCTACTTCGATGCGCGCCATCCGAGCGGATTCGAACGGATCGCCAATGAAGCGACGTTCGACGAGGCGCTGCTTGCCCGCGCGGCGCGCCTGCGGGAGCGGATCGTGGCGGCCGGCGTCACCAAGTACAATGTCGGGAGCGTTCCCGACCCGCTGCCGCGGGACGTTCCGGGGCTGCGGATCCTGGTCCCCGGTCAGGTGGAGAACGACGCCTCGATCCGCTTCGGATCGCCTGCCGTGCGGACGAACCTCGCGCTGCTGAAGGCGGTCCGGGCGGCCCACCCGGACGCCTTCATCGCGTATAAGCCGCACCCGGACGTCGAGGCCGCCATGCGCAGCGGCCGCATCGACCCCGCCGAGGCGCTGCGTCATGCCGACCGCGTCGTGACGGGCGCCGCGATCGGACCGCTGTTTGCGTGGTGCGACCGGGTCGAGACGATGACGTCTCTCGCCGGTTTCGAGGCGCTGCTGCGCGGCCGGGCCGTCGGCACGCACGGCCTCCCGTTCTACGCCGGATGGGGGCTGACGGAGGACCGCCTGGCGGTTCCGCGGCGCGCGCGCGCGCTGACCCTCGACATGCTCGTGGCGGCGGCCCTCGTGCTTTACCCGCGCTACGTCGATCCCAGGACGCGGGTCGCGTGTCCTCCCGAAATCGTGATCGAACGGCTGCTCGACGACCCCGAGGGGCGTGTCGGATTGGCGCGGCAACTCGCCGTCCGAACCGGGCGGCTCGCGGGCTTTCTGCGGAACATCATGCGGGCAGGGCCACGGCGGCGATGATGCACTGCAGCGTCATTGAGGTATCGCCTGCCGCAGTGTAAGTTCGTGCCGGTGTTCCGGTGAGTTTCACGGGGGTAGCGCACAACGTTGCGCTGCGGGCGGGGTTCATGCTGCTGGTATCTGGCGATGCGTCGCGCATCATTCGCCGTGTATTTCCTCGCGTTCGGCCCGGTGGACCCGGCACCGCGGCAGGTGCGGCGGCGAAACGCGCCGCGGCAGGTGCGCCTGAAACCGCGCGGCATCACGAACGGGCTTTGGCTCCCGGCCGCCCCGTTGGCCTCGAAAGGCCCCTGATCGTCCTGCTGCAAGGCCCGGTCGGGCCGTTCTTCGGCCGGCTACAGCGCCATCTCCAGGCAAGCGGCTACCGCACGGTGCGCGTGAATTTCAACGCGTCGGACTGGTTCTTCTCGGAGAAGCGGAACGTGATCAACTTCGCCGGCGACCTGGCGGGGTGGGAGCGGTGGTTCTCCGCATTCGTGGACGATGCCCGGCCGGATTGCATTCTCTACTTCGGATGCCAGAGGCCGATCCACCGCATAGCCCATGAGATCGCGGCGCGCGCACGCATCCCCGTCTTCAGCTTCGAGGAAGGCTACATCCGGCCCGGCTTCGTCACGATGGAGCGGAACGGGAACAACGCGATGTCGCCGCTCGCGGGACGGGAGCGCGCGCTCACCACGCCGGTCAGGCGGACCGAGCTGCCGGAGCCCGGGGCGGCGTCGGGCTTCTTCGCGATGTGCGGGTATGCCTGGCTCTATTACGTGCTGCGGAGTGCGGCGGAGATCGTCTACGGCCGCACCCTGTTTCACCGCGAGCGCCGGGTCGTGCCGGAATTCGGCCGCTGGCTGCGCAATGTCTCGCGGAAGGCGTTCCACTGGCGTGCCAACCGGCGCACGATGGCCGAACTCACCGGCGGCGCCAAGCCGCACTATCACGTCGTCGCGCTGCAGGTGCACGACGACATGCAGATCCGCTGCCATGGCCGCGACTGGGACAACGAGAGGCTGATCGTGGCGAGCCTCGCCTCCTTCGCGCGCTCGGCGCCGGCGCGGTCGCTGCTCGTGTTCAAGGTCCATCCGCTCGACCGCGGCCATTTCAACTACCGCGCCTTCATCCGGCGCAAGGCGAAGCTGTTCGGCTGCGAGGACCGGGTGCGCGTGCTCGACGACGGCTCGATCGCGCAGGTGGTCCGCTCGGCCGCCGGGCTGATCACCGTCAACAGCACGTCCGCCATGTCCGCGCTCTATCACGGCACGCCGCTCCTGGTTCTGGGCGACGCCCTGTTCCGCCATCCGGAACTGGCCACCTGCGCCGAGGACGCGGACGATCTCGACAGGTTCTGGACCGAGGCGTTTCCCGCCGACCCGATCAAGGCGCACAACTTCCTCGACAATGTCCGCAAGGAAGCGCTCGTCCCCGGCTCCTACTACAACAGGGCCGGGCAGGATTCGATGTTCGCCCGGATCGTGGAGCGAATGGAGACGGCCGGTGTGAGCGCGTCGGCGCGCCGGCGGAGGCTCTTGATCGTGCGCGGCGGCCAGGGCGCACGACGCACGGAAGAGCCGAAGGAGGGGCCGGCGCTCGGCCTGGCCGAGCCGGTGCGGCATGCCGAAGGCGCGACCGAGGGCTGACCCGCTCCTCAGGCCGGGCGAACCGGTCCGAGCCGTTCCATCCAGAACGTTCTGACGCGGGCCGGGTCGCCGATCCGGAGCGCAGTCTCCTGGCCGGCGAGGGCAAGGTCCCGCGCCCGCGCCCGGTCTTCGACCAGGCTCAGGATCGCTTCGGCCCACGCGTCCGGGTCGTCGGGCAGCAGGAGCCCGTCTTCGCCGTGGCGAATCACGCCGGCATAAGGCTCCCTTGCGCTGTAGAGCCCGGCAGCCCGAAGCTGCGCGACGTCCAGGATCTTGCTGGTGGAGCGCGCGCGGTTGAATGCCGTGTCGCGCGCGGGCGCGAGCGCAATGTCGTAGCAGTCCTCGGCCAGGCGCCGCCGGTAGCCCGGCCACGCGCTCTGCCGCTCGTTCCGGACGTTCGGCAGCCCGGCGAGCTCCGCGGGTGCCCGGTCGCCCAGGAAGGTCGTGACGACGACGTCCGGCCGCCGCGCCACGACAGATCGTATCGACGCGGCAATCATGCCGACGTCCTCCGCATGCGAGCCGGTGGCCGGGATGACGATGCGCGCCGGCTCGGAGAGGCCTCCCCGCGGCGGCGCGAGCCGCGGCGCAGGGAGGCACGGCGCGAGCAGGGCGCCCGGGATCGGCTTCAAGCGGTCGAGAATCGCCTGCGACGGCGTGACGATGGCCGTCGCGACATCGAGTATCCCCGGCAGGACCTCGTCGCGGAAGCGGGCAAGCCGCCGGCGATAATACTCCGGCAGCCCCGCATCGGCATCGAGCGCCCAGAGGTCGTCGTCGAGGAGGTAGAAGACCTCGCGCGCGCTCCGGGCGGAACGCAGCGTGGCCGGATCGGCGTAGCGGACGATCACCAGGGCGTCGCCGCAGCGGAAGCCGGTCCGGCCGGCCGGCACGACCGGACGCCCGCGCTGCCACGGCCAGTCCCGGATCAGATCGCCGACGGCGTAGCGGACGTAGATGTCGACGGTCGGTATCGGTGCATGCCCTCTTCGGCGCATCGACCGCGGTCCTCCTCGAGTGCCCCCGGCGACCGGCACAGGAGCGGCTGTGCGACGGCCGGCGGGGCGTTTCCGATTCTCTCTTGCCACATTTGGCGCTTGCCGGGCGGCGTGAACTTGGCGGATTACCCGCCTCCCGCGCTATCCGCCGGCTGCGAAGCCCGGAAACCCGCCACTTTCGTGGCAAAACTGCAACATGGATTTGCAAAGGCTGCGGCGGTCCCAAGAAGGCGTTGCTCCGGGCACGGGGATGAATAGTGTCACCTCAGGCAGCCGATCGGCGGCCACTGTTCCACAGCGGACAGAGAGGGGCAGGGGGCCAAACTTTCCGACCGGACGGCTGTTCGGGGCCAGGAGAGAAACTCTCTTCCCATTCAACTTGGACTGGAGGTCTAGTAATGAACCTTAAGAGCCTTCTCTTCGGCTCGGCGGCCACTCTGATGGTCGTCACCGGGGCACAGGCCGCCGACCTTCCCGTTGCGGCCGAGCCGGTCGACTACGTTCGGGTCTGCGATGCCTTCGGCACCGGCTTCTACTACATCCCGGGAACCGAGACCTGCCTGAAGGTCGGCGGCCGGGTGCGTGTGGAAGCGCACTACACCGAGGGGCCGCGGAACGGCTTCAACAACTACACGACCCGCGCCCGCGGCTACGTGACGTTGGACGCCCGTACCCAGAGCGACATCGGTCTCGTTCGCGCCTACGTGAACATGGCCATGACGGTCGGCCCGCAGAACGGCGTGAACTACGCAACTGCTCCGGCAAACGCCAGCGGCGCCTGGCTGTGGGAAGCCTTCGTTCAGATCTCGAACGACATGGGCACCTTCACCGCCGGTCACACGGCGTCGCAGTTCGACTTCTGGGGCACCAACCTCTACGCGACCCGCGTCGGCATCGACGATCCGACCACCGAATTCACGCTGTTCGCCTACAGCTTCAACGTCGGTAACGGCGTGTCGGCGACCGTGTCGTTCGAAGACGCTGCGTCGGGTGGCCGGAACAACGGCATCATCGACGTTCTTGCGCCGAACCTCGGCGGGAATGGCGGCCAGCGCTACCCGGACGTGGTCGCCAACGTCCGCATCGACCAGGGCTGGGGCTCCGCCCAGGTCATGGGCGCGCTGCACAACGTCCGCTCAGCCTTTGCCGGCATCGGCAGCGAGCTCGGCTGGGCGGTCGGCGCCGGCCTCAGCGTGAAGGTCCCGGGCACGGGCATCAGCTTCGACTCGCAGGGCACCTACGCCCGTGGCGCTTCCGGCTATGCCTCCTCGCTCGGCCAGCCGGACGCAGCCGTCAACGCAGCCGGCACGAACCTCGACCTCTACGACGTGTGGTCGATCCGCGCCGGCCTGAGCGCCGACATCACCTCGACGATCGGCGTCGCGATCGACGCGTCCTACACGGACACCGATGCGCCGGCAGTCGTCGGCCGCGCCGGCGACTCCCAGGATTGGGGCGTGGGCGGTCACATCGAGTGGCGTCCGGTTCGCGGCCTGATCATCGGCGGCGAGGTTGCCTACAACCGCACCAACCCGCGCGTCGGGCCGGATGCGGACATCTGGGGCGGCATGATCCGCGTGCAGCGGACCTTCTGATCCTCCGATCAGTTCGATCCAAGGGAGCCCGGCCTTGCGCCGGGCTCTTTCTTTTGGGGCGCATGGGACAGCGGCGCCAGGCGTTGGGAACGCCGCACGCAATGCTCCCGGCGGCACGCGCTGCGGCTCCCCTGGCGATGACGGCGTTCGGGGAACGCGCGAGCGACAGCCAACCTGATCGAGGCCCCCCCCCGGGCCGCGAAGGGCCGGAGCGGCCGAAGCCGCTGCTGCAGGCCAGGGGCACTGGAGATCGGGCAGACCTGGGGCGTGCCCCTCTCGCGCTCGCGCAGCCTGGCGCCTCGGCGATATGCCGTCATGCCCGCGAAAGGCGGGTAGCCTCACCAGTGGGCGTCTCGCGCGCGCTTCCTCGATGACTGCGACATCCACAGCGTGGATCCCACGACGCTCGGCCGCTCTTGCCGGGTATACCACCGGCTCATCGAGCACTGGCGGACGGTCCTGCCGGTCGACATGGTCGACGTCCGCTGCGAGGATCTCGTGTCGGATCGGGAGACGGGCATCCGGGCGCTCGCTGCGGCGGCGGGACTGGAATGGAATGGGATCCCGAGTGCCTCGCCTTCCACCGCTCGTAGCGGCTCAGACGGCGCGCTAGGTCGCAGGTGCGGGAGCCGATCCACGGGCCGCCGGCGCGAGGGCTGGCGGCGCTATGCGCATCACCTCGGGCCGCTCTTCGAAGCGCTCGGCGACCTTGCCCCGCCGTTCGATGGCGGGAGCGGGGCAGGCTGACGCGGACGACGATCAGCCGCCGACCGGCACGCCGCGCATGAGGTCCTCGGTGAGCGAGAGCGGCTTGCCGAGGCGCGAACGGTAGACCTGCACGTTCTCCATGACCTTCTGGACGTAGTCGCGGGTCTCGTCGAACGGGATCCGCTCGATCCAGTCCACTGGATCGACGGTGCCGCCGCGCGGATCGCCGTAATTCGCGACCCATCGGATGGCGCGGCCGGGGCCGGCATTGTAGCCCACGAAGGTGAGGATGTAGGACTTGCGCAGCCGGCCCAGGAGGTCGCCGAGATGCTCCGCCCCGAGCGTGGCGTTGTAGTGCGGGTCGGACAGGCGGTGCAGCGCGAACGGCATGTTGATCGAGCGCGCGGTCGCCTCGGCCGTCGCCGGCATCAGCTGCATCAGCCCCTGGGCGCCGACATGGCTCCTCGCGGTCGGGTTGAACGCGCTTTCCTGCCGCGCAACGGCATAGACGAGCGCCCGATCGACGCTGTTCGGCACCTTCACCTGCGCCGGCACGCCGATAAAGGGCGCGAGCGCCGCCACCGGAATGCCACGGCTGTCCGCGAGCTTACCGGCGGCCATCGCGGTGTGCGGCTGGCCGATTCGGCGCGCGAGCGTGGCCGTCATGGACAGCTGGCCGGGGGAATCCAGCGTCGAGCCGAGCGCGCGGAGGAAGATGCCGGCGCGGTCGGCGTGGCCCGCGGCGGCGAGCCGGCGGACCGCCTTCGCCAGCTCGTTGGAGGCGAAGCCGACCCGGTCGCTCGCGGAGGGGCGGCTGATCCGCTCCAGGCCCGTGGTCTTCAGGCCCATCTTCTCGCGGGCGAGCTGACCGTAGAAGGTGGCGCCGTAATTGGCGGCCTTGTCGTAGGCGAGGCGGGCGGAGAGGTGGCGCTCCTGCGCCTCAAAGGCGCGGGCGAGCCAATAGGCCGCGCGCGCCGAGGTCCGCGCCATCCCGGCGATCTCGGAGAGCTTGCGGAAATGCGCCTCGGCCACGCGCGGACGGTCGAGGAAGCGGAGCGCATACCAGCCGGCATGGAACTCGGCCTCGGCGCGGTCGCGGGCGGATTCGGCATGATGGCCGGCGACCACCTCGTAGGCGAGCTCCGGCATGTTGCGGTCGAGCAGCTGGCGCGAAAGGTCGCGCCGTTCGTCCCACCAGCGGTCGCCGTCGCCGAGATGCGCCTCGTCGCCGTCGACCGCCAGCATGATCTGCGCGGCCGCGAGCGGCTTGTCTGCCCGCCTGAGCAGCCTGATCTGGGCGAAGCTGTAGAGCGGGTCCTGCAGGAACCGGCTCGAGACGCCCTTGAGGAGCGTGGGTCCCTCGTCGCGGCGGTCGAGGACGGCCGTCACCGCGCGCGCGAACTGGTCGTAGCCGGCCCCGAGCCGCTGCGCCTGGTCGATCGCGTCCTGGGTGCGCCCGGCGAGCACGAGCTGGCGGAATCGGCCGAGATGATCGGCGCGGGTGAGGTAATCCGGGAAGTTGACCGCGATCTTTGCGGCGACGGTCCGCGTGACCTTCTTGTCGCGCCAGAGCTCCCGGACGATGGCCTCCGCCTTCGCCCCCTCGCCGTGCGCCTGCAGCGCGCCGGCATAGGCGAGCTTCGCGCCCGTCGTCACGGGCGGCGCCTCGGCGAAGAAGGCGAGAATCTCGCCGCGCGAGGGACTGGAGCGGAACAGCGCTTCCTCGGCGCGCTGGGCCATGCGAGCGGCGTCGGGCCAATCGGCATGGCCGTCGACGAGGGCACGGATCTCGCGTGCGGAAAGGCCGGAATTCGGCGCCCGCGCCACCCACCAGGTGACCAGCCTGCGGTCGAACTCGCTGGGCAGCGCCGAAGCGAGCCGGAGCGCACGGGGATAGTCGTCGGCGCTGACGGCATCGAGGGCCGCCTTCAGCCGCAGGTCGGGCTCGAAGCCGTAATAGGGGGCGCTCGGCGCCGCGTTGCGGGCAATCACCGGCGCCGGCGCAACAGCGGCGTCGGCTGCAGCGGCGCTGAGGGCCGCCAGCCCGACCGCGCCGGGGCGCGGGCGCGGCAGAGCGGTCGCGCGCGGCGCGGCGGAGGCGCTCTGAGCAGGCTTGCCGGCCGGCTTCGCGGCCCTGGACGCCGAAGCGCTCTTCGGCTTCTGGGTCGGGGCCTTCGCGCCCGCCTTCTTCACCGCCGGGGCGGCTTCGGAATGAGACGACGCCAGAACCGGCGCCATGACGAGCGCAGCGCTCCCCACGCCAAGCACGAGGAACGCTGCGGCGAGCGCGGAACCGCGCCGTCGCACTGAGGCAACCCCTTCCACCATCAGGGCAAAGCACCATGAACTTGTGTCTGCAAGATGGCACGAAAATCGCATCGGCGGAACTGCGCTTGCCCTGGCACGGCCGCCTCTCTATCGTCCCGCGCCGAATTCGAACCAAACATTCGAGGAAACGATGTTCAGGGGGTCGATACCGGCGCTCGTGACGCCCATGCGCGACGGGGAGTTCGACGAAGCCGCGTTCCGGGCCTTCGTTGACTGGCAGGTCAGCGAGGGCAGCAACGGCCTCGTTCCGGTCGGCACGACGGGCGAATCGCCGACGCTGTCGCACGACGAGCACCGCCGCGTGGTGGAGGTCTGCATCGAGGTCGCGAACAAGCGCGTGCCGGTGATCGCCGGGGCGGGCTCCAACAACACGCGCGAGGCGATCGAGCTCGCGGAGCACGCCGAGCGCGCGGGCGCGGACGCGGTCCTCGTCGTGACGCCCTATTACAACAAGCCGAGCCAGCAGGGCCTCTACGCCCATTTCAAGGCGGTGGCGGACGCGATCACGATCCCGCTCGTCATCTACAACATCCCGCCGCGCTCGGTCGTCGACATGAGCGTCGAGACGATGAAGCGCCTCTTCGAGGATTGCGAGAACATCATCGGCGTGAAGGACGCGACGGCGAACCTCGCCCGGCCGAGCCTGCAGCGCCACGCGATGGGCCCGGACTTCGTGCAGCTCTCGGGCGAGGACGCGACCGCGCTCGGCTTCATGGCGCATGGCGGCCACGGCTGCATCTCGGTGACAGCGAACGTCGCGCCGCGGCTCTGCGCCGAGTTCCAGGAGGCCTGCGCGGCGAAGGACTTCGCGACCGCGCTCGAATACCAGGACCGGCTGATGCCGCTCCACCGCGCGCTCTTCCTGGAGCCGAGTCCGGCGCCGACGAAGTACGCCCTGTCGGTCCTCGGCCACATGAGCGAGGAGGTGCGCTGCCCGATCATGACCGTGTCCAAGGAGACCCGCACGGAAGTCGACGCCGCTCTCCGCCATGCCGGCCTGCTGAACTGAGGCGATGGCGAAGAAAGCGAGCGAGCAACGGGCGATCGTAGCGGACAACCGGAGGGCACGCTTCAACTACGAGATCGGCGAGACCTTCGAGGCCGGGATCCAGCTCGCCGGCACGGAGGTGAAGAGCCTGCGCCAGAGCAAGGCCAACATCGCCGAATCCTACGTGAGCCCGGAAGGCGGCGAGGTCTGGCTGATCAACTCCTATATCCCGGAGTACCAGCAGGCGAGCTTCTTCAACCACGAGCCGCGGCGGGCGCGAAAGCTGCTGCTCCACAAGCGGCAGATCAACCGGCTGCTGGGCGCGGTCAACCGCGAGGGCATGACGATCGTGCCGCTCAGGCTCTACTTCAACGACCGCGGCCGCGCGAAGGTCGAGATCGCGCTCGCCAAGGGCAAGAAGGTGCACGACAAGCGTGAGACGGAGAAGCAGCGCGACTGGGCGCGCGAGAAGGGCCGGCTGCTGCGCGAGAAGGGTTAGGCGTCCCGCAGGTCGGCTCTGATGCGGGCGACGACGGCGTCGAACATCGCGGGCGTCAGCACGCCGGTGTTCGTGTTGAGGCGGGAGCAGTGATAGCTGTCGTAGATCCGCAAGCCGCCCGGCGTGGCGTGGACGGCGCCGTGGGCGAAAGGCACGTCCTTCAGGCGCAGCCCGAATGCCCGCGCGACGCTCTCATGCGCGATCCGGCCGAGGACCAGCATCGCCCGCACATGGGGGTGCGCGGCGAGGGTGCCTTGCAGATAGAGCCGGCAGGTGCCGATCTCCGTCGGCAGGGGCTTGTTGGCGGGCGGCACGCAGCGCACCGCGTTCGTCACCGCGGCGTCGACGAGCGTCAGGCCGTCGTCGATGCGGGCCTCGAAGCGGCCGGCGGCGAAACTATGCGCGATGAGCGTCCGGTAGAGCAGCTCGCCGGCATAATCGCCGGTGAAGGGGCGGCCGGTGCGGTTGGCGCCGCGCAGCCCGGGCGCGAGGCCCACGACGAGGAGCCGTGCCGCCGCCGGCCCGAAGGTCGGCACCGGCGCGTTGTGCCAGAGCGGCTCGCGGGCGCGCCATTCCTCCCGGAAGGCGACGAGGCGCGGGCAGAGCGGGCAGTCGCGCGGCGGCTCGGCCGGGCCGGGAGCCGTGCTCACAGGTCCTCGTACTCGTCGTCTTCCTCGTAGGCGTCGCCCTGCGGCGGCGCGTAGTCGCGCTGCTGCCGGGCCGGGCGCTGGGCCGGATCGCGCCCAACCGTCTCCGCAAGCGTCGAGAGCTCGAGGAAGTGGTCCGCCTGGCGGCGCAGGTCGTCCGAGATCATCGGCGGCTGCGTCCGCATGGTCGAGGCGACGGTGACCTTCTTGCCCTTGCGCTGCAGGGCTTCCACCAGGCAGCGGAAGTCGCCGTCGCCGGAAAAGAGGACGATGTGGTCGACGTGCTCCGCGAGCTCCATCGCGTCGACGGCGAGCTCGAGATCCATGTTGCCCTTCACCTTGCGCCGGCCCTGCGCGTCGGTGAACTCCTTGAGCGGCTTCGTGACGATGCGGTAGCCGTTGTAGTCGAGCCAGTCGATGAGCGGCCGGATGGAGGAGTATTCCTGGTCCTCGGCGAGCGCGGTGTAGTAGCTCGCGCGGACCAGGTAGCCCTTGGCGCGGAAGTCGGCGAGCAGGCGTCGGTAATCGATGTCGAAGCCGAGCGAGCGGGAGCTGGCGTAAAGGTTGGCGCCGTCGATGAAGACGGCGATCTTCTCGCGGGGGTCGAACACGGCGGTCTCCAAATGGCTCGAATGAAATGGCCGGGCGCGGGCCCGCTGAAAGGCGTCGTCGATAAGCGTTTGCCGGCTTAGGTCAAGCCGTCGCGCGGCTTCGTGCACAGGAACCTTGAATCGGGCGGCCGGACTCTCTACACAAGCGGGCAATTCCCGACATAGGAGGCCCATCCATGGCGCGCGTCACCGTGGAGGATTGCGTCGACAAGGTCGACAATCGCTTCGAACTCGTCCTGCTCGCAGCCCACCGCGCCCGCATGATCTCGAACGGATCGCCGCTCACCGTCGATCGCGACAACGACAAGAACCCGGTCGTGGCGCTGCGCGAGATCGCCGACACGACGGTCTCGCCGGAGGATCTGGCCGAGGACCTGATCCATTCGCTGCAGAAGTACGTCGAGGTCGACGAGCCCGAGGCGATCCCCTCGGCGCTCGAGGCCGACAGCCCGATCGAGGACAGCGACGTCACCTTCGACCGCATGTCGGAGGAGGAGCTGCTGCGCGGCCTGGAAAGCCTCGACCCGCCCGAGCGGCGCGAGGACTGACGGTCCGGCCCGGAGCCGGTGGGGCGCAGCCGGGCTGCGCCCTTTCTTTTTGCGGCGAATGCAGGCGCGGCGGCGGCCGGGCTTCTATATTGATGGTGTTTTCAGCGGCTCGACGCGACGGAACTGCCGGCGATGATGCGCCAATACGAACTGGTGGAGCGGGTCGCGGCCTATAACCCGCAGGTCGACGAGGACCTGCTGAACCGCGCCTACGTCTACGCCATGCAGAAGCACGGCACACAGCGGCGCGCCTCCGGCGATCCCTACTTCTCGCACCCGCTCGAAGTGGCGGCGATCATAACGGACATGCATCTCGACGACGCCTCGGTCGCGGTGGCGCTGCTGCACGACACGATCGAGGACACGAGCGCCACCAAGGAGGAGATCTCGAACCTCTTCGGCCCGCAGATCGCCAACCTCGTCCAGGGCCTCACCAAGATCGACCGGCTCGACCTCGTCTCCCGCGAGGCCCAGCAGGCCGAGAACCTCCGCAAGCTCCTGCTCGCGGTGTCGGACGACATCCGCGTGCTCCTCGTGAAGCTCGCCGACCGCCTGCACAACATGCGGACGATCCAGTACGTCAGCGAGGACAAGCGGGCCAGGATCGCCGAGGAGACGATGGAGATCTATGCGCCGCTCGCCGGGCGCATGGGCATGCAGGCGGTCCGCGACGAACTCGAGGATCTCGCCTTCCGAATCCTCAACCCGGACGCCTACGCCACCATCTCGAACAAGCTGCAGGCGCTGCTGGAGCGCACCGGCGGGATGGTCGACACGATCAGCACCGGCCTTCGGGAGCGGCTCGCCAAGAGCGGGATCGAGGCGATCATCAAGGGGCGCCAGAAGCGGCCATACTCCATCTTCGCGAAGATGCAGCGGAAGTCGGTCGGCTTCGAGCAGCTGTCGGACATCTTCGGCTTCCGCGTGCTCGTGGAGAACCTCGAGGACTGCTACCGCGCACTCGGCGTGGTGCACACGGCCTGGCCGATGGTGCCCGGCCGGTTCAAGGACTACATCTCGACGCCGAAGCAGAACGAGTACCGCTCGCTCCACACCACCATCATCGGGCCGAAGCAGCAGCGCGTCGAATTGCAGATCCGCACGCACGAGATGGACCGGATCGCCGAATTCGGCATCGCCGCGCACCCGCTCTACAAGGACGGCATCGCGGCCGACCGCGACCGCCTCGCCGCCGAGAGCCGCGCCTATGCCTGGCTCCGCCAGACCGTCGACCAGATCGCCCACGGCGACGCGCCCGAGGAGTTCCTGGAGCACACCAAGCTCGAGCTCTTTCAGGACCAGGTCTTCTGCTTCACCCCGAAGGGCCGGCTGATCGCGCTGCCGCGCGGCGCCACGCCCATCGACTTCGCCTATGCCGTCCACACCGAGGTCGGCGACACCTGCGTCGGCGCGAAGGTGAACGGGCAGCTCGCGCCGCTGGTCCAGGCGCTGCAGAACGGCGACGAGGTGGAGATCATCCGCTCCGAAGCGCAGCGTCCGCCGCCGGCCTGGGGCTCGATCGTCGTCACCGGCAAGGCGCGCGCAGCGATCCGCCGCGCCACGCGCGCGCATGTCCGACGCCAGTATGCCGGCCTCGGACGGCACACCCTGGAGCGCGCCTTCGAGCGGGCGGGGAAGGCCTACGCCGACGCGGCGTTCAAGAACGGCCTGCACCGGGTCGGCTACACCGACGTGGAGGATGCGCTCGCCGCCGTCGGCCGCGGCGACCTCAAGCCGGAAGCCGTGCTCAGGGCGCTCTTTCCGGATTATCGCGAGGATCGCGTCCACCCCATCCTCGCCGCCTCGGAGGAGGGCTGGACGGCGGCGGGCCGGACCGGGCTGAAGTTCCGCCTGCCGCCCGAACCCGCGGTGAACGGGAAGAAGACGCGCGCGCTGCCGATCCGCGGCCTCGACAAGGACGTGCCCGTCCGCTTCGCCCCCGAGGGCGGAGCGGTTCCGGGCGACCGGATCGTCGGCATCATGATGCCGGGCGAAGGAATCACCATCTATCCGATACAATCGCCGCAGCTCGGCCGATTCGACGACGAGCCGGAGCGCTGGGTCGACGTCCGGTGGGACATTGCGGAGGATTCCTCCGAGCGGTTCCCCGCCCGGATCCGGGTGAGCGCGCTGAACGAACCGGGGTCGCTGGCGATGATCGCGGACGTGGTCGGCGCGTCGGACGGCAACATCGACAATCTGCGCATGGTGGAGCGCGGCCGCGACTTCACCGAAATGGAGATCGACCTGGAGGTCTGGAACCTGAAGCACCTCAACCGGATCATAAACGACTTGCGGGCAAAGCGGGTCGTGAGCAGCGTCTCCCGGGTGAACGGCTGATGGCGCTCGTCATGCTTGCGAGGAACACGGCGTGATGCGCTGCGCGGGGCGTTCGGATGCTCTTCAGGCGGCGTAGCAAGGCGAGCCTCGCGGAGCGCTGCCGCGTGTGGCTCTGGCCGCGCGTGAGCTGGCGGCGCTCGACCCGCTACTTCACGAAGCGCGTGCTGCGCGTCTCGGCGCGCCCCTACGCGGTGGCGATGGGCTGCGCGGTCGGCGCATTCGTCTCGTTCACCCCGTTCATCGGGCTGCACTTCATCCTCACCTTCCTGATCGCGTGGCCGCTCAGGGGCAACCTCATCGCGGGCGCGATCGGGACGGCGGTCGGCAATCCGCTCACGTTCCCCTTCATCTGGATGGCGACCTACAAGGTCGGCCACATGATGATGCACGGCGAGGCCGAGCCGCCGCCGGAGCGGCTCGCGCACGATCTCCTGCACAAGTCGTTCGACCAGCTCTGGCCGCTGATAAAGCCGATGACGCTGGGGGCCATACCGCTCGGAATGGTCGCGGGCGCTATCGTCTATTTCCTGGTCTACAACGCGGTCTCGACCTACCAGAGCGCGCGCCGCGCCCGCTTCGCCGCATGCAGGCCCGACGGTTCCGAAGTGCCGGCCGCGTCGGAGCCCGACCCGTCCTCTCCAGAAAGTCTCACCTATGGCAGCTCGGCCCCTGCGCCTCGGCGTTAACATCGACCATGTCGCCACCGTGCGGAACGCGCGCGGCGGCCGGCACCCGGACCCGGTCCGCGCCGCGATCAAGGCGGAGCGCGCCGGCGCGGACGGGATCACGGCGCATCTGCGCGAGGACCGGCGGCACATCACCGACCGCGACATCGAGCGGCTCCTGGCCGAGATCGGCCTGCCGCTCAACCTGGAGATGGCCGCCACCGACGAAATGCTCGGCATCGCGCTGAGGCACCGCCCGCACGCCGCCTGCATCGTGCCGGAGCGGCGCGAGGAGCGCACGACCGAAGGCGGCCTCGACGCCGCCGGCGCCCGGCGCCACCTCGAGCCCTTCGTCGGCCGGCTGGTAGACGCCGGCATCCGCGTTTCGCTGTTCGTCGAGCCCGACGCGGTCCAGCTCGAGGCGGCGAAGGCGCTCGGCGCCCCGGTGGTCGAACTGCATACCGGGCGCTATTGCGAGATGGCGGAAGAGGCGACGGGCGGCGAGGGCGAACTCGCCCGCCTGGCGCAGGCGGCGCGACACGGCGCCGCGCTCGGGCTCGAAGTGCATGCCGGCCACGGCCTCGGCTATGCCACGGTGAAGCCCGTTGCCGCGCTGCCGGAGATCGCGGAGCTCAACATCGGCCACTTCCTCGTCGGCGAGGCGATCTTCGTCGGGCTCGAGGCGAGCGTGCGGCGCATGCGCGCCCTCATGGACGAGGCCCGGCCGCTCGGCAGCGCGGAGGCGGCGAAGTGATCGTCGGGATCGGCAGCGACCTTATCGACATCCGCCGCGTCGAGAAGACGCTGGAGCGCTTCGGCGAGCGCTTCGTCCAGCGCGTCTTCACCGATGTCGAGCAGCGCAAGTCGGATCGCCGCCGGGCGCGCGCGGCATCCTACGCCAAGCGCTTCGCGGCGAAGGAGGCCTGCGCCAAGGCGCTCGGGACGGGCCTGCGCGACGGCGTGTTCTGGCGCGACATGGGGGTGGTGAACCTCCCGTCGGGAAAGCCCACCATGCGGCTCGCCGGCGGTGCGGCCGAACGGCTCGCGGCGCTCATGCCGGCCGGCTGCGACCCGGTGATCCATCTCACGATCACCGACGAGTGGCCGCTCGCGCAGGCTTTCGTGATCATCGAGGCGCTGCCGAAAGCCGCCGTCCCGCCGCAATGATCCGGTCCAAGACGCGCATTGCGGCGGCCGGCCATGGCCGCTACACCGAACACACCCATCGAGCAGGACGGAGCCATGAGCGTGGCTGAACGCAGCGCCGGTACGAAGCCGAAGGAGCACGGCGGGATCGGCGAGACCATCAAGGTCATCATCCAGGCGCTGCTGATCGCGCTCGTGTTCCGGACCTTCCTCTACCACCCGTTCAACATCCCGTCCGGGTCGATGATGCCGACGCTGCTCGTCGGCGACTATCTGTTCGTGTCGAAGTTCAGCTACGGCTACAGCCGCTATTCCTTCCCGATCGACCTGCCGTTCGTCAAAGGACGCGTTCTGGGCTCCGCACCGGAGCGCGGCGACGTGGCCGTGTTCCGCCTGCCGCGCGATCCGAGCACCGATTACATCAAGCGCGTGGTCGGGCTGCCGGGCGACAAGATCCAGGTGAAGGACGGCGTCCTCTTCATCAACGGCGAGGCGGTGAAGCGCGAGCGCGTCGACGATTACATCGGGCAGACGCCGTTCGGGCAGACGGTGCGCATCCGCCAGTACCGCGAGACGATGCCGAACGGGGTGAGCTACCTGACGCTCGACATGACGGAGACGGGCGAGAAGGACAACACCGAGGTCTACGAAGTGCCGCCCGGCCATTACTTCATGATGGGCGACAACCGCGACAACTCTACCGACAGCCGGTTCCTCCAGTTCGTCGGCTACGTGCCGGAGGAGAACCTCGTCGGGCGCGCCGAGATCATCTTCTTCTCCGTCGACGAGGACGCCCGGCCCTGGGCGGTCTGGCAGTGGCCGGAGACGCTGAGGGTCGGCCGGTTCTTCGATCTCCTATGAGGCGCGACGCGGGCCTGTCGGGGCTCGAGGAGCGACTCGGCCACCGCTTTCGCGACGAGGGCCTGCTGGTGCGGGCGCTCACCCATGCGAGCGCGATCGCCAACGCATCGGAGCAGCTGGACACCTACCAGCGGCTGGAATTCCTCGGCGACCGGGTGCTGGGGCTTGTCATCGCGGACATGCTGGACGAACATTATCCGGAGGCGCCGGAGGGGGAGCTGTCGCGCCGTCTCGCCCGTCTGGTGAGCGGCGAAACCTGCGCGAAGGTCGCCAAGGACATGGGCCTGCCGTCCCACCTGCGCATCGGGGGCAGCATCCGCAGCGCCAGCCGCGCGACGAACGGCGTGCTCGCCGACGTCTGCGAAGCGGTGATCGGCGCGGTCTATCGCGACGGCGGCTACGAGGCTGCCCGGCCGCTCGTCGAGCGGTTCTGGCGCGACCGGCTGGAGACGATGCGCGGCCCGCTCCGCGACGCCAAGACCGAGCTCCAGGAATGGGCGCACCGGCACGGCTTCGAGACGCCGGTCTACGAGGAGGTCCAGCGCTCCGGGCCGGATCACGCGCCGAAGTTCGAGGTCGAGGTGAAGATCGGCGGCACTGAGGGCGGCAGCGGCAGCGGCCCCTCCAAGCGCGAGGCCGAGCACGAGGCCGCCGCCGGCGTGCTCCGCAGGGAGGGCGTATGGAAGCCGGCGTGAAGGAAGAGGATGCCGGGGTGCCCGCGACGCGCGCCGGCTTCGTCGCGCTCATCGGCGCGCCCAATGCCGGCAAGTCCACGCTCCTCAACGCGCTCGTCGGCTCCAAGGTCTCGATCGTCACGCACAAGGTGCAGACGACGCGGGCGCTCGTCCGCGGCATCACGATCCACGATGCCGCCCAGATCATCTTCGTCGACACGCCCGGCATCTTCGCGCCGCGGCGCCGGCTCGACCGCGCCATGGTCACCACCGCCTGGGGCGGTGCCGCCGACGCCGACGTCGTCGCGCTCCTCATCGACGCGCGGAAGGGGCTGACGGATGAGGTGCGGGACATCGTCGGGAGGCTCGGCAGCGATTTCCCCGCCAACCGCCCGAAGGTCCTCATCCTCAACAAGATCGACGTGGTGAAGCGCGACCGGCTGCTGGCGCTCGCGGCCGAGGCGAACGAGGCGGTCGCGTTCGACCGCACCTTCATGGTCTCGGCGCTGACCGGCGACGGCGTCGCCGACTTGATGAACTACTTCGCCGCCGTCATGCCGGCGGGCCCGTGGCTCTACCCGGAGGACCAGATGTCGGATCTTCCGCTGCGCGCGCTCGCCGCCGAGGTGACGCGCGAGAAGCTGATGATGCGGCTCCACGAGGAGCTCCCCTACGAGTCCACGGTCGAGACGGAGAAATGGACCGAGACGCCGAAGGGCGTGCGCATCGACCAGGTCATCTACGTGGCCCGCGACAGCCAGCGCAAGATCGTGCTCGGCAAGGGCGGCCAGACCATCAAGGCGATCTCGATGGCGGCCCGCCACGACCTCGCGGAGATGGTCGGCAAGCCCGTCCACCTGTTCCTGTTCGTCAAGGTGCGGGAGAACTGGTCCGACGATCCCGAGCGCTATCGCGAGATGGGCCTCGAGTTCCCGCGCTAGGGGCCGGCGATGCAGTGGAGCGAGGAAGCCATTGCCGTCGGCACCCGCAGGCACGGCGAGGGCTCCGTCATCCTCGAGGTGATGACGCGCGAGCGCGGGCGCCATCTCGGCATGGTGCGCGGCGGCCGCTCGAAGGCGATGCGCCCCGTCCTGCAGCCCGGCAACACGCTCGTCGTCACCTGGCGCGCCCGTCTCGACGAGCATCTCGGCACGTTCCGGGCGGAGCCGGTGCTGGAGCGCGCGGCCGCCATCATGGCATCGAGCGTCGCCACGTTCGGGCTGCAGCTCCTGGCCGAGCACCTGCGGCTCCTGCCAGAGCGCGACCCGCATCCGCGGCTCTACGACGTGCTGGAGATTCTCGTCGACCATCTCGACGACCCGATCGTCGCCGGCGCGCTCCTCGCCCGCTTCGAGGTGCTTCTCCTCGACGAGCTCGGCTTCGGCCTCGACCTCGACAGCTGCGCGTTGACCGGGGCCGCCGAGGATCTCGCCTATGTCTCGCCCCGGACGGGCAGGGCGGTCTGCCGCGCGGCGGCCGAGCCTTACGCCGCGCGGCTCCTGCCGCTGCCGGCGTTCCTGACGAGCGCCGGCGCGGCGCCGGCCTTCGACGGCGCCGACCTTGCCGCCGCATTCGCCTTGACCGGGCATTTCCTGGAACGGCATGTCTGGGAGCCGCGCGGCCGGCCCGCGCCCGATGTGCGGCACGCCTTCCTGCGCGCCGTCCACGACCGGGCGATCGCCGCCTGACGATCCTGACCACCGAGCGCACGGAGAGCAGCATGAAGATCACCTGGTTCGGCCATTCCGCATTCCGCGTCGAGTTCGGCGAGGCGGTCATCCTGATCGACCCGTTCCTGTCGGGGAACCCGACCTTCGAGGGCGACCTGAGCGACGCCTCACGCGGCTGCACGCACGTGCTCCTGACGCACGGCCACGACGACCACATCGGCGACGCGGCGTCGATCTGCGGCGCGACGGGCGCGCAGCTGGTGAGCTCGTTCGAGGTCTGCATGTTCCTGGCGGCGCAGGGGGCGGAGAAGGTCAACCCGGGCAATCACGGCGGCACCGTCGATTGCGGGCCGTTCACGGTCTCCTTCGTGAACGCCCTCCATTCGTCCTCGACGATCAAGGACGGGCGGCCGATCTATCTCGGAAACCCGATGGGCCTCATCGTGAAGGCGCCGGGCCAGCCGACGCTCTATCACATGGGCGACACGGAGATCTTCGGCGACATGGCGCTCATCGAGGAGATCCACCGCCCGGAAATCGGCATCGTGCCGATCGGCGACCGCTTCACGATGGGGGCGCGGACGGCGGCGATGGCCTGCCGGCGCTTCTTCAACTTCCGGCACGTCGTCCCGGCGCACTACGCCACCTTCCCGATGCTCGACCAGAGCGCGGACCGCTTCCTCGCCGAGATGGGCGACCACGCCTCGCGCGTGATCGTGCCGGAGCGTCTGACCCCGTTCGAGGTGTAGGGCGGCCCGCAATTGTCTCGCCGGCCGCCGCGGTCTATAGCCGGGCGATCCGAGCCCACCGGCACCCGCGGGAACTCCCATGTCCGTCGATCTCGCCACCGTTAAGCGCGTCGCGCATCTCGCCCGCATCCGCGTCACGGACGACGAGGCTGCGGCCCTGCAGGACGAACTCAACGCCATCCTCGGCTTCGTCGAGCAGCTGAACGAGGTGGACGTGGAGGGCGTGGAGCCGATGACGTCCGTCATTCCGATGACGGTGAAGCGGCGCGAGGACGTGGTGGACGACGGCGGCATCGCGGACGCGGTCGTCGCCAACGCGCCGCTCACCGAGGAGAACTATTTCCTCGTGCCCAAGGTCGTGGAGTAGGCCGTGGCGATCGCCGTCGCCGTCGAAAGCCCGCTGCAGGACGAGGTGCGCCTGCTCGTCGGCGAGCTCAACGACGCGCTCCTCGCGCTCACCCCGCCGGAGTTCTGCTTCCACATGAGCGTGGAGGAGATGGCGGACGCGGAAACGACCGTGTTCGTCGCGCGGGACGGCGGGCAGGCGGTCGCCTGCGGCGCGCTTCGCCGGCATTCGGACGGCATCGGCGAGGTCAAGCGCATGTATACCCGACCGCACTGGCAGGGACGCGGCATCGGCGGGGCGATCCTCGCCGGCATCGAGGCGCTCGCCCGGCGCGAGGGCCTGACGCGCCTGGTCCTCGAGACCGGCGACCGCCACCCGGCCGCGTGGCGCGTCTACGAGCGGGCCGGCTTCACGCGCTGCGGGCCGGTGCTCGACTACCCGGATTCGGAATGGTCCGTCTTCTACGAAAAGCCCCTCAGCCAGCACGAACAGGCCGCATGAGCGATCTCACCGCCCTCACCATCGCCGCCATCCGCGAGGGGCTGCGCAAGAAGGAATTCTCGGCGGCCGAGCTGACCGAATCCTATCTCGGCGCGATCGACCGCTCCAACGAGGCGCTCAACGCCTATGTCGCCGTTACCCACGAGCGCGCCCGCGACATGGCGGCGGAAGCGCAGCGGCGGATCGCGCGCGACGAGGCGCGCCCGCTCGAAGGCGTGCCGCTCGGCATCAAGGACCTGTACTGCACCCGCGGCGTCCACAGCCAGGCGGCGAGCCACATCCTGGACGGCTTCGAGCCGCCTTACGAATCGACCGTGACCGCCAACCTCTGGCGCGACGGCGCCGTCATGCTCGGCAAGCTCAACATGGACGAGTTCGCGATGGGCTCGTCCAACGAGACGAGCCATTACGGGCCGGTCGTCAATCCGTGGCGCCGAAAGGCGGCTGCCGGCGGCGCAAACGACGTGCGCCTCGTTCCGGGCGGCTCCTCCGGCGGCTCGGCGGCCGCCGTGGCGGGCCGTCTCTGCGCCGGCGCGACGGCGACCGACACCGGCGGCTCGATCCGCCAGCCGGCGGCGTTGACCGGCACCGTCGGCATCAAGCCGACCTATGGCCGCTGCTCGCGCTGGGGCATCGTCGCCTTCGCCTCGTCGCTCGACCAGGCCGGGCCGATCGCCCGGACCGTGCGCGACGCCGCGATCCTCCTGAAGAGCATGGCCTCCGTCGACCCGAAGGACACGACCTCGGCCGACGTCGAGGTGCCGGATTACGAGCTGGCGGTCGGCGAGAGCGTCCGCGGCCTGAAGATCGGGATACCGAAGGAGTACCGCATCGACGGCATGCCGGCGGAGATCGAGAAGCTCTGGCAGGACGGCATCGACTGGTACCGCGCCGCGGGCGCGCAGATCGTGGAGATCTCGCTGCCGCACACGAAGTACGCCCTGCCGGCCTACTACATCGTGGCGCCGGCGGAGGCCTCCTCGAACCTCGCCCGCTATGACGGCGTCCGGTACGGCCTGCGCGTGCCGGGCGACGACATCATCGACATGTACGAAAAGACGCGGGCGGAAGGCTTCGGCCGCGAGGTGAAGCGGCGCGTGCTGATCGGCACCTACGTGCTGTCGGCCGGCTATTACGACGCCTATTACCTGCGCGCGCAGAAGGTGAGGACCCTCATCAAGCGCGACTTCGAGACGGTGTTCGAGGCCGGCATCGACGCGATCCTCACCCCGGCGACGCCGTCGGCGGCGTTCGGCATCGGCGAGAAGGCGGGCGGCGACCCGGTCGAGATGTACCTGAACGACATCTTCACGGTGACGGTGAACATGGCCGGCCTGCCGGGGATCGCGGTACCCGCCGGGCTCGACGCGGCCGGCCTGCCGCTCGGGCTGCAGCTGATCGGCCGGCCGTTCGACGAGGCGACGCTCTTCCGCGCGGCGCAGGTGATCGAGGATTCCGCCGGCAGTTTCGCGCCGGAAGCCTGGTGGTGACGCCGCCGGTCAGTCCCGTGCCGCGAGGCGCGCCTCGAGGATGGCCTTCAGCGCCACGGCGTTGTTCCGCTCTTCGTCGCGGGCGGCGAAGAGCAGGGTGAGCCGCTCGCTGCCGGCGGAGGCGAGGAGCGCGTCCAGCTCGTCACCCCGGTCCTTCAGCTCGTCGCGATAGCGCACCCGGAATTCCTCCCATCGCTCCGAATGGCCGTGAAAGGCCCGGCGAAGCTCATGGCTCGGGGCGATCTCCTTCGCCCATTCGTCGATCGCCGCCTCGGCCTTCGCGAGGCCCCGGGGCCACAGCCGGTCGACGAGGATGCGCCGGCCGTCCGAGGGATCGGGCGGAAGATAGACGCGCTTCACGCCGATGGCGCCGCCTGCAGGTTCCGTTCGCTTCGTTCCCCCTTCGCGCCCCATCCCGAGAGCTCCACGATGGCGAGCAGGGTACCGCCGATCAGGAGCGGCACGAGGAAATAGACGATGCGGAACGCGATCAGCGCGCCGACGACGTCGCCGTTCCCCACCACGAGCTTTATCACGTATTCGAGCACGCCGAGGCCGCCGGGGACGTGCGCCAGGAGCGCGGAGACGTTGCCGAGCACGTAGGCGGCGACCGCCTTGAAGAAGGGGGCGGCGCCGGCGAGGAGGAAGTAGAGCGCCGAGGCGACGAAGGTGAAGTTGAGGGTGCCGATGCCGACCTGGGCGAGCGCAAGCCACGCCTTCGGCAGGTGGAAGGAATGGCCGCGGATGCAGATGCGCCGGCGGACCTTCGCGCAGGCGAGCACGTAGAGCGCGGCAAGCAGAAGGGCCGTGGCGCCGAGGCTCCGCATGACGAGCGGCGAGAGCCCGGTCACGTCCTCGCCGAGATCGGGCGCGGCGATGAGCACGATGCCGGAGAGCACGCCGAGGCCGAGTGCGACGGTGATCGCGCAGGACAGGACGATCTTCGCCACGTCGGCGCCGGAGAGACCGTAACGCGAATAGAAGCGGTAGCGCATCGTGCCGCTGCTGAGGGCGGCGACGCCGACATTGTGCCCTATCGCGAGAGAGACGAAGGAGGTGAGCGCCACCTTCGGATACGGCAGCGTGCGGCCGGCATAGCGGACGCCGATCGCGTCGAACCAGGTCAGGCAGAAATAGCTGCCGGCCGTGCAGGCAAAGGCGAGAGCGAGGCTCAGCGCGGGAATGCCGAGCACGGCAGCCGTTATCTCTTCGAGACCGCGGCCCTCGAGTGCCCGGTGGCCAAGCCAGAGCCCGAGCGGCAGCATGACGACGGGAATGAGCGCGGAGAGCTTGCGCAGGTTCACGGGGGGCGTCCTTTCGACGAAGGAAGCGCGCCGCGGCGACATTGTTCCCGCTCGCCGGTCGAGGGCCGGTGCGATCCCCACCCTCGAGGTTCAGTCCCGGCCGCTCAGCCTGCGGAAGATGTCGACGTTCCGGCAGAAGTCCGGCGGCTCGGCGCCGTCCTGCGCCTCCGCCAGCCAGTGCGCGCATGCCTGTTCGGCGTCGCAGCCCATGCAGGCGGCGGTCGCCGCCCGGAGGTCGCGCCCGAGCACGAGCCCGCTCTCCCGCGACAGGTCGACTCCCGTCCGGCGCATCATCTCGCCCATCAGGCGGCTGTGCCTGTCGGCCCTGCGAAGCAGTCCCATCGGCCGGTCCTTTCGTCGGCAGAAGGGGCATCGATAGCGCGCCCGGCCGCCGCCGCGCCTTGACGCGGATCAAGAAGCGCCTTCACCGGTCGTTCACCATGCGCGGAACTATTCAGCCGTGCCGCCTTTTACATAAAGGCTTTGCTTCCGGCGTCCGCGTTTCAATCGGCGGAAAGCAAGCGACGCGGGGATTTCCGGATGCGCAGAAGCCATTCCGCTCTCACCAGACAGGCCGTGGCGGCGGTCATGCTCTCGGCACTCGCCGTGACGGCCATGCTCGCGGCGGCGGGCTTCGCCCGTGCCGCCGACCTCACCTACGCGCCGGCACCGAAGGTCGTCTACAAGCCGGCCGCGCCGGTCGCCGCCGTGTGCGCCGAACCGCTGGAGCGGGTGCGGTTCTTCAACAAGGACGGGTCGCCGACCGCGCCGGCGCGCACGAACTACTATTATTGCGTGACCGGGCGCATGCTCATGCCGGGCGACGTTCCGCCGCCGCCGGAATATTGCTGCCGGATCTGAGGCCGCTCCGCGACGGGCCGCGATAGGCGACGACGCGCATCGGGCTGAAGAGCGCGAGCCGGATGCGCGTCGAAGGCGGCAGCCTCACTTCCGTGAAGCCGTAGGCGCGCGCTAGGCGGTCCGCGCCCTTCACGGCGCCGAACACGCACAGCGTTTCGGCGCCTTCGGCGCGGGCGATCCGCGACAGGACGCGGCCGAGCAGCTCGTCGTCGAACGGGTTGAAGAAGAAGAACACCGTCCGCCCGGCGGGAATCTCCACGTCCGCTGCATCGCCGTTCACGAACTGGATCCGCCTGCAGCGTTGCAGGTCCGCCGGAAAGGCGGCGCGGTTGGCGAGCGCGTCGGCGTGGAGCGCAGCCGAATGCTCGACGCCGACGCAGCGCGCGAAGGGCCGCATGGCCGCGGCGAGCACGACCCGCCCGCGGCCCGAGCCCATGTCCACCAGCGTGACGGAGCGGGGATCGAGCGGCAGGGCGTCGAGGATCCAGTCGATGACGAGGCAGGGCGTCGGCGCGTAGTCGAAGCCGTGGCCGGCATTGGGGCCGACCACCTCCTCCCTGGCGACGGGGCGGTAGCCTGCGCTCGGCACGGCCTCCCAGGCGAGCCGCCGCCGGTCGACAAGGACGGCATGCGCGCGGATGAGGGCGGTGGTCCAGACGTGGTCGAGCGATGCCCGGAGCCCGCGGTCGCGGAGCATCCGGCGGAGCGTCGCCAGATCGCGCGCGAGCCGGCTCCGGCCGCGCTCCCCGCTTGCCATGTCGACCATGCCGCAGCCTCCGATCGTTACAATTGTCCTTGTTAACGCGGCTTCGCTCCGGCCGGCGGATTCCGACCCGGAATGGTTAAGCGGAAGGGGACCCGCGCGCACTTGATGAGCCTGGCGGCGCAGTCTATCGCAGGGGCCACAGCCGTTCGGCCGGGAAAGACAGGAGCCGCCAACCGCCATGGCCCTTCAGGAGACGCGCGAGACCGATCCGAAGAACCTGATCCCGGGCGCGACCGGGGACTGGGAGATCGTGATCGGGCTGGAGGTGCATGCGCAGGTCGCCTCCAACGCCAAACTCTTCTCGGGCGCCTCGACCGCCTTCGGCGGCGAGCCGAACGACCATGTGAGCCTCGTCGATGCCGCGATGCCGGGCATGCTGCCGGTCGTCAACGAGGAGTGCATCCGCCAGGCCATCCGCACCGGGCTCGCGCTCAAGGCGCGGATCAACAATCGCTCGGTGTTCGCCCGCAAGAACTACTTCTATCCGGACCTGCCGCAGGGCTACCAGATCTCCCAGTACGACCAGCCGATCGTCGGCGAGGGCACCGTCGTGGTCGAGGTCGGGCCGGACAAGGCCGGCGCGTTCGAGGAGATCCGCGTCGGGATCGAGCGGCTCCATCTCGAGCAGGACGCGGGCAAGTCGCTGCACGACCAGCACCCGACGATGAGCTTCGTCGACCTCAACCGCTCCGGCGTCGCGCTGATGGAGATCGTGTCCAAGCCCGACATGCGCTCCGCCGAGGAGGCGAAGGCCTACATCACCAAGCTCCGCACCATCCTGCGCTATCTCGGCACGTCGGACGCCGACATGGAGAAGGGCAATCTCCGGGCCGACATCAACGTCTCGGTGCGCCGGCCGGGCGAACCGTTCGGCACGCGCTGCGAGATCAAGAACGTGAACTCGATCCGCTTCGCCGGCCAGGCGATCGAATACGAGGCGCGGCGGCAGATCGGCATCATCGAGGACGGCGGAACGGTCGCCCAGGAGACGCGGCTCTTCGATCCCGGCCGCGGCGAGACGCGCTCCATGCGCTCCAAGGAGGAGGCGCACGACTACCGCTACTTCCCGGACCCGGATCTCCTGCCGATCACCTTCGACGACGCCTATGTCGACGAGATCGCGGCGGGGCTGCCGGAGCTCCCCGACGACAAGCGCGCGCGGTTCCAGCGCGAATACGGGCTGTCCGCCTACGACGCCGACGTGCTCGTCTCGGAGCGCGAGGTCGCCAACTATTTCGAGGCGGTGGCGCGGGGCCGCGACGGCAAGCAGGCGGCGAACTGGGTCATCAACGAGCTCCTCGGTGCGCTGAACCGCACCGGCCACACGATCGAGGCGACGCCGGTCTCGGCGCATCAGCTCGGCGAACTGCTCGACCTCATCGCCGAGGGTACGATCTCGGGCAAGATCGCCAAGGACGTGTTCGAGATCCTGCTCCTTGAAGGCGGCGAGCCGCGCCGGATCGTGGAGGACCGGGGCCTTCGTCAGGTCACCGACACCGGCGCGATCGAGAAGCTGGTCGACGAGGTGATCGCCGCCAATCCGGACAAGGCGGAGCAGGCGCGCGCGAAGCCGACCATGATCGGCTGGTTCGTCGGTCAGGTCATGAAGGCGAGCCAGGGCAAGGCCAACCCGCAGGCGGTGAACGCACTCCTGAAGGAGAGGCTCGGCCTCGACTGACGGCTGTCGCCGTCACGGGCTCCGACAGCGCATTTCGAGGTCCCGCGTCCGTCTCTCGGGCAGGCCCGGAAACAGCAATGCCGCCGAAGATCGGCGGCATGCTCGATCCGGTCGGAAGATGTCCGGCCGGTATGTATCCCCGATCAGCGGGCGCTGACGCCGAGGATGCGGTCCTCGACCGTCGGGTCGATGCCGATCAGCTTCAGATCCGCGGCCGGCGCGCGGCGGCGGCTTTCCCAGGCGCTCGCGACCGAGACGCTGGCGGAGAAGAGCTCGGCCCATTCGACGATCCGGCGGCCGAAATCGCGAAGACCGCCACCCGACTGGGCGTGGGAGAGAGTGTGAGACGCAGCAGACATTTGAGACCTCCATCGCTGTCGTGGTGGAAATAATACCAGCGATGGTGCGCCGCAACATTCACCCATGCAGTGCAGCTATGCGCGCAGAGTATGCATGGCGGCGGCGGGGCGGTAACGGATCGGTAACGATGCCCCTGACGGGGAACCTGCCGCGGCTACTCCGAACGGGCGTTGCGGAACGTCCGGGCTTTGCCTAACACCGCGCCATGACCGAGCCCCTCAGCGCCGCCCACGACACCGTCCTCATCGTAGACTTCGGCAGCCAGGTGACGCAGCTCATCGCGCGCCGCGTGCGCGAGGCCGGCGTCTATTCCGAAGTGGTACCCTTCCAGAACGCAGCCGACGCGCTTCGCCGCCTCGCGCCCCGGGCCGTCATCCTGTCCGGCGGGCCGGCGAGCGTGCACGGCGCGGAGAGCCCGCAGGTCGCGCCGGAGTTGCTGGAGGCCGGCGTCCCCGTGCTCGGCATATGCTACGGCGAGCAGGCGATCTGCGCGCGCCTCGGCGGCACCGTCGTGCCGGCGGAGGAGCGCGAGTTCGGCCGCGCCTTCGTGGAGGTCGTCGCCGACAGCCCGCTCTTCGCGGGCGTCTGGGAGAAGGGCACCCGCCACCAGGTCTGGATGAGCCACGGCGACAAGGTGACCGCGATCCCGGAGGGGTTCCGGCCGATCGCCGTGACCGAGGGCTCGCCCTTCGCCGCCATCGCCGACGAGGCGCGGCGCATCTACGGCGTGCAGTTCCATCTCGAGGTCGTGCACACGCCGGACGGCGCGAGGCTCATCTCGAACTTCGTGCACCGGATCGCCGGGCTCGCCGGCGACTGGACCATGGCGCAGTTCAAGGACGAGGCGATCGCCCGCATCCGCGAGCAGGTCGGCGAGGGCCGGGTGATCTGCGGCCTCTCCGGCGGCGTCGATTCGGCCGTGGCCGCCGTGCTCATCCACGAGGCGGTCGGCGAGCAGCTCACCTGCATCTTCGTCGATCACGGGCTGATGCGGCAGGACGAGGCGCGCGAGGTCGTTGCGCTCTTCCGCGGGCACTACAACATCCCGCTCGTCCATGTCGACGCGGCCGACACGTTCCTCTCCGCGCTCGAGGGCGTCTCGGACCCGGAGACGAAGCGGAAGACGATCGGCCGGCTCTTCGTGGAGACCTTCGAGGCGGAGGCGGAGAAGGTCGGCGGCGCGGCATTCCTCGCGCAGGGCACGCTCTACCCGGACGTTATCGAGAGCGTCTCCTTCACCGGCGGCCCCTCCGTCACCATCAAGTCGCACCACAATGTCGGCGGCCTGCCGGAGCGCATGAACATGGCGCTGGTGGAGCCGCTGCGCATGCTCTTCAAGGACGAGGTTCGCGCGCTCGGGCGCGAGCTCGGCCTGCCGGAGGCCTTCGTCGGCCGCCATCCCTTCCCCGGGCCGGGGCTTGCCATCCGCTGCCCGGGCGCCGTCACGCGCGAGAAGCTCGACGTGCTGCGGAAGGCCGACGCGATCTATCTCGACGAGATCCGCAAGGCCGGGCTCTACGACGCCATCTGGCAGGCCTTCGCCGTGCTCCTGCCGGTGCAGACGGTCGGCGTGATGGGCGACAGCCGCACCTACGACCACGTGCTGGCGCTGCGCGCGGTCACCTCGGTCGACGGCATGACCGCCGACTTCTTCCATTTCGACATGGAGTTCCTCGGCCGCGCCGCCACCCGCATCATCAACGAGGTGAAGGGCGTCAACCGCGTCGTCTACGACGTGACGTCCAAGCCGCCCGGCACGATCGAGTGGGAATGATTCGCTAGGGTCCGAGGACGTTTGCGGCACCATCGCGAAATCCGCAGCTAGACATTGCACTGAAACAGCTTTTCAGCCGGTTGCTATCGCGGGCTATCGGTGGCGGCCGGGTGAGCGACGGAGAAGCTGTTGCGCGTCGCACGGCACTGGTCGAGGAAGAAGAAGTCGTCGTCACCGATCAGGTTCAGCTTGCGACAGAGGTCGAGCAGCTCGGCGTCTTTCAGGTCGAGGAGCGTTTCCTCGTCGAGCGACTTGTCGTCGAGCACCTGCGGCACGACGTTGATGCCGAACCGCCGCACCTTGTCCCGCAGCTCCACTACGGCCGCGTTCCACACGTAGTTGATGGCGGCGTTGAAGAGCCCGCTCGCCACTGCGACGCACATCTTTACGATCCGCTCGTCGCGTGAGTGTGGCGGTATCTTCTTGATGAGCCGAGGCAGCTGGCTCAAGGCGTGCTCGATCTGGTCGTCCTCCGCGAGCACGTCCCGCGGCACACCCAAGGCAGCGGTGAGCTGCGCGAGAATGGGGGAGGAGAGCGGCGTGACGTCCGGGAGAGTGCCAGCCGGGAGGTCAGGCTTCTGTTTGACGAGGGACTTTGCTCATACTCAGTTCCGGGTGTGGTCGCATCCACACCGTCCATCCGTTAGTCTCCGGCCGAAATAACGGGCGTCAGCCGGCTCGTGCTGACTTTGCCCGTGCGCGTCCCGCTATGGCGCGCGTCCGCTTCGGCGAGACCGGCTTCGGTCCAAGCACATCCCCCAGGCGCTCTAACCTCAGGGGCGCACGCGAGGGCAGACGTACGATCAGTTCCAGCTGACCACCGACAGCCTCGACGTAGCTCTTAAGTGTGGACAGGTACATGTCGGCCTGCTTCTCGATCTTCGAGACCGAGGGCTGCTTGATCTTCAGGGTCAAGGCGATCTCAGCCTGCGCCTTACCGGCGACGCGGCGCAGTTCGCCGAGGCTCTCCACCTCCGCCTTCATCTCTTCGAAACGCGCCTCGACACGCTCCCGACGGTCCTCGGGGAGCGCGGCGATCACGTCATCAAGCCTGCGTCCCATCACTTCTTCTCCTTCTTCGCCGCCGCGACGCGGTCGAGGTGCCCCTGGTACCGCTTGTCAGCCTTGGCGATCAGCGTCTTGTAGAAACGCTTCTCGCTCACGCCCGACTTGTCGCCGGCGACCAGCAGGATGGCCTTGCGAGTCGGGTCGAACGCAAAGGCCACCCGCCAGACGCCGTCGGCAGCGTCGAACCGCAGTTCCTTCATGTTCGCGAACGACGAATCGTTCAGGGTGTCCGCGTGTGGCCGACCCAGCTGCGGACCGAAGGTGCCGAGCAGCTTGGCCGAGGCCAGCAGCTCGTCTTGGACCGCTTGAGGCAAGGCCTCGAACTCCTCGTCAAATTCATCGTCGAACTCGACTGCCCACGTCATATATAGCTCCCAGGCTATGTCGTCAACACACGTCCCTGGACAGTTGTCTGCGGGCGAAACAGCTCGGGGTCGAGCCGTACCGCCACGCGAGCCTTGTCTAGTGCGGGAGCCTTCGTTTGCTGTAGCGCGGGAGCCGTGGTGCGGGAGACGAAACTGCACCCTGAATGAGGGGGTCTGCTGTGACGATCGTCCCAATACCTGATGCGCCGATCCTCAGGGTCCGATATGACACTGAAGGCTTGATCGCCGCCGCGGACGTTGGGGATGTCTTGGCGGCGCCACCTGCTGGACGGCGCTGGCCACTGGCTGCTCGAAACGCATCTCGATGAGGCGCTGCCGCTGGTCCGCGCCTTCCTGTCGCGTATCCATCCCTGAACCGTGCGCGGCGCCGGGTTCGCTCCGCTCGAGTTGCTACCCGCCTGTAGGAGGGATTCAGAAATGCCGACCAAGCCTTCCATCGCTCGCATCTGGCGCGGCCGCACCCGCCGGGACATTGCCGAAACCTACGAGCACTATCTGCGCACCGAGGGTATTCCGCCGCTCGAGAAGACTGCGCTCGGCGTCCAGTTGCTGCGCGAGGACCGCGAGGAGGAGACGTGGTTCACCACGATCTCCTACTGGCCCGACATGGAGGCGATGACCGCCTTCACCAAGGGCGAGCCGACCAAGGTCCATCACCTCGACCGCGATCCCGAACTCCTGATCGAGCTGCCGGAGCGCATTGAGATCCACCGGATCCTCGTTGACCGGCAGGGTCTTCGCTGACCCCAGATCTATTCCCGCAGGCAGGAAGTGGAGCATGCCGACCACCCCCAAGATCGCCCGTATCTGGCGAGCCCGCACCCCGGTGCGAACGCGTTGACGAGTACGAGCCCTATCTGCGCCGGGGAGACATGCCGCCGCTGGAAGAAACTGCCACCTGGCACTTTCCGGCGTCGGGCTTGCCCGTCTCGCGGCCTTCGCGCCGATATCGCAGCCGGACGAACGCGGGCGCGGGCCGGACGGCTCGCCTAGCGCCGCAGGATCTTCTCCATCGCCTTGCCCTTGGCGAGCTCGTCCACCAGCTTGTCCAGATAGCGGATCTCCCGCATCGTGGGCTCTTCGATCGCCTCGACGCGGACGCCGCAGACCGTTCCGGTGATCAGCGATCGCGACGGGTTCATGGCCGGGGCCTGCGCGAAGAAGTCCTCGAAACTGGTGCCCTTCTCCAGCGCGTCGTGCAGCGATCTCGCGCTGTGGCCGGTGAGCCAGCACATGATCTCGTCGACCTCGGCCTTCGTGCGTCCCTTCTTCTCCGCCTTGGCGACATAATGCGGGTAAACGCTCGCGACGCTCACCGAATAGATGCGATGCTTCACCACGGGCCTCCTGTTCGGCTCAGCGCCCCTTGCGGAGCGGCATGCACCGAAACGGCGCGATTCGCCTGCAAGGTGTGCGTTCAGAGGGGCGTTCGCCTCCACCGGGCCGGCCGCGCCCACACGGCTCCCCGGCGCGGTCCTCACACTGTCACGGGCCGCAAAGCGGATGAAGCGCCCCGGGTCCACTGAGTGGGGCGAGGGTGCCGGAGCATCGCGCGATCGGCCGTCGGCGCCACGGGCGATCGGCCGCTCGTCCGTCCTCAGTCGCGGTCGGGGGCGCCGAGCGGGAAGAGGGGGCGGTAGGGGCGGGCTTCCTCGACGGCGCGGGCGAAGGAGGGGCGGGCGAGGAGGCGGGCGCGATAGGCGCACAGGGCCGGGAAGGCCGGGCCGATCGCGTGCACCCAGTCGGCGTAGAACAGCGCGGGCGCGGCGGCGCAGTCGGCCATGCTGAAAGCGTCGCCCGCGGCCCAGGTGCGGCCGGCGAGGTGCCGCTCAAGCCAGCCATAGGCGGTCTCCAGCAGGTCTGCGGCCCGGGCGAGCGCCTCCTCCTTGCGGTCGCCGTCCGGGCGGATCGCCTCGAGGACCGGCCCCTGCATAGCGGTCATCACGTGGTTGTCGAAGAAGCGGTCCAGGAAGCGCACCTCGAGCGCCTCGGCCGGGTCGTCGGGCAGCAGCCTGGCGGGGCCGGGATGGTGCAGGTGGAGGTGCTCGATGATGATGCTCGATTCCGCCACCGTGCGGCCGCCATCCACCAGGACGGGGAACTTCCTGAGGGGCCAGAGCGCGGCCCATTCCGCCGCGATCTCCGGATTGTCGGGCGCGACGACGAGGAGCTCGAACGGCAGGCCGTTCTCGTAGAGGGCGACCGTCGCCTTCTGGGTGTAGGACGAGAAGGGGTGGCCGTAGAGCACGAGGGACAAGGGGTCGCTCCGTTTCTGGGGCTGGGCGTGCGGAAGGTGGGGCGCGTCAGGCGGCCGCGCGATCGTCGAAGTCGGCGAGCTGCGCCTCGAGCGCGCGCCCGAAGGCGGGACGCGCTTCGCAGCGCGCCTTGAAGGCGGCGAGGTTGGCGTGCTCCGCGACCAAGTCGGTATAGTCGAGCACGCGCAGGACCGCGCTCATCATCAGGTCGCCCGCGGTGAACCGGTCGCCGTCGAGGAAGGGCTTGTCGCCGAGCGCGGCGGAGAGCCCGGCGAGGCGGCCCCGCATGAAATCGACCGCGCCGGGGCGGCGAAGCTTCGCCCATTCCTCGTCGGCGTAGAAGACCTCGATCAGCGCGACCTGGATCGCGAAGGGCTCGACCGAGTTGAGCGCGGCGATCACCCATTGCACCGCGCGGGCGCGAGCGGCCGGATCCCTCGGCAGCAGCGCCTCGCTGCGCTCGCCGATATGGAGCACGATCGCGCCGGATTCGAACAGGACGAAGCCGTCCTCCTCGAAGACCGGCACCTGGCCGAACGGCTGCAGGGCGCGATAGGCGGCCTCGTTCTGGTCGCCCATGCCGAGCAGGCGCGTGCGGTAGGGGAGGCCCGCTTCCTCGAGCGCCCAGCGCACCCTGAGGTCGCGCACCTGGCCCTTCGCGAAGTCCGGCACCCACCGGAAAGCGGAAACGGTGATCGTCATCGGGTCATCCTCCCTGTCGCGGATCCGCTGCGGCCCGGCCGCCGCTCCATTGACGGATAGGATAGGTGTATCTACATCCTTCGCATGGATGCAACCCCGAATCTGATCGAGACGGCGCAATGCCTCTGCCTCGCCTCCCGGCGGGCGGCGCGCGCGATCACGCGCGCCTTCGACCGCGAGCTTCGGGCGCACGGCCTCAGGGCGACGCAGTTCACGCTGCTCGCGACGCTCTCGCTGAGGGGCGATCAGACGATCGGCGCGCTTGCCGCCTTCATCGAGGCGGACCGCACCACGATGACCAGGAACGTCGCGCTCGCCGAGAAGAAGGGCCTCGTTGTCGTGCGCCGGCACCCGGGCGACGCACGCGCCAGGATCGCGACGATTACGGACAAGGGGCGCGACGCGCTGGCCGGCGCGCTGGCCGGCTGGGGCAGGGTGCAGGCCGAACTCACGGCCGCGATGGGAGCCGAAGCGGCCGACGGTCTGCGCCGCCTCGCCGGCGGTCGCGTCGCCGGGCGGTCCGCTCCGGCTGCGGGCGGGGCCGGCCGCAAACCTGCACGGGCCGGACCATGAGACCCGCCCGCCGTCACCAGGCGCGCACGAGCGGTGCCGGCAAGGCGCGTGAGCGGGAGCGGGCGGGATGAGCGACACGGGACCGGGCGCGATCCGGGTCGGCATCGGCGGCTGGACGTACGACGCCTGGCGCGGAACCTTCTATCCTGCGGGATTGCCCGCGAAGAGCGAGCTCGGCCACGCCAGCCGGAAGCTCACCTCGATCGAGGTGAACGGCACGTTCTACCGGAGCCAGACGCCGGAGACCTTTGCGAAATGGCGCGACGAGACGCCGGACGGCTTCGTGTTCGCGCTGAAGGGTCCCCGCTTCGTCGTCAACCGGCGCGAGCTCGCAGAAGCCGGCGAGGCGGTCGAGCGCTTCTATGCGTCGGGGGTGATGGCGCTGAAGGAGAAGCTCGGCCCGGTGAACTGGCAGTTCATGCCGACGCGCAGCTTCGATCCCGACGCTTTCGCAGCCTTTCTCGCCCTTCTGCCGAAGAGCGTCGAGGGCCGGGCCGTACGGCACGCGGTCGAGGTGCGGCACGAGTCCTTCCGCTCGCCGGACTTCGTCGCGCTCGCGCGCGAGCACGGCGTGGCCATCGTCGTCGCCGGCGATTGCGCGCATCCGCAGATCGCCGATGCGACCGCGCCCTTCGTCTATGTCCGCATCCAGGGCACGCGCGAGGGCGAGGTGGCCGGCTATTCCGCCGAGGCGCTCGACCGCTGGGCCGAGCGGGCGCGCATCTGGGCCGCCGGCGGCACGCCTGACGATGTCGGGACGGTCGGCGCCACTTCGACCCGATCCGGGCCGCGCGACGTCTTCCTCTACGTCATCAACGGCTTCAAGGCGCGAAACCCTGCCGCGGCCATGGCGCTCATCGATCGGCTGCGCTGAAAGCCGCCAGCTTCATCAGGGTGTCACCGGCTCGTCCTATCGCCATCCCGCCTCAACAGGGGGAGAGGATAGAATGCGCCGTCTCGCTGCCCTCGCCGTGCTGCCCTTCCTGGCCGCCGGCGCCGCATCCGCGGAATCGATCACCGTCTACGCGCCCGCCGGCGAGCAGCCGGCGCTGACGCTGCCGAGCTATCGTCCGCCGCTCGAAGGCGCGAGGGAACTCCGGCTCGACGTCGGCATCGGGTCCGGCCTGTTCCGCGCGGCCAATGATCCGCCGCACGTCTATCACGCGGTGTCCGACCGCGGACCGAATTTCACCTGCCAAGAAGCGGAGGACCTCCTGGCGGTCAAGGCCGAGGCGATCTGTCCGGAGGCCGACGGCGTGAAGGCCGGCGCAGGCCGGCTCTATCCGCTGCCGGACTACAACGTCTCGATCTACCAGATCACGCTCGATCCGGACGCGAAGACCTTCACCGTCTCGGGCGTGATCCCGCTGAAGACGGCAAGCGGGAAGCCGATCGTCGGCATGACCAACCCGCTCACGGTGGCGCGCACCGAAGTGCCTCGCGACGGCAGCGGGAAGGTGATCGCCCAGAACCCCGATTCGATCGACGCGGAGGCGCTGGTGCGCCTCGCCGACGGCCGGTTCTTCATCGCCGAGGAGAACGCGCCGAGCGTCGTCGAAGTGTCCGCCGAAGGCGTGATCACGCGCCGCCACGTTCCGGCCGGAACCGAGCCGGATTTCGCGGGCGCCGACTACGAGGTCGTCGGCACGCTCCCGGCGATCCTCGCCAAGCGCCAGTCGAACCGAGGCCTGGAATCGATCGCGCTCGGCGACGACGGCCGGACGCTCTACACGCTGATGCAGAACCCGCTCGCCAATCCGGACGCGAAGGCCTACGGCGACGCCATCAATACGCGCCTCCTGCAACTGACCATCGGCGAGGGGTCCCCGGCCGCGCTCGAAGTGACGGCGGAATACGTCTACCAGCTCGACGATTTCCAGAAGTTCGCCGCTGCCGGTGCCACGGACGCGAAGCGCCCGTCGTCGCTGCGGATCAGCGAGATGCTGGCGCTCGACAACGGCCGTTTCCTGATCGACGAGCGGACCGACGAGATCGCGAAGCTCTTCGAGATCACGGTCGAAGGCGCCACCAACATCCTCGGGACGGAATGGGACGACCCGGCCACGAGCCCCAGCCTGGAGCAGGCCGACCTCGAGACCGCCGGCATCGTGCCGGTGCGAAAGACGGAGATGCTCGTCGCGTCTTCGCTCGAGGATGCGGCGATCCGCTACCCGGCCAAGATCGAAGGGCTGGCGCTGACCGCCGAGGGCGACCTCATGATCATCAACGACAACGACTTCGGCATAGCAGGGCTGCCGAACCGGGTCGTCGTCGTGAAGGACAGCGGCATCGGCCCGCGCTGACTGGGCGGCCGCAAGGCGCAAGCCGGCCGGGGGCTCAGCCCTTGGCCGGTGGCTTCGGGGCCGACGGCTGGTAGGTGTGCTCCTGCGCCGGGAACGTGCCGGCGCGCACCTCGTCGGCGAAGCCGGACACCGCACCCTCGATGTGCTCGCGCAGAGACCCGAACTTCTTCACGAATTTCGGCACCCAGTCGTTCAGGCCGAGCATGTCCTCCAGCACGAGGATCTGGCCGTCGCAGGCGGGCGACGCGCCGATGCCGATCGTGACCGTGCTCACGGTTTCCGTGATCCGCCTCGCCACCGGCTCCACGATGCCCTCCATCACGATGGCGAAGGCGCCGGCATCGGAGATCGCGCGGGCGTCCTCCTCCAGCATGCGCTGCCCTTCGTCGCCGCGGCCCTGAACGCGGAAGCCGCCCATCGTGTTGATCGACTGCGGTGTGAGCCCGACATGGCCCATGACCGGGATGCCGCGTCTGACGAGGAAGGCGACGGTGCCCGCCATGTGGACGCCGCCCTCCAGCTTGATGGCGCCGGCGCCGGTGTTCTTCAGCACGTGCGCGGCGTTGCGGAAGGCCTGCTCCGGCCCTTCCTCGTAGGAGCCGAACGGCATGTCGACCACCACGAGCGCGCGGCTCGAGCCGCGCATGACGGCGCGGCCCTGCAGGATCATCATTTCGAGCGTGACGGGGAGCGTCGTCTCGAGCCCGTGCATGACCATGCCGAGGCTGTCGCCGACGAGGATGAAATCGACGTAGCGGTCGACGATGCCGGCGGTGTGGGCGTGGTAGGCGGTGAGAGAGACGATCTTCTCGCCGCCCTTCCGCTTGGCGATGTCGACTGCGGTGAGCCGGCGGGTATCGGTCTGCGTGGACATTGGGGGCTCCGGGATCAGGCGAGCGGGCTCACGCCGATCAGCCATTCGTGGAGGAACATCAGGAACGCCGCCCAGAGGGCGAAGCCGACGACGAGGGCGACGGCATCGTTGCGGACGGGCCCGGCGACGTAGATCCTGCCCGCCGCGCGGTCGCGCCGGCGGGAACTGGAATAATCGACGATCGCCCAGGCCAGGAACGATCCGAAGAGGACGAGGTCCGCAAGGGTGCCGTTGGCGATGAGGTGGGCGAAGGCCCAGACCTTCACCGACAGGATCATGGGATGTTTCAGCTTCGCCTTCAGCCGGCCGCCCGGGACGAGGTAGAGGGCCAAAAGGAGAAAGGCGAAAAGGTTCAGCAGGAGCGCCGTGTGGCGCGTCCAGACCGGCGGCGACCACAGCACGACCGGGTCCTGCCGGGCGATCCCGTAGCCCCAGACGACGAGCACCAGGCCGATCAGCGCGACGAGGGAATAGATGCCCTTCCACGGGCCTTCGCCGAGGCGTCCGATCATCCGCCCCCGCCACGGACCGGCAGCAATCTGAACCGAATGGACGCCGAGGAAGAGGATGAGGCCGACGATCAGAACGGCCATTGCCGCGCCTCCGATTGTGCCGTTTACGGCTGTCGTGGCTATCCCAGCGAGGCGCTGCTGGCAAGCGCGGCGACCCGGGCGCGATTTCCGAGGGCGTTTGCGGCGAGAAGGCGGCCGATCTGCATGGAGGCGCGAAGGAGCGGCCCGCAAGCCGTTGACCAATTTACGGAAACGTGTCTGGACCACCGGCTGGTGCCGGCTAGGTTTGCCGAGATCATCCGGTGGCCGGCTCCCGGCCCGGCAAGAGGACTGCCATGAAGCGCGCCGCGTTGGAGTTCGCCCGTCTCGGTCATCGCGCGTTCCGGCTCTTCCGCGGGGGCGCGTGGCTCGTGGCGGTCGGCCTGCTCTTGTTCGCATCGCCCGAGGTCCAGGCGGCGAACGTCGTGGCCAGGATAGACATCTCCGAGCAGCGGATGTCGGTCACCATCGACGGCAAGCTCGCCCACCTCTGGCGCGTCTCGACCGGCACCAAGGGCTATCGCACGCCGACCGGGAGCTACCGCCCGTTCCGCCTCGAGCGCCATTGGTATTCGCGGAAGTACGACGGGCCGATGCCGCACTCGGTGTTCTTCCGCGGCGGCTACGCGATACACGGGACGAATGCGATCCGGCAGCTCGGCCGGCCGGCATCGCACGGCTGCGTCCGCCTGCATCCGGACCACGCGCGCACCTTCTTCAACCTCGTGAAGCGGAACGGCTTGGCCAGGACCCGGGTCGTCATCGTCCCTTGACGCGGGCGCCGGAACGGAATCCGGTTGGTGCGCGTCTCTCAGGCGACCCCCAAGGAGAACGAAATGGCGCTCGACGACCTCACTTTGCCCGGCATGGAAGCCCCGATCGAAGATCCGGAGAGCTTCGTGACCGGCGTGATGCGGAACTTCGGCGAAGCGGCGCAGGTCCTCGGTGCGGCGGTCGACCGGCTGGTCATGCGGCTCGCGGCACCCAAAAAGGGGGCGGCGCCGGACTACCAGATCCAGACGCTCGACGGCGAGGACGCCGTCGCCTTCTCCGGCACCACCAACACCTTCCTCGATCCGAACGACGTGACCGTCCGGTTCGAGGAGGACGACCTGCAGGACCAGTCCTACACGCTCGAGCAGGCCAAGGACTGGCTGAACCGGATCAACGGCGAGGGGGAGAGCGGCGGCCAGGTCAATCCGATCCTGACCACCGGCTGGACCGAACGCGACCAGAGCGACCCGCGGGACTGACGCCCCGCGGATCCGAAAAGACCATTCAGTCGGCCATCGGCGCGATCCTCAGGATCTCGCCGTCGGCGTCGTCGGTGATCACGTAGATCTCGCCGTCCGGCCCCTCCGCCACGTCGCGGATGCGCTTGCCGAGGTCGGTGAGGAGGCGCTCCTCGTGACTGACGGCGCTGCCGTCGAGCTCGAGCCGCACCAGGGCGGTGGAGGCGAGGCCGCCGACGAAGAGGTTGTTCTCCCACTCGGGAAACGCCTTGCCCGAATAGAAGATCATGCCCGACGGCGCGATGACCGGGGTCCAGGTGTGGACCGGGTCCTCCATGCCCTCGGCCGCCTTCTCGCCGGTTCCGACCGGCCTGCCGTCATAGTTCACGCCGTGCGAGACGACCGGCCAGCCGTAGTTCTTGCCGGCCTCCGGGATGTTCAGCTCGTCGCCGCCGCGCGGGCCGTGCTCGATCTCCCAGAGCGCGCCGCTCTCGGGGTGGAGCGCGGCCGCCTGGATGTTGCGGTGGCCGTAGGACCAGATCTCGGGGAGCGCGCCGTCGCGGCCGACGAAGGGGTTGTCCTCGGGGACGGAGCCGTCACGGTTGATGCGGACGACCTTGCCGAGATGGGAATCGAGGTCCTGCGCCTGGCCGCGGAACTCCTCCATGGAGCGCTCGCCGAGCGTGACGTAGAGGCGGCCCTCATTGTCGAAGACGAGCCGCGAGCCGTAATGCATCGTGCTCGCGACCTTGGGCTGCTGCGAGAAGATCACCTCGACGTCGGACAGTTCGCCCGCGCCGTCGGCGAGGCGGCCGCGCGCGACGGCCGTGCTCGTCGTGCCGCCCTCGCCCGGTTCGGCGTAGCTCAGGTAGACGAGCCTGTTCTCCTCGAAATCGGGATCGAGCGCGACGTCGAGGAGGCCGCCCTGGCGGCGATCGTCGACCTCGGGGACGCCGCCGATCGGATCGGAGAGCTCGCCGTCGGCGGACACCAGGCGGAGGTCGCCCTTCTTTTCGGTGACGAGCATGCTGCCGTCGGGGAGCACGGCGATGCCCCAGGGATGGTCGAGCCCGTCGGCGAAGGTCCCGACATGGGCGGCGACCTTCTCCGAGCGGATGTCCTGCTCGACGGCGGCGGCCGGGACGGCGGCGCCCGCCAGCATGACCGGGACGAGCAGGCGTGCGGCGGTTCGCTTCATCGGGTTCTCCTTCAGGCACGGGAATTCGCGCCGGCCCCCGCCGGCGCGTCCCTGAAGGAAGTCGCGAGCGTGCGGTTCGTTCGCCCGCTCACGTCGAGTTGAGCCGGCGTTCCTGCTCGCTCGCCTCAGTCCGCGATCGCGAAGGTCATGGAGACCTCGGCCGTGGTCGTGAGCTCGCCGCCCTCGACCGGCATCGCGGCATCGAAGGCTTCCGCCTTCATCATGCGGGCGGCGGGCGCGGCGAAGGGGCGGACGGTGGCGCGGTCGTCGATGGCGATGACGTCGCCGAGCGCGACCCCGGCGGCGCTCGCATAGAGCTCGGCGCGCGCCCTCGCATCCTCCACCGCCTTCCGGCGCGCCTCCTTCTCGATGGCGTCCGGGTCGGCGAGCGTGAAGGCGGGGCCGGACAGCGTGTTGGCGCCGAGGCGGACGGCCCGGTCGAGGGTCTCGCCGACCTTCGCGATGTCGCGGATGCGGATCCGGAGCGTGTTGCGCACCGCATAGCCGGCGATCTGCGGCGCCCGCGCCTCCTCCGGCCGCGGCTGGGTGTAGCGCGGCTCGATGAAGAGGCCGGCGGTCTGCAGGTCGCGCGGCTCGATGCCGCCCGCCTTGAGGTCGTCGACGATCTTCGCCATCGCCGCATTGTTGGCGGCGAGCGCCTCGGCGGCGGTCTCGGCCTCGGTGACGACGCCGAGCTCGAGCGTCGCCATGTCGGGCTTTGCGATCGCCTCGCCCGTGCCGGTGACCACGATCCGCCGCTCGAAGCGCTCGGCTGGGGCGCGGTCCTGCGCGACCGCCGGCCAGGCGGCGAGCGAGAGGGCGGTCAGAGAGAGGGCGAACGCGGCGAAGACGGGCAGTGCGACAGGCTTCATGGGATTTCTCCGGTCGTGGACCTTCCACGGCGATGCACCCCGATTGCGGCGGCTTTCGGAGCCGCGCAAGGGCCGGGCGGCGACACCCGCAAGGCCGTCGCGCCACCTTGTCCTGCGCAGCCGAACGGATTAACCGGGACGGGGGTCCGTAGCTCAATGGTTAGAGCCGACGGCTCATAACCGTCTGGTTGTAGGTTCGAGTCCTACCGGACCCACCATCATCACAATGAGTTGGGGCGGCCATTTGCGCTGCTCCCGTGTTCTTCTCTTGCGCAGTTTGCAGCCTGATTTGGCAGCACAGATCGCGTGGGCGCCCGCACCCACCAGCATGATCACAGCCGGCAGATCGCAATCGTGTTGCCGTTGCTATAAGGGGAATAAATTCGCAGCGACCACTCGGAACTGAAGTTGACTCCGACCTTTCGCGTCATGGTCGGAATCTTTGAACAAAACCGGAGCGCCTCCACCGTGCTCATATCGATGGATAAATCTACTGTAGATCCCCAGACTGACACGTCGCATGGCTTACTTAACAGCCCGATCGCGTCGAAAGCCCTGCACAGCGCAAAGGCATTGTAGACGTCTTTATCGGACGCATTGACTGTGTGGTCTTTCCGGCGCGGTTGTCGCGGAGGCGGTCCGTTGATGCTAACGGTCATCGCTCCGCGCACCACAGCACCAGCCTCGGTGTTCTGGATCAGCGGCCCAGTGAGCCTTTCGCCTTGCTCTCCGGTAACCTTACGGACACTATCTGATTGGACGGCAGGCGCAGGCATCAGCACTTCGACCGAATAATTGCCGCCCGGAAGGTCGTCGCCGGTCCACAAAAACGGTCCGGCCTCGAAGTGACCGCCAGCGACATTCACCTTCTCCTCCGCCCTGTATTCTATATCCTCGCGGCTCACCATGATGAGCAATTCCGTGCCATCCGGCAGATTGGTGTCACCTCTGATGGTGGGACGGTTTCCGCCAACAACGGTTACTCTGATCCTGGCCTGCAACTCGCCATGCTCTCTCGACTGAATCTGCTGGCCACCGTTACCGCCAACAGCGTCAGCCTCACCTGGTCTGAACCAGACGTTAAACATCTGGGTGCCCACGTTTCCGCATGTGACGAAGAACACCGGGTCTCCGGGCGCGCTCCGCGATGGTGACTTGGCTACCGAGGCTGTATCGATCGTTGTACAGCCAGGCCGTTCGTTGACAATGCGGTTTACGATCTGGAGGATTTGGGGCTTGAATGCAGATGTATCCTCGTCCCAGATGAAGTCTTCCTCTTTGTAGACTCGCTCTCCTGACGCTGTACGTTCGATCTCGCGGAGGGTTGTATCTGGAACCCATCCTCTCACATGCGTAAGCCACTCAGGGGAAACGATTTGCACCAAGGTCCAATCCCTGTCGACGCACAGCCTCCGAACCGTCGTTGAGTTATCGATCCGGTGATACACCGTTGATCGTAGAGCCTCCGAGGCTTTCACGTTCTTGATTCTTCCGGCGTTCTCAGAGGGGCTGCTTCGGACATCGTAGTCGCCCGACACCGCAACTACATCACCGATAGTCTGGCCGCCATCGCAAGCGGTTGCCGCCGATCGTGGTGTTGCCTTTCTGTTCTCATCAGAGCCGCTGATTGACCATGCGAACAGCAAGAATAACCCGATTGTGATCAGCCATTTCTTCACGGCTGTGCCCTCGGTATCTCATTGGAACAGTATAGCCCGCCAAAGTTGCAGTGAGGTTACCAGAGCAACCAGGATTGTAGCGGTATGCATGACGTTCCGCTGCCTGCTTAATGAGTCCACTGTGCCAACTCGCCGTTGCCACAGAGGAGACGGATACCGGCGCGGGCTTCGCTGCCTTTCATGCATGGGGTATGAACGGCCATAATCGGTGGCCAAGCGAGCATCTGGCTAAGGATTCTCGAAGGGCTTTCGGCGTGATCGCCAATCCTCTGGCATCAATCCGCAGTCCGATCATCCGCGCCCACCGGCAGACGGCGGGCGGAAGGATACGGGTGGTTCGGATCACGCGATCAGCCGTCCTAAGGCAGGACACCCGTTGTCATGGGTCCAGCACTCAGTCCCCGAACAGGCGCTCGCCGAGCTCGTCGATCATCTTCTTCGCCTTGCGGATGGCGAAGTCGGCCGCCTCCTCCTCGGTCATGAGGACGTCGGCGCGGATGAGGTGGTGCGCCTTCGTCTCGCCGCCGACCTCCTTGCTGATCGTGGCGGCGAGGCGGAACTGGCCGTTCTCGGGGATCGGGGCAGCGGCGATGTGGAAGCCCTTGTAGGTCTCCTCCGCCGCGACCCTCGGCTCGGGCGGGGCGGGCGGCGCCCCGCCGAACAGGCGCTTCAGGAAGGACATCAGCTGTCCAGGAAGCTGCGGAGCTTGCGCGAGCGGCTCGGATGCTTGAGCTTCCTGAGCGCCTTCGCCTCGATCTGGCGGATGCGCTCGCGCGTCACCGAGAATTGCTGGCCGACCTCCTCGAGCGTGTGGTCGGTGTTCATGCCGATGCCGAAGCGCATCCTCAGCACGCGCTCCTCGCGTGGGGTCAGCGAGGCGAGCACGCGCGTCGTCGTCTCGCGGAGGTTCGACTGGATTGCGGCGTCGATCGGCAGGATCGCGTTCTTGTCCTCGATGAAGTCGCCGAGATGGCTGTCCTCCTCGTCGCCGATCGGCGTCTCAAGGCTGATCGGCTCCTTGGCGATCTTCAGGACCTTGCGGACCTTCTCGAGCGGCATCTGGAGCTTTTCGGCAAGCTCCTCCGGCGTCGGCTCGCGGCCGATCTCGTGCAGCATCTGGCGCGAGGTCCGCACGATCTTGTTGATCGTCTCGATCATGTGGACCGGGATGCGGATGGTGCGGGCCTGGTCGGCGATCGAGCGCGTGATCGCCTGCCGGATCCACCAGGTGGCGTAGGTCGAGAACTTGTAGCCGCGGCGGTACTCGAACTTGTCGACCGCCTTCATCAGGCCGATGTTGCCCTCCTGGATGAGGTCCAGGAACTGCAGGCCGCGGTTCGTGTATTTCTTGGCGATCGAGATCACGAGCCGGAGGTTCGCCTCCACCATCTCCTTCTTGGCCTGCCGCGCCTCGCGCTCGCCCTTCTGGACCTTGAGCACGATGTCGCGGAACTCCTTGATCTGGAGCCCGGTGGCGGCGGCCAGTTCGTGGATGTCGGAGCGGATCGTCTGGATATGGTCGCGTTCGGCGTTGCAGAAGTCGCGCCAGCCGGGCGAGGTGAGGCGCGCCACGCGGCGCGTCCACTGCGGGTCTAGCTCGCAGCCGCGGTAATGGGCGAGGAATTCCTGGCGGTCGACGCCATAGCTCTCGCCGAGGCGCATCAGCTTGGCCTCGTAGGAGATCAGGCGCTTGTTGATGTCGTAGAGCTGCTCGACGAGCGAATCGATGCGGTTCTGGTTGAGCGAGAGGCTCTTCACGTCCGCGATCACCTCCTCGCGGAGCTTGCGGTAGCGCTTCTCCTCGTTCGGCGAGAGGGTTCGGCTCTGCAGCGCCTCCTGGACCATCTGGTCCTGCAGCTTCCTGAGCCGGCGATAGGCGTCGGCGATGCGGTCGAAGGTCTCCACCACCTTCGGCTTGATCTCGGCCTCCATCGCGGCGAGCGAGACGTTCGATTCGAACTCGTCGTCGTCGTCGCCGTCGGGGTTCTCGGGCGGCGGCGGCGGCTCGGCCTCCTCGGCTTCCGCCGGCGCCGCGGTCTGGTCCGCGTCGGGGCCGGAATAGGTCGCCTCGAGGTCGATGATGTCGCGCAGCAGGACGTCGCCGTTGTTCAGCTCGTCGCGCCAGATGATGATCGCCTGGAAGGTGAGGGGGCTCTCGCACAGGCCGGCGATCATCGCCTCGCGTCCGGCCTCGATGCGCTTGGCGATGGCGATCTCGCCCTCGCGGGAGAGCAGCTCGACGGAGCCCATCTCGCGCAGATACATGCGCACCGGGTCGTCCGTGCGGTCGGTCGGCTCGCGCGTCTTGGTCTTCTTGGCGAGCGCGGTGCTGCTGGCCTCGACGAGGTCGCGGGACTCCTCCTCGTCGCTTTCCTCCTCGGCGGCCTCCGGCTCCGCCTCCTCCGCCTCGTCGGATTCCACCACATTGATGCCCATGTCGGAGAGCATCGACATGGTGTCCTCGATCTGCTCGGAGGTGACCTCCTCGGACGGCAGCACCGCATTCAGCTCGTCGACCGTCACGTAGCCGCGCTTCTTGGCCTCCTTGATCATCCGCTTGACGGCGGCGTCGGAGAGGTCGAGCAGGGGACCGTCCTGGCTCTGCGGCTCCTGGACCTGCTCCTTGGTCTCGGCGGTGTTCGGTGCGTTAGCTGCCATGCGTAAGAGTCTCCCGAGCCCGCGATGCCCGCCGCAGGCCGAGTCTGATGTGTCGTTCGTCGCGACGACGGTAGCGCGACGCTCCTGAAGAGCGCATTAACCACGCCGCCGGCGCGGTGTGCGGCGAGGCCGGCGCGCCCGTCATCACCGGTTCAATCCGTCATCCGGCCCGCCTCACGGCCTTTTGAAGGGATGGGGAACCCCATACTCCTCCGGGTCGTCTTGACCGTCCGGATGAAGATTGCGCAAGTCCTGCTCCTGGATATCGCGCAGCCGTTCCAGATGGAAGTCGCTCGTCTCGCGGGCGAGAGCCATTGCGGCTGCTTGCCGCTCGATAGATAGAGAGGCCGCGCGCTGCCGCAAGTGCGCGGCGTCATCCCATATCCGGGCGGCCCTGGCCGCGTCTCCGGCCGGGCCCACCGCGTTCAGGCCGCTCTCCCTGAGCTTCTCGAGCACCGCGGCGATCGCCGCGCCATGCCCTTCCAGCTCCAGGCGCTGGCGAAGCGTCCCGAAGCCTGCGTCGGGGGCTTCCCCGAGCGCCGCCGAAAGCGCGGCTGAAAGCGCATCGAGCGCGCGCGAGCCGAAGCGCTGGCGGGCGAGCGTCTCGAGCCGGTCGGCCGCGATCTCCGGATGGCAGAGCAGGCCGCCGATGAGGACCGCCTCGCCGATGTTCGGACCGGCGGCGCGGCCGTTGGCGCGCTTCACCATCCGATGGGACAGGAGGCTCGCGGACGGACCTTCCGGCGCCTGCCGGACCGTGCGGGCGTTCCGCGCGTCCCGGGCCATCCGGGGATAGGCCGGCGCCCTGACGCTTCCGAACGCGGCCGCCGCCTTCTCGCGGACCGCCGTCTCGTAGTGCCGGCGCACGTCGGAATCGCCGATCTTCGCGACGGCGTCCTTCAGGGCCCGTTCGACGCCGGCCCTGCGCTCCGGCGTATCGAGGGTCTGGCCGTAGACGGCGCGGTCCCAGAGCATGTCGACGAGCGGGCGGGCCGTGTCGATCGCCTGGCGGAACGCCGCCGCGCCCTCGCTCCGTATCAGGTCGTCCGGGTCCTGGCCGTCGGGGAGCAGGGCGAAGCGCAGGCTGCGGCCGGGCCCGAGATGCGGCAGGGCCGTGTCGATCGCCCGGAAGGCCGCCTTCAGCCCGGCACCGTCGCCGTCGAAGCAGAGAACCGGCTCCTCCGCCATCTGCCAGAGGCGGCGCAACTGGTCCTCGGTCAGCGCCGTGCCGAGCGGAGCGACGGCCGCCTCGAACCCTGCCGAGACGCAGGCGATCACGTCGACATAGCCCTCGACCGCGATCACCTGGCCACTCCGGCGCGAGGCGATGCGGGCGGCCTGCCCGTTATAGAGGACTTCGCCCTTGTGGAAGAGCGGCGTCTCCGGCGAGTTGAGGTACTTCGCCTGCGCGTCGGCGGAGAGCGCGCGCCCGCCGAAGGCGATCACGCGGCCGCGCAGGTCCGCGATCGGGAACATCACGCGGTCGCGGAAGCGGTCGAACGAGACGGGGATGTCGGGGCCCGCGACGAGGAGGCCGGCCTCGATCATCTGGTCCTGGCCGATGCCGGCGGATGCGAGATGCTCCTTGAGCGCGCTGCGGGAGGCCGGCGCGTAGCCGATCCGGAAGCGCTGCTGCAGCTCCGGGCCGAGGCCGCGCTCGCGGAGGTAGGCGCGCGCCCGCCCGCCCTCCCTCTGCTGCAGGGCCGCCTGATAGAAGAGGGCCGCCTTCTCGAGCACGTCGAAGAGGCTCGCGCGCGCCTCCTCGCGTTTCTCGGCGCCGGCATCCTGGGGCGGCATCGGCAGTCCCGCCAGCTCCGCGAGCTGCGCGACGGCCTCCGGGAAGCGCAGACCCTCCGCCTCGACCAGGAACGTGAAGTGGTCGCCCGAGGCGCCGCACCCGAAGCAATGGTAGCGCCCCTTGCGATTGTCGGCGTGGAACGAGGGCGTCTTCTCGCCGTGGAATGGGCAGCAGGCCCAGTAGTCGCCCCGGCCGGGATTGGACTTGCGCTTGTCCCAGGCGACGCGCCGCCCGACCACCTCGGCGATCGGGATGCGCTCGCGAATCGCGTCCAGGAAATGCGGGGGAAAGCGCATGGCCGTCATTCCGGCCGGCGCGGCGACGCTGTCAAGGCATCATCGGCCGCGGCCGGCGGATCGCCGTGCAATCCACAGCGCGGGCTGCGGCCGCGTCCCGCCGCCGCGCCTACTTCAGGATGTCCTTGACCACGGCGCTCGCCTTGGCGAAGTCCATCTGCCCGGGATAGCGCTCCTTCAGCACGCCCATGCAGCGGCCCATGTCGCGCAGGCCGGCAGCGCCCACCTCGCCGACGATCTTGCGGCAGACGGTCTTCACCTCGTCCTCGCCCATCTGCTTCGGCAGGAAGCTGCAGATCACCTTCATTTCGTCGCGCTCGCGATCGGCCAGGTCGAGGCGGCCCGCCTCGTCGTAGAGGCGGGAGGATTCCTCGCGCTGCCGGATCATCTTGGCGAGGATGCCGAGGATCTCCTCGTCGGTGACGCCGTCGCGGCCCTTGCCGCGCGCCTCGATGTCGCGGTCCTTGATGGCTGCGGTGATCAGCCTCAGGGTCGCGACGCGAGTCTTGTCGCGGTCCCGCATGGCCGTCTTCAGAGCGTCGTTGAACGTCTCGCGCATCGAATACCCCGTGGTGGCATCGGCCGGCGGGCGTTGCCGCCCGCGCCACCTTGTCGTCATGAATCCGTGGAAAAGAGTCCGGCCGCGTATGATCGGCCGAGCGATCTGCTTGCGTTGACGAGTCCCGCGCCGGTCACTACGTTCCCGCCGCTGCCTGCTGCAGCGCACAAGCAAACATCATATAGGGATCGCCCGGCGGACCGCAACATCGCGGCCGGCGACGGTCCGCGACGAGGCATCATGACCAGCACGGCCCCCTGGAGCGAGCCAGTTTCGACCGCCCTCATCGTGTTCGCCGACGGCACGATCGTCGAAGGCACCGGCGTCGGACTGATCGGCACGGCGACGGGCGAGGTCTGCTTCAACACCGCCATGACCGGCTACGAGGAGATCCTCACCGATCCCTCCTATGCCGGCCAGATCATCACCTTCACCTTTCCGCATGTCGGCAATGTCGGCACCAACGAGGACGACATCGAGACGGTGAACATGGCGCAGGCCTCCGGGGTGAGGGGCTGCATCCTGCGCGCCGACATCACCGAGCCGTCCAACTGGCGTGCCACCCGCCATTTCGACCAATGGCTGAAGGCGCGCGGGATCGTCGGGATCGCCGGCGTCGACACGCGCGCGCTGACCGCGCTCATCCGCGACCGGGGCATGCCGAACGCCGTCATCGCGCACGATCCGAAGGGGAACTTCGACCGCGAGGCGCTGAAGCGGGAGGCGGCCGGCCTCCGCTCGATGGCCGGCCTCGACCTCGTGCCGGACGTCACCGCCGGCCAGACCTTCACCTGGGACGAGACCGCCTGGCAGGACGGCTCCGGCTACGGACGGCGGGACACGGCGCAGTTCCACGTCGTCGCGGTCGATTACGGGATCAAGCGGAACATCCTCCGGCTGCTTGCGAGCCAGGGCTGCCGGATCACGGTGCTGCCGGCGAGCGCCACGGGGGAGGAGGTCCTCGCCCACAATCCGGACGGCGTGTTCCTGTCGAACGGCCCGGGCGATCCGGCCGAGACCGGGAAATACGCGGTGCCGGCGATCCGGGAGGTGGTCGAGGCCGGGGTCCCGACCTTCGGCATCTGCCTCGGCCACCAGATGCTGGGCCTCGCGCTCGGCGGACGCACGACGAAGATGGGACAGGGCCATCACGGCGCGAACCACCCGGTGAAGGACTTCACCACGGGCAAGGTCGAGATCACGTCCATGAATCACGGCTTCGCGCTCGACCGCGACAGCCTGCCCGCCGAGGTGGAGGAGACGCACGTCTCGCTCTTCGACGGCTCGAACTGCGGCATCCGCCTGAAAGACAAGCCGGTGTTCTCGGTGCAGTACCACCCCGAGGCCTCGCCCGGGCCGCGCGACAGCCACTACCTGTTCGCGCGCTTCGTCGACCTGATGCGGGCGCGGAAGGAAGCCGGCGCGGGCGAAGCGCCCGAAGAGGCAGAGACGGCCGCCGGCTGAAACCCGGCGCGCTGCGCGCACCGGGCGGGCGGCATCCTTCGCCCGATCAGATCGGACTGAAGCGGCCGACGCCGGAGAGAAGCTGGCCGATGAAGGAGAAATCCTGGCCGGAGGTCGGCGTCGTCTGCGTCACGAAGTCGAAGACCCTGCCGTCCTTCATGCCGTAATTCGCGATCTGCCGCACCTGCTGGTTCTCGTCGAAGTAGACGGCGAGGACCCGCTGGTCGACGACCCGGGGATTCATGAACGCCACCGGGCGCTCGGTGACCTGGGAGATGTAGTAGAACACCTCTCCGCTGAAGTTCGCGGTCGTGGAGGGCGTGCCGAGGGCGACCAGGACCTGTTCGCGCGGCGCTCCGACGGGGACCTGTTCGATCGCGGTCTCCGACACGATATAACCGCGATGGAACGTTTCCCCGATGCAGCCGGAAAGCAGCGTTGCGGCGAGGAGCGCGGCGGCGGCCGCCGCCCCTGCAGGACGGAACATGGAATTCATGATCACCCTTTCTTTGCCGCGTTGCTAGCGGCGCCCGTGTTCCTTGGCAATGGTGCGACAGAGCTTGGCGTTTTCGGCCGGACGATGCAGAAGCGAGGCATGTTGAGCTTCCTGACCCGCGGCCGCGCCGAACGCGAGGCCGGCGAGCGCATCTATGCCGCGATCGTGGCCGCGTCGCGTCGGCCGGTGTTCTACGAGCAGCTGGGCGTGGCGGACACCGTGAGCGGGCGGTTCGAGATGCTCGCCGTCCATTTCTATCCTGTGGTGCACCGGCTGATGTACGTGCCCGAGGGCGATCCCGGGCTGGCGCGGCGGGTCTCGGAGATCTTCGTCACGGACATGGACGACGCGCAGCGCGCGCTGGGCATCGCCGACCTCAAGGTGCCGAAGCGGATGAAGAGCCTCTACGGCGCGTTCGCCGGCCGGCTCACCGCCTATCGCGACGCGCTGGCCGAAGGGGGCGGCGCGGTGGAACGCGCGCTCGCGCGAAACGTCTTCCCGGAGGGCGCGGCAAGCGGCGCGGCGGAGGCGCTCGCCGGCTATCTCGCGGCGGCGGTGGGCCAGTTCGAGGCGGCCAGCGTGGCGGAGCTCCGGGCGGGCAGGCTGCCATACCCGGAGCCCATCTTTCCAGAGGAGGGAGGAGCGTCATGAGCGGGATCCCGTTCTCCCATTCCGTGCCCGTGCGGGACATTCCGCCGGGCGGCAAGTTCGTGCACCTCGAGGCCGGTCCGGAGGAGCGGACGGCGCTCGCCGAGGCGCTCGGCATTCCCGCCGTCGAGGCGCTGGAAGCCGAACTCGAGCTGCGGCCGGTCCGCGGCCGGGCGATCAGCGTCCGCGGCGCTGTGCGCGGCCGGGTCGTGCAGACCTGCGTCGTGACGCTCGAGCCGGTCACGCAGGAGGTGCTGGAGCCGGTCGAGGTGGAACTCGTCGAGGAGGAGCGCGGCGCGCGCCGCGAGCGCAAGCAGGAGATCTACGTCGACGCCTTCGAGACCGACGTGCCGGACCTCTACAGCAACGGCCGCATCGATCTCGGCGTGATCGCCAGCGAGCACCTGGCGCTCGGGCTCGACCCCTATCCGCGCGCCGAGGGCATCGGCTTCGCGGACCATGTCGAGGCCGCGCCGGAGGCCGAGAGATCGCCGTTCGCCGCGCTTCGCGCGCTCAAGACCGAGAAATGAGCAGCAAGAACGCCAGACCGCCCGCGCCGACCGGTTCCGGCGTGCCGGAGCACGCCGCCGCGGACAGCGAGGTCGATGCCTTCCTGAAGCGCGCGGCCGCGCTCGCCCCGGTATCGGGTGCGGCCCGCGGTCGCCTCATCTTCGCCCTCGACGCGACCATGAGCCGCCAGCCGACATGGGACCTCGCCTGCGAGCTCCAGGCCGGCATGTTCGACGCGGCCGGCTCGGTCGGCGGGCTCGCTGTGCAGCTCGTCTACTTCCGCGGGTTCGGCGAGTGCCAGGCGTCGCGCTGGGTCGCCGACACGCGGGCGCTGCGCGACCTCATGGTGAGAATCGACTGCCGCGGCGGCCACACCCAGATCCGGAAGGTGCTCGCCCATGTCCGGCGCGAGGCCGAGAAGCGCCCGGTCGCAGCACTCGCCTATGTCGGCGACGCGATGGAGGAGAACCCCGACGACCTGGCGGCCCTCGCCGGCGAACTGGGCCTGCTCGGCGTGCGCGCCTTCATGTTCCAGGAAGGCAGGGACCCGGCCGCGGAACGGACCTTCCGCGAGATCGCGCGGCTGACGAACGGCGCGCATCTCCGGTTCGACGCGGCCTCGGCCGGCAAGCTCTCGTCCCTGCTGGCGGCGGTCGCGACCTATGCCGCGGGCGGGCTGAAGGCGCTCCGGTCGTCGCGCGTGGAGGGGGCGCAGCAGCTGCTCGCCCATCTGAAGTGATCCGGATCCTCCTGATCGTCGCGCTGTTCGCGGCGGTGCTCGTCTTTGCGGGCCGGTACTTCCTCAACACGCCCCCGGCGGGGCTCGCCCGGGCGCTGAAGCGGACGACGGGGCTCGCTCTGATCGCCGGCGCGCTCGTGCTCGCCTATCTGCGGCAATTCGCCGTGGCGCTCCCGATGGGAATGGCCGGCTTCGCGCTGCTGCGCCGCGTCGCCTGGAGCGGCGGGTCGGGTGCCGGATCCTCCGGCGTCCGTTCCGGCACGCTGGAGATGACGCTCGACCACGACACCGGCGAGATGGACGGCAAGGTGCTGTCCGGCCGCTACGAGGGCAGGATGCTGTCGGAACTCGCGCTCGCGGAACTCCTCGTCCTCGCCGAGGAGCTGCAAGGCGACGCGCAGTCGCTACGGCTCCTTGAAGCTTATCTCGACCGCGCGCATCCCGGCTGGCGAGAGGACGTCGAGGCGGACCGGGCGCGGCGGGCTGGTCCGGCGCCGGGCGCGGGCGGCATGAGCGCGGATGAGGCCCATCAGATCCTTGGGCTTGAGAAGGGCGCCGGGGAAGCGGAGATCCGGGAGGCGCACCGCCGGCTGATGAAACAGGTCCATCCCGACCGGGGCGGCAGCGCCGCTCTGGCCGCCCAGATCAACGAGGCCAAGGACAGGCTCCTGCGGAAACATCGCTGACCCCGCTCAGTTCGGGACAGCCAGGCAGTCGAAGGACTTGCGCTTCAACTGCGTGCAGGCCTTGCGGGCGTCGTCCTTGCCGTCGAAGCCGGCGAAGCGGGCGCGGTAGAGCGTGGTGCCGCCGGCATCCACGGCAATGGTGAACGGCTCGAGGCGGGCCACGACGTCGCCGGCCGCGCTGCTGGCCTTGGACAGGAGCGCGTCGGCGCCTTCGCGGCTCGGGACGGCGCCGATCTGGATCTGCCAGCCGGAGCGCGAGGCCGGCGCCGCCTCGGCGGGAGCGGCGACCACTGCCTGCCGGGCCCTCGGCGGCTGGTGCGACTTCGCCTGGGCGAGCTCGGCAAGGCGCGCGATCGGGTCGTCGGCGCGCTCATGCGCCGGCGCATAGGCGAGCTGGGCGACCTCCTGCGCGGCGAGGATCCGGGCGGCGATCGGGTCGGCGCCCTCCGGCGCGGGCCGCGCCGCCGGCTTTGCGGCCGAAGCCATGGCGGCGATCGCCACCGGCGCGTCACCGACAGCCTCCTCGCCGGCCGGCCGGCCGATCTCGGCCGATGCGAGCGTGGCGGCGGGGGTGTAGCCCGGCCGGACACGCGGCAGGGGCGCGCCGCTGATGTGGCTGGTGTCGGCGACGAGCAGCGGCGCGGTGCGCTTGCCGGGATTGGCGCCCGGCAGATAGGTCGCGATCAGCTCCTTCATGTGCGCGTTGCGGCTGGCGCCGGTCTGGCCGCCCATGACGACGGCGACGATCTTGCGGTTGCCGCGCTGCACCGAGGTGACGAGATTGAAGCCGGAGGCGCGCGTGTAGCCGGTCTTGATCCCCTCCACGCCCTCGACTGTCCCGAGCAGGCGGTTGGTGTTGCGGTAGGTCGCCTTGCCGTAGCTGAAGGTGCGCGTGCCGAAATAGGCGAAGTAGCGGGGGAAGCGGTCCTGCAGGGCGCGGCCGAGCGTGGCCATGTCGCGGGCGGTGGTGGTCTGCTGGGGATTGGGCAGGCCGTGCGGGTTCCTGAAGGTGGTGCGGTCCATGCCGATCGCGCGGGCGGTGCGCGTCATGCGCCGGGCGAAGGCGTCGACGGAGCCCTCGATGTTCTCCGCGATGACCACGGCGATGTCGTTGGCGGACTTCACGGCGAGCGCCTTGATGGCGTCATCGACCCGGATGGTGCGGCCGGCCGGGATGCCGAGCTTGGACGGTGCCTGCGCGGCGGCGTTGGCGGAGACCTGGAGCGGCGTGTTCACGCCCATCCGCCCGGCCTCCATCTCCTCGAACAGGATGTAGAGCGTCATCATCTTCGTCAGCGACGCGGGAAACCGCAGGTCGTCGGCATTGCGGGCGAAGAGGGTCTCGCCGGTCTTGGCATCGACCACCAGCGCCGCATAGCGCTCGTTGGCCGATGCCGGGGCGGCGGCCGCCATGACGAGGCCCAGCAGCAGGGCCATGACGGCGGCAAGCGGATGACGGCGGCCGGACTGCGGGAACGGGATGGACTTGTACACGAACTACCCCACTCGGTCGGGCTGTGCCCGGTTCGCCGGGACGGCTTGGCCCCGGGCTCGTTGGCATTTGGCGAAAGCTACGTTCATCGTCGTTACCAGACGGTAAAACGGCACGGTTAACGTGGCGCCTCCGCCGGATGGCCGCCTGCGTCGGCCCGGTATGTTGCACTGCAAAAATGTGCTTGCATTATGTTGCAGTGCACATATATTCCCCTACGGAAGCGCGGCACGCGCACGATTTCACGTTTGGGCGAGCAGAGGGATGCGAGCGATGATCAACGGATTGGACGACATTCAGAAGGTCGGCAAAGAGAACATGACGAAGTCGATCGAGAGCTTCGGCGCGGTCTCCAAGGGCCTGCAGACGATCGCGGTCGAGACCGCGGACTACACCAAGAAGGCGTACGAAGAGGGCGCGGCCCACCTCGAGCGCCTGATGGGCACCAAGAGCCTCGAGGGCGCGTTCGAGGCGCAGTCGACGTACCTGAAGAGCTCGTACGAGTCGGCCGTCAGCCAGGCCAACCGCATGGGCGAGCTCTATCTCGGCCTCGCCAAGGAGGCGATGAAGCCGTTCGAGGGTTATTTTCCGGCGAAGTGAATTCGGTTCCATCGCGATCTGAAAGGGCGCCCGGTCCATCGGCCGGGCGCCTTTTCGATTCCGGGGGTGGCCATTTGAAGGCAAGGGATTCCCCTTCGCCGCGAAGCCTGACATTCTGATCCGACGCACCTACATATCGCAGGCGAGAGGCGGCTGTTCGCGGTAGCGGATTGGTGGAATGGCGAGGGACACGCGGAAGGGTGACGAGGGCAAGACGGGCAGCGGAACGGCTGTCGTCACCAAGACGCAGCCCAAGGCCAAGCGACCCAATCTCTATCGGGTCCTGCTCCTCAACGACGACTACACTCCCATGGAGTTCGTCGTGCACGTCCTGATGCGCTTCTTCCAGAAGAGCCAGGACGACGCCACGCGGATCATGCTCCACGTCCACAACCACGGCGTGGGCGAATGCGGCGTCTACACGTACGAAATCGCCGAGACCAAGGTGACCCAGGTGATGGATTTCGCCCGCAAGCATCAACATCCGCTTCAGTGCGTTATGGAGAAGAATTAGCCCGAGAGGTCAGAGGCCGTGCCATCTTTTTCCCGCTCCCTCGAATTGGCGCTACATCGCGCGCTCGGCTATGCCAATGAGCGCGACCAGGAGTTCGCGACGCTCGAGCACCTCCTCCTCGCCCTGACGGAGGACAAGGACGCATCCGCCGTCATGCGCGCCTGCAACGTCGACCTGGAGCGCCTGCGGACGGACATCACCGAATACATCGACACCGAGCTCTCGAACCTCGTCGGCGAGGACGGCGAGGACGCGAAGCCGACCGCCGGCTTCCAGCGCGTGATCCAGCGCGCGGTCATCCACGTGCAGTCTTCCGGGCGCGAGGAGGTGACGGGCGCCAACGTGCTCGTCGCCATGTTCGCGGAGCGGGAGAGCCACGCGGCATATTTCCTGCAGGAGCAGGACATGACCCGCTATGATGCGGTAAATTACATCTCGCACGGAATCGCCAAGCGGCCGGGCGCGGAAGAGGTCCGGGGCGCGCGCGGCGCCCGGGAAGAGGGGCAGGAGCAGGAAGAGAGCGAAGCGAGTTCGGGGAAGGAGAGCGCGCTGGAAGCCTGGTGCATCAACCTCAACCAGAAGGCCCGGGCCGGCAAGATCGACCCGCTGATCGGCCGCGAACCCGAATTGCGCCGCACGATCCAGGTGCTGTGCCGCCGCTCCAAGAACAACCCGCTCTATGTCGGCGATCCCGGCGTCGGCAAGACCGCCATCGCCGAGGGCCTCGCCAAGAAGATCGTCGAGGGCGACGTCCCGGACGTCTTGCGCGGCTGCACCATCTTCGCGCTGGACATGGGCGCGCTGCTCGCCGGCACGCGCTACCGCGGCGATTTCGAGGAGCGGCTGAAGCAGGTCATCAAGGAGATCGAGGCGCACGAGGGCGCCATCATGTTCATCGACGAGATCCACACTGTGATCGGCGCCGGCGCGACCTCCGGCGGCGCGATGGACGCCTCCAACCTGCTGAAGCCGGCGCTCGCCTCCGGAACGCTGCGCTGCATCGGCTCCACGACCTACAAGGAGTACCGGCAGTTCTTCGAGAAGGACCGGGCGCTGGTGCGGCGGTTCCAGAAGATCGACGTCAATGAGCCGTCGATCCCGGACACGGTCGACATCCTGCAGGGCCTGAAGCCCTATTTCGAGGACCACCACAAGGTGCGCTACACGAACGACGCGATCCGCACCGCCGTGGAGCTTTCGGCGCGCTACATCAACGACCGCAAGCTTCCCGACAAGGCGATCGACGTCATCGACGAATCCGGCGCGTCGCAGATGCTCCTGCCGGAGAGCCGCCGCAAGAAGACGATCGGCGTCAAGGACATCGAGGCGACGGTGGCGACCATGGCGCGCATCCCGCCGAAGTCGGTCTCCAAGGACGACGCCGAGGTGCTCGTCCATCTCGACCGCAACCTGAAGCGGGTGGTGTTCGGGCAGGACAAGGCGATCGAGGCGCTCGCCTCGGCCATCAAGCTCGCCCGCGCCGGCCTGCGCGAGCCGGAGAAGCCGATCGGCAACTACCTGTTCTCCGGCCCGACGGGCGTCGGCAAGACCGAGGTGGCGCGCCAGCTGGCCAGCCTTCTCGGGGTGCGGCTCCTGCGCTTCGACATGTCGGAATACATGGAGCGGCACACCGTCTCGCGGCTGATCGGCGCGCCGCCGGGCTATGTCGGGTTCGACCAGGGCGGCCTGCTGACCGACGGCGTCGACCAGACCCCGCATTGCGTGCTGCTCCTCGACGAGATCGAGAAGGCGCATCCGGATCTGTTCAACATCCTCCTGCAGATCATGGATCACGGCAAGCTGACCGACCACAACGGCAAGCAGGTCGATTTCCGCAACGTGATCCTGATCATGACGACCAATGCGGGGGCCGCGGAGCTCGCCAAGTCGGCGATCGGGTTCGGCCATTCGCGCCGCCAGGGCGACGACGAGGAGGCGATCAACCGGCTGTTCACGCCCGAGTTCCGCAACCGGCTGGACGCGATCATCCCGTTCGGCGCGCTGCCGCCGGAGGTCGTTCACGACGTCGTCCAGAAGTTCGTCCTGCAGCTGGAGGCCCAGCTCGCCGACCGCGGCGTGACCTTCGCGCTCGACGAGCCGGCGGTCGCGTGGCTGGCTGAGCGCGGCTATGACGAGCGCATGGGCGCACGCCCGCTCGCCCGCCTGATCCAGGAGGAGATCAAGAAGCCGCTCGCCGAGGAGGTCCTGTTCGGGAAGCTCCAGAAGGGCGGCGTGGTGAAGGTCTCCGTGGAGGAGAAGGAAGACGGCAGCCGCGCCCTGAAGCTCGAGGCGATCCCGGACGAGGGCGCCGCCAAGCCGCCGCGGCCGCCGAAGAGCGACCGCCCGGCCCGGCGCAGCCCGCCTTCACCCGGCACGCCGCCCCGCGGCGGCGGCTCGGTGCCGCGGGTGCCCCTGAAGGCCTGATACGAAGGCGCGGCGGAACGCCACCGCCGCGCCGCCCCTTCTTTCCGGCCGGCGTCCCGACTAAAGGTCTGCCATGGCCTTCGACCCCTTCTCCGACGTGCCCGCGCGTCGCTGGTTCCTGCGCGGGACGCGCATCCTCGTCTCGACACCCGGGCTGATCCTGATGTCGTCCTTCATCGGCTTCGGGGCGCTCTGCCGCGAATCCGGGCTGACGCTCATGCAGTCGGTGTTCATCACCTGGACCATGTGGGCGCTGCCCGGCCAGGTGATCCTGGTGGGAGCGGTCGCCGCGGGCGCGACGCTGCCTGCGGTGGCGCTCGCCGTGACGCTCTCCTCCGTACGCTTCGCCCCGATGGTCGCCGCCTGGGTGCCCCTCATGCAGCCGGAGCGCACGGCCGGCTGGAAACTCCTCCTGCTCTCGCACTTCGTCGCGGTCACGTCCTGGGTCGTCGCCCTCGTCCGCCTGCCGGAAATGCCGAAGGAGGCGCGCGTCCCGTTCTTCGCGGGAATGGGCGTCACGCTGACGGTCGCGAACACCATCATCACGGCGGTCAGCTACAACCTGTCCGGCCAGCTGCCGCCGCTTCTCGCAGGGGCGCTGTTCTTCCTCACGCCGATCTACTTCCTGACCTCCATGACGGCCGCCTCGAAGATCGTGGCGGAGCGCCTCGCCCTGCTGTTCGGCCTCGTGTCGGGACCGGTGTTCCACTATTATCAGGTGCCGCTCGGGCTGGTCTGGTCGGGTCTGCTCGCGGGGACGCTCGCCTTTCTCGCCCATCTGGCGCGGCGGCGGGCGACATGAACCTCGCCTTCGACGGCATCGACGCGCCGTGGTGGCCGTTCCTCTTCATCCTGCTCGGCGGGTGGCTCGCGACCGACATCTGGCGGTGGATCGGGGTCCTGGCGGGGTCGCGGATGGCGGGCGATTCGCTGGCGCTCGTCTGGGTGAGGGCGACGGCGACAGGGCTGGTGGCGGGTGTGATCGGGCAGTTGCTGCTCTTCCCGTCGGGCGCGCTCGCCGGGGCGCCGGTCGAGCTGCGCATCGCGGCCGCGGCGATCGGCTGGCTGGCCTTCCGGCTCGCCGGCAACGTCATCGCGCTCGGGGTCGCCGCCGCCGAAGCCGTGCTGCTGGGCGGCTGGCTGCTCGTCGGCTGAGTTTACCCGGTCTTCACGTGCCGCCGCGTAAAGCTGCGGGCGAACGCGGAGGACGCACATTGGACCGCGAAGACCGAATCAAGACGGCGATCGTCGCATCGGTGCTGGCGCTCGATGCGGCGGGCATGGCGGCGCTCGGACTCCGCTTCGACTGGGCGAGCGCATGGAAGGTCCTCGTCGCCTGGCCGGTCCTGATGGCGCTCGGCTGGTTCTACATGGCATGGCGGAAGGACCCGCCGGTCGCCCATCTGATGCGGGAGACCGGCCATCTCGCCGCCTTCACCGCCGCGGCCGCGATGCTCAGCTATCTCGCCACGGCCAGCGACCGGCCGCTCATCGACGGCGCGCTCGTCGCCTTCGACCGGCTGATGGGGTTCGACTGGCTTGCCTACGTCGCCTTCGTCAACGAGCGGGACTGGCTCGGACGCGTCTCGTCGCTGCTCTACATCTCGACCCTGCCGCAGGTCGCACTGGCGGCCATCCTGCTCCCGGTCCTCGGCATGAGCGAGCGGGCGCGGGAGCTCGTGCTCGCCGTGATGATCGGCGCGCTCATCGCGATCCTCGTCTCGGCGATCCTGCCGAGCGCGGGCGCTCTCGCCCATTTCCGGCCCGATCCGGAATTCTACGCCCGCAGCGCACCGATCGTGGACCTCGCCTACAAGGGCGAGTTCTTCCGGATGCGCGCGCTGGAGATCCCGGTGCTTTCGCTCGACGGGGCGAAAGGGCTGATCGCCTTCCCCTCCTACCACGTCACGCTGTCGGTGCTGATCGCGCTGGCTTTCCGCGGCCGGCCGTTCCTGTTCTGGCCGCTGCTCGCGCTCAACACCGGCGTCATCCTGTCGACGCCCGTCGACGGCGGGCACCACCTCGTCGACGGCTTGGCCGGCGCGGCGGTCGCCGTCGTCTCGCTCCGTCTCGCGATCCGCATCCGGCGCGCCATCCACCGGCCCGCCCTCGCCGCCGCGCCGCCTGCCGGGGCGGCGGAAGGCGCGCAGCAGGCGGCCGCCGCCCGGGCTATCGTCTAGGCAAGCCCGCCCAGCACGGCGCGTATCCGGTCGGCCTGCTCCGCCAGCGCGTTCACGTCGGCCATCTTTCCGGTGTGCGGCTTCAGCCCGATCCCCTCGAAGCGGGGGATGACGTGGACGTGGGTGTGGAACACCACCTGCCCGCCGGCCGGCTCGTTGAACTGCTGGATGGTCACCCCGTCCGCGTCGAAGGCCTTCACAACGGCCCGCGCCACGCGCTGGACGGCGTGGAAGAGGTTGGCGAGGTCATGGGCGCCGATGTCGAGGATGTTGCGCGACGGCGCCTTCGGGATCACGAGCGTGTGGCCGTCGCCGCGCGGCATGATGTCCATGATGGCGATCGCGTGCTCATCCTCGTAGACGCGGTGCGCGTGAAGCTCACCGCGCATGATCTTCGCGAACACGTTCTGCTCGTCGTAGCCCGGGCTGCTCGTCATCATCTCCCTCCGTCGGCCATTGAACGGTTTCAGCTCGCCTCGTCGCGGTCAAGGCGCCCGCCGCGGCGGAACGGGGCATGCTCGGCGAGGATGCGACCGTGGAGCGCGACCTCGCGGCGCTCCTCCTCGAGGTAATTGGCGACCGCGCGCCTCAGCCCCGGATGGGCGATGTAGTGCGCGGAATAGGTGGCGGTGGGCAGGTAGCCGCGGGCGAGCTTGTGGGCGCCCTGCGCGCCCGCCTCGACCCGGGCGAGGCCGTGTGCGAGCGCATAGTCGATGGCCTGGTAGTAGCAGAGCTCGAAGTGCAGGAACGGCCGGTCCTCGGTGCAGCCCCAGTAGCGGCCGTAGAGCGTGTCGGTGCCGACCAGATTGAGCGCGCCGGCGATGTAGCGGCCGTTCCGGCGCGCGAGCACGAGAAGCACGCGATCGGCCATGCGGTCTCCCAGCAGCGAAAAGAAGCGGCGGTTGAGGTAGGGGCGCCCCCACTTCCGCGAGCCGGTGTCCATGTAGAACGCGAAGAAGGCGTCCCAGTGCGCTTCGGTGAGATCGCGCCCGGTCACCCATTCGACCGTGACGCCCTCGGCCAAGGCATCACGCCGCTCCTTCCGCAAGGCCTTGCGCTTGCGGGAGGCGAGCGCGTCGAGGAACCCGTCGAAATCGCCGTAGCCCTCGTCCTGCCAGTGGAACTGCTGGTCGGTGCGCTGGAGGAAGCCGAGCGACCCGGCGAGCCGCCATTCCGCTTCCGTGACGAAGGTCATGTGGGCGGAGGAGAAATCGCTCCGCCGCACCAGCTCGACGAGCGCCGCGGCGAGCTGCGCCCGGCGCTCGTCGCAGTCCTCGCCGGCCCGCACGAGAAGGCGCGGGCCCGGAACGGGGGTGAAGGGCACGCTCACCTGGAGCTTCGGGTAGTACTGCCCGCCGGCGCGCTCGAAGGCGTCCGCCCAGCCGTAGTCGAAGACGTATTCCCCCTGCGAATGCGACTTCGCATAGCAGGGCGCCACGGCGGCGATCCGGCCGCCGGCCCGCAGCGCGAGGTGGCGCGGCAACCAGCCGGTGCGCGCCGACACGCAGCCGGCCTCCTCGAGCGCATCGAGGAAATCCCAGGTGAGGAACGGGTTGTACGGCCGGAGCGGAGGCGGAGCGCCCTGATCGCCGCCCCAGCCCGGATTGGCGCACGCATCCCATTCGGCGCGCGGGATGTCCTTGATCCCGGACATCACGCTCACGGAAACGTCCGGCCCTGCGGTCTCGCGCGTGCTCATCGGGTCCAAGTTAGGTGCTGCCGGATGCCGAGCAAGCCGCCATGCGGGCGCACGATCAGGGCCGGAAACCTTCGAAGGTGATCTGGTCGCTCCAGCGGCGTGCCTTCTCCATCTCGTCGGGCGCGCGGATCGTCCAGGAGACGAGCGGGAGGCCGAGGACACGGCGGGCGAAGAGCGGCGCGAGGGTGGGCAGGTCGTCGTAGGCGTAGGAGACGAAGTGGACGTGCTCGCCGAGGATGGTGCGGAGGTGACCGAGCGCCGCCCGGTAGTCGCCCTCCGCGGTCAGGCCCCGCGGCAGCAGCGGTGCGGCCTGCCGGAGGTCCGCGATCAGAGCGGGCTCGAAGGACATCGCGGCGACCGGGCCCTCGTAGTGCTTCAGCCGCTCCGCGACCGCGGCGGCGAATCCGGCGTCGCGCCCCGGCACGCTCTTCAGTTCGACGAGGAGCGGCACCCGGCCGTGGACCACGGCGAGGACGTGGTCGAGGGTGGGGACCGTCTCGGAGGACCCGAGGATCGACAGGCGTGCGAGTTCGTCGACGCCGTGGTCACGAACGCTGCCGCGCCGCCCCGTCAGGCGCTCGAGATCGTCGTCGTGGAAGACCACCGGGATGCCGTCGGCGGCCGGATGGACGTCGCACTCGATCGCGTAATCGTGCGAGATCGCCGCGCGAAAGGCGGTGATCGTGTTCTCGGGCCGCCCCGCCGCGAGATCGTGGAGGCCGCGATGCGCGATCGGCCGTTCGGTGAGCCAGCGCAGCCGGCCTCGTCTCATGGCGCGACGGCGATGACCGCCTCGACTTCCACGGCCGCGTCGAGCGGCAGCGCCGACATGCCGACGGCGGCGCGGGCATGCCGGCCGGCATCCCCGAGCACCTCCACCAAGAGGTCCGAGGCGCCGTTGGCGACCACGTGCTGCTCGACGAAGTCCGGGACGGAGGCCACGAAGACGCCGATCCGCACGATTGCGCGGACGCGCTCCAGGTCGCCGAGAGCCGCTTGCGCCTGCGCGAGGATGTTGACGGCGCAGAGGCGGGCGGCGCGCCTGCCGTCCTCCACGGAAACCGATTCCCCGAGCTTGCCCCGGACCGCGACCTTGCCCTCGCTGAGCGGCAATTGGCCGGACACGAACAGGAGGTCGCCCTGAAGCGACCAGGGCAGGTAGTTCGCGACCGGTGCGGCGAGCGCCGGCAATACGATGCCCAGCCGCCCGAGTCGGTCGGCGATCGTCTCGGCCATGTCGGTCCTCCTCAGCCCGCAGGCACAATAATAGTGGAAACTGCCCGCCATCAATGGCGTTGGAGGGATGGTTGAGGTTCCCTGATTTCGGTAGCCGCCGCGCTTTCGCCGCAGTTCCGAAAGGAGATGCAGCCATGACCTCGCATCGCATGCTTCGCCTTGCCGCCCTTCCGCTCGTGTTCGTCCTCGGCGCCGCCGGGCCGCAATCGGCGCCGCGGCTTCCAGACGCACCCGTCCCGCACCGCGCCGTCTACCGGATCGGGCTCGACCACGCCAAGCAGACCTCGGGCATCACCGAGGCCGACGGCCGCATGGTGTTCGAGATCAACGGCTCGGCGTGCGAGGGCTTCACCATGAGCCAGCGCCTCGTCGTCCGGCTCGCCGATTCGGAGGGAAGCGAGAAGCTCCTCGACTTCCGGGTCTCGACCTTCGAGACGGGCACGGGAGACATGTTCCGCTTCCTGTCGCGCACCTACGTCAACCAGGAGCTGGTCGAGGACGTGAACGGCGTGGCGAGCCGGACCGGGCCCGACATCGAGGTGAAGCTGCAGAACCCGCCGGGCAAGACGGTGAAGCTTGCCACGGCCACGCTCTTCCCGAGCCAGCACCTCAACGCGATCCTGTCGGCCGCCCGCCAGGAGCAGCAGTTCCTGAGCGCCGAGATCTACGAAGGCGGCGGCGAGAACGACGGCGCCGACACGGCGACCGCCGTCATCGGGCCCGCGCAGGCGACGGCGAGCGAGGAGGGGCTCACGAGAGGGCTCCGGTCATGGCCCGTCTCCGTCGCCTATTTCAATGCCGGCGAGAAGGCGGAGGCGAAGGGCCTCGGCGAGGAAGTTCCGGCCTACCAGATCAGTTTCCGGCTGTTCGAGAACGGCGTGACGCAGAATCTCGTCATGGACTACGGCGACTACGCGCTTTCGGGAACGCTCGACCGGCTGGAGCCGCTCGAAAGGCCGAAATGCGAGTGAGGTTCAACGCTTTCGGGGCCGCTCCGGGAACGGCCTGAACGTCACCCCGAGCCTGAGCGATTCGTCGCCGAAGCGCGTCCGCAGGCGATCCATCGCGGCCTCCGCGAGCCCCCGCTTCGCCGCCTGCGGATCGATCATGTCGAGCGCCTCGCCCGCCTCGGCGCCGCCGAGATCGGTGACGCCGATGCCGATCAGGCGAAACCTTGTGCCGTCGATCTCGCGCTCGAGCAGGAGCCGGCCGGCGCGATAGATGACGTCGGCGAGGTTCGTCGCCGACGCGAGGCGCTGCTGGCGGGTGCGCGGGCGGAAATCGGTCGTCTTCAGCTTCAGGACGACGGTGCGGCCGGCGAGGCCCTTCTCCTTCATGCGGCGGGCCACCTTCTCGCAGAGCTGCCGGAGGACCGGCACGAGCTCCTCGCGCCGCGCATGATCCACGTCGAACGTGGTCTCGCTCGACACGCTCTTCGTCACGCTCACCGGATCGACGGCGCGGGCATCCTCGCCGCGGGCGAGCCGGGCGAGCCTCAGCCCCGTCGCGCCGTAGCGCCGCCCGAGCGCGGCCTCGTCGAGCCCCTGGAGATGGGCGACCGTGGTGATGCCGTCCGAGGCGAGCCTCCGCTGCATCGCCGTGCCGACGCCCCAGATGATCGAGACCGGCTGGCTCGCGAGAAAGCTCTGCGTCTCCTTGCGGCCGAGAACGGAGAAGCCGCGCGGCTTGTCGAGATCGGAGGCGATCTTCGCGAGGAACTTGTTGTGGCTGAGGCCGACCGAGACGGTGATCCCGATTTCGGCCTCGACCCGCGCCTGGAAGCGCGCGAGGGTGACCGCAGGCGGGGCGCGATGGACCGCCTCGGTGCCGCCGAGGTCGAGGAAGGCCTCGTCTATGGAGAGCGGCTCGACCGCAGGCGTGAGCGATTCCATCAGGTTCCGCACCTGGCGCGCAACGGCGACGTACTTCGCCATGTTCGGCTTGACGACGACGGCCTCCGGGCAGAGCGCACGCGCCTTGAACATCGGCATCGCCGAACGGACGCCGTAGGTGCGGGCGATGTAGCAGGCGGTCGCGACCACGCCGCGCGTCCCGCCGCCGACGATCACGGGCCGGTCCGCCAGCGACGGGTCGTCGCGCTTCTCGACCGAGGCGTAGAAGGCATCGCAGTCGACATGGGCGATCGCCAGCCGGAACAGTTCGGCATGCCGCACCAGCCGGGGGCTGCCGCAGGCCGGGCAGCGAGCGCCCGGCGGGGGAACTCGCGCCAGGCAGGTGCGGCAGAGGCCTTCGGCGGGAGGCAAGTCCTCGACCATGGCCGCTCAGCCGGGAGCGGGGCGCGTCGGGGCGAGCCGGGCGGCGGCGGCCGCGATCGCCGAGGGCGCGAGCCCGCTGCTCTCGGCGAAGGCGAGGAGGCTCGGCTCGTGCTCCATCAGGAAGGCGAGCACGCCGGCGAGGAAGCCGTCCTCCCGCGCGGCCGAACGGATGCCCTCGGGCGTCAGACCGCTCACGGCCAGAAAGCGGTCGCGCAGGCGCTCGTCGGACGCGATGTAGCCGAACGCCGCGACGGCGATCTCCTCGGCCTCCTCGGTGGCCGCGCGTGCGGCATGAGGCGTCATCTTCGTTTTCCTTTCCTTAAGCCGGAGCGGCGCATTATCCCCAATATGGCGGTCGACCGGAGCAGGCTGCTCCCAGCCGGAAAGAGTCGCAATGGCGAAGACAGTGATGATCGTCGAGGACAACGAGCTCAACATGAAGCTCTTCAACGATCTGCTCCGCGCCAACGGCTACGACACGCTGCCGATGCGCAACGGCTACGAGGCGCTGGACATGCTGAAGCAGCGCCAGCCCGACCTCATCATCATGGACGTGCAGCTGCCGGAGATTTCCGGCCTGGAAGTCACGAAGCGCATCAAGCAGGACGAAACGCTGAAGCACATCCCGGTCATCGCCGTCACCGCCTTCGCCATGAAGGGCGACGAGGAGCGGATCCGGCAGGGCGGATGCGAGGGGTACCTCTCGAAGCCGATCTCGGTGGCGACCTTCATCCAGACGGTGAAATCCTACGTCGGCGAGGCCTGAAGCTCGGAGTTTCCCGGTGACGGCACGCATCCTCGTGGTCGACGACGTTCAGGCGAACGTCAAGCTCCTGGAGGCCCGCCTCCAGCACGAATATTTCGACGTGCGTACGGCGCTGAACGGGCGCGACGCGCTCGAGATCGCCGCCCGCGAGCGCCTCGACCTCGTGCTGCTCGACGTCATGATGCCCGGGATCACCGGCTTCGAGGTGTGCAAGGCGCTGAAGGCGGCGCCGGAGACCGCGCACGTCCCGGTCATCATGGTGACGGCGCTCGACGAGAGCCAGGACCGGGTGAAGGGGCTCGAAAGCGGGGCGGACGATTTCCTGACCAAGCCGGTCAGCGAGATCGCGCTGCTCACGCGCGTGCGCAGCCTGATCCGGCTGAAGATGATGACGGACGAGCTCAACCTCCGGGCGGCGGCAATGCAGTCGGTGGGGGTGGATTCGGCGCAGATCTTCACCGATCCCGGCACCCTGCGCGGCCGCGTCCTCGTCGTCGACGACCGGCCCTCCTCCGTGAGGCGGATCCAGCAGGGGCTCGGCGCCGGCCACGATCTCGAGATCACCGCCGACCCGAGCGAGGCGCTCGAGCGCTCGGCGACGAACGACTACGACCTCCTGATCGTGAGCCTATCGCTCGGCGAGGCGGACGGGCTCAGGATCTGCTCGCAGGTCAAGGCGATCGACCGTTCGCGGCAGACGCCGGTGCTGCTCATCACCGATCCCGACGAGACGAGCCGGCTGCTGCGCGGGCTCGAGCTCGGCGTGAACGACTACATCATCCGGCCGATCGACCTGAACGAGCTCAGGGCGCGCGTGCGCACCCAGCTCCGCCGCAAGCTCTACCAGGACCGGCTCCGCGACATGGTATCGAACGCGGTGGAACTCGCCGTCACGGACCCGCTCACGGGGCTGCACAACCGCCGCTACCTCGAAAGCCACCTCAAGACGATGGCGGAACGCGCCGCCGCCGGCGAACACGGACGGATGTCGCTGCTGATCTTCGACATCGACTATTTCAAGGGCATCAACGACACCTACGGCCACGACGCCGGCGACGACGTGCTGCGCGAGTTCGCGCAGCGGCTCCGGCGCGGCGTCCGCGGCATCGACCTCATCGCGCGCTTCGGCGGCGAGGAGTTCATCGTGGTCATGCCGGACACGGACGCAGGGTCGGCCGCCGCGATCGCCGACCGGCTCCGCAAGGACGTGGAGCAGACGGCGTTCTCGGCACGCGGGGGCGTCAGCCTGCCCGTCACCGTCAGCATCGGCGTCGCCGAATATATGGGCAGCGGAGACACCGTCGAGGCGCTGGTGCACCGCGCCGACCAGGCGCTCTACCGCGCAAAGCGCCAGGGCCGGAACCGCGTGGTCGCGGACGCGGCGTAATTCCGCCACAAAAATACTAAAATTCGATCAAATTTACCATCTTGACTGAATGTGACTGGAAGAGCGCGCGTTTACGCGTTCTTATCCACGAACGGGATGAAGACGCTCTTCATATCCGAATACCCCATGGGATTTGCTCAGGTCCGCCGCATCTCCTGGGTCCGTGGGGTCGGCCGGCCGGCCGCGGTGATTGGCCTCCTCGTACAGCCGCGGCCCGGCCGGCCACTTTTCCTCGGTCCCAAAAAGCAGGAGGGCGCCCAGCGGGCGCCCCGAACGCAATCCGAGGTAGGTCTGCCTACTTGATCTTGGCTTCCTTGAAGAGCACGTGCTTCTTCGCCTTCGGGTCGTACTTCCGCATGGACAGCTTATCCGTCATGGTGCGGGAGTTCTTCTTCGTCACGTAGAAGTAGCCAGTGCCTTCTTCGCTGACGAGGCGGATCTTGATGGTGGTGGCCTTGGCCATCGAACAGTCCTCGGAATTGAACGGTGAATTGGCCGCTCAGATGAAGGGTGGCGGCCGGGAAGTCAAGGTCCGGCGGTGCGGCTTCGGCGCATCCGGAGCGCCACGAGGGCCGCATAGACCAGGAATCCGGTGCCGAGCACGAGCGGGAAACCCGCCTCCGGCGAGCGCGCGATCGCGTCGCCGAGGAGGAGGGGGCCGACCAGCATGCCGAGGGCGTAGCAGAACACGAAGGCGGCATTGGCGCCGGCGAGCTCGCCGGCGCGGAAGCGGCCGGCGAGATGGGCGAGGCCGACGGTATAGATGCCGGCGGTGGCACCGCCCCACAGGAAGAGCACGGCGAGGAGGAGCATCGGCGAGCCGGACACGGCCCAGGCGAGCGCCATGCCTGCGCTTCCCGCCACGCCGAGCGCGAACAGCACCGCGCGACGGTCGACCCGGTCGGCCAGCATGCCGAGCGGGATCTGGAACGCGACGTTGCCGAGCGTCATCGCCGAGGCGAGCAGGGGGGCGAGGTTGCGCTCGAAGCCGAGGTGCTGCCCCCACACGGGGAGAAAGGCAAAGCCGCCCCCCTCCGCCATCGCGAACACGAAGGCGCCGATCGTGGCGACCGGAACGGCGAGGATGAAGGCGGAGAAGCGCGTGCGCGGCGCCTCTTGGAAGTCGGGCGAAAGGCCGCGGGCGGCGAGCGCCGGCAGGCTCGCTGCCGCCAGCACGCCCGAGCCGACGAGGAAGGGCGCCGCGCTGTCGGCGCCGAGAAGCGCGATGAGCGCCGGACCGATGGCGAAGCCGATGGAGAGCAGCGTCGCATAGATGCCCATGACCAGGCCGCGGCGGTGATCGGGCGTCGCCGCGTTGATCCAGTATTCGGAAAGCGTGAAGCAGAGCGAGGTCGCGCCGCCATAGAGGAAGACGAGCGGAAAGAGCAGCGGAAGGCTGTCGATCAGCCAGGCGCCCGGCACCAGGGCGGCCATCACCAGGGTTGCCGCGGCGATGGTGGGGGCGGTCCCGAACCGCGCCGCGATGCGCGAGGCGAACGGCGTGACGGCCAGCGCCGCGAGCGCGATGACGGCGACCAGGACGCCCACGGTACGCTCGGACACGCCGCGCGCCGTCAGCGTGAGCGAGAGGAGCGGCGGCAGGAGGCCGACCGCGACGCCGACCGCGACGATGGTCGCAATCGCGGCGAGCGCGCCGGGAGTGAGCCCGGCCCGTTCGCGCCAGGACCGCTCGGCGAGCCGGCTCACAGGTCGACGCTGACCCGGCGGCCGTGGCGCATGGAATGGAACGGCACGGGTCCGTCGGGAGAGAGGTCGGGGTCTTCGGCGAGCCTGCGCTCCACGTCGTCGAGCACGAACCGCGTGATGCGCGCGAGCGGGTGGGCGCGGGCCTCGGCGAAGGTGAGCCAGGCCGGCCCGATCAGCTCCTGATGCGGCGGCTCGACGGTCGCCGCGACGGCGTCGGCGAAGACCGCGAAGAAGCGGGCGTCGAAGCGCCTGTGCCGCCCCGGCGGCGTGATGGCGCGCGCGACGAGCCGGAGCGCGCCGAGCGCGGGGAGCACGTCCTGCGCGAGGAAGGGACGCCAAGGCCCGGCCGTCACCTCCCGCTCCGGCCGGCCCGGCCGCCCGATGAGGATGCCGGTCTCCTCGTAGGCCTCCCTGATCGCGGCCAGCGCAATGGCGCGGGCGCGGGACCGGCTCGGCCGGTTGCGCATCTCCAGGAGCAGCTTGGCCTCGACGATCGGATCGAGCGTGTCGGCGGCAGGGGCGTGGCGGTCGGCATTGTCGACGCGCCCGCCCGGGAACACCACCATGCCCGGCATGAAGACGTGCCTGTCGGAGCGCCGGCCCATCAGCACCCTCGGAACGCTGCCCGAGCGGTCGAGCACGATCAGTGTGCCGGCGTCCTTCGGCCTGACGCGGGCGGTGGTCTCGCCCATGCGCTCGACTTCGAGCACCTCGTCGGTCTTCATGGATAGTGCTCCGGAGGCAAGGCGCCGTCGCGTCCGCCCGCAAGCGGCTCCGGCCCGAAACCGTGCATCCCGAGCGCCCATTGCAGGCCGACCACGGCGCCCTTGACGGGCCGCATGAGCAGCAGCGAGAGCGCGACCGTGAGCGGCAGCCAGAGGACCATGTGGACCCAGATCGGCGGGGCGTGGACCATCTCGGCCCACAGCACGAGGCCGAGCACGACATGGCCGACGATCGTGATGGTGATGTAGGGCGGCGCGTCGTCGGCGCGATGGTGGTGGAGCTGCTCGCCGCAGGCGGGGCACGCATCGCGAACCCGGGTGAAGCCGGTGAGCAGGGCGCCGCGCCCGCAATTCGGGCAGCGGCCGAGCATGCCGCGGCCGATCGCGCGCCAGAGCGGCCTCTTCACGGTCGCCGCTGCCGGCTGCCAGGTCGTCACGTGCGTTTCCGCGACCGCGCGCGGTCCTTACGGTCGCGCCCGTCGCGCTTCGGCGCCTCGCCGGCCCTGCCGCGCGTCCGCCGGGACGGCCGCCTGCCGTCGCGCGACGATCCGTCCCCCCCGCCATCACCCGCGCCGCCGACCAGCTCGAAGCGCAGGCTGCCGGCGAAGGGGAGCGCTTCGGCGAGCCTCACCTCGACGGCATCGCCGAGACGGAACATCTCGCCGCTCGAGCGGCCGACGAGGCGGTGGTGCGCCTCCTCGTATTCGTAGAAGTCGCTGCCGAGGCTCGATATCGGGACGAAGCCGTCGGCGCCGCTCTCGTCGAGCTCGACGAAGAGGCCGGCCCGCGTGACGCCGCGGATGTGGCCGGCGAAGCGCGCGCCGACGCGGTCGGCGAGCCATGCGGCGATCAGCCGGTCCATGGTATCGCGCTCGGCCGCCATCGCCCGCCGCTCCGCGACGGAGATCTCGCCCGCGATCCGCTCGAGATGCGGGATGTCGGTCGCCCTCAGCCCGCCCGGGCCGAGTTCGAGCGACTCGATCAGCGAGCGATGCACGAGCAGGTCGGCATAGCGGCGGATGGGCGAGGTGAAGTGGGCGTAGCGCCGAAGATTGAGCCCGAAATGGCCGATGTTCTCGATCGCGTACTCCGCCTGGCTCTGCGAGCGCAGCACCACCTCGTTCACGAGGAGCGCGTTCGGCGAGTTCTCGAAGCTCGCGAGCACCCTGTTGAAGTGGCTCGGCCGGAGATTGCCGGCCTTCGGGAAGCGCAGGTCGAGCGTGCCGAGGAAGTCGCGCAGCGCCTCGAGCTTCTCGTAGGACGGCTCGTCGTGGATCCGGTAGACGACGGGCGCCCGGCGCTTCTCCAGCGTCTCCGCGGCCGCCACGTTCGCCTGGATCATGAACTCTTCGATGAGCTTGTGCGCCTCGAGCCGCGGCGGCACGAAGATGCGGTCGACCGACCCGTCCTCGGCCAGCACCACCTTGCGTTCCGGGATGTCGATCGCCAGCGGCTCGCGATCGTCGCGGCCGCGCTTGAGGACGGCATAGGCCTCCCAGAGCGGCTTCAGGACCGGCCCGAGGAGGGGAGCCGCCTTCTCGGACGGGTTGCCGTCGACGGCGGCCTGCGCCTCCTCGTAGGCGAGCTTGGCGGCCGAGCGCATCATGATGCGGTGGAAGGTGTGGCGCGTCTTGCGGCCGTTCCCGTCAAAGACCATGCGCACGGCGAGCGCCGGGCGGTCCTCGCCCTCGCGGAGCGAACAGAGATCGTTGGAGATCCGCTCGGGCAGCATCGGCACGACCCGGCCCGGGAAATAGACGGAATTGCCGCGCCGGAGCGCCTCCTTGTCGAGCGGCGCGCCGGGCCGGACATAGGCGGCGACATCGGCGATCGCGACCGTGACCACGAAGCCGTCGGGGTTGTCCGGATCGGACGCCGCGTAGACGGCGTCGTCGTGGTCGCGCGCATCGCGCGGGTCGATCGTGACGAGCGGCAGGTCGCGCCAGTCCTCCCGGTGCGCCATGCCGACCGGCCGGGCGTCCTCGGCCTCGGCGACGACCGCGTCGGGGAACACGTACGGGATGCCGTGCTCCTCCAGCGCGATCAGGCTGATCGCCTTCTCGCTCTTCACGTCGCCGACGCGCTCGACCACGCGGGCGAGCGGGATGCCGTAGCGATTGCCGCCCTGCACCTCCACCCGGACGAGTTCGCCGTCCGCGGCGTCGCCATGCCCGTCGGGCGGAATCCGGTACTCGGTGCCCTTGCGGTCGATCGGCACGATGCGGCGCTCCTCGCCCTCCACGCGGAGGACGCCGAGTTCTGTCCGGGGGCCGCGGCCGAGGACCTTGATGACCTTGGCGCTGAAGCCGCCGAGATCGGGATCGGGGACGAGCCGGGCGAGGACGCGGTCGCCGATCCCGGGCGCCTGCACGCGAAGGCCGCGGCGAGCGCGCTCCGCCGCGATGATGATGCGCGGCGGCGAGCCCCATTCGTCGTCCCACTCGACCGGCACGCCGACGAGCTCGCCGAGATCGTCGACGCCTTCGATCAGGAGCACCGTGACGGAGGGCAGGTCGCCCGGCTTGCGCAGCTTTGCGCGAGGGCCGTGGACGAGGCCCTCGTCGGCCATCTCGCGGAGCATCCGCTTCAGCCCGATCTTTGCCGCGGAGGAGAGGCCGAAGGCCCGCGCGATCTCGCGCTTGCCGACCTTGCCGGGCTGCTCGCCGATGAAGGCCAGGATCTCCTCGCGGCTCGGAAGCTCGGATCGGGTCGCCGTCTTGGAGGACTTGGCCAATGTCTTCCCGCCTTCAGGCCTTCGCCTTGCTCTTCGGCTTGCTCTTCGACGTCCCGGGGCTCGCGCCAGCCTTCGCGACCGTCTTCCGGGAGCCGGCAGCCTTCTTCGCCGCGGCCGGCTTGCGCGCCGGCGCCTTGCGCGCGGCGGTCTTCCGCCCGCCTCCGCCCTTCTCCTCCCTCTCGGCGAGGAGCGCGAGCGCCTGATCGAGCGTCACGGCGGCAGGGTCCATCGCCTTCGGGAGCGTCGCGTTCACCTTGCCGTGGTTCACGTAGGGACCGTAGCGTCCGCTGCGCACCGTCACGGGCCCGCCGTCGGGATGCTCGCCCAGCTCCTTCAACGCTGCCGCAGCAGGCCGGTTGCGCCCGCCGCGCGACTGCTTCTCGGCGAGCAGTGACACCGCGCGGTTCGCGCCGACGGTGAAGACCTCGTCGACACCCTCCAGATTGGCATAGGTGCCGGCGTGCTCGACGAACGGGCCGTAGCGGCCGATGCCGGCGACGATCGGCTTGCCGGTTTCCGGGTGCAGGCCGATCTCGCGCGGCAGCGAAAGAAGCCGCAGCGCCTTCTCGAGGTCCATCTCCTCGCGCGCCCAGCCCTTCGGAAGGCTCGCGCGCTTCGGCTTCTCCTCCTCGCCGAGCTGGACGTAGGGGCCGAACCGCCCGGACTTGAGGAGGACGGGGAGGCCCGTCTCCGGATCGTTGCCGAGGACCACGTCGCCGTTCGCGCCGGCGGCGCCGGCCTCGCCCGCCGCATCGCCCGAAGGCTCGCCGAGCTGCCGGGTGAAGCGGCATTCCGGGTAATTGGAGCAACCGACGAAGGCGCCGAACTTGCCGAGCTTCAGCGACAGGCGGCCGGCTGCGCAGGCCGGGCAGGTGCGCGGGTCGGCGCCGTCCTCGCGCGGCGGGAAGATGTGCTCGCCGAGCAGCTCGTTGAGCGCCTCGAGCACGTCGGAGACGCGAAGCTCGCGCGTCTCCTCGACCGCGCTCTGGAAATCGCGCCAGAAGTCCCGCAGCACCTCCTTCCAGGAGAGCTCGCCGGCCGAGATGCGGTCGAGCTGCTCCTCGAGCGCGGCGGTGAAGTCATACTCGACATAGCGGCGGAAGAAGGCCTCCAGGAAGGAGGTGACGAGCCGGCCCTTGTCCTCCGGCACGAGACGCTTGCGGTCGAGACGGACATAGTCGCGCTCGCGCAGGACGGCCATCGTCTGCGCGTAGGTCGAGGGCCGTCCGATGCCGAGCTCCTCCATCTTCTTGATGAGCGAGGCTTCCGTGTAGCGCGGCGGCGGCTCCGTGAAGTGCTGCGCCGCCTCGATGCGGTCGCGCGCGAGAGGCTCGCCCGCCTCGATCTTCGGCAGCCGGCCGCCTTCCTCGTCGTCCTCGTCGTCGCGGCCTTCCTGGTAGAGCGTGAGGAAGCCGTCGAAGCGGATGACGGTGCCGGTGGCGCGCAGCATGGCCGCGCCGCCCGGGTCGCGCGCCTCGATGTCGACCGTGGTCCGCTCCATCTCCGCCGATTCCATCTGGCTGGCAACCATGCGCTTCCAGATCAGCTCGTAGAGGCGCGCCTGGTCGCGGTCGAGATAACGCTCCACGTCCGCCGGCAGGCGCGAGAGCTCGGTCGGGCGGATCGCCTCGTGCGCTTCCTGGGCATTCTTCGCCTTGGCGTGGTAGCGGCGCGGGGCGGACGGCAGGTAGCGCGCGCCATACTCGCCTTCGATGACGCGGCGCGTCGCGGTCAGCGCTTCCGGCGCGATGTCGACGCCGTCCGTCCGCATATAGGTGATGAGGCCGACCGGCTCGCCGCGGATGTCCACGCCCTCGTAGAGGCGCTGGGCGATCTGCATGGTCCGGCTCGCGTCAAAGCCGAGCTTGCGCTGCGCCTCCTGCTGCAACGTCGAGGTCGTGAAGGGCGGCTGCGGGTGGCGCTTCTGCGGCTTGGATTCGACGGACGCCACCTTGAACGTCGCGGCCTCGAGCCGCGCCGTGACCCGCTTCGCCTCGCCTTCCTCGCCGATCGCCAGGCGCCCGAGCTTGCGGCCGTCGATCTCGACCAGGCGGGCGACCATCGCCTCCTTGCGCGGTGTGCGCAGATGCGCCGCGATGGACCAGTATTCCTGCGACTTGAAGCGCTCGATCTCGGCTTCCCGGTCGCAGACGAGCCGCAGCGCGACGGACTGCACGCGGCCGGCGGAACGGGCGCCGGGGAGCTTGCGCCAGAGCACGGGGGAGAGCGTGAAGCCGACCAGGTAGTCGAGCGCGCGGCGGGCAAGATAGGCGTCGACGAGCGGCACGTCGATCGCCCGCGGGTTCTTCATCGCGTCCTGCACGGCCTGCTTGGTGATGGCGTTGAAGACCACCCGCGAGACGGGCTTGTCGCGCAGCACCTTCTTCGCCTGGAGCACCTGCAACACGTGCCACGAGATCGCCTCGCCTTCGCGATCCGGGTCGGTGGCGAGGATCAGGCGGTCGGCGGACTTCACCGCGGCGGCGATGTCGGCGAGGCGCTTCTTCGCCCGGGCGTCGACATCCCAGCTCATCTCGAAATCCTCGTCCGGGCGGACCGAGCCGTCCTTGGAGGGGAGATCGCGGACATGGCCGTAGGACGCCAGGACCTGATAGCCCGGGCCGAGATACTTGTTGATCGTCTTCGCCTTGGCCGGCGATTCGACGATGACGACGTCCATCGGGTGCTCCGCTCGCGCGGCCGCCGAGCGGCCGGTGAGCCGGTCAATTGGATTGCCGCGCGGGCCGGGTCAAGTGCGGCTCCGGACGGAGGCGGGCGGGGAGCCCGCCGGTACGGGCAGCGACCCGCCCGCGCCGGCTGTCGCGATGCCGACCGTCAGGGGCTCGGCGCGGCCTCCTCCAGATAGCGCGCGAGGAAATCGGCCGCGCGGCGGAACGCTTCGGCATTGTCGCCGCGAAACGAGAAGGAGCGGTCGACGAGGAGCTTCTCCTCCTCGAGGTCCACGGCCTGGAACTTGCCCATCTGGACGAGGGTGCTCATCTTGTGGACCCCGCCATAGACGAGGATGCGGGCGCCGGCCGCGCGCGCTGCGGCGATCAGCGCGTCGGAGGCAACGTTGCCGGCGGTGCAGGGCTCGGCCGGGCAGGCGAGGGCGACGATCTCGAATTCCGGCTCCCTGCCGAGACGCTCACGCAGAAGGCCGGAGAAGCCGGCGACGAGGTCGGCATGGGCGGCGGCGCGCTCCGGCAGCTCGCCCGACGTGTCGTGGTTGTCGAACTCGGCGACCGCCGCGCGGATCGGGGCCCCGCCCGCGGCCGAGGCGGGATGGTGCGGGGCGAGGAGGAGGAGGGCGAAGGCGGCGGGGAGCAGCCTTCGAGCCATGATCGAGGCGGTGCGCGCATTCTTGCCGACGGTCGAAGCCATGATCTCCCCCCCAAAGGCGGAGACCATCGCGCGGCGGAGCGCCCTCGTCCAGAAAAAGGCGACCCGGCCTCCGCAAGAAGACCCGCCGGGGGTGCACCCCCGGCCCAATTCAGGCAGCGCCGGGGGGCCGCGCGCGCTTCCGCTTCAGCCGGCGACCCGGAGCCATGCCGGTCACGGCTTTATGTAGGTGTAGCCCATCTGCTGCAGGCGGGAGAGCTCGGCCACGCCGCTCGGGACGATGTCCTGCTCGAACACCTCGAAGAGATCCTTCTCGTAGCTGATGTTGCGGCCCTTCAGCGTGTTGTTGCAGACGACGAACTGCACCTTCTGGGTCTTCAGGCTGGTGACGTCCATCTGCAGCTTCTCGTTGCCGACGGCGTCCTTGACGAGGTCGACGCCATTGCCGTGCATGACGACCTTGACCTCGATGTTGTCGCTGCCGACGGCGTCGATGTGGTTCTGGATGTTGCGCAAGGCGGCCCGGTAGGCCTTGTCCTCTTCGCCCCCGGGCCCATTCACGTGATAGACAACCTTCTGCTTGGCGTAGCGCTCGCCGGCCGAGGCATCCGTGGAACCGGCGATGCCGGCGGCAAGCCCTGCGCTCGCCACGAGCAGGCAGACTGCGAAGAACCCCTTCATCGTATTCTTCCTCCTGATCTTCATGAGCAGGCCCGTCGCGACCGCGTCGGCATCGGAGCGGCCGGCGGACCTGCGACGAAAGGCTACATCACCTTCTCATATTCGAATAGATCGATCTGTGGATGGCTGGATAGGTCAGGGAGAATGCCAGGTGCCTGGTCGGACGGTACCGGACGAAGGCCGATGCCGGCGAGCCGGACCGTGGGCGCGGAGCCTCGCGGCCGAACGACATCCCGGGCTTAGGAAAAAAATCATATTCCTGTTGACCGGCGTACGCTGTTCTAATAGGGTTCAGGCATGGTCGGACGATTGGGTCCGGCGCTTCCCCAGACAATGAATCGCATGTCGGCTGCCGACGGGCCCGGGCCTTGGTGCAGGCTCGTGCCGCGTCCCGTTCCGGAATTTTCGTGCGCCTGCCGCTTCGGGCATGGGGCAGACCGGAAGGCGGCCGGCGTTTCTGCGCCTCTTCATCATTCCTTCGAAGTGCCCGGGCCTGTCCACAGCATCAGCGCCGCACCGCGTCGGGCGCGCCGTCCTGGATCGCCGGGTCGAGCCCGGCGATGACGACAGAGAGTGCGGCGGGGCCGAGCGAGCCTGGAGCGGGAGAGCGCGGCGGAGCGGGAGAGCGCGGCGGAGCGGGAGTGTGTGCCAGAAAGCGGAACGGCCGATCCGGGAGCGCGCGCCGGCGACGGGGGGCGGCGGATGCCGGTCGCGACGAAGGGATGGAGCGGCGGATGCGGATGAAACGGCTTGCGGCGAAGAGCCGGACGGGCGGCGGCACGAGCGCGTCCGTCCGGCCCGGAGGAGAGGCGGAAGAGGGAAACCGGGATGCCGACATCGCCTGGCTGCGGCGGGAGCTCAAGGCGAGGCGCGACCGGCTCGCCCGCGAGGCCGCCGGAGCCGGACGACCTGGAAAGGATGGGCTTCGCTGAACTGCTCGCGGCGCTGCCCGGCTGGCCGGACGGCGCGCGGCCGGACCAGCGGCCGCCGGCCGGCGACTGGACGACCTGGCTGATGCTCGGCGGGCGCGGGGCGGGCAAGACGCGCGCCGGCGCCGAATGGGTGCGCGGGCTCGCGCTCGGCCTGCCCTTCGCGGGGCCGCGCGCCGAACGGATCGCGCTCGTCGGCGAAACGCTCGCAGACGTGCGCGACGTCATGATCGAGGGGCCGTCGGGCCTGCTCGACCGGCACATGCCGACGGAGCGGCCGTCCTGGACGGCCTCGAAGCGCCGGCTCGAATGGCCGAACGGCGCGATGGCGCTCGCCTTCTCGTCCGAGGACCCGGAGAGCCTGCGCGGGCCGCAATTCGACGCCGCCTGGTGCGACGAGCTCGCCAAATGGGCCTATCCGGAGGCGACTTTCGACATGCTGCAGTTCGGGCTCCGGCTCGGACGCCGCCCGCGCCAGATGGTGACGACCACGCCGCGGCCGATCGCGCTCCTGAAGCGGCTCCTCGCCGAGGGGGCCACGGCGGTGACGCGGGCGCGCACCGAGGACAATGCCGACAATCTCGCGGCCGCGTTCATGGAGAAGGTCGTGAGCCGCTATGCCGGCACGCGGCTCGGCCGGCAGGAGCTCGACGGCGAGCTCGTGGAGGATCGCGAAGGCGCGCTCTGGACGAGGGCGCTGCTGGAGGCGGCGCGGGTGAAGGCGGCGCCGGGGCTGGTCCGCGTGGTGGTGGCGGTCGACCCGCCAGCCTCGAGCCGCGCCGGGGCGGACGCCTGCGGCATCGTCGCCGCCGGGCGCGGCGAGGACGGGCTCGCCTACGTGCTCGCGGACCTCTCGGCGGCGGGGCTCTCGCCGGCTGGCTGGGCGCGCCGCGCCGTCGAGCTCTACCATCGGCTCGACGCCGACCGGATCGTCGCCGAAGTGAACCAGGGCGGCGAGATGGTGGCGGCCGTGATCCGCCAGGCGGACGAGAGCGTGCCGGTCGAGCAGGTGCGCGCGACGCGCGGCAAGTGGCTGCGCGCCGAGCCGGTCGCCGCCCTCTACGAGGCGGGGCGGGCGCGCCATGTCGGCGCATTCCCGGCGCTCGAGGACGAGATGTGCGACTTCGCCGGCGGCGGGCTCTCGACGGGACGCTCGCCCGACCGCCTGGACGCGCTGGTCTGGGCGCTGACGGCGCTCATGCTTGCGCCGGGCGGCGAGGCGCGCGTGCGGACGCTGTGAGCGGTCCGAGGCGGGGCGCTCAAGGCCCGCGCGGCGCCTTCACGTAGGCGGCGGCCGCCATCAGGCGCTTGGCCTCCTTGACCGCGGCCTCGCGGATTTCGAGCTCGTTAGCCTCGTCGTCGGGGTCGAAGGGAATGCGGCGGGCGACGAGCTGGTACTTCGCCTCGCCGCGCGTGCCGAGGATGGTCACGGTGGCGTGCTTGGAGACGAACTCCACGCTGACGCTCTGCACTTCGAAGGAATCGTCGGTCATGTCGGCTCCGGCCGCGCTGCGGATCTGCCGCGCGGTTGGTGAGGGAGCGTCGAGAACCCGGACGGGCCGTGCCGGGTTCCGCCTCAGGCGAAGCCGGGCCGGCTCGGCAGGCCGAGGCGCTTCAGCGCCATGACCACCGGGCACATGCCAGTGAAGGATGCCTGGATGAGATGGACGGACAGCAGCCCGGCGAGCCAGAGCCAGGCGAGGTTCACATAGACGGCGAGAAGGACGCTTGCGAGCACCAGAACGCCGACGGTGAGGAGGATTCCCCGCTCCACGGTCATTTCACGACTCCTTCCAGGAGACGTCTGCATTCTCGCGCCGCCCGGCCCCTGCACGGCGAGGCGCGTGCGGATGCGCAAAAAAAAAAGGACCGCGCGGCGTGCCGGCGGCCCGAAGTCTAGGGAGGAAACGCCCCGTGGGGCGCGAGTGGGGAATAGGTCGTCAGCCGAGCCCCGGCAAGGCGCTGGGCGCAAGGGTGCCATGCGCCCGGCGCGGGGCTTGCGAAAACCTTTCTCGCGGACGGGGCGAGAGCCAGGAGGGACGATGCTGGGCTGGATCGGAAAGCGCCGGAAATCGAGGCGGCCGGAGCAATCCCGGCCGGCGCCGGCGGAAACCAAGGCCTCGCGCACGGCGCCGCTCGTGGCGCTTCACGGCGCCGGGCGGCCGGTCTGGACGGCGCGACATTACGGCGCGCTGGCGCGGGCCGGCTACATGCACAACGCCATCGTCTACCGCGCCGTCCGCATGGTGGCGGAGGCGGCCGCGTCGCTCCCCTGGCTCGTCTACGAGGCGGGCGCGGAACGGAGCGAGCATCCGCTGCTGTCGCTGCTTTCCCGGCCTAACCCCGCGGAGAGCGGGCCGGCGCTGATGGAGCGGGTCCATTCGCACCTGCTCCTTTCGGGAAACGCCTACCTCGAAGCGGTGAGCGTCGACGGCGCAGTGCGCGAACTCCACGCGCTCCGACCCGACCGCATGGCGGTGGTGCCGGACCGCGACGGCTGGCCCGCCGCCTACGATTACGCGGCGAACGGGCGGACCGTGCGCTTCGAGCAGGAGGCGGGCGGGGGCGTGCCGCCGATCCTGCACATCGCCCAGTTCCACCCGCTCGACGACCATTACGGCTTCGCCGCGATCGAGGCGGCACAGGCGGCGATCGACCTGCACAACCAGGCGGGCGCCTGGAACAAGGCGCTGCTGGACAATGCGGCGCGGCCCTCCGGCGCCCTCGTCTACGAGGCGAAGGACGGCGGCAACCTCTCCGAGGCGCAGTTCGAGCGGCTGAAGGTAGAGCTCGAGACGAGCTTCCAGGGCGCGGCCAATGCCGGCAGGCCGCTGCTGCTGGAGGGCGGGCTCGCGTGGCAGGCGATGAGCCATTCGCCGCACGAGATGGACTACCTCGAGGCGAAGAACAGCGCCGCACGGGAGATCGCGCTCGCCTTCGGCGTGCCGCCGATGCTGCTCGGCATTCCCGGCGACAACACCTATTCGAACTACCGCGAGGCGAACCTCGCCTTCTGGCGCCAGACGGTGCTGCCGCTCGCCGGGCGCACCGCGCAGGCGCTCGGCGCATGGCTCGCGCCGGCCTTCGGCGGCGACCTGCGCCTCTGGTACGACGTCGACGAGGTCGACGCGCTCGCCGCCGAGCGCGAGGCGGTCTGGCGGCGGGTGCGCGGGGCGGACTTCCTGACCGAGGACGAGAAGCGGGCGGCCGTGGGTTACGGGCCGCGGGACGGGTGAACGCCCAGCCGAGCGGCCGGAGCCGGACCTCCCGGCGCCCCGAGAATTCTTCACGGGAGGGCCGCGATGCCCGACGTCACCAGCCAGTTCGCCGAACGGGGAGATCTCGCGCATCTCGCGCTCTTCCTGTGGGCGTCGACGGCGTCGGGGCTGCTCGTCTGGACGCTGCGCGAGCTCGCCCTCTCCAACAAGCGCTTCAACGACTTCGTCAACGAGATCGCGCGGCTGAACCAGCTCTTCCGCGACCATTCCTGACAATCCGGAGGCCTCACATGACCAGGTTCCTGCCGTTCGGCGGGCGCGCCCGCGCGGACCATCGTGCCGTGTTCGCCGAATTCGCGATGCAGATCATGGGCGTGCTGCTGGAGCGGCGGATGGGGCGGCGGACCGCGCCGCGCTTCCGCGTGGTGCGCTGATGGGCGCGCTCGGAGCGTTCGAGGCGGTCCGGCGCGAGACGAAATTCGCGCCGGCCGACCTCACGACCGTCGACGCCGACGGCACCTTCTCCGGCTATGCCAGCCTGTTCGGCGCCGCCGACCTCGCCCGCGACGTCGTGGTGCCCGGCGCCTTCGCCGCATCGCTCAGGAAGCGCGGCGTCCGCGGCATCCGCATGCTCTTCCAGCACGACCCGGCGCTGCCGATCGGGGTCTGGTCGACGGTCCGGGAGGACCGGCGCGGGCTCTTCGTGGAGGGCAGGCTGACGCCCGAGGTGGCCAAGGCCCGGGAGGTGCTGGCGCTGATGCGCGCCGGCGCCATCGACGGGCTGTCGATCGGCTTCCGCACGGTGCGCGGCCGGACCGACGCCCGCTCGGGCGTGCGCCGGCTCCACGAAATCGACCTCTGGGAGATCTCTGTCGTGACCTTTCCGATGCTGCCGGACGCGCGGGTGACGAGCGTCAAGACGGACAGCGGCCTGGCGGCGCGGCTGCGCGCGGCGGCCCGGGCGATCCGGCGATAGCCGCCGGGACAAGCACGCAAAACGAGCCGCCCGGCAGGACCGGGCAGGGACCGCCGGCCACGGCGCGCGAGCGGGCGGCCGGAGGGACATTCGCGCGCACACCGAAGAGCAGGAGAACGGGATGACGGACGGACTGGAGACTGCGCCCGAGCGGAAATCGGCCGGCGAGGGAGCAGGCGGGCCCGAGACGGCGCGCGCTTTCGAGGAGTTCATGAACGCCTTCGAGGCGTTCCGCGAGGCGAACGACGCGCGGCTGGAGGCGCTCGAGCGGCGCTCGGCCGACATGCTCGCCGAGGAGAAGGTGGATCGCATCAGCCGCGCCCTCGACGAGCAGAAGCGGGCGCTCGACCGGCTGACGCTGAAGAGCCGGCGGCCCGAACTCGGCCTGGAGGGCCGTGCGCCCGAGATCTCGGAGCACAAGACGGCGTTCGAGGCCTATGTCCGGCACGGCGAGGCCTCGGGCCTGAAGCGGATCGAGACGAAGGCGATGTCGGCCGGCTCCGATCCCGACGGCGGCTATCTCGTGCCGGACGAGACGGAGCGGGAGATCGGAAGGCGGCTCGCGGTGCTCTCCCCGATCCGCAGCATCGCGGCGGTGCGGCAGGTGTCGTCCGGGGTCTACCGCAAGCCCTTCGCCGTCAGCGGGCCGGCCGTCGGCTGGGTGGGGGAGACGGCGGCGCGGCCTCAGACCGCCTCGCCGACCCTCGTCGAGCTGCAGTACCCGGTGATGGAGCTCTATGCCATGCCGGCGGCGACCGCCTCGCTCCTCGACGATGCGGCGGTCGACCTCGACCAGTGGATCGCAGGCGAGGTGGAGGCTGCCTTCGCCGAGCAGGAGAGCGCGGCCTTCGTCGCCGGCGACGGCGACAGCAAGCCGCGCGGCTTCCTCGACTACACGATGGTCGCGGAGAGCGCCTGGGCGTGGGACAAGATCGGCTACCTGGCGACCGGCGCCTCCGGCGCGTTCGCGGCGGAAGATGCCTCCGACGTCCTCATCGACGCGATCTACGCGCTGAAGGCCGGCTACCGGCAGAATGCGCACTGGGTGATGAACCGACGCACGCAGGCCGCGATCCGCAAGCTCAAGGACGCCGACGGCAACTATCTGTGGCAGCCGCCGGCGAACGCCGCCGGCCGGGCGACGATCATGAACTTCCCCGTCGCGGAGGCCGAGGACATGCCCGACATTGCGGCGAACGCCTTCGCCATCGCCTTCGGCGACTTCGCGCGGGGCTACCTGATCGTCGACCGGATCGGCGTCCGCGTCCTGCGCGATCCCTACAGCCAGAAGCCGTACGTGCTCTTCTACACGACCAAGCGCGTCGGCGGCGGCGTGCAGGATTTCGACGCGATCAAGCTCGTCAGGTTCGGCACGGCCTGACCCCCCGCTCCTCCCAAGGGGCCGTGCCGACGGCTCCGCCGCGAGCGCCCTGCTTGCGGCGGAGCCACTTCCTTCGAGGGACATCATGCGACGCGAATACCTTGCCGGCCCGGCAGTCGAGCCCGTGCTCCTCGCCGAGGCCAAGGCGCATCTGCGGCTCGACACAGACGACGAGGACGAGCTCGTCGGCGCGCTCATCGTGGCGGCGCGCGTGGCGGTCGAGACCGAGATGCGGGCGGTCACGGTCGCACAGGACTGGCGGATCGGGATCGAGGACTGGCGAACCGGCTATGCCGTGGCGATCCCTGTGCTGCCGCTCCTCGCGGTGACGGAGATCCGCGCGATCGACACGGGGACCGTGAGCGTGATCCCGGCGGAGGACTATCTGGTTCACCCCGCGGAAGGCGCCGTGCGGCTCCTTCGCGAGCAGCATCCGCCCCCCAAGGGCTGGGAGATCGACTTCACCGCCGGATGGGGGACGTCCGGCGTGGACGTGCCCCAGCCGATCCGGCTAGCGATCCGAATGCTGGTCGCGCACTGGTACGAGAACCGCTCGCCGGCGATGTCGAGTGATCGTCCGCTCGAGGGGCCCGCCGGCTGGCGGGCGCTGATCGCTCCCTACCGGCGGATGCGGCTGTGGTGACGCCAAGCGCGCCGCCGGCCGGGCGGCTGAGGCACCGGCTCGCACTGGAGAAGGCGGATAGGGTACCGGACGGGGCCGGCGGGACGACGCTCGCCTGGTCGGAGACGGCTCGCTTCTTCGCGGAAGTGGCGCCGCTCCGGGCGGAGGAGCGCGCGGAAGGCGAAGGCCTTTCGGACCGGGTCACGCACAAGGTGACCGTCAGGCATCGCGCGGACGTTGCGGCGGGCGACCGGCTGCGCCTCGGCGCGCGCACGCTCGTCATCCGCAGCGTGCATGATCCTCACGAGGACAGGCGGTTCCTGGTCTGCATGGCAACCGAGGAAGGGAGCGCGTCATGAGCGGCTCTCCGGTGCTCGCGCTGCAGAAGGCCGTGTTCGAGGCGCTGTCGGGCGATGCCTCCCTCGGCGCCCTGCTCGGCGGGCCGCGCATTCACGACGCGGTGCCCCGCAACCCGGCCGCGCCTTACGTCCATCTCGGCGAGACGGTCTGGCGCGACTGGTCGACGGCGACGGAAGGCGGCGCGGAGATCCGGCTCGCCGTCACGGCGGTGACGAAGGGCGAGGGACGGTCGGAGGCCCTCGCCATTGCGGAGCGGGTGCGCGTGCTTCTGCACGAGGCGCCGCTCGCGCCCGCCGGGCACCGGCTCGTCAATCTCCGGCATCTGGCGACGACGACCCGCACGAGCCGAGACCGGGCCGAGCGGCGTGCCGAGCTGACATTCAGGGCCGTGATGGAGCCCGCAAGCTGAACGAGGTGAGACATGGGTGCGCAGAGGGGGAAGGATCTCCTGCTGAAGCTCGATTTCGACCAGAACGGCGCCTTCGAGACGGTGGCGGGGCTGCGGACGCGGCGGCTCGCGTTCAACGCGGAGACGGTCGACGTCACGAACGCCGACAGCGCGGGGCGCTGGCGCGAGCTGCTCGAAGGGGCCGGCGTGCGGCGCGCGGCGCTGACCGGCTCCGGCATCTTCAAGGATGCCGGCTCGGACGCGAGCGTGCGCGAGCTGTTCTTCGAAGGCGGCGTCAGGACCTGGCAGGTGGTGGTGCCCGATTTCGGGACCGTGAGCGGCCCGTTCCAGGTGAGCGCGCTCGAATATGCCGGCGAGCACGACGGCGAGGTGACGTTCGAGATCGCGCTGGAATCGGCCGGCGCACTCAGCTTCGCGGCGGCGTGATGGCGAACCTGCACAGGGGCGAGGTCGATGCCGTCCTCGACGGTCGGCGGCGGACCCTCTGCCTGACGCTCGGCGCGCTGGCCGAGCTGGAGGCGAGTTTCGGCGCGGACGACCTGGTGGCGCTCGCGCGCCGGTTCGACGGCGGCAGGCTGTCGGCGCGCGACCTCATCCGCGTGGTGGGCGCCGGGCTGCGCGGCGCCGGAGAGGCGATCGGCGACGACGAGGTGGCGGCGATGCGCGCGGAGGGCGGCGCTGCCGGCTTTGCGGCGCTCGCGGCGGAGCTGATCAGGGCGACGTTCGGAGGGAATGGCGGCGGGAGCGGCGGCGGGGCCGGCGACGGGGAGGGGGAGGCGCCGGACGAGGCCCGCCCTTGATTGCCGCAGCGGGCCGGCCGGCGCCGTTCCCCTGGCGGGAAGCGATGGCTGCCGGCTTCGGCGTGCTGCGGCTCTCCCCGGACGCCTTCTGGGCGATGACACCGCGCGAACTGGCGGCGGTGCTCGCGCCCCTTCAGACGAAAAACGCGCCGATCGGCCGCGGCGATTTCGCCCGGCTGATGGCGCGCTATCCGGACTGACGGAGCCGCCGGGGAAGCTCCCCGGCGGCTCGTCCGACCTTACTGGACGACGTAGACGATCTTGCGGCTGCCCGGGTCAACCAGCACGCGCTGGTTGTTCACGACCGCGTAGTGGTACTCGTAGTTCGGGACCGGCTGCAGGACGACCTGCTGCGGCAGCGGCTCGCCGACCGCAACCGTGCCCTGGATCTCGACCGCGGGAGCGTCGTGCTGGACGACGTACTGGCGGACTTCCTCGGGCGGCGGATCGATCGCCGTCCCGATGGCAGCGCCGGCGACGCCGCCGATCACCGCACCGACAGGGCCGCCCAGGACCGCACCGGTCGCCGCACCACCGGCGACGCCGGCGGCAGTGCCTTCCTGCGCAAATGCCGACGGCGACGCGAGAAGCGCGGTCGCAGCGGCAGCAATCAGAATCTTGCGCATCATGTTCTCCATTTCATTGCCCTCTCCCGGCAACGAACGCCCCTTCCCGGCAACGGTTCCGAACGAATGCTCCCGTCCGCAAGCCCCGCCGGCATCACGGTTTCCCGTCGCGGCGCGCATTTGGGAGACCGCTCCTTTCACGCATTCAGGAGAGTTCGATGGCCGATCTCAGCGCCGCCGACGGCGGCTTCGACACGGCGGAAATGGCGGACGCGCTGCGGGACCTGGAAGGACTTGCCGACGGCTTCGGCCGGGCGATGACGACCGCCTTCCGCCGATCGGCGCTGGAAGGCAAGCGGCTCGAGGACGTCCTGAAGGGGCTGGCGCTCGGGCTCTCCACGCGCGCGCTCAACCAGGCGCTGGCGCCGATCGGGAACGGCATCGCGGCTGCGGTCCAGAGCGCGTTCGGCGGGCTGCTCGGGGCGGGCTTCGCGCAGGGCGGGGTGATCGCCTCCGGCAGGGTCCGGGCGTTCGCGCAGGGCGGGGTGGTCGCCGCGCCGACTTATTTTCCGATGCGCTCCGGCGTCGGGCTGATGGGGGAGGCGGGAGCGGAGGCGATCCTGCCGCTCGCGCGCGGCACGGACGGCCGGCTCGGCGTGCGTGCCGGCACCGCGGGCGGCGGCGTGAGCGTGACATTCAACGTGACCACGCGCGACGCCGAGAGCTTCCGGAACGCGGAAGCCGAACTGACGGCGCTGCTGGCGCGGGCGGTGGCGCGCGGCCAGAGGGGGATCTGAGATGGCCTTCCACGAGGTGCTGTTCCCGATCGCGATCGGCTTCGGCGCGACCGGCGGGCCGGAGCGCCGGACGGACATCGTCCAGCTCGCCTCCGGTCACGAGCAGCGCAACGCGCGCTGGGCCGATTCGCGGCGGCGCTACAATGCCGGGACCGGCGTGCGCTCGCTCCCCGATCTCCACGCGCTCATCGCCTTCTTCGAGGAGCGGCGCGGGCGGTTTCACGGGTTCCGATGGCGCGACCGGGCCGACCGGAGTTCGGCCGTTCCGCCGGCCGCCGTGACGCCGGCGGACCAGACGCTCGGGGCCGGCGACGGCACCACGGCCGCATTCCAGCTCGTCAAGGGCTACGGGATCGGCTTCTCGCCATACCGGCGGCCGATCGCCAAGCCGGTCGCGGGCAGCGTTCGGGTGGCGGTCGCAGGCGTGGAGCGGAGCGAAGGGGCCGACTTCACGCTCGATCCGACAACCGGCGTCGTGACGTTCCTGCCGGATGCTCTGCCGGGCGCGGGCGAGACCGTGACGGCGGGCTTCACTTTCGACGTGCCTGTGCGGTTCGACACGGATCGCCTCGACATCAATCTCGCAGCCTTCGAGGCCGGCGAGATCCCGAATATCCCGATCGTGGAGATCCGGCCGTGAAGAGCTTCTCGCCCGCGCTCGCGGCGCATCTTGCCTCGGGCGCGACCACGCTCTGCCAGTGCTGGCGGATCGTCCGGGGGGACGGCATCGTGCTCGGCTTCACCGATCACGACCGGCCCGTCGCTTTCGACGGGGTGGAGCACGAGCCGGCGAGCGGGCTCGACGCGAGCGAGGCCGTCGCGCATGCCGGGCTGCAGGTCGGCGGTCTCGAGGTGGCGGGCGCGCTGACCTCCGACCGCATCAGCGCGGCCGATCTGGAGGCCGGGCTCTACGACAACGCCCGCGTCGAAACCTGGCTCGTGAACTGGGCGGCGCCGGCTGAGCGGCACCTGATGCGGGTGGGCTCGATCGGCGAGGTGCGACGCGAGGACGGCGCGTTCACGGCCGAGATCCGGAGCCTCGCGCACCAGCTCGACCAGCCGCAGGGGCGGCTCTTCCGCTTCACCTGCGACGCCGATCTCGGCGATGCGCGCTGCGGCGTCTCGCTGTCCGACCCCGCCTTCGCCGCGTCCGCAACGGTAACCGGCACGGACGGACGCGGCTGGATCCGGTCGGCGGCGCTTGCCGGACGGCCGGACGGACTGTTCACGGGCGGCCTCGTGACCTTCAGCTCCGGCGCGAATGCAGGGCGGAGGGTCGAGGTCGACCGGCATTCGGCGGAGGGCGCGGCGGGCCTGCTCTCGCTCTGGCTCCCGGCTCCCGCCGCGATCGCGCCCGGCGACGGGTTCACCGTGACGGCCGGCTGCGACAAAAGGTTCGAGACATGCCGGGACCGGTTCGCCAACGGCGCGAACTTCCGCGGCTTCCCGCATATGCCCGGCAACGACGTCGTGCTTTCCTACGCCGGTCGAGACTGAACCATGCGGCGCACGGAGATCGTGAGCGCGGCGCGGGGCTGGCTCGGCACCCCCTACCGGCATCAGGCGTCGCTCAAGGGCGTCGGCTGCGACTGCCTGGGCCTCGTGCGCGGCGTCTGGCGCGAGCTGAAGGGCTATGAGGCGGAGACGCCGCCGCCCTACACGCCCGACTGGGCGGAAGCGCGCGGGCGGGAGACGCTCGCCGAGGCCGCCAGGCGGCACATGAGCGAGATCGCAGCGGCAGAGGCACAGGCGGGCGACCTCGTGCTCTTCCGCTGGCGGGCGGGCCTGCCGGCGAAGCACGCGGCGATCCTCGCGGGCCCGGCGCGGATGATCCACGCCCAGGAGGGCGCCGCCGTCGCCGAAGTGCCGCTCTCGGACTGGTGGCGGCGCCGGATCGCCTATGCGTTCCGCTTTCCCGATCTGGAGGACTGATGGCGACACTCGTGCTCGGCGCCGCGGGCGCCGCGCTCGGCTCCGTCTTCGGCGGCGTCGGGCTGATCCTCGGCCGCGCGGCCGGTGCTGTCGCCGGTTTTGCGCTCGACCAGGCGCTGTTCGGCTCATCCAAGCGGGTGGAGGGCGCGCGGCTTTCCGACCTGCAGGTGCAGAGCTCGACGGAGGGCGCCGTCCTGCCGCGCCTCTACGGCAAGGCGCGGCTCGCCGGCCAGGTGATCTGGGCAACGGACTTCGAGGAGGAGAGCCGGACCGAGACGCAGGGCGGCAAGGGCGGCGGGCCCACCGTCACCACGACGGAGTACAGCTACTTCGCGAGCTTCGCGGTCGCGCTCTGCGAAGGGCCGATCACGCGCATCGGGCGGATCTGGGCCGACGGCAAGCTGCTCGACATGTCGGGGCTCGTCTGGCGCAGCTATCCCGGCAGCGAGGCGCAGGAAGCGGATGCGCTGATACTCGCGCGCGAGGGATCCGCTCCCGCCTATCGCGGCACCGCCTACGTCGTGTTCGAGCGGATGCCGCTCGCCCCCTTCGGCAACCGCATCCCGCAGCTCTCCTTCGAGGTGCAGCGGCGGCTGCCGGGGTTCGAGGATCACGTGCGCGCGGTCTGCGTCATCCCGGGCTCGACCGAATTCGGGTACGAGCCGCTGCCGGTCACGCGGGTGCTCGGGGAAGGACGCTACGCGGCGGAGAACACGAACGCCGAGCGCGCCCGCTCCGACTGGGCGGTGTCGCTCGACGAGCTGCAGGCGCTCTGTCCGAACCTCGAATGGGTGAGCCTGGTCGTCGCCTGGTTCGGCAACGATCTGCGCGCGCCGCATTGCACGATCAAGCCGAAGGTGGACGATCCCGACAAGGCGACGCTCGGCGCGACCTGGAGCGTCGCGGGCCTGAGCCGGGCGAGCGCCGAGCGGGTCAGCCTCGTGGAGGGGCGTCCGGCCTATGGGGGCTCGCCGAGCGATGCGAGCGTGATCCGCGCCATCCAGGACCTGAAGGCGCGCGGGCTGAAGGTCGCGCTCGTCCCGTTCATCCTGATGGACGTGCCGGCCGGGAACACGCGGCCGGACCCCTACACCGGGGCGGCGGGGCAGCCGGCCCATCCCTGGCGGGGGCTCATCACGTGCGACCCTGCGCCGGGCGCGCCGGGCACGGCCGACGGCAACCCGTGGACCGCCGACCAGGTGGCCGACTTCCTCGGCGCGGCCGAGCCGGGGCATTTCTCCCTCGCAGGCGACGGGGTGGCGTATTCGGGCGCGGCCGACTGGCGCTACCGGCGCATGATCCTGCACTACGCGCATGTCGCCAAGGCGGCCGGGGGCGTCGAGGCGTTCCTGATCGGCTCTGAAATGCGCGGGCTGACGACGGCGCGCTCGGGGCCGGGGCTCTATCCCTTCGTGGAGGGGCTCAGGCTCCTTGCGGGCGACGTCCGCACCGTCCTCGGGGCCGGCCCCGTGCTGACCTACGGCGCGGACTGGAGCGAATATTTCGGCCACAGGCCCGAGGACGGCAGCGGCGACTTCTTCTTCCATCTCGACCCGCTCTGGGCGGATGCGGAGATCGGCGCGGTCGGCATCGACTGCTACCATCCGCTCACCGACTGGCGGGACGAGGCCGGGCACCGCGACGAGATCCCGGGGCGCTCGCCTTACGACCCGGACCATCTCGCCGGCAACGTGCGGGGCGGAGAAGGCTTCGACTGGCACTATGCGAGCGCGGCAGACCGGCGGGCGCAGCTGCGCACGCTCATCACCGACGGCGGGTACGGCAAGCCCTGGACCTTCCGCTACAAGGACCTTGAGGGCTGGTGGTCTAACCAGCACCGCGACAGGCAGGGCGGAATCGAGGCGGCGAGCCCGACGGACTGGCAGCCGCAGTCTAAGCCGATCTGGCTGACCGAGCTCGGCTGCCCGGCGGTTGACAAGGGGGCGAACCAGCCGAACGTCTTCCACGATCCGAAATCGGCGCAGTCGGCGCTTCCCCACTTCTCGTCGGGCGCGCGCGACGACATGGCCCAGCGCGCCTATCTCGACGCGTTCCAGCGCGTGTTCGATCCGGCGCACCCGGACTATCGCGGCGGCAATCCGGTCTCGTCCGTCTATGGCGGGCGCATGGTCGATCCGGCGCACATCCATCTCTGGGCGTGGGATGCGAGGCCCTATCCGGCCTTTCCGAGCCTCGCCGAGGTCTGGTCGGACGGGGGCAACTGGCTCGTCGGGCACTGGCTGAACGGGAGACTGGGCTCGGTGACGCTCGCCGGGCTGATCGCCGCGATCCTGCACGACCACGGCTTCACCGCGTTCCGCATCGCCGATCTGCACGGGGTTCTCGGGGGAGCGGTGGTGAACGAGATCGTCTCCGCACGCGGCGCGCTCGACCCGCTGCTCTCGGTTTTCGGGATCGACGCGGCGGATTGCGGCGACGCCATCCTCTTCCGCGGGCGGCAGCGACCCGCCGATGCGCCGCTCGACCTGCAGCATTTCGTGGAAAGGCCGGACGAGCCGGTGCTCGGGCGGAGCCGCGGCCAGGAGACGGAACTGCCGGCCGAGATCGTGTTGCGGGCGACCGACCCGGACCGCGACTACCATGTCGCTGCGGCGGCTTCCCGGCGGCTCGCCGGCGGCAGCCGACGCACGCTGACGCTGGATCTCAGCGCCGTGCTCCACCTGTCGCAGGCCGAGGCCCTCACGAACGCGATGCTCCGCGACATCTGGGCTGGCCGGGATCGTCTCGCCTTCTCGCTCCCGCCTGACCGTATGGCGCTCGAGCCGGGCGATCTCGTCGGCCTGCCCGGCGAGCGGGGGACGGTGCCGCAAGTCATCGAGCGGATCGGCGACGGCGTCGCCCGGCGGGTCGAGGCGCGGGCAGTGGAAAATCGCGCGCGGGCCGGACGCGCGTCGGCGCCTCGCCCGACAGACGCGGAGCCCGCGACGGCCTTCGGGCCGCCGGCCGTGCGCCTCCTCGACATCGGGCCGCCGCCGGACGGCGCCGACGCCCATGCCCCGCGCATCGCCGTGTTCGCCGATCCCTGGCCCGGCATGGTGGCGATCCATGCCGGCGTAGACGGCGGCGGGTTCCGGCTCCTGAAGACGCTTGCGCGGCCATCCGTGATGGGCCGGCTCGAAACCCCGCTGGGGCCGGGCCCGGTCGGAACGTACGATCGCGCCAGCCGGCCGGAGGTGACGGTCTTCGGCGGCACGCTCGCCAGCCTGCCGGAGATCGACGTGCTCGGCGGCGGGAATCTCGCCGCAATCCGCGCGGCCAACGGAGAGTGGGAGGTCCTGCAGTTCGTCGAGGCCGAGCTCATCGGCGAACGACGCTACCGCCTGCGGCGCCTCATCCGGGCACAGGGCGACAGCGGACCGGCGATGGCCGCCGGCGCGCCGGCGGGGTCGCACTTCGTATTTCTCGATGCGGGCATTGCGGTGCTGCCGGTGCGGCCGGACCAGATCGGGCGGCCGCTGCGGCTGCGTGTTGGCCCGGCGCAGGACAGCCACGCAGCATCGAGCTTTGCGACTGCCGACCTGACGCCGCAGGGACGAGGGCTCAGGCCGTTCAGCCCGGCGCATCTGCGGGCGCAGCGCGAGCCTGCAACGGGCGAAGTCGCGATCGGCTGGATGCGGCGGACGCGATTCGGCGGCGACGCTTGGGAGCCGGCGGACGTGCCGCTCAACGAGGCGGTCGAGGCGTATCGGATCGAGATCCTCGACGGCACCGACGTGGTGCGAACGGTCGAGACTACTTCGCCGGCCTGGCTCTACGCGGCGGCCGACCAGATCGCCGACTGGGGCGCGCTGCCGGCGACGCTGGCCATCCGGGTGGCGCAGCTGAGCGACGTTTGCGGCCCGGGACTCGCGACGGAGGAGACGATCCATGTCTGAGACGATGCGGCTGAAGCTGCCCCTCATCCTCGCCGAACAGGCGCAGAAGCACGTCACCCACAACGAGGCGCTCGGCGCGCTCGACGCAATCGTGCAGCTCGCCGTCGTGACGCGCGCGCTGGACGTGCCGCCCGGCGCCCCGGCGGACGGCGCGCGCTACATCGTCGCCTCGGGCGCGAGCGACGCCTGGGCCGGCAAGGACTTGCAGGTCGCCGCATGGCAGGACGGGGCCTGGGCCTTCCACCCGCCGGGGCCGGGCTGGCTCGCGTGGGCGATCGACGAGGCGGCGCTGCTCTTCTGGGACGGGGCGGCCTGGCAGAGCGTCACCGGAGCGATCGCCGCGTTGCAGAACCTCGCGCTCCTCGGCATCGGCACGGCGGCGGACGCCACGAACCCGTTCTCGGCCAAGCTCAACAAGGCGCTGTGGACGGCGAAGACGGCGGCCGAGGGCGGCAACGGCGATCTCCGCTACACGATGAACAAGGAGGGCGCGGCGGACGTCCTCTCGCTGCTCCTGCAATCGAACTGGTCGGGGCGGGCGGAGCTCGGGCTGATCGGCGACGACGATTTCTCGCTGAAGGTCTCGGCCGACGGCACGAGCTGGACCGAGGCGCTGCGGATCGACCGCTCGACGGGCGCCGCGGACTTCCCGCTCGGCGCCGCCCAGGTCCAGGTGGACAAGTTCACCGCCTCGGGCACATGGACTAGGCCGGCCTGGGCGAAGCTCGTCCGCGTGATCTGCATTGCCGGCGGCGACGGCGGGGCTTCGGGCGCAACGCGCGGCGCCGGCGTCGCAGTCTCCGGCGGCGGCGGCGGCGGGTGCGGCGCGATGACGGAGGCCAATTTCGCGGCGTCGGACCTCGCGGCGACGGTCGCGGTGACGATCGGGGCGGGCGGCGCGGGTGGCGCGGCGGTCTCCGCCAGCAGCACGAACGGCAATGCCGGGTCGACCGGCGGCTCCACCAGCTTCGGCAGCCATCTGCAGGCGACCGGCAACAACAACACGGCCGCGACCGGCGGCTCGACGGCGGCCTCGCCCGCAGGCGGCGTGCTGCCCTGGTACCGGTTCACGCCCACGACGGGCGCCAACCAGGTGGGGGGTGCCGGATCGGCGGGAGCGGGATCGAACACGAGCCCGACCTTTGCCTCCAATCTCCTGCCCGGATGCGGCGGCGGCGGCGGCGGCGTATCGGCCGCGGAGGCGTTTGGCGCCGGCGGATCGGGGGCGCGCACCGGCCTTGCGGTTCTCAACAGCGGGACCGGACTGGCGGCATCCGGCGGAAGCAGCGAGGGCCAGGCCGGCTCCACCGGGGTCAGCCCCGCCGGAGCCGTCCTGATCGGCGGCGGTGGCGGCGGCGGCGGTGCAGGCGGAGTGGCGGCATCGGGCGGCGCGGGTGGGAACGGGGGTGCGCCCGGCGGAGGCGGCGGGGGCGGCGGCGCTGCCAGGAACGGCTTCACGTCGGGCAAGGGCGGCGACGGCGCGCGCGGCGAGTGCTGGGTGGTTTCGACAGGGTGAGGGCGATGGGCGAGGCAAGCAGATATGCCGTCGTGGAGGACGGCGTGGTGACGAACGTCGTGCTCTGGGATAGCGAGACGCCGTGGGCGCCAGAGGCAGGCGAGGCGATCGCCTGCCCGATCGACGTCGGCATCGGCTGGGCGTGCGACGGGGAGGGCTTCCGACCTCCGCCGGATCGGCCGGCTGCGGTGCCGTGAGCCGACGTTTTCCATCGACGTCGATCCAGCCCGCCCTTCCGGCGGGTTTTTTCATGCCTTGGAGAAACACCATGAGGACGTTGGAGATCCAGCGGCGGCTCGCCGCGCTCGGCTACGGGCCGGGGCCGCTCGACGGCATCCGCGGCGCGCTGACGATCGCGGCGATCAAGCGCTTCCAGACCGAGAACGGCCTCACGGCGGACGGCATCGTCGGGCCGAGAACAACGGCCAGGCTCTTCCCGGCTGTGCAGGACGCCTCGTCGCCGGCGCAGCTCATGCCCTGGTTCGCAGAGGCGGAGCGACTCAAAGGCGTCCGCGAGATTTCCGGCAGCCGCCATGAGCCCGCCATCATGGGTTGGGCGAAGCGGCTCGGGCTCTGGTACCCGGACGACGAGACGCCCTGGTGCGGCCTCTTCGTGGCGCACTGCGTTGCCGCGACGCTGCCCGACGAGCCGCTGCCCGGCAACCCGCTCGGCGCGCGAAACTGGCTCAAGTTCGGCATCGCCTGCCCGCCGCAGCGCGGCGCGCTGCTCGTGTTCTCGCGGCCGGGCGCATCCTGGTCCGGCCATGTCGGCTTTCATGCCGCCGAGGATGCCGGCGCCTTCCACGTGCTCGGGGGCAACCAGTCGAATGCGGTCAACGTGAGCCGCATCGCCCGCGCGCGCCTGCTCGGCGCGCGCTGGCCGAGCACCGTCGCCTTCGCCGCCACCGGAACGCCGGCCGGCGACCGCGCAATCCCACTCTCGGTACAGGAACTCTGAGATGAACGAGACGAAATCGGCGCTTGCCTCCAAGATCAACTGGACCCAGATCGTCGCAGTGGCCGCAATGGCGCTGTCGCTGTGGGGTTTCGACCTTTCGGCCGAAGAGCAGGCGGAGATTGCGGCGGCGATCGTCGCGCTGCAGGGTGCGGCGACGGTCGTGTTCCGCACCTTCTTCACCCGCAAGCGGGTGGATCTCTGAGGCGTGCGTCCGGTCCGCTGCCAACATGCCGCACGCAGGCCGGGCGGCGGGAGCGCTCATTCAGCGCGGGTTCAGGCGTTCGCACTAGACTGGGGGTCGATGAGGATTGTCCGCACTGCCCTGATGGCCCTGCTCGTCGCCGCGCTTGCGGCGGCGCCTGCCCTTGCGCAGGGCAATCCGGGCAAGGGGCGCGGCGGCGGCCCGCCAATCATCCAAGGCCCGCCGGGCCTAGGCGGCGGCGGCCCGCCGGGCCAGCTGAAGCGGCGGGCCCCCGACCGCGGGCCGGCCATTCCGCTTGGCCAGATTGCACCTTCGATCGCGCCGCAAGGACCTCCGGCCAGGCAGAGCGCGCCGGCCGCGCGGCAGCTGCCGTCCGGCTGCCTTTCGCAGCAACAGACGAGCGGGTACGTCCGCTCGCAACAGGTGATGTCGCTCTCGACGGCGTTGCAGCGGGCGGGCGTGAACGGGCAGCCGGTACGCGCCGCCCTCTGTTCACGCGGGGGCGGTTTCGTCTACGAAGTCGGGGTTCTGGGACCGGGCGGGCAGCTGCGCACGCTGACGATCCCGGCCAACTGATTCGGGCGCGCGGAGGGGCGGATGCGGGTGCTCGTGATCGAGGACGACAGGAGTCTGAACGACCAGGTGGCCGGCGCGCTGCGCGAGGCCGGCTACGTCGTGGACGTGGCGTTCGACGGCCAGGAAGGGCACTTCCTCGGCGACACCGAGCCCTACGACCTCGCGATCCTCGACATCGGCCTGCCGCAGATGGACGGGCTCTCGGTGCTCGAGCAATGGCGGCGGGGCGGGCGCTCCATGCCCGTGCTGCTGCTCACCGCGCGCGACCGCTGGTCCGACAAGGTCCAGGGGATCGACGCGGGCGCGGACGATTACGTTGCGAAGCCGTTCCACATCGAGGAGGTGCTGGCTCGGGTCCGCGCGCTCGTCCGCCGCGCCGCGGGACACGCGTCGAACGAACTCGTCGCCGGGCCGCTCCGGCTCGACCTGAAGACCGGCCGGGTGACGGTCGACGGCTGCCCGGTCAAGCTCACGGCGCACGAATACAAGGTGCTCGAGTACCTGATGCATCATTCCGCCAAGGTGATCTCGCGGACCGAGCTCACCGAGCATCTCTACGACCAGGATTTCGACCGCGATTCCAACACGATCGAGGTGTTCGTCGGCCGCCTTCGCAAGAAGCTCGGCATCGAGGTGATCGAGACGGTGCGCGGGCTCGGATATCGCATCGCGACGGATGATCGCTAAATCCCTCTCGGTACGGCTGGCGCTCGTCGGCGCGGCCGGATGCGCCCTTGCCCTCCTGATCGCCGCAGTCGTCTTCGTCTCGCTGTTCCGCCAGTCGGTGGAGCGCACCTTCGACGACCGGCTCCACTCGCTCCTCAGCGCGTTGGTCGGCGCGACCGTTTCCGAGGATGGGCTCGACACGAGCACGGCGGAGCTGATCGGCGAACCCCGCTTCTCGCTTCCCCAGTCGGGCTGGTACTGGCAGATCCGGGACGGCGGCTCCGGCGACGTGCTCGCGGCGTCCTTCTCCCTCTTCGGCGACCGCCTTCCCGAGCTCGACGTGCCGCCGGAGGAAGCGGACGAGCCGCGGGTGCTGGAGCTGAGGGGGCCGAACGACACGCGGCTGCGCGCGCTGGAGCGCCGGATCAGCCTCGCCGACGGCCGCAGCTATGCGGTGCTCGTGGCGGGCAACGCGGACGACCTCGCCCAGGACGTCGCGCGCTTCGGCACGATCGTCGGCCTGACGCTCGGCGCGCTCGCCATCCTGCTGGCGCTCGGCATGGCGCTCCTGATCCGCTTCGGCCTCAGTCCGCTCCGCGACGTGCGGCGCGCGCTGCGGCGGGTCCGCCAGGGCGAGGCCGCGCAACTTCAAGGCACCTTTCCTGCCGAGATCGCCCCGCTGGTGGCGGACCTCAACGCGCTTCTCACGTCCAACCGGGAAATCGTGGAGCGAGCGCGCACGCATGTCGGCAACCTGGCGCACGCGCTGAAGACGCCGCTCGCGGTCCTGCAGAACGAGGCGCGCGACGTGACGCACCCGCTCTCCGCCAAGGTCGCCGAGCAGGTCGCGCTGATGCGGGACCAGGTCGGCCATCATCTCGACCGCGCCCGCATGGCGGCTCAAGCCAACGTGATCGGTGCGGTGACGCCGGTTGCGCCGGTGGTCGAGAGCCTCGTCCGTGTCATGCGCAAGATCCACCAGGACCGGGCGATCGATATCGCGGTCGACCTGCAGCCGGGCCTGCGCTTTCGGGGCGAGCGCCACGACCTCGAGGAGATGCTCGGGAACCTTCTCGACAATGCCTACAAATGGGGCGAGGGAAGCGTGCGGGTGACGGTGGCGGCCAAGCCGGACAGGCGCCGGCCGATGCTCGTGGCGAAGGTCGACGACGACGGCGCCGGGCTCGACGATCTCGGCATCGAGGCGGCGCTTGCCCGCGGCGGCCGCCTCGACGAATCGAAGCCCGGCTCCGGGCTCGGGCTGTCCATCGTCATGGAGCTCGCGAGCGTCTATGGCGGCGTGCTGTCCCTCCGGAAGAGCCCGCTCGGCGGGTTGTCCGCGGAACTCGTGCTGCCGAGCGCGGTGGACGAGGATCTGTGACCCAATTTCGCCATCCTGTGCTGGAACCACGCACCGGCGGCGACGATTGTCCGAGGATGAGGAATTCTGCCGCAGGCGGGACGGAAGGGGAACTGAGATGCGGAAGACTGTGATTGCGGCGGCAACGGCCTCCATGCTCGTCGCCGGTTGCAGCACCGGGCCGGGCGGCGGTCCGCCGAGCGAAGGCGTCGGCGCCGTCGCCGGAGCGCTGGCGGGCGGCGTCATCGGAAGCCGGTTCGGTTCGGGTGCAGGGCGTGTCGTCGCGACGACGGTGGGCGCGGCGGCCGGCGGCCTGATCGGCGCCTCCATCGGCAGGTCGCTCGACGAGCGCGACCATCAATATGCGATGGATGCCGAGTACCGGGCACTGGAATACGGTCGGGCCGGGCGGCCGGAGAACTGGCGGAACGAGCAGACCGGCACCTACGGCGAAGTCGTGGTCGGGCCGGGCTACACCGTGAACGCCCTCGACTGCCGCGACTACACGCACAGCGTCTATATCGACGGCCAGCCGAGGGTCGCCCGCGGAACCGCCTGCCGCCAGCCGGACGGCACCTGGCGCATCGTCAGCTAGGCTTCGCTCGTCAGGCGGAGCGAAGCGGGCGCGGCGGCGGGCGCTCGGTCGCATTGTGGCCCGCTTCACGACCGATTACATGCGGCGGCAACCAGAGGATGGCGTGCCGCCGTGTTGTTGTGGGTCCTATTAGCCGTTCTGACCGGCGCCGCCGTCCTGGCGGTGCTCCTTCCGCTCGGGCGTACGCCGCGCGAGCCCGCCGCGGACCACGGCCATGACAGCCTGGTCTACCGCGACCAGCTGGAGGAACTCGAGCGCGAACGCGATGCCGGGCTGATCGGCGCCGAAGAGGCGGCGGCGGCGCGCACCGAAATCGCGCGGCGGCTGATCGAGGCGGAGAGCGCGCCGTCGAAGGCCGCGAAGACCGCCGACCCGGCCTGGCGAAGACGCGCGGTCGCCCTGATCGGGCTGATCGGCGTTCCCCTGCTCGCCGGCGGCCTTTATCTCTCGAACGGGGCGCCCGATCTTCCCGGCCAGCCGCTCGCGGCCCGGATGCAGGCGCCGCAGGGCGGCGAAATCGAAACCCTGGTGGCGCGGGTCGAGGACCATCTCGGCCGCAACCCCGAGGACGGGCAGGGCTGGCAGGTCCTGGCACCCATCTATGTCCGGCTCGGGCGGCCGGAGGATGCCGCGCAGGCCTACCGGAACGTCATCCGGCTCCTGGGCTCCTCGGCGGACCGGCAGGCCGGGCTCGGCGAGGCGATCTATCTCGCCGAGGGTGGCATCGTGACAGCCGAGGCGCGGCAGGCCTTCGAAGCGGCAAAGGCGGCGGACGCGAGGGCGCCGAAGCCCCGCTTCTTCCTGGCGCTCGCCTACGAGCAGGCCGGGGAGGGCGAGAAGGCGGCGGCGGAGCTGAAGGCGCTGCTCGCGGACTCGCCGCCCGACGCACCGTGGCGGCCGGCGATCGAGCAGGCGATCGCGCGCGTCTCCGGACAGCCCGCTCCAGACCAGCGGGCACCGACCGCCGAAGCGGGCCCGTCCCGCGAGCAGGTGGCGGCGGCGGCCGACATGAGCGGCGAGGAGCGCGACGCCATGATCGAGGGCATGGTCGCGCGGCTCGCCGAGCGGCTCGCCGCCGATCCATCCGATACGGAAGGCTGGTTGCGATTGATCAAGGCGTATGCCGTGCTCGGCAGGCAGGAGGAGGCGTCGGGCGCGGCGCAAGACGCGCTCGCATCGGCGCCCGACGGCGAGGCGCGTCAGCGCATCGTGTCCGCGGCGCGGCAGCTCGGGCTGGCGATCGAGGAGACGGCGAACCCATGACACGGAAGCAGAGGCGGCTGGTCGTCATCGGCGGGGCAGGCGGCGTGCTCGCCTTCGCGGTCGGGCTCGTCCTTTTCGCGATGAGCGACCAGATCGTCTTCTTCTATACGCCGACCGACATCTCGCAGAAGGGCATCGAGGCCGGCACCCGCATCCGGCTCGGCGGGCTCGTCGCCGAAGGCTCCGTCGCGCGTGGCGAGAACGGCAATGTCAGCTTCGACGTGACCGATACGGCGAACGCCATCAAGGTGACCTATACCGGGATCCTGCCCGATCTCTTCCGCGAGGGGCAGGGCGTGGTCGCGGAGGGGCAGGTCGGGGCGGATGGCGGCTTCGCGGCCGACAGCGTGCTCGCCAAGCACGACGAGGCCTACATGCCGCGCGAGGTCGCCGACGCGCTGAAGGCGCAGGGTCACTGGATGGAGGTGGAAGCGGCGCAATGAGCGGTCCATTCTCCATCGCCGAGATCGGGCACTATGCCCTGCTGCTCGCGCTCGTGCTGTCGATCGTGCAGTCGACGGTGCCGCTGTGGGGCGCGCGCGCGGGCGACAGCCGGCTCATGGCGGTCGCTCCGGCGACCACGACCGCGGCCTTTCTCTACGTGCTGCTCGCCTTCTCGGCGCTGACGATCGCCTATCTGCGCTCCGACTTCTCCGTCCAGAACGTCTGGGAGAACTCCCACTCGGCGAAGCCGCTCGTCTACAAGGTGAGCGGCGTCTGGGGCAACCACGAGGGCTCGATGCTCCTGTGGATCCTGATCCTCACGCTGTTCGGCGGGATGGTCGCCTGGTTCGGGCGGAACCTGCCGGACACCCTGCGTGCGACGGTGCTCGCCGTGCAGGGCTGGATCGCGACCGCCTTCCTGCTCTTCATCCTCTTCACCTCGAACCCGTTCGCGCGGATCGACCCCGCGCCGCTGGAGGGGCGCGACCTCAACCCGCTCCTGCAGGACATCGGGCTCGCTGTGCATCCGCCACTGCTCTATCTCGGCTATGTCGGCTTCTCGATCGCCTTCTCCTTCGCGCTCGCCGCGCTGATAGACGGGAGGGTCGACGCCGCGTGGGCGCGCTGGGTGCGGCCTTGGACGCTCGCGGCCTGGATGTTCCTCACGCTCGGCATCGCGATGGGCTCCTACTGGGCCTATTACGAGCTCGGCTGGGGCGGCTACTGGTTCTGGGACCCGGTCGAGAACGCCTCCTTCATGCCCTGGCTCTCCGGCACCGCGCTCCTCCATTCCGCGCTGGTGATGGAGAAGCGGGGGGCGCTCAAGATCTGGACCATCCTGCTTGCGATCCTCACCTTCTCGCTGTCGCTGATCGGGACCTTCCTGGTGCGCTCCGGTGTGCTCACCTCGGTGCACGCCTTCGCCACCGATCCGAGCCGCGGCGTCTTCATCCTCGCCATCCTGATCGTGTTCATAGGCGGCGCGCTGGCGCTCTTCGCGTGGCGGGCACCCGGCCTCAAGCAGGGCGGGCTGTTCGCGCCGATCAGCCGCGAGGGCGCGCTCGTCTTCAACAACCTGTTCCTGGTGGCGGCGACGGCGGCGGTGTTCATCGGCACGCTCTATCCGCTCGCGCTGGAGGGCCTGACCGGCAAGAAGATCTCGGTCGGTGCGCCGTTCTTCGACCTCACCTTCGGGCCGCTGATGGTCCCGCTCCTCATCGCGATGCCGTTCGGTCCGCTGCTCGCATGGAAGCGCGGCGACCTCGCCGGCGCTGCGCAGCGGCTCGGGGTGGCGATGGCGTCGTCCGTCGTGGCGGTCGTCGCGATCCTGATCCTGTCCGGCGCCGACTCGGTGCTGGCGGCGCTCGGCATCGGGCTCGGCATCTGGCTGATCGTCGGCAGCCTCGTCGATCTGGCCGAGCGCGCGAAGCTCGGCCGCACCGCGCTTTCGGTGAGCCTGTCACGGCTCGCAGGGCTGCCGCGCTCCGCCTTCGGGACCGCCTTCGCGCATGCCGGGATGGGCGCAACGGTCATCGGCATCGTTGCCGTGACGGCGTTCCAGACCGAGCTCATCACCGAGGTGAGGCCGGGCGACCGGGTGGAACTCGCCGGCTACGGGCTGACCTACGAGGGGACGGCGCCCGTCACCGGGCCGAACTATCGCGAGGAAGTGTCGCGCTTCCGTGTCGACAAGGGCGGGGAAGCGCTCTACACGGTCGCGCCCTCCAAGCGGATGTACACCGCGCGCCAGATGCCGACCACGGAGGCGGCGATCCGGACGAGCGGCTTCTCGCAGCTTTACGTGTCGCTCGGCGACCGCTCGGAACGCGGCCTGGTTCTACGGGCCTATCACAAGCCGTTCGTCACGCTGATCTGGCTCGGCGCCGTGCTCATGTCGATCGGCGGCATCGTCTCGCTGACCGACCGCCGGTTGAGGATCGGCGCGCCGAAACGGGCGCAGAAGCGGACCGGGGAGGCGGTGCCGGCGTGAGGAGGGCCGTCCTCGCGCTCGCCATCGTCCTCTTCGGCGGGACCGCGCTCGCCGTCCAGCCTGACGAGCGTCTCGCCGATCCGGCGCTCGAGGCGCGGGCGCGGGCGATCTCGGGGGAGCTGCGCTGCCTCGTCTGCCAGAACCAGTCGATCGACGATTCCGATGCACCGCTCGCCCGGGACCTCCGGGTCCTCGTGCGCGAACGGCTCGAGGCGGGCGACAGCGACGCCGGCGTGAAGCAGTATCTGGTCGACCGCTACGGCGAGTTCGTGCTGCTGAAACCGAGCCTTTCGGCCTCCAACCTTCTCCTGTGGGCAGCGCCTTTCGTCGCGCTGCTGGCCGGCCTTCTGCTCGTCTTCCGTTTCTACGGCGGGCGGAAGCCCGTATCCGAGCCCCGGCTGTCGGAAGAGGAAGAGAGGGCGCTGGCACGGGCACTGCGGAAGAACGATCGGGGCTGAGGGCCCCGACGGTCCGCCGCTGCTGGGGCTTTGCCGGCGGGTTCATCGGCCCGCGGGGCACTCGACACCTGAGACAGGCAACGCGGAAAAAAGGGGCCGGCGGCTTCGGCCGGCCGACCCCTCACTGCGGGACTTGCGAAGGATTACCGCTGCGCCAGCGTCAGGCTCGCGGTCTGCTCGTCGTCGAGTTCCCGGAACCGCGCATCATCCATTCGCCACGCCTCCATCTGCCGGATCTCGTCGTCGCTCACGCCCGGGAGGACGAGCTTGTCGTCCTGAAGCGCAAGGCTGTCCAGCGGGAGGGCGATCTCCTTCTCGCCGAGGCCGAGGAAGCCGCCGTGACCGATCACCACGTAGACCTCGCCCTCGGTGGAGGCGACGACCTCCTTCACGTCTCCGAGCTGCTCGCCACGGGCGTTGACCACGTCCATGTCCTTGAGGTCGCCGACCGGGAACTCGCGTTCCGAACCGGCGTTCTGAGCCGCTGCCGTTGACCCGGTCGCCCCGGCCGCCTGCTGGTCCGACGCCGTGGAGGACTGCACGGCCGCCTGGCGGTTCGCTTCGGCCTGCTGGTCAGCCGTCGGCCTCTGCTGCTGCGCCTGCGTCTGAGGCTGGGTCTGCTGCCGAGCCTCTGCCTGCTGCTGCTGCTGGGCGGCAGCCTGCTGCTGCTGGGCCGCGGCCTGAGTCCGCTGCTGCTCGGCGGCAGCCTCGGTCTGCTGGCCGCCCTGCTGCGCGCCCTGAGCACGGTCGGCGGTCTGGCCTCGTGCGGCAGCATCGTCCTGCTGACGTGCCGCGCTCTGCCCCTCCATCTGCTCGAACCGGACAGCGGGCTCGCCTTCGGCCTGGTTCACGGTGATCTGCGGTTCGGCGCGCTCGTACCGGACCTGCGGCTGCCCGGCCTGCTCGACCTGGACATTGGCCTGCTGCTCGCTCTGCTGCATCTCGACGCGGGGCTGCTGGTTGTCCTGGGCGACGCGAACCTGAGGCTGCTCGTTCTGCTCGACCCGGACCTGCGGCTGGGCCTGCTGGACTTCCACCTGCGGCTGGTTCTGGGAGACCTGCACCTCCGGCTGCGGCATGCGCACGATAATCTCGGGCTGCGGAATGTCGACCGTGATCTGAGGCGCCGGCTGGCGGACGAGGATCTCCGGCGTCGGCTGCCGGACGCTGACGTTGGGCTGCGCCTGCTGCACGCGGATCTGGGGATCGGGCTGGTCGACGGTGATCGTCGGCGCAGGCTGCTCGACGACTATGTTGCCCGCACCGGCCTGCTGGTTTTCCCCGGCCTGCTGGTTAGGACGCTCGCCGCCGCCGGGCTGGTTCGCGGCCTGCGCATTACCGGCGGTCCGGATGCTGGCGTAGAGATCGACGCACTGCCGGTCGTCACCGCTTTCGATGGCCTGGGTGCCGCGCTCGATCGCCTCCGGCGAGAGCCTGTTCCTGTTCTCCTGAACATAACGCTGGAACGCGTTGCAGTCGCGGATCTCCTGCGCCTGTGCTCCGGGCTGCTGACCTGCCTGTTGCCCCGCCTGTGGTTGCTGCGCCAGCGCGGTGCCCGTGAGTGCAGTGCCAGCCAGGAGCGCGAGCACGGCTGGAATTGTTCGTCCGGTCATAGGGTTTCTCCCATTGCTTGGTTGGAGGCCCACTCGCCCCTTCGCGTACCCCTAACCTGACGAATCCCCGGTTGTTCCGATATAAACCGCCCAATCTCGCTACTGAGGCGACGAATAAACCTAGAGATACATCCGCGTATAGCTAAAGGTGCAGAGGATCATCTGCCGAGAGGCGTCGGAAATCCGCCCTTTTGGATGAAACAATACTCAATGTGCCGTCAGTTTCGAGGACGACGGCCTGGACGTCGTCATCGCCGGTGTAGCCGGCGGAACGCATCGCGGCGCGGACCTCGTCCCGTGTGACCCTTTCACGCGCGAGGGCGCCGTCCAGGAACGCACCTCCGTGCATGAGGAGCGCGGGCTCCGACTTGATGATCCGCTGAAACGGCGCGGAGCGGACGGAGGTCCAGGCAACCGCGTACTGAAGGCCGCAGAGCAGCGCGAAGGCGAGCAGGCCCTCCGACAGCGAGACGTCCTTGCTGAGGAGAACCGTGGCGAGGGTCGAGCCGAGCGCCACCGTCACGACGAAGTCGAACGCGTTCATCTTGGAGAGCGTCCGCTTGCCGGAGACGCGGAGGAAGCCGACCAGGCCGATATAGGCCAGCGTACCGACGACCAGGATCCGGAGAAGGTCGAACCAGCTGTCGAAGAACATCGGGAAGATCCGGCGGTTGGGAGCAGCGCAGGGTGAAGCCTCCCAACGGCACCGGGTTCCGCGGAGGCGTCCTCGTGAGGCGCCGCATGCCGCCCTGGAAGGTGAGTGCCGGCCTTCGCCCGCCAGCCCGTTGACTGTGCACGCGCGCTGCAAACGGCACCAATGTGCGGAGCGCCGGGGAGCAGCCCGGGCCCGGATCAGCCGATCGGGACGGGGTCGACGAGGAGCGGCGGCTCGTGGAGGTAGCGGGTGGCGCGGCGCTTGGCGGCGATGTCGTGCCAGACGCGTTCCACCTGCGCGGCCGTGAGCCCGGCCGCGCGTGCGGCCTCCTCGGCGGAGATGCCATTCTCCAGCGCGTAGAGGCAGAGATCCATGCCGCGGTAGGGCAGCGGGAAATAGAACTCCTCCTGCGTCTGCTCGAGCGACCAGGTGTCGGTCGTGGGCGGGCGGCGGCGGATCTCCTCGGGAACCCCGAGATGCTCGGCGAGCTGATAGACTTGGGACTTGTAGAGGTGGGCGATCGGCTTCACGTCGGCGGCACCGTCGCCGTTCTTCACGAAGAAGCCCTGGTCGTACTCCAGGCGGTTCGGCGTCCCGGCCACCACGTAGTTGAGCCGATCGGCGTGATAGTACTCGATCTGCTTGCGCGTGCGCTGCTTCATGTTGGTGGCCGCGACCACGCCAAGATAGACCTCGAGCGGCATCCGGATCTGGCGACGCTCGCCGTCGGGCGACTGCACCACCAGCGTCGAGAGATTGTAGGCGTTGTCGCCGAGCGCGTTGGGCAGCACGACCTTGCAGCCCCAGCCAGGACCGAACTCCGGGACGACCCGGCGGATGAATTCGTCGCGCCGCGCGTAGCAGCCGGCTGCCGTGAGCATCGGCTCGATGTCCTCGGTGACGGAGCGGATACCGAGCGTGTCGGCCACCAGGCGGCCGAGGCGCAGGCTGTCGTCCTCGGAATCCTTCTCCGGCATGAAGAGGGCGAGGACCCGGTCGGCCCCAAGCGCCTCGACCAGCAGGCACGCCGTGACGCTGCTGTCGACGCCGCCGGAGAGACCGACGACGGCGCCGCGCCGCCGCAGCGTCCTTCCGATCTGCTCGCGGAGCGCAGCGGCGATCCTCGCCCGCTCCTTGCGGGCGTCGATCCGGAGCGTGCCCAAGGAGAAGCCCTCGCCGGCGACTGGGTCCGTCTCCGCGGCGGGTGCGAAAATGTCCGGATGGGTGATGTCGTTCACTCCGCAGCCTCCATGGCGCCGGCGCCGGTCATGCTTTCGGCAACGGCACGCCGGCTGATCTTGCCCGTTGTGGTCTTCGGCAGTTCGACCCGGAAGCTGACGCGCTTCGGCACCATGAAGTCCTCGAGGTTCCTGGCGCAGTGACGAATGACGTCGCCTGCGCCGAGATCGACGCCGGGTTGCAGCACGATAACCGCCTCCAGCGCCTGGCCGAGCACGGGATCGGGAACCCCGATGACGGCTGCCTCGCGAACGCCCGGAAGTGCGTAGAGGACGTTCTCGATCTCCTTCGGGCTGACCTTTTCGCCGCGCGTCTTGATGATGTCGTCCCTGCGGCCGACGAAATAGAGGAAGCCCTCCGCGTCGGTGCGGAAGAGGTCGCCGGTATAAAGGACCTTCTCCCACGGGTAGGGGCCGGGGCGGAGCGCCCGGCCGGTCGCGGCCTCGTCCTCCCAATAGCCCTTCATTACGTGCGGACCGCGGATGACGAGTTCGCCGGTTTCGCCCGCAGCAAGCGGGCGGCCGGCCTCGTCGACGACGAAAGCCTCCGTGCCGGGGATGGCGATTCCGACGGAGCCCGGCCTGACCTTCAGCTGTTCGGGCGGCAGATAGGTGCAGCGCTTGCACTCGGTGAGGCCGTACATCGAGTAGAGCCGCGCCGCGGGGAAGAGGGCCTGCAGCCGCTCGATATGGGCGGGGGGCAAGGCTGCCGCGGTGTTCGTGATGTAGCGCAGGCTCGGCAGGGCGCCCGCGGCGAGATCGCGCATCTGAAGGAGGATCGCGGCCATCGTCGGCACGAGCGGAAAGCCGGTCACGTTCTCCTCTGCGATCCGGTTGAGGATCGCCTGCGGAAAGGCGAACGACTTCTCGAGCACGAGCGTCATGCCGACCCTGGCGCACATCAGCACCTGGTAGAGCCCGTAGTCGAACGAGATCGGCAGGACGTTGAGGACGATGTCGTCGGGCCGGTTCTCCAGGTAGGACGTGATGGACGTCGCGGCGGCGTCGACGTTCTGGTGGGTCATCATCACGCCCTTCGGGAAGCCGGTGGAGCCCGAGGTGTAGATGAGCATGGCGAGGTCGAGCTCGATGCCGGCCGGCTTCGCCGCGTCGATCGGCGCGGACATGCGGATCGCATCCTCGAACGCGATCGCCTGCGCTCCCTCCGGTGCGTCCGCCGTCGCGAAGAGCAGCGCGCCGGATTTCGCCTCGGCGAGCGCGCTTCGGGCAAGCCCTGCGAGCCGCCCCTGCGCGAGGATTGCGGCCGGACGGCAGTTCCCGACGATGTAGGCGAGCTTGTCCGCCTTGGTGGACGAATTGATCGGGGAGAAGACCGCACCCGCCTTGAGCGCGGCGAAGAGGCCGATCACCGCCTCCGTGCAATTGTCCATGAAGACGAGGACGCGATCGCCCCGGACGACTCCGCGCTCCCGAAGCGCCGCGGCGAGGCGGTCCGAAGCCTCATCGACGTCGGCGAAGGTCAGGCGGAGGCCGCCGGCGACGAGGGCGGTCTTGCCCGGATGGCGGCCGGCGCTTGCTCTCAAATAGTCTTCGATGCGCATCTCATTCCCCGAACCTGCGGTTGCCGAGATTCAGGCGGCGATGGAGCTTTCGCGCTTCCGCTCGACATAGGCGGCGATCGAGCGGATGGAATCGAGGTTTTCCGGGACGATCTCGGCGTCCGCCATGCGGATCCCGAACTCGGTTTCCAGAAAAGCGACGAGCTCCAGGATCCCGGTGGAGTCGATCAGGCCCGCTTCGAGGAGCGATTCGTCCTCGCCGAGCCCGGCGCCCTCCTCCCGGAAGAGGAAGTTCTCCTCGATGAAGGCCCGGATGCGTCTGCTGAGTTCGGTCTGCATATGGTTCGTCCTATACGAGAAAGGAATCACGCCAGAGCGTGGACGGGTTCGTGGCATGCGCGGTGCGATGCCGCCGTGAAGGCCTCCTGCCACAGCGCCGTCGACATGATGCCGACGAGCGCCATGCTCTCGCGGGTGCCGAGCGATCCGCGCTCGTGGAGTTTGGCGGCGAGCTTGCCCACGGCTTTCGGATCGAACACCCCGCCGGCCTCGACCGCCGGCGGCCTGAGCAGGTCCCGGGCGTAGGCGGGTGCGCCGGGGGCCGCGAAGGCGTCGGCATCGGGGGCGCGATAGGGCTGCTTGGTCCGCTCCAGGATCGATGGCGGCAGGCGGCCCTTCATGCTTTCCCGCAGGAGGTGCTTCTCGCGCAGCCCCTTGAGCTTGAGGTTCGGGGGAATCCGTGCCCCGAATTCCACGACGCGATGGTCGAGGAAGGGGAATCGGCCCTCCACGGCGTTGGCCATCGCGACGCGGTCGCCCTGCGCGGAAAGGATGTAGCCGGGCAGGAGATGGGCCGTCTCCAGATACTGCGCCTGATTGAGCGGATGCCAGCGCGCGAACTCGGGCGGCAGCCCATCGCGGAGCTCGGCGAGCGCGTCGTAGCCGCGCAGTTCGGCGCGCAATTCGGCGCAGAAGAAGGCCTTTCCGCCAGCGGTCGTGCGGAAGCGCGGCAGGTGCGAGAAGAGCGGGTCGTCAATGTCGTCGGCACGGAAGCCGAAGAAAGCCTCCAGATAGCGCTGCGACTGGCCCTGGATGCGGGGCATGTACGGGTAGAGCCGCTTCAGGAGGAGCGGGCGGAACTTCGAGTCGGGCTGGCGCGCGCAGAAGCGGCGGATCTTCGCTTCCTTGAAGATGTCGTAGCCGCCGAAGGCCTCGTCGGCGCCCTCGCCGGTGAGCACGACCTTCAACCCGTCGTCGTGAACGAGCCGGGAGAGGGCAAGAAGGGGCGCGGGAGCGGTGCGCAGGATCGGCCGCTCGGCGTGCCGCACGACGGCGGGGAAGAGGGCCGCCACGTCCGCTGCGCCGACCCGGATGCTGCGGTGCCGCGTTCCGAGCGCGCGGACCATCTCGTCCTGGAACGGCGCCTCGTCGAACTCGCCGTTCTCGAAGGAGACGGAGTAGGTGCGCAGCTGTTCCGGCGCGAGCTCGTTCATGATCGCCGTGACGACGGAGGAATCGAGGCCGCCGCTCAGATAGGCGCCGACCGGCACGTCGGCCCGCAGCCTGATCCGTGTGGCGTCGACCAGCAGCTCGGCGAGCGCGTCCCGGAGGCGCCGTTCCTCGCCCGCGGTCACGGCCCGCTCGTCGCTCGCGTCGGGGTAGTCGAGCCTCCAGTAGCGGCGGACCGAAACGCCGTCGGGACCGGCGAGGAGGAGGTGCGCCGGCGGCAGTTCGCTCACGCCGCGGAACGCCGTGCGCGGCGCGAGCGGCGACCAGAAGGTGAAGATCTGGTCCAGCGCGACCGCGTCGAGTTCCGCGGGGATCCCAGCGGCGAGGAGCGCCTTCACCTCCGAGCCGAAGAAGAGGCTGCCGCCCCGTTCCGAATAGAAGAGCGGACGCACGCCCATCCGGTCACGCGCAAGCATCAGCCGGCGCCGGCGCGTGTCCCAGATGGCGAAGGCGAAGTCGCCGTTCAGCGCCTCGACGCAGCCGGGGCCCTTCTCCTCGTAGAGATGGACGATGACTTCCGTGTCGGAGTGCGTGCGAAAGACGTGGCCGCGCGCGATCAGGTCGGCCCGCAGCTCGACATAGTTGAAGATCTCGCCGTTGAAGGCGATCCACACCGTCCCGTCCTCGTTCGACATCGGCTGATCGCCGCAGGCGAGATCGATGATGCTGAGGCGCGCATGGCCGAGCCCCGCGCCTATATCGTCGAGATGGAAGCCCTGATCGTCCGGTCCGCGGTGGGCGATCGCGGCCACCATGCGCCGGAGCAGCGGAAGCCTCTCGGCGCGTGGCACCGAGGTGCCGAGGAAGCCGGCAATGCCGCACATGCTCGATGTCCCTTTCGCCGCAGGCGGGGATAAGGCGGTCTGGACCGCTTTGAAGCTCTCAAGTAATTCCGTCGTTAAGCGGCAACAACAAACACCGCTGAAATTAGTTAAAATTCACAGCCTCGATGATTTACGATTCAGTAACGCTGTCGCCGATCAGCCGCGACCAGGTTTCCCCGGCAATGCCTGTCAGCAAGGCGTCGCCTTTCTGAGCTGCATGCAGAAGTTGCGCGTCTCGGCTGTGGACGATCAGGGAGGCGCGGTGGACGAAGATTGCGTCATGCCGCACCAGCGCGTCGATAAGACGCGGATCGCTGCGACCGCGGATGCCCGCCAGCCCGTCCGTCTTCGACTGGCGGATCAAGCATGCGACCACCGCAAGCTCCGAGCCGGGCCGCGCCAGGACGTTGAGGACCCGCGCAATCCCGCCCGGGCGCGTGTAGCAGATGTAGGCGCCGATGGTTGTGCCGCGAGCATCGGTCACGATGCGGCAGAGCCGGTGCCCGTAGCGATCCTTGCGCTCGGCGTGCCGCAGGAGCCAGGCGACGATGTCCGCCGTCCAGGACGGCCGGAGCGCGACCGAATCCGCGAGCGCGATCAGCGTTTCCGCGAACGCCTCGTCGCTCGCCGGCGCGCGTGCCGTGGCGGACTGCCGTGCGTTCTTCTCGGGCCGGGCACTCCCGCCGAGCAGCGCGCGCAGGGGAGGGTCGAGGACCCGTGCAGGAAGGCCCAGTGGACGGAGCCACGGCTTCAGTTCGGCGGCGAGCGCGGCGGCGAAGGCGGCAGATCGGAACGGAAGCAGCCAGTCGAGGCTTCCGGCCGGCACGACTGCGGCGCGCAGCTGGTCCCACAAGCCGCGGGAGAGGTCGTTTGCCGTCTCGGTGATCGAGATGTCCTGGGGGCCGTTCGCGAACGTGCGCACGAGCCGGGCTCCCGCCATCGGATCGGAAGCGGGCGCATCGACCATCAGCGAGCCGGCGATCGCAGCCCTCACCCGCCGTCCCTCGAACTCCATCCGCGCCGGCAAGGCGCCGATGAAGCCGGAAACGCCGTTCTGGCCGACATAGACGCGGGAGACGATGTCCGGATCCTGCCACGGGTGATGCAGGAAGATCTCGGCGAGATGCGCTTCGAGCCCCGCCGCCGGCGTGTCGCTCTTCCGGAAGGTTCTCTGAAAGAGGCGGGCGACGGATGGAATGTCATCCGCTGTGAGCGCTCGGATCTCGGACACGCATGCTCCGGAAGGCCGGCGAGCCCGGCCGCAATGTTCTAGCGGCGGGGTCCTTTCGAAAGATTTAGCGGGGTCCCGCGCGACGGCGGCAGATGGTCGAACGCCACGACGCCGGTGTCGCTCGCAGGCCTTCGATGATCGCCGGGCCGTCGCGGGAGAAGCTGCGCCGCGGTTCGTCAGCCGGATGCGTTGGCCGAGGCGCTCAGGCGGCGGATTTCGGCGCTGCCAGGACGCGGATCGGTGTCCCGGCCCGCCACGCGAGGATGCCCTCCACCATGTCGGGGTAGAACTCCGCATAGGCGTCGGCGGTCACATAGCCGAGATGGGGCGAGAGAACGACGTTCGGCGCCGAGCGCAGCGGATGGTCCACCGGGAGCGGCTCGACGTCGTAGACGTCGAGCGCAGCGCGTATATTGCCCGCCTGAAGCGCCTCCAGGAGTGCCGCCTCGTCCACGATCGGGCCGCGCGACGTGTTCACGAGAAGCGCGTCCTGCCTCATCAGCCCGATCTCGTGGGCACCGACCAAGCCGCGCGAGCGCTCGCTCAGCACCACGTGCACGCTCACGACGTCGGCTTCGCGGAACAGCTCGTCCTTGTCGACGCGTACCGCGCCGAGCTCCGCCGCGCGCTCCGCCGTCAGGTTCCGGCTCCAGGCGATCACCTTCATCCCGAACGCCTTCGCGACGGGGACCATGCGGGCGCCGAGTTTTCCAAGGCCCACCAGGCCCAGCGTGCGGCCCTCGAGCGTCGTGCCGAGCGTGCGCTGCCATCCGCCCGCACGCATGTTCGCGTGCTCGTCGGGAAGGTGCCTCAGGGCGGCGAGGATGAGCGCCCACGCGAGCTCGGGCGTGGCGGCATGCGATTCGCCCGGGCGGGTGTGGCAGACGGTGATGCCGCGCGCGACCGCGGCGTCCATATCGATGGTGCGGACCCGGGCGCCGGAGACGATCACGAGCTTGAGGTTGGGCAGTCGCGCGATCAGCGAAGCCGGGAGCGGCATGCGCTCCCGCATCATGCAGATGACGTCATGCCCGGCGAGCGCGGCGACGGCCATGTCCTCCGTGGCGAGGTTGTGGTCGAACACGTCGACCGTGGCGCCCGGACCGAGGCTGTCCCAGTCGGCGAGATCGCGCGCGACCCCCTGGTAATCGTCAAGAACGGCAATGCGCAGCACCGAGTGTCCTCCCGTCTCAGCCATTCCGGTTGGTCGCTTCCCTGGCGGCTTCGCCGATCATGGCGATGACCTTGTCGGTGAAGGCCGCCGTCCCGAGAGGGCCGCCGAGGTCGCCGGTCCGCCATTCGGGCACCGCGATGGCGCGGCTCAGGGCCTCGTCGATCAGCGCCGACCCCCGGGTGAGGCGCGCGTCGCCGCGCCGTTCCGAAAGCCAGGCCAGCAGCATTGCCACCGAGCCGATAAGGGACGATGGATTGGCCTTGTCCTGCCCGGCGATGTCGGGCGCGGAGCCGTGCTGCGCCTGGGCAAGCGCGTAGTCGGTGCCGGCATTGATCGAGGCGGCGAGGCCGATGCTGCCGGAAATCTCCGTCGCCTGGTCGGACAGGATGTCGCCATACATGTTGGTGGCGAGAACCACGTCGAAGACGCTCGCATCGCGCACCAGCAGCGCGGCCATCGCGTCGATGATCTTCTCCTCGTATTCCACCTGGGGGTGGCGGGCGGCGACGGAGCGCACGCATTCGAGGAAGAGCCCGTCGCTCACCCGCAACACGTTCGCCTTGTGGACCGCCGTCACCTTGCGTCGCCGCTGCATGGCGATCCTGAAGGCCTCTTCGGCGATCCGCAGGCTGCCCTTGCGCGTGACCTTGCGGATCGCGAGGGCGACGTCCTCCGTCGGCATGAACTCGCCGGGGCCGAGATGCATGGAGCGGTCGGCGTAGAAGCCTTCGGTGTTCTCGCGGCAGACCACGAGGTCGACCGGCTTCCCGCAGCGCGGCGGGAAGCCCGGATGCGATTTCGCCGGCCGGATGTTGGCGAAGAGGTCGAGCCGCTTGCGGAGCTGGCCGGACGGGTTGAGGCCGCCCTCCGCGACCGGGGGATAGTCGTTGTGCGAAACGGGGCCGAGGACGACGGCGTCCACCGCCTTCGCCCGCTGCACGACCTCGTCGGTGATCGTCGTGCCGTGCCGGGCTAGCGACGCGAAGCCGATCAGGGCCGTCTCGCAAGCGAAGCCGATTCCAAGCGCGGCATCCACGGCGTCGAGGACACGCCTCGTCGCCGCCACGATCTCCGGACCGATGCCGTCGCCTTCCAGCACGAGGAGCCGCACTGGTCCGGACCGTTCGGGCGAGGCGGACATGAGAGGGCTCCGGCTGTTCAAGACGCGGCCGCGGGATGGCGGCCTCGTTCAGGTAGCCGCCTTTTCCTCCCTTTGACAATGCGCCTGCGCTCGTTTGCATGCAGATGTGGACAGGACGCCTTGCCACCCCCGCGATGCCGGCTCCCGACAAGGGCGGGAGTCGATCAGTGCGCCATGAAGACGGGCATCCCGGTCTCGTAGATGATGTGCCGCGTGGAGCCGCCGAAGATGATCTGGCGCAGGCGGCTCTGCGTATAGGCGCCCTTGATGAGGAGGTCGGCTCCCTGCCGCGCCGCCTCCGAAAGGATCATCTCGCCGACGCTCTGCGTCCGCCGGACTTCCACCACCTCGGCCGGAATACCGTTGCGGGTGAGATAGAGCGTGAGCTGTTCGCCGGAGGGACCGGGCACGCTGCCGCCTTCGATCGCCATCACGAACACCCGCTTCGCCTGTTTCAGGACCGGCATCGCGAACGCCACGACGCGCGCGGTCTCGGGGCTGCGGTTCCAGGCGATGCCGATGGTCTCCCCGATCCGCGACGGCGGGTGGTGCGGCGCGATCAGGATCGGCCGGCCGCTGTCGAAGAGCGCGGCCTCCAGCGTCGCCATCCGAGCGTCGTTGACGTTCGTGCCGGGACGCCCGACGACGGTGATGTCGAAAACCCTCGCCTGGGATCCGACGAAGGTGTCGCCGACCGGCCCTTCGTCGATCCACTGGAAATGCGGTTCTTGACCGGCGACTGCATCCGCGCCGTAGCGGTCCCGCATCACGCGTTCGAAGCGGCTCCGGTAGCGGGCCTTCGTCTCAGCGTCGAGCTTGGCGGCCTCGTAGACCATCGGCGCGCCGACTGTGTCGGCCGCGAGGAAGGGGCTCAGGGGCGGACTGAGCGGGAACGCCTCGATGTAGCTCCCGAACAGACGCCCGAAGACGCATGCCGTCTCGAGCGTGGCATCGATGCGGTCATGCGCCTCGTATGGAACGAGAATTGTCTTCATGCGTCGGAACACGTATTCCCGTACGACACTCTCATAGCACGGTCGTCCTGTGAGATCACCGATCATCCTCCCACGCTTGCCTTGCCGGCCGGACCATTGAAGCCACCCAGCCCGCCGCCGGATGCCGAGGCGCCTCAATCCCCCTCGGGGCGCTCGCTCTTCTTCTCGATCTTCCCCTCGATCATGCTGCCGATGTTTCTGGCAGTTGTCGACCAGACGATCGTCGCCACGGCGCTGCCGGCCATCGCGGGCGACCTCGGCCAGGTCGAGCGGGTCTCCTGGATCGTGGTCGCGTATCTGGTGGCGGCCACGATCATCGCGCCGGTCTATGGCCGGCTCGGCGACGTGTTCGGCCGGCGCCGGATGATGCTCGTGGCGCTCGTGATCACGATGATCGGGTCGGTGCTGTGCGCCATCTCGTGGAGCATGGAGATGCTGACCGTGGCGCGCGTCGTGCAGGGCCTCGGCGGCGGCGGGCTGATGACGACGTCGCAGGCGCTCATCGGCGATACCATTCCGCCGCGCGACCGCGCCCGGTATCAGGGTTATCTCTCCGGCGTCATGGTGACTTCCAGCACCTTCGGCCCGGTGGTCGGGGGGCTGCTGACGGAGGCGTTCGGCTGGCAATCGGTCTTCCTGGTGAACATCCCGGTGGCTCTCCTCGCGATGACGCTCGCGATCCGCCTGCCCGCGACGATCGGATCGGACACGCCGTTCCGCTTCGACTTCCTCGGCGTGCTGCTTTTCGCCCTCTTCATCGCCTCCGCGCTCGCGCTCTTGGAGCAGGTGCAGGCGCTCGACGCCGCGGCCCTGCCGCTCGCCGGCCTGCTGCTCGTGGTCACGATCGTCGCCTGCGTGCTGCTGTTCTGGCGGGAGAAGCGCGCGCCCGATCCGCTGCTGCCGATCCCGATCCTGCGCGAGCCCTCGGTCTGGCGCAGCGACGTGCTCGCCGCACTGCATGGCGGGATGCTGGTGTCGCTGATGACGTTCTCGCCGATCTATTACCGCCTCATCCACGACCTCGCTCCGGCGAAGACCGGCGTGCTCATGCTGCCGCTGGCGGCCGGCATCGGGATCAGCTCGATGGTGACGGGCCGCATCATGAGCCGGACCGGCTACACCGCGGTGTTCCCGTCCTGGGGGCTGCTGATCGTGGCGCTGCTTCTGGTCGTGCTCGCGGTGTTCTCGCCGCGGATGTCGGCGGTGGAGGTATCCGCGCTGCTCGGCTTCACGGCACTCTTCATGGGAACGACGATGGGGGTCGTGCAGGTCACGGTGCAAAGCGCGGTCGGGCGCGGCCGGCTCGGCGTCGGGGCGGCGACGGTGCAGTTCTCCCGCTCGCTCGGAGCGGCTCTCGGAACGGCGGGCGTCGCCACCGTCCTCTTCGCCTCGATGACGCTGATCGACCCCGAGACGGCCGGCATGCTCGGCCCCATCCTACAGGACCCGGGCCTGCTGGCGAGCCTGCCGCCGGCGCGGCAGGACCTGATCATCGCCGAGATGGGCGACGCCTTCCGCGCCGGATTCCTGACGATCGCGCTTTTCTCGGCCGTCGCCGGGGTGGTCGCCTGGACGCTTCCGATGCGGCGCATCTGAGCGCGTCCCGAGGAGCCGGTCATGCCGCGCATTCCGCCGGTCGATCCCGCCGCACTCACGCCGGAGCAGGCGGCCGCCCATGCCGGCATCGCGGCCGGCGCGCGCGGGGAGGTGAGCGGACCTTTCCCGATGCTCCTCCACAGCCCCCGCGCGGCCGCCGCCGTGGAGCAGCTCGGCGTCCACATTCGCTACCGATCCGCCCTTCCGGATCGCATCCGCGCCCTCGCCGTCGCCATCGTCGGGCGCCACTGGTATGCCGACTACCAATGGCACATCCAGGCGACGCGTGCGGAGGAGCTCGGCGTTCCGCGCCCGGTTCTCGATGCGATCGCCGAGGGCCGCGTTCCGGACTTCGATGAGGAAGAGGACAGGATTGCTTACGCCTTCCTGTCGGAGGTGCTGAAGTCCTCCGGCCTGACGCCAGTGCCGGAGGGCGTCTTCGCGGCAGCGAGATCCGCCTTCGGGGACGAAGGCCTCGTCGACCTGACGGTGCTCGCCGGCTACTATTCTCTGCTTGCGATGGTGCTCAACACCTTCGAGATCCGGCCGGAAGGCGGCGACGTGCCCTGGCGGAGGCCATCGGAAGACGAAGGCGGGCAAGCGTAGGCCGTCGCTGCGGCCCCGGAGCGAGGTTCAGTCCGGCCGTCGGAGCGGCGCGTCGGTCTTCGCCTGCAGCTCCTCGAAGGTCAGCCCCGGCACCATCTCCGACACCAGAAAGCCGTCCGCCGTCACCTCGATCACGGCGAGGTTCGTGTAGATCCGCGTGACGCAGCCGAGCGCGGTGAGCGGATAGGTGCAGCGCCGGACGAGCTTGCTTTCGCCGGCCCTGGTGGTGTGCTCCATGACCACCCAGAGGTTCCGGGCGCCGGCGCAGAGATCCATCGCGCCGCCGACCGCCGGAGCGCTTTCCGCGTCGGAGGTTGCCCAGTTCGCGATGTCGCCGTTCTCCGCGACCTGGAAGGCGCCGAGCACGCAGAGGTCGATATGCCCGCCTCGGATCATTGCGAAGCTGTCGGCGTGGTGGAAGTACGACCCGCCCGGTTGCAGCGTCACGTGCTGCTTGCCGGCATTGATGAGCCACGGATCGGTCCGGCCCGGCGCGGGCTCCGGCCCCATGCCGAGAATGCCGTTCTCGGAATGGAAGATGATCTCCCTCCCGCTCGGCAGGTGGTTCGCGACCAGCGTCGGGATCCCGATCCCGAGATTGACGTACCAGCCCTCCGGGATGTCGCGGGCGACGCGCGCCGCCATGTCCGGGCGCCTGAGCGGCGTCCAGGCGGTTTCGGGTTCAAGAGACATTCCGGCCTCCTTCGGAGGGATCACCGCAAGGATCGTGCAGAACACGGTCGACGAAGATGCCGGGCGTCACGATCGCTTCCGGATCGAGCTCGCCGAGTTCGGCGACGTGCTGCGACTGCACGATGGTCAGCTTCGCCGCGGTCGCCATCACAGGATTGAAGTTCCGACCGGATTCCCGGTAGGTGAGATTGCCCCAACGGTCGGCCTTCCAGCACTCGATGAGGGCAACGTCGCCCGGGAGCGCCTTCTCCATGACGTAGTGCCGGCCGCCGAATTCGCGGGTCTCCTTCCCTTCGGCGAGCTTCGTGCCGTAGGCGGTTGCGGTGTAGAAGGCCGGGATGCCGGCGCCGGCCGCCCTGATCCGCTCGGCGAGCGTACCCTGCGGCACGATCTCTAGCTCGATCCGGCCCGCCTGGTAGAGCTCGTCGAAGACGACGGAATTGGAGCTCCTCGGGAAGCTGCACACGATCTTCCGCGCGCGCCCGAGCTCCAGCAGCCGTGCCAGCCCGATCCGGCCGACGCCGGCGTTGTTCGAGACGATCGTGAGATCCTTCGCGCCCTGTTCGATCAGCGCGTCGATCAGCGTGGTGGGCTGGCCGACGGCGCCGAACCCGCCGATCAGGACGGTGGCGCCATCCCGGACGCCCTCGAGCGCGTCGGCAGCGCTCTTCACGAACTTGTCGATCATTCGTCATCCCGTTGCGAAGGAAGCGTGGCGATCGCGGATCGGCCGGCCCGCCGAGGCGTGTGCGGACGCCCGCTTGTCACGTCGGTCGGGCATCGTCAACGCTGCAGGGCGGAATTCGGGCGCCGGCGCGGAATGCGGGCGCGCGCCGCGCCGGAACCTCGGGTGCGCGAGCGGCCTTGAGGAGGGGTCCGACCGCTAACGACATGAGCAATCGATGCCCCCATTCCCGCGGGAAGCAGGATTCGACTCCACGCTCGCCCTGATGCGCGAAGGCTATCGGTTCATCCCGAACCGGTGCCGGCGGCTCGGGAGCGACGCCTTCGAGACGCGGCTGATGCTCCGGAAGGCGGTCTGCATCAGCGGGCCGGAGGCGGCCGAGATGTTCTACGGCGGGGAGCGGTTCACGCGGGTGGGCGCGATGCCCAACCGGGTGCTCGCGCTGCTGCAGGACCGCGGCAGCGTGCAGACCCTCGACGGCAACGCGCACCGGCACCGGAAGGCGATGTTCCTGGCGATGATGGAGCCGGATGCCCGCCGGCGGCTCTGCGCGGTCGTCGAGCGCCGGTGGCGGGAGCGTGTCGCGGCAGCCGGACCGCAGGAGATCATGCTCTTCGCGATGGTGCGGGAGGTGCTGACGGGCGCCGTCTGCGAATGGGCTGGGGTTCGGGTCGCCGAGGATGAGGTGCCGGCTGCGACCGCCCGCTTCGGCGCGATGATCGACAACGTGTCGACCTTCGGGCCGAAGCACTGGCGGGCGCGCCTGCTGCGGATCCGGACGGAGCGCTGGATCCGGCGCGAGATCGAGCGGATCAGGAGCCGCGGCCCGTCCGGCAAGGACGACGCGGCGCATCGGATCGCTTGGCACCGCGGCCCGGACGGCAATCTGCTCGACACCGCCACGGCGGCCGTGGAGCTCATCAATGTGCTCCGCCCGACCGTTGCGAACGCGCGGTTCATCGTGTGGTCGGCGCTCGCGCTCCACCAGCACCCCGAGTGGCGCGACCGCTTCGCAAGCGGCGACGAAACCGATCTCGACGGCTTCGTCCAGGAGGTGCGGCGGCTGTCTCCGTTCTTTCCCTTCGTCGGCGGCCGGGTGCGCGAGCCGTTCGACTGGCGCGGCCGCCGCTTCGCGAAGGGCGAGTGGGTGCTGCTCGATCTCTACGGGACGAACCGGGACGGGCGCAGCTTCTCAGATCCGGACCAGTTCGATCCGGCTCGCTTCCGGCAGAGCCAGCCGACAGCCTTCGATCTCGTCCCGCAGGGCGGCGGGCACCACGAGACGAGCCACCGCTGCCCCGGCGAATGGCTGACGATCGATCTCATGAAGACGGCGATCCGGCTGCTAACACGGCAGATGCACTACACCGTTCCGCCACAGGACCTTTCGGTCGCCCTCGACCGCGTCCCGGCGCTGCCGAAGAGCGGCTTCGTGATGGCGAATGTGCGGCTCCGGCCCGATGCCGGGCCGGATCAGGCGGCCGGTCCGAGGTCGCGCCCGTAGAAATCCGACGCCTCGTCGGTGAGGACGAGCTCGCGGATCCGGTTCCAGAGATAGGCGCGCAGCTCGATGTAGCGCGGTTCCGCGCGCGCGTCGTACTGCCAGCGCGGCCGCGGCAGGTCGACGTCGATCACCTCGAGGATGCGGCCCGGCCGCGGCCCCATGAGCGCGATCCTGTCGGCGAGCAGGATGGCCTCGTCGACGCTGTGCGTGACGAAGAGCACGAGCGAATGCCGCATCGCCCAGAGCCGCATCAGCTCTATCTGCATCAGCTCGCGCGTCTGCGCGTCGATGCTCGCGAACGGCTCGTCCATCAGCAGGATTTCGGGCTCGCTGGCGAGCGCGCGGGCGAGGGCGACGCGCTGCTTCATGCCCCCCGAGAGCTCGCCCGGATAGGCGTCGGCGAAGCGGCTGAGGCCGACCAGGGCGAGGTAGCGGTCGATCCGCTCCCGCCGCTCCGACCGGCTCATGCCGGTCCCTTCCAACACGAAATCGATGTTCCCCCGCACCGTCGACCACGGGATCAGGCGGAACGACTGGAAGACGAACCCCATCTCCGGCCCGGGCTCGGGCGGGCGCCCGCGCACCAGCACCGTGCCGGAGTCCGGCGCCGTCAGCCCGTTGACGATCCGCAGCAGCGTGGTCTTGCCGCAGCCCGACGGGCCGAGCAGGACAAGGAAGGTGCCGGGATCGACGGCGAGGTCGATGTCCCGGAGCGCCTCGGTTGCCTTGCCCTTCCGGCGCGGCCTGAACACCTTCGAGACCCGCTCGAGCCGGATGCCGGGCGCTGCTTCATTGCCTTTCGGCGAGGCCAGCGGAACGGACGCTTCCGGAGGCGCCTCGCGCAGGTTCATCGCCCGGGTTCGTCCATGCCGGGCTCGGTGCCGAGCTCGGCGAGAACCGCATCCACGGCGGAGAAATCCGTCCACGCCTCGATCGGGACCGGCGTCAGGCCTTCGAAATCGGGCCCCTCGAAGATCCACTCGGCAGTCGCCTCCAGTTCCTGCCGGTTCATGCCGCCGTTCACGCTCCAGCTCTTCGCGAAGCTCTCCGCCAGCATGGCGAGCGTCTCCTTCGAGACGTCCGGCCGTTCGGCGGCCATCGCCTCGACCCATTTCTCCGGATTGGCCGCGAAATCGCGCGAGGCGCGCGTCAGCGCCGTGATGACCGCCCTGACGTCGTCGCCGCGCTTCTCCATCGTTTCCGTCGTGACGATGTTGACCTTGTTCACCACCGGCGCGGCGGCGAAATAGGCATCCTGATCGATGAGGACGTGCAGCCCTGTCTTCTCGGGCATGGATGTCCAGACCCCGATCGACATGGTGGTCGCGTCGATCTGGCCGGCGGCGAGCGCCTGGCCGCGGACATTCGGCTGGCCGAGCGTGACGAAATCGATCCGGTCGGTCGCGACGCCTTCGCTCGCCAGGACCTTCGTGCTCAGCGAATGGTCGAGGCTGCCGATGCGGCCGACGCCGAAGCTGCGGCCGGGGAGATCGGCGGGGGTCCTGATGTCGTCCTTCGCGGCGATCAGGAACGGCAGCGCCTTGTTGGGCGAGGTGACGGCGCGCATGTTCGTCGTGCCCCGCGCCACGAGCTGCAGCACGGAATCGACCGCCACATTGGCCATCTCGCCCTCTCCGGCCTGGAGCGCGCCGAGCGCGGAGGGCGTCTGCTGGACCCTGATGAGCTCCACGTCGACGCCGGCCTCGTCGAAATAGCCGAGCTTCTCGGCGAGGTGCATGACGGCGTTCGGCACGAGCGGCACTTCCAGCTCGGTCACGATCAGCCGGAACGGCTCGGCCGCCGCCGGCGCCGCTGTCGCGGCGAGAAGCGCAAGGCCAGCGAAGACGGATCGTCTCACGGATGCTTTCATCGTTTCCTCCCGGAGTGCCGCAGCGGGCACGTCTCGACGTTTCCCCGGATTTTATGCGTTTGACAGTCGGGAATGCAATCAGCGGCTCTGGCGCCAGCGCGCGAAACGCTGCTCCAGCATGCGGAGCCCCTCGGTGACCGTCACCCCGACTGCAGCCAGCGTGAGCACCACGACGAAATACTCGGCCATGCGGAACGTGTTGCCGTAGACGGCAAGCAGGCCGCCGAGCCCCCTGACCGCCGTGTAGAGTTCCGCCACGACGGTGTTGATCAGGCCGATAGTCGCGCCGAGGCGGAGGCCCGCGATGACGAAGGGGAGGGCGCCCGGAAGCACGATCTTGAGGAAGATGCGCAGCCGCCCCGCGCCGGCCGAGCGCGCCATCTCGATCAGGTCGTCGTCGGCCGCGAGCACACCGGCATAGGTGTTGATCAGGATCGGCATGACGGCGCCGAGGAAGACGATGAACACCTTCGCCTCGACGCCCAGGCCGAGCAGCACGATGACGAGCGGGATGAAGGCGACGCGCGGCGTGGCCGAGAGCGCGTAGACGTAGACCTCGAGCGCCTTGCCGAGCCGCCCGAAGGCGCCCATGCCGAGGCCGACGGGAATCGCGACCAGCGCGGCGAGGCTGTAGCCGCTGAGGTAGACGGTGGCGCTGTCAGCGAGGGCCTGGACGAGCCGTCCGTCGGCGAAGAGCCGCTGCGCGGCCTCGGCCGTGGCGGTCGGCGTGGGGATAACGTTCGGCCCGAGCCGCGCCGCGGCGGCCCACCAGATCGCGAGCAGGCCGAAAAGGATGGCGAAGCGATAGGCGACGATCATCGGGCGCGCTCCGGTCCGCCGTCCGACGGCCTGGCGCAATCCGGGAATCTGCTCGCCCTCACCCTCGCCCTCCTTCGGCCCCGCCGACAATAGCCGCGCCGGAATGGGGGCGCCATCAGCGGTTGCGCCGCCGCCGGGTGCGACGTTCCGTCACGTCACCGTGGTCGGGCCGGAGACGCCGAGGCGCTCGCGGATGCCGGCAATCGCGTCGGCCGCCGCGATGAGCGAGGCGAGCGCGCCCTGCGTCTCCTCGTCGTGGCGGGCGGGGTCGGCCTCGTAGCGTTCGATGTAGACGCGCAGCGTCGCGCCCGCCGTTCCCGTTCCCGAGAGCCGGAAGACGATGCGCCCGCCGCCGGAGAGGAGGAGGCGCACGCCCTGGCGCTCGGCGACCGAGCCGTCGACCGGATCGACGTAGCGGAAGTCGTCGGCGCTCTCGACCGCGTGGCCGGCGAAGGTGCGGCCGGGAAGCGCGGGGAGGCAATCGCGCAGGTGTTGCATCAGCCCCTCGGCGCGCGCGGCGTCGACCTCCTCGTAATCGTGGCGCGTGTAGTAGTCGCGGCCGCAGGTCTTCCAGTGTTCGCGCACGATCGCTTCGACGCTCTCGCCGCGCGCGGCGAGCACGTTCAGCCAGAACAGCACGGCCCACAGGCCGTCCTTCTCGCGGATGTGGTCGGACCCGGTGCCGAAGCTCTCCTCGCCGCAGAGCGTGATGCGGCCGGCATCGAGGAGGTTGCCGAAGAACTTCCAGCCGGTCGGGGTCTCGTACGCGTCGACGCCGAGGCGGGCGGCCACGCGGTCGAGCGCGCGGCTGGTCGGCAGCGAGCGTGCGACGCCTTTCAGGCCGGCGCGATAGCCCGGCACGCGATGCGCGTTGGCGGCCATGATTGCGACGCTGTCGCTCGGCGTCACGAAGAAGCGGCGCCCGACGATCATGTTGCGGTCGCCGTCGCCGTCGGACGCGGCGCCGAAATCGGGGCCGTCGGCGCGGTTCAGCTCGGCGACGAGCTCGGCCGCGTGGGCGAGGTTCGGGTCGGGGTGGTGGCCGCCGAAATCGGGCAGCGGCTCGCCGTTGATCACCGTGCCGGCCGGCGCGCCGAGCCGCCGTTCCAGGATCTCCCGCGCATAGGGGCCGGTGACGGCGTGCATCGCGTCGAAGCGGATGCGGAAGCCGCCGGCCAAGAGCGCCCGGATCGCCTCGAAATCGAACAGCTCCTCCATCAGCGCGGCATAGTCGGCGACGGGGTCGATGACCTCGACCGTCATCGCGCCCAGCTGGACCGTACCCTCGCGGTCGAGGTTCGCCTCCGGGGCGGCGGCGATGCGGTAGGCGCGGATCTCCTTCGTGCGCGCATAGACCGCCTCCGTCACCTCGGCCGGCGCTGGGCCGCCGTTCGCGACGTTGTACTTGATGCCGAAATCGCCGTCCGGCCCGCCCGGATTGTGGCTCGCGGAGAGCACGATGGCGCCCGAGGCGCCGCGCCGGCGGACGATGCAGGAGACGGCGGGGGTCGACAGGATGCCGCCGAGCCCGACGACGACGCGCCCGTAGCCGGCTGCCGCCGCCATGCGCAGGATGGTCTGGACGGCGGCGCGGTTGTGAAAGCGCCCGTCGCCGCCGACGACGAGGAGGGCCCCGGGCTCCGGCGCGACCGTGTCGAACAGCGCCTGGACGAAGTTCTCCAGGTAATGCGGCTGCTGGAAGACCGTGACCTTCTTGCGCAGGCCGGACGTGCCCGGCCGCTGGTCCTGGAACGGGCTCGTCGGGACCTCGGTCACATCCATCTTGCAGGCTCCTCAAGCGCTCGGCGGGACCGCGGTGCCACGGCGCCCGCTCGGTAGCACGGCGAGGCCGGACGCGGAACCGGGCGGCGCGTCATGAGGGCCGTTCGCTGCTCGACGGCTCGGCGCCCGTTGCGCATGCTCTGGGAGCCTGATTCGAAAAGCTGACCATACGGAGTCTCTGACCTGAGCCCCGTGCTCTGCCCGAACCGCGACGCTAGACCCCGTTGCGGTCTGGTCGAACTGCTTCCGAAGGTTGAACTTGGGGCGTCAGTACTGCAACAAGAGCTGAGCTCGTCGGGGTAAGGGGATGACGGCCAGATCATTGACCGACATCGTCTCAATTTTCGGTCAGACCGCCAAGGCAAAGCTGTCGAACCCAGCGGCGACCGGGGCACCGGAAGACCAGCTCCGCGCCCCGCTGGAATCTCTGTTCCGCAGGCTCGCCGAAATCGCCTACCCCGGAGTGTCCGTCACGCTCGTCGGCGAGACGACGCTCGCGCACCTCCAGACCCGCCCCGACTATGCGGTCACGGTCGACAATGCGCTGGTCGGCTTCATCGAAGTGAAGGCGCCCGGCAAGGGTGCCGATCCCCGCAAGTTCACCGATCCCCACGAACGGGAACAATGGGGCAAGCTCAGATCGCTGCCGAACCTCATCTACACGGACGGGAACGCGTTCAGCCTCTGGCAGGACGGCGAGATGGCGGGCAAGGTCGTCCACTTCGACGGCGACGTGGAAAGTTCAGGGGCCAAGCTCGCGGCACCTCCTACTCTGCTGCCCCTCGTCGGCAGCTTCCTCGGCTGGAGGCCGATATCGCCGGCAAATGCGAGGAAACTCGCCGAGGTCACGGCTCGCCTCTGCCGGCTCCTGCGCGACGAAGTCGTCGAGCAGATGGCGCTCGGCAGCCCGGGGCTCACGGGGCTTGCCGAAGACTGGCGGAAGCTCCTCTTTCCCGAGGCGGACGATGCCCAGTTCGCCGATGGGTACGCGCAGGCCGTGACCTTCGGGCTCCTCGTCGCGAGGGCGCGCGACATCCCGCTCGACGAAGGCATCGATCACGCGGCGCAGGAGCTGCGGAAAACGAACTCCCTCATCGGCACCGCGCTCCGGCTGCTGACTGACGACGTCGCCAATCAGCACGCGCTCAAGACCTCCCTCGGTACGCTGACGCGCGTCCTGGACGCCGTGAACTGGCACACGATCAGCAAGGACAAGCCCGAGGCCTGGCTGTACTTCTACGAGGAGTTCCTCGAAGTCTACGACAACCGGCTGCGCAGGCGCACCGGCTCCTACTACACGCCGCCGGAAGTCGTCGCCGCCATGGTGCGCCTTGTCGACGAGGCGCTGCGCGGGCCGCTGTTCGAGCGTCCGACCGGCCTCGCCTCCGCCGACGTGACCCTGGTGGACCCGGCGGTCGGGACGGGTACGTTCCTGCTCGGCGTGTTGCGGCGGATCGCCGGAACCGTTGCCGAGGACCAGGGCCCGGGCGCGGTTCGCGGCGCGATCGAGGCGGCGGCGAAGCGCGTGATCGGCTTCGAGCTCCAGTTCGGGCCCTTCGCCGTCGCGCAGCTGCGGATCATTGCCGAGATGCAGGCGCTGCTTCGAACCCCGGCCGATGCTTCGCCCGCCGTCCCGGAACTCAGGCTGTTCATCACGGACACGCTCGGAAATCCGTTCGTCGACGAGGAATGGCTGCCCTCGGTCATGCAGCCGGTCGCGAAGTCGCGGCGCGAAGCGAATGCGGTGAAGCGGAATGAGCGCATCACCGTGGTGATCGGAAATCCGCCCTACAAGGAAAAGGCGGAAGGCCGGGGCGGCTGGATCGAGTCCGGGTCCGGAGGGCGACACCAGGCCCCGCTGGATCGCTGGAGGCCGCCAGCCGCATGGGGCGTGGGAGCGCACGCCAAACACCTGAAGAACCTCTACGTCTATTTTTGGCGCTGGGCGACGTGGAAGGTCTTCGGCGCGGGCGTGGCGGCCTCCACCGACCTGCCGGAGCACGACCGGGAGGGGATCGTCTGCTTCATCACGGTGGCCGGGTTTCTCAATGGGCCGGGCTTCGAGAGGATGCGCGACGACCTCCGCCGCACCTGTTCGGACATCTGGGTCATCGACTGCTCGCCCGAGGGGCACCAGCCGGACGTGCCGACGCGCATCTTCCAAGGCGTCCAGCAGCCGGTCTGCATCGTGCTCGCCGCCCGCAAGCTCGGCAAGGAAGCCGATCGGCCCGGGCGTGTGCGGTTCCGCGCGCTGCCGCGAGGCAGGCGCGAACGGAAGTTCGAGGCGCTGGCCGGCTCCTCGCTCGCCGACGCGGACTGGGCGGACTGCCCGTCCGACTGGCGCGCTCCGTTCCTGCCGGCCTCCGCCGGATTGTGGGGCGCGTTCCCGGCGCTTATGGACCTGTTCCTCTACAACGGGTCCGGCGTCATGCCGGGGCGCACCTGGGTCATCGCGCCAGATGCAGGCTCGCTGGAAGCGCGCTGGGTTCGCTTAGCGGCCGAGAAGGATCCGGATCGGAAGGAGCTGCTTTTTCATCCTCATGAAGGCGGCGATCGTACCCTCAAGAAGAAGGTCGCAAAGGGTTTGCCTGGGCACGAGCACCGGCTGGAAGCGGTGAACAGCGACACCAAGCCAGCGATTTCTCCGACGCGCTATGCGTTCCGTACCTTGGACCGCCAGTGGATCATTCCGGACGCTCGGCTGATCAATCGTCCCAACCCGACGCTTTGGAAGGCCTATTCCCAGCGGCAGGTGCATCTGACTGCGCCTGAGGATCGGACGCCGACGGCCGGACCTGCCTTGTCTTTCTCCGCACTGATACCCGATTTGCACCACTACCACGGCCGCGGCGGGCGCGTTTATCCGCTGTGGCGGGACCGGGCGGCGAGCGAGCCGAACGTGCGGCCCGAGCTATTGGCCTATCTGGCCGAAACCTATGCCCGGCCCGTGTCGGCCGAGGACGTGATGGCCTATGTCGCCGCCTTGCTGGCGCATCCGGCCTTCACGGCGCGATTCGCCGGCGATCTCGTCCGCCCCGGGCTGCGCGTGCCGCTGACCGCCGAGGCCTCGCTGTTCAAGGAGGCCGTCGGGCTTGGTCGGAAGATCGTGTGGCTCCACTGCTACGGCGAGCGCTTCGTCGATCCCGCCGCGGGCCGGCCGAAGGGGCCGCCGCGCCTGCCCAGGGGCGAAGCGCCCTCCATACCGGCTGAGGGCGCGATCCCCGGGCCGCCCGAGCCGTTGCCCGACACGATGGCTTACGACGCGGCCACCCGGCGGCTCAGGATCGGCAAGGGCTTCGTCGAGAACGTCACGCCCGCGATGTGGGGCTACGAAGTCTCAGGGAAGCAGGTGCTCTGGCACTGGTTCAGCTATCGCCGCCGCGACCGCTCGCGGCCGATCATCGGCGACCGCCGCCCGCCCTCTCCGCTCGATTCGATCCAGCCGGAGAGCTGGCTCGCGGAATACACGACCGACCTGCTCGACCTGCTCCATGTGCTCGGGCGGCTCGTTGCGCTGGAGCCGGCGCAGGCGGACCTCTTGGACCGGGTCTGCGCGGGCGCGCTCCTCGACCTGGACGATCTCCGCGCCGCCGGCGTGGTGCCGGACGAGGGCGCCCAAGCTGCGACGAGCGGGGGATAAGCTGCGTCCGGGCTCGCCCAGGGCGGCCGCCTTTGCCAAGATGGACGGCGATTCCATTCGCGGCGGCAGCTCAGGATCCGATGCGCCACAGCCACCAACCCGATCTCTTCGCGCCGGAGGCGGAGCCCGATCTCTTCGGGGAGGGCTATTCCCCCCCGGTCTACCGACCCGATCCGGACCGCGTTCGAGCCCGCCTGCAGGGTATGCTGGCCGAGGTGCGTGCCGTCGGCCCGCACGGGCTCGGCAGCAGGCGCGCCGGGCTCTACCAGCTGATCTTCCCGCAGATGACGCAGTGCCTGCCGGATGCGGAAGCGGCCCAGCTCCGCCTCGAATTCGAGGCGGAGCTGGCGAGGTCCCGGAAACTGGAAGGCTGACGGCGCGAACCGGACGTGTCCGGACGCCGGGCACGCACCGCCCGGCTGCCCGCCTCCTCGACGGCTGACGCCTTAAGCCGCGCTGGCCTTGGCGCGTTCGGCGCGCTTGCGCTCGTGAGGGTCGAGGATGGCCTTCCTGAGCCGGATCGTCTTCGGCGTGACCTCGACCAGCTCGTCGTCCTCGATGTAGGAGAGCGCGCGCTCGAGGCTGAGCTTCATCGGTGGCGTCAGGATCGTGTTCTCGTCCTTGCCGGCGGCGCGGATGTTGGTGAGCTGCTTGCCCTTCAGCACGTTCACCTCGAGGTCGTTGCCGCGGCTGTGCTCGCCGACGATCATGCCGGCATAGACCCGGGCGCCGGGCTCGATCATCATCGGGCCGCGGTCCTGCAGGTTGAACAGCGCGTAGGCGACGGCCTCGCCCTGCGCGTTGGAGAGGAGCACGCCGGTGCGCCGGCCCGCGATCTCGCCGCGATAGGGCTCGTAGGCGTGGAACACGCGGTTCAGCACGGCCGTGCCGCGCGTGTCGGAGAGGAGCTCGGGCTGGTAGCCGATGAGCCCGCGCGTCGGCACGTAGAAGACGAGCCGGGTGCGCCCGCCGCCGGACGGCCGCATCTCGATCATCTCGCCCTTGCGCTGCGACAGCTTCTCGATGACCGCGCCGGTATGCTCCTCGTCGACGTCGACGATGACCTCCTCGATCGGCTCGAGCTTCTCGCCGTCCGGGCCGTAGCGGTAGACCACCTGCGGCTTGCCGATGGTGAGCTCGAAGCCCTCGCGGCGCATGGTCTCGATCAGGATGCCGAGCTGGAGCTCGCCGCGCCCGGCGACCTCGTAGGCGTCCTTGTCGTCGCCCTCGGTGATGCGGAGCGCCACGTTGCCCTCCGCCTCGCGCAGGAGCCGGTCGCGGATGACGCGGCTCTGCACCTTGTCGCCCTCGGTGCCGGCGAGCGGGCCGTCATTGATGCGGAAGGTCATGGAGAGCGTCGGCGGGTCGATCGGATGCGCCGGGATCGGCTCCGTCACGGACGGGTCGCACAGCGTGTTAGAGACGGTCGCCTCGGAGAGGCCCGCGAGCGCGACGATGTCGCCAGCCTCGCCGAGCTCGATCGGCTGGCGCTCCAGCCCGCGGAAGGCGAGGACCTTGGAGACGCGGAACGTCTCGACCGTGTCGCCGTCGCGCGACAGCGCCTTCACCGTCTGGCCGGCCTTGACGGCGCCGGAGCGGATGCGGCCCGTCAGGATGCGGCCGAGGAAGGGGTCCGCCTCGAGCGTGGTGGCGAGCATGCGGAACGGGCCGGGCTCGGTGCCGGGCGGGGGAACGTGGTCGAGCACCAGGTCGAGGAGGGGCCCGACGGTCTCGCGCGGGCCGCTCGGGTCCTCCGCCATCCAGGCCTGCTTGGCCGAGCCGTAGAGAACGGGGAAATCGAGCTGTTCGTCGGTCGCGTCGAGCGCTGCGAAGAGGTCGAAGACCGCGTTCAGCACGAAATCCGGGCGGGCGTCCGGCTTGTCGACCTTGTTCACGACGACGATCGGCTTCAGCCCGATCGCGAGCGCCTTGGAGAGCACGAACTTCGTCTGCGGCATCGGGCCTTCGGATGCGTCCACGAGCAGGATCGCGCCGTCGACCATGTTGAGGATGCGCTCGACCTCGCCGCCGAAATCGGCGTGGCCGGGGGTGTCGACGATGTTGATGCGGGTGTCGCCCCAGTCGAGCGACGTCACCTTGGCGAGGATGGTGATGCCGCGCTCCTTCTCGAGCGCGTTCGAATCCATGGCGCGCTCGGCGACCTGCTGGCCGGTGCGAAAGGCGCCCGAGGCGCGGAGCAGCACGTCGATGAGGGTCGTCTTGCCATGATCGACATGCGCGATGATGGCGACGTTGCGGAGTGTCGCAGTCATGAATTCTCTGCCGGGGCGGAAGTTGCGGCCGCTATAGCCGATTGTTGCGCTGCAAGATAGGGAGCGGGGCGGCTTTCCGCCAGTCGAACACGAATCTCGCTGACGCGAGCGGGACCGAACGACCGAAGCCCTATTGCGGCAAGAGCGGCCCGGTCGCGCGGCGCACGCGCTTCTTCAGGCCGCCGGCCGCCTGGATCATCATCAGCTCGCCGATGTTCTCGGGCGTCAGGTAGCCGGCGAGGCGGCCCTCCGCATCGACCACGGCCACGGCCGGGGCGGCGCCGCCCTGGAGGCGCTCGATCGCCCCGTCGAGCCGCGAATGGAGCGGGACCGAGGGCACCTCCACCATCGCCTCCAGCGCGGGCGTGCCGGGGCCGGTCTTGTTGAGCGCGTGGATCATCGCGGTGCGCGTGAGCAGGCCGCGGATCCGCCCGGCGCCGTCGACGATCGGGAATTCGTGCTGCGTGGTGTGGAGGAGCTGCTCGGCCGCGTCGCCGATCGTCGCACCGGGACCGAGCGGCTGGAACTGCGTGATCATGGCGTCGGCGACGCCGAGGCTGCGGGATACGTCGACGAGGCTCGTCGTCTGCGCTTCGGCGGTCGCCGCGAGGTAGACGAAGATCGCGATGAAGATGAGCAGCGGGTTGCCGGCGATGAGCCCGACAAAGCCGAACACGAAGGCGAGAGCCTGCCCGACGCGGGCCGCCATGTTCGTTGCCTCCGTCCTCGAATAGCGGAGCGCCAGCAGCGCGCGGAGCACCCGCCCGCCGTCCATCGGGAAGGCCGGGATCAGGTTGAAGAGCGCGATGAAGATGTTCACCGCGGCGAGCCGCGCCATGAAGTCGACCGAGGGGCTTTCGATCTGCTCCATCGCGGCGAGGTCGACGCGTGCGCCGAGGATGAGGATCAGCACGACGGCGATGGCGACGTTCACCGCCGGGCCGGCGAGCGCGACGACGATCTCCTGCCCCGGCCGCTCAGGCATGCGCTCCAGCCGCGCGACGCCGCCGATCGGCAGGAGCGTGATGTCGGGCGTGCGGATGCCGTAGCGGCGGGCGGTGAGGACGTGGCCGAACTCGTGCGCCACCACGCAGGCGAAGAGGGCGAGGATGAAGAGGATCCCTTCCACCGCCGCCGGCGCCCCGCCCTGCTGGTAATAGGCGATGCCGATCCAGGCGAGGAGGAGCAGGAACGTCACGTGGATGCGGATTTCGCTGCCGAAGATCCGCGCGATCGGAAAGGACCAGCTCATGACATCGCACTCCTGCCGCGGAACCTCGCGTGCCCCTTGAGATCGTCCGCACGGCCCCTGCGTCAATGCGGCATGGCGCCGAGAGCATAGCGAGAGCAGGCGACGGCGACATCATACGCTCGCATTGGCCGGGTCGAGGCACAAATGCATTGGGGCCGCTGCGGCCGCTCCGTGGTCCGGCGGACCGCGCGGGTGGCCTGCGCTGGGTGCATGGCTCCGCCATTGCACCGGGCAGTGATCCCCCTAATTAATAAGGAAGCCATAATATAAGGTTTCGGTAATGGATCAGGGCCCGGCGGCCGATACGACGGCCAATCTCGTCTTCGAGCTCGCCCGGCTGTTCCGGCGTCGGATGGACGAGGTGCTTTCCGCCGAGCGCATCGAGGTGACCCCTGCGGAAGGGCGGGCGCTGCTGCGGATCGCGCGCGCGGAGCCCATCCGCCAGAGCGCGCTCGCGGAGCAGATGGGTGTGGAGCCCATGACGCTGTCCGGACTGCTCGACCGGCTCGAACGGGCGGGGCTGATCGTGCGTGCAACCGACCCGGCGGATCGGAGGGCGAAACTCGTCCGGACGCGACCGGAGGCGTCTGCGCTCATCGACCGTATCGAGGCCGTGGCCGGCAGGCTGCGCGAGCAGGCGGCGCACGGCCTTGGCCCGGCTGAGCGCGAGACGGCGCGTCGCGTCCTTGCCCGCATGCGGAAGAATCTCTCCGCCGAGATTCTGGAGCCTGCATGACCGCTGCAGCCCCCGTCATGACGGAGCGGAAGGCGGCAATGATCGGCGCGCTGCTGGTGGCGCTCGGGCCGATCTCGATGGCGCTCTACACGCCGGCCCTGCCGATGCTCGTCGAGGTGTTCGGCACCACCGTGTCGGCCGTCAAGCTGACGCTCACCGTCTACTTCGCCGGATTTGCCGCGGCCCAGCTCGTGTGCGGGCCGCTCTCCGACGGGTTCGGCCGCAGGCCGGTGGTGATCGGCTTCACGGCGATCTATCTTCTCTCCAGCCTGGTGGCCATGTTCGCGCCGAGCGTGGAGTGGCTGATGGCGGCCCGGCTCCTGCAGGGGATCGGTGCCGCCGCCGGCATCGCGATCTCCCGCGCGATGGTGCGCGACCTCTTCACGGGGCAGGATTCCGCCCGTGTCATGAACACGATCGGCATGATGCTCGCGGTCGGGCCGGCACTGTCGCCGACGCTCGGGGGCGTGACGCTCGAACTTTTCGGCTGGCAGGCGATCTTCGGCTTCATGGCGCTCTACGGCGCGGCGATCCTGATCGTCGTCCTGACGGTGGTCCCCGAAACGCTGGCGCAGCGCGACCCCGCGCAGCTGCGGGGTGGCCGGCTCTTCACAAGCTACGGCCTGCTGCTGCGCGACGCCCGCTTTCTCCGGCCGAGCATCATCCTCGGCTGCACCATCGGCGCGCTCTATGCGCTCGCCACCATTCTCCCCTTCATCATGATCGAGGTGGTCGGCCTTACGCCCACCGAGTTCGGCATCGGCATGCTGGTCCAGTCCGGCTCCTTCTTCGCCGGCTCGCTGATGATGCGGAGGCTCCTGACGCGGACCGGCGCGCACCGGCTGGTGCCGGTCGGCCTTGCGATGATCGGGGCGGGCGGGCTCCTTCTCGCGGTGCTGATGCATGCCATCGAACCGACCTTCCTCGCCGTCATGGGGCCGATCGGCCTCTATGCGTTCGGGATCGCCTTCACGATGCCGGCGCTGATGACGGATTCGCTCGCGCCGTTCGGGCGCATCGCCGGGGCGGCGTCGGCGCTGACCGGCTTCTTCCAGATCGGAGGCGGCTTGCTCGGCTCGGGCGCGGCGGCGCTGATGGGCGAGCCCGTGCTGGCGCTCGGGACCATCATTCCCGGCATGGCGGCCGTCGCGATCGCGACGCAGCTGCTCCTGGGGCACACCGCCGGCCGGCGAGACGAACGGACGGACGAGGAGCTGGCGAACCGCACGCCGGCGGAGTAGCGGCGTCAAAGGGTGGCGCCGGCTGCCGCCTGGCCGTCTGCAAGCGTCCGCAAGACCGCTGCGGATTCCTCGTCGGCGGGGAAGAAGGCTTCGATCGCGAGATCCGAAAGCGCGATGTCGAGCGCCGTCCCGAACACGGTCGTCGTGCCGATCAGCCGCAGCCGTCCGGGTTCCGTCTCGATCTCGAGCGGGACGGCGATCCCCGGGTCGTGCGCGTCGCGGTTCGAGTGGGGCCTCGCGCCGGGCGGCACGGGATAGGATTTCAGCTCCTCGAAGAGGCCGGTCAGGACTGCGTCGCCCGAGTTCTCGATCTGGAGGGAAAGCCTGGCGAGCACGTGCGCCCGCCATGCACGGTAGTTCAGGATCCGCGGCGCGAGCCCCACCGGGTGGAGGCTCGCCCGGAGCACGTTCACGGGCGACGCGAGCAAGTCCGGATCGATTCCCCTCAACAGGGCTGATGCGGCGCCGTTCGCGGCCAGCAGCGTCCAGTGCCGATCGACGGCGAGCGCGGGATGCGGCTCGTACCCTTTCAGGATCTGCTCGACGGAGCTGCGCACCGCCTCGAGCGCGCCTTCATCGAGGCTGCCTTCGCGGTAGGCCGGCGCGAACCCCGCCGCCGCGAGCAATGCGTTGCGATCCCGGAGCGGGATCGACAGGTGCTCCGACAGCCGAAGCACCATGCTGCGGCTCGGTTTCGCACGCCCGGATTCGATGAAGCTGAGATGGCGCTGCGAGACCTCCGCTTCGGCGGCGAGATCGAGCTGGCTGAAGCGCCTGCGGCGGCGCCAGTTCCTGATGAGGCTGCCGACATCGGACGGAGGGGTTTCCATGCCCGGAAGGATACGGGGTGTCGCGCCGCGGAGCTATTACCCCGGAGGTAATCGCCCCGGGGTGCAGCATCCCCGATGGTGCCGTGACCCCGCCGTGACCGGCGGTGAACGGAACGGAGACCATCATGTGGAAACCCAGCAAGTCCCTGCAGGCGATCCTCCTCCTCGACGCAGCGAGCTGCGCTGCCATGGGGCTCGCGCTCGTCGTGCTCGCCTCGCCCCTCGGCGCCTTCGCCGCCATCCCGGAGCGCCTCCTCTTCTGGTCGGGTTGCGTGCTCCTGCCCGTCGCCGGCGTGATCGCGATCGTTGCGCTTCGGCCCGGGGCAGGTGCGGGCGCCCGGGTCGTGATCCTCGCCAACGCGGCGTGGGTGATCGCCAGCATGGCGCTCCTTGTCGGCGACTGGTTCGTGCCGAACGGGTTCGGCGTCGCCCTCATCCTCGGCCAGGCCGGCTTCGTCGCGGTTCTGACGGCGCTCGAATGGGCGGCCCTGCCGGTCGAGGCGGGCAGGGCGCAGGGCCGGGGAGCGGCTGCATGAGGAGACGATGCCCCGCCCGCGAACGAAAGGAAACGAAATGACCGCCTATGCCGTGGCGCACCTCCGGGCCGTGTCGATGGGCCCGGAGATCGTGGATTATCTTTCCCGGATCGACGCCACGCTCGCGCCGTTCGGCGGCCGGTTCGTCGTGCATGGCGGGCGCAAGACCGTGCTCGAGGGCTGCTGGGACGGCGATCTCATCGTGATCGGCTTTCCGGACCGGGCGAGCGCGGCGGCCTGGTACGTCTCGCCGGAATACCAGGCGATCCTGCCGCTTCGGACCGCAAACAGCGAGGGCGACGTGATCCTCGTCGACGGCGTTCCGGCGGATCATCGTGCGACGGACATCCTGCAGGGATGCGCCGCCGCGCGGGGTGGCCTGCGCGCCGATAGCGACGCCGCGCAGGCCGGCTTTCCCGCTTCAGCCGAACTTCGGCTCGATGTCGACCGACCAGAGCGCCGCGTCGGAAGTGTCGCGGAGGGTGACGGTCATAACCCGCGTGTCCGCGGCGATCCTGACATGGCCGAAGAACTGCAGGCCGGCCGACGGTGGCAGGTTCGACTGCCCCTCCGGGGGCGCCTTCACGTAGCGGAGCTCCGGCCCGAAGGTGGAGTCGAGCTCGCCAGGCCCGAACGTACCGGCATGGATCGGACCCGACACGAACTCCCAGAACGGCTCGAAATCCTGGAACTCGGCCTTGTCGGGATTGTAGTAATGGGCGGCCGTGTAGTGCACGTCCGCCGTCAGCCAGACGACGTTCTGCACCCGGGCGTGCTTGATGAAGGAGAGCAGGCCCGCGATTTCCAGCTCGCGGCCGAGCGGCTTGCCGTTGCCTTGGGCGATCGCCTCGGAGCCGGCCGCGCCGCTCGCCAGCTTGTCGTTGACGATAAGGCCGATCGGCATGTCGGCCGCGATCACCTTCCAGGTTGCGCGCGACGCGGTGAGCTCGCGCTTCAGCCAGGCGAGCTGCTCGGCGCCAAGGAAGACGGTCTCCGGGCCTTCGGCCTCCTGGCGGTTCTCCGTGTTCGGGCCCCGATAGGTCCGCATGTCGAGGAAGAAGACGTCGAGGAGCGGCCCGTAGGCCACCTTGCGGTAGACGCGCTGCGGCTCGGCGAGCGTCGTCGCGATCGGCATGTATTCGTGGAACGCGCGGGCGGCGCGCGCCGCGAGCAGGCCAATCGACTTCTCCGTGTAGCGCTCGTCGGCCATGAGGCTTTTCGACGACGACCAGTTGTTGGTGACCTCGTGGTCGTCCCACTGCGTCAGGACCGGCACGGCGGCGCAGAGGGCGCGGACGTTCTCGTCCATGAGGTTGTACTTGTACTGGCCGCGGAACTCGTCGAGCGTCTCGGCGACCTTGGTCTTCTCCGGGATGAGGAGGTTCTTCCACGTCGTGCCGTCGGGCAGCGCGACCTCGTCCTTGACGGGTCCGTCGGCGTAGATGTTGTCGCCGGAATGCAGGAAGAAGTCGGGCTGGTGCTTCAGCATGGCGGCATAGCCGATCATGCCGCCGCGCGCCGTGTCGATGCCCCAGCCCTGACCGGCGGTGTCGCCCGACCAGGTGAAGGAGACGTCGCGCAGGCCGCCCGGGGCGGTTCTGAGCCGCCCGACGACGGGTTCGCTCACCGCATTGACGTCGTTGAGATCCTCGAACCGCACCCGGTAGAACACGTCCTGGCCGGCCGGCAGGTCCTCGGCCATCAGCTTGGCCGTGAAATCCGTCTCCGGAAGGGCGTCAAGCGCCGGCAGGCGCACGCTGTCCCTGAAGCTCTCCGTGGTCGACCATTCGAACCAGGCCTTCGCGGGCCTGTCGGCGCGGGCCCAGAGCACCGCCCGGTCGAACCCGATGTCGCCGGATTGCAGTCCGTGCGTGACGAGCGGACGCTGGCCGGCGCGCACGATCGCCGGGAAGGAGAGCGACGATGCGGCGGCGGACGCTCCGGTGGCGGCGGAGGCGAGCAGGAATTTTCGGCGGGAGATCGTAATCGGCATTGCGGCCCTCCATTGCTGAGGGCCGCACTCACACCACCGGCAAATGTCGGGCGCGTCACGACCGGATGACAATTCCCCGACGGATGACCGGGCGCGGGGACGGGACGAGCCGTCCCGGTTTCACCCGCTCGGCGGCTGCGCGCGAAAGCTGTCCTCGATGCGCTCGATGATCGGCGCGTAGCGCGGCTTCGACGCGGCCGGGAACTCCATCCCGAAGCCGTGGATCGTTTCCCCCCGGAAGAAGTACTTCTCGTAGAAGATGTGATCCCCGCGGTGGCCGGAAAGGACGAGCCAGCTCTCGCCGGAGGGGCTGTAGGTCACGTCCTGATAGCCTTCCGAGCCGATCAGCCGGGTCTTCAGCGAAGATGCGTCCTCGCGCTCCGCATTCGTCCAGGCATAGATCTCGAGTGTTGCGTCCTGGGCGAGGAACCGGCGGCCGTCGCCGTTCTCCGGCGGAGGAGAGGGCGTGAACACGTCCGCCGGAAAGGCGAAGCTCGTGCCGTAGCGGGCGTTCACGTAGACCTGCCAGCCCTGGTCGGCCGGCAGGAAGAGGTCCCGGTCGAGGACGGCCGGCGCGCCGGGCGCGACGGCCTGGGCGGCCGCCGGCGGGATGGCGATCGCGGGAAGGGTGGCGAGAGCCAGGGCGGCTGCGAGGAGCCGTCGGCATCGCCGGGCGCTTGCAATCATGTCGGGCTCGCCTCGGCTGCGCGTCGGCCGGTAAACGGCCGAGGCCCCGGAGGGTTCAACGGCCCGCGACGAGCGGCCGTGCCGCCTCGATCGCGGCGTGGAGATCGGCGGCGAAGATCAGCCCGTCGGGCCCGGCGCCGTAACCCATCTGCGCGAGCATCTGGCGCGGCTGCTCCTGCACCCCCGTAAGGATCACGGTGGTCCCGTGCGACCGGCAGCGCCGCACGAAATCGCGCAGTGCGCCGACCCCGGAGGCATCGATGAGCGGCACCTCGCGCATCCGGACGATGAAGACGCGCGGGTGCTGCCAGCCGCGGTCGAGCACCTCCATCAGCGTGCTCGCCGCGCCGAAGAAGAGCGGCCCGCGGAGCTGGAAAACCTCGACGCCTTCGGGCAGATCGGCGCGCTGGTCGGCGCGGGCGGCCGGCCGGGAGAAGTCATCCACCTCTCCCTCGATCGGGCTGAACCCGTGCTGCACCGTCACCACCTCGGCCATGCGGTGCATGAAGAGGATGGCGGCGAGCACCACGCCGACCTCGATCGCCACGGTGAGGTCGACGAGGACGGTGAGCGCGAAGGTGACGAGGAGCACCACCCGGTCGCCGATCGGCGCGGACATGAGGTGCCTGAACTTGTCGATCTCGCTCATGTTCCAGGCGACGACGACGAGCACGGCTGCGAGGCTCGCGAGCGGCACGTAGGCGGCGAGCGGCGCCGCCACCAGCATGAAGGCGAGCACGAAGACGGCGTGCATGATGCCGGCCACGGGCGAGCGCGCGCCGGAGCGGACGTTGGTCGCCGTCCGTGCGATCGCGCCGGTCGCCGGCAAGCCCCCGAACAGCGCGGAGGCCGTGTTCGCGACGCCCTCGGCGACGAGCTCGCAGTTCGAGCGGTGGCGACCGCCCGTCATGCCGTCCGCGACTACGGCGGAGAGCAGGCTTTCCACGCCGGCGAGGAAGGCGATGGTGAACGCGCTCGGCAGCAGTGTCGCGACGCGCTCCAGGCTCACCTCCGGGAATTGCGGGGCGGGCAGCGTCGACGGGATGCCGCCGAACACCGAGCCGATCGTGTCGAGCGGCAGGGCGAACAGCCAGACCGCGACCGAGGACAGGGTGACGGCGAGGAGGAAGGCCGGCCATTTCGGGGCGTAGCGCCTGAGGGCGAGGATCAGCGCCAGCGCGCCGAAGGAGACGACGAGCGCCGCCGGCGAGACCGTGCCGCGCGCCTCCCAGAAGGCCGGCCATTTCTCGAGGAACTCGGCCGGCACCTGCGCCATGTCGAGGCCGAAGAGATCCTTGATCTGGCTGGTGAAGATGATGACGGCGATGCCGGCGGTGAAGCCGGTCACCACCGGCTCGGGGATGTACTTGATCCAGGTGCCGAGCCGGGCGAAGCCGGCGACGAGCAGCATGATGCCGGCCATCAACGTGGCGAGCACCAGGCCGTCGTAGCCGTGCGTCTGGATGACGTTGAAGACGACCACCACGAAGGCGCCGGTCGGGCCGCCGATCTGGACGCGGCTGCCGCCAAGCGCGGAAATCAGCAGTCCGGCCACCACGACCGTGATCAGGCCCTTGTCCGGCGTCGCGCCGGAGGCGATGGCGAGCGCCATTGCAAGCGGCAGCGCGACGATCGCGACGGTCAGGCCTGCGATCGAATCCGCACGGAAATCGGCGGCGCTATAGCCCTGCCTCAGGATCGTGACGAGCTTCGGGATGAACAAGTGCCAGGTGGGAGGACGAGTCTCCGCACCGAAAACGTCGCGCATCGCCATGTCGACCTGCCCCGCACCGGCCTGCATGGGCTCGGTCCATTTCCGCTTTCTGGAACAAGCGTGGCGCAGAATTCAAGGGTCGCCGCTGCAACAGACACTGTGCCGCGCCGGCCGGAAGGGGAATTCGGGCATTCGAGTGTCGTGCCATCTTCGCAAGAATGCATCACATGATTGCAAATGTCGAGAATTCACGTAAAAGGTGTAATGGAACAAGTCATTCTGGGCGGAGAAGATGGCGCAGCAGGTCGCGATCGTTCACGGCTGGAGCGACAGCTCGGCGTCGTTTCACGGGCTGCGTGCCTTTCTCAACGAGAATGGCTTCGAAGTGACCTCGATCTGGCTCGGCGACTACATCTCGATGGACGACGACGTTCGGATTTCGGACGTCGCGAAGCGCATGAACGCCGTGATTTCAGGGCGGATTGAGAGCGGGGATCTGCGACCGCCTTTCGACCTGATCGTGCACAGCACTGGTGGACTGGTCGCTCGCGAATGGCTCGCCCGATACTACCCGACCGGCGAGAACTGCCCGGTCAAGCGGCTGTTGATGCTCGCACCCGCGAATTTCGGATCGAGGCTCGCGGCCGCGGGCAAGTCGCTCGTCGGGCGCGTGCTCTATGGTTGGGACAGATGGTTTCAGACCGGCGCCGAAATCCTGCGCGGCCTGGAGCTCGCTTCACCCTACCAGTGGGACCTCGCCTGCCGCGATCTGCTGGACCCCGCCGGAGCGGGAACCGGACCCTATGGCGGCGACAAGGTCTGGCCGTTCGTGATTGTAGGCTCCCGGGGCTATTCGTCCGGGCTGCGCCGCGCCGTGAACGAGGACGGCTCCGACGGCACGGTGAGAGCATGTGCGGCAAATCTCAATTGCGTCGGTCTCACCATCGACTTCACAGCCGGCATGACCCCCGACGTGAGGCCCTGGCACCCGCGGAACGGCGACACGGTCTTTCCGTTCGTCGTCCTGCCGGACCGGGATCATTCCACCATCGTCAGGCCCTTGCACCTGACCGACGCACCGAACGCCTCGCCGGCACTCGGTAACCATATAATCCGGGCCCTCCGGTGCGCCTCACCGGCCGAATACCACCAGATCGGCAGGGACTGGGCCGTGGACACGGAGGCGATCGCCGCGCTGGGTGGCCCGGACGGAGAAGTGAGCCGAAGGCTGGCGTTCCTGGGCGATCCGCCGCCGGCCAGCGCGTTTCACCAGTATCTTCAAACGGTGGTGGCGGTCGCGGATGATCAGGGGCTGCCGATCGACGACTATTTCCTGGAGTTCTTCGCGCCGGAAGACCAGGACGATGCTGAAGCGGTCTATTTCCAGCGCGAGGTGCTGGAGCATGTGCACGTCAATACGAGCCGGCGTGACATGCGGTGCCTGTTCATCGACCGGTCCGACCTGATGAGCGGCTATTATCCGCGCGTCCAGGACGGGCAGGAGCGCGTCGTCGCGATGAGCATATCGGCTGCGCCGGTCGGGAACAATGTGCGCCACTTCGACAGCAGCGAGGAAGGCGCACCCGGCCATCTCATCGTGCACCGCGAAGACGACGAACAGCGCGAAACGATCGGAGCGGCGAGGCTGATGCGGAATATGACCCACCTCGTCAAGATTATCGTTCCGAGGGTGCCCCAGGCGGAAGTGTTCAAGCTGACGCAATGACGGCTCGCCCGATCCTCGGCCGGGGCGTGCTGCAGGAGGCTGGGGCTCAGGCCGGCGCCGGCTCGCGGCCGAGACGCTCCTGCTGGGGCGAGCGGCCGTAGAGCTCCCGATAGCACTTCGAGAAATGCGAGGCGGAGACGAAGCCGCAGGCCACCGCGATCTCCACGATCGGCGCATCGGACTGGACGAGCAGGCTCTGCGCCCGGTCGAGCCGCACCTCGAGGTAGTAGCGCGCCGGCGAGCGGCCGAGATTGCGGCGGAACAGGCGCTCGATCTGCCGGCGGGACAGCCGGGCGAAGCGGGCGATCTCGATGAGAGAGAGCGGTTCGGCGATGTTCGCCTCCATCAGCTCGATGATGGCGAGGAGCCGCGTGTTCTGGAGCCCGAGCCGCGCCCTGAGCGGCAGGCGCTGGCGGTCGGTCGCCGATCGCATCCGGTCGGTGAGCGCCTGCTCGCAGACCCGCGCCACGACCGTGTCGTCGAGATGTTCGCCGATGATGTGGAGCATCATGTCGAGCGAGGCGGTTCCGCCGGCGCAGGTGTAGCAGTTGCCGTCGACCTCGAAGAGGTCGGCATAGACCCGCACCTCCGGGAAACGTTCGGCAAAGCCGGGCAGCGCTTCCCAGTGGATGGCGCAGCGGCGGCCGTCCAGCACGCCGGCATCCGCCAGGACCCAGGCGCCGGTGTCGAGCGCGCCGATCGCGATGCGCTGGCGGTCGAGCGCCTGCAGCCAGGCATTGAGGCTGCGGTCGCGGAAGCGTTCGACCCCCAGCGAGCCGCAGACGAAGACATGCTCCGACCGGTCGCCCGCACGCACTTGGTCGCGCGCCTCCTTCAGCGCCATGTCGACCATGATCCGGATGCCGTTCGAGGCGCGCGCCGGCTCGCCGTCGAGCGAGACGAGGCTCCAGCGATAGACGTCGCGGCCGATCATGCGGTTGGCGATCCGCAGCGGCTCGACCGCGGTCGCGAAGGCGATCATCGTAAAATTCGGGATCAGCACGAAATAGAAGTGCTTTTCCCTCGCGGCTGTCGCTTTCGCGGTTGGCGGTCCAGGCGCCTCGGTCGCTTTCAAGCCCATGTCGCCACAGGAGAATGTCGTGTCCGGGCGACGCTAGTGCGTCGGCAGGAGAGACACAATCGGTGCCGTGGCGCGGCCTGTCGGGCGCGCTTGCGACACGGCCGCGCCGCTTCCGCGATTGCCCGGAACGGCGCGCGACCGTAAACCCGGCGGATGCAGCGCTACAATATCGTCTCGCTCGTCCGCGAGGGGCTCCGCGGCCATACCGGATGGCAGCCCGCCTGGCGCTTTCCCGACCCCAAGCCGTCCTACGACGCGGTCATCATCGGCGGCGGCGGGCATGGACTGGCGACCGCGTACTACCTCGCCAAGCTGCACGGCATGTCGAGCATCGCCGTCATCGAGAAGGGCTGGATCGGCGGCGGCAATTCCGGGCGCAACACGACGATCATCCGCTCCAACTATCTCAACGACGAGAGCGCGGCGATCTATCAGCACGCGCTCGACCTCTGGGTCGGGCTCGGGCGGGAGCTCGACTACAACATCATGATGAGCCATCGCGGCGTGCTAAACCTCGCGCACGACGAAGGCGAGGCGCGGCAGCTCCGCCGGCGCGTTGAGGCGAACCGGCTGAACGGCGTCGATGCGGAGTGGCTCGAGCCGCAGGACGTGAAGGCGTTCTGCCCCCCGATCAGCATCGCGCCGACGCTGCGCTACCCGGTGATTGGGGCGACGCTCCAGCGCTCCGGCGGCGTCAACCGGCACGACGCGGTGGTCTGGGGCTTCGCGCGCGCCGCAGACGCGATGGGCGTGGACATCATCCAGCAATGCGAGGTCACCGCGATCCTGACGGAGAACGGCGCCGTGTCGGGCGTCGAGACGACGCGCGGCACGATCCGGACGCCGAGGGTCGCCTCGGTCGCGGCCGGACATACGAGCGTCATCGCCGCAATGCTCGGCATCCGCCTGCCGATCGAGAGCCACCCGCTCCAGGCGCTCGTGTCCGAGCCGGTCAAGCCGGTGATCCCCTGCGTCGTCATGTCGAACGCGGTGCACGTCTATGTGAGCCAATCCGACAAGGGCGAGCTCGTGATCGGCGCCGGCATCGACCCGTATCTGTCCTACACCCAGCGCGGCTCATTCGACATCATCGAGCACCAGATGGCGGCGCTCATCGAGCTCTTTCCCTTCGTGTCGCGGCTCAGGATGATGCGGCAGTGGGGCGGCATCGTCGACGTCTGCCCGGATGCGAGCCCGATCATCTCCAGGACGCGCGTGAAGGGTTTCTACGTCAATGCCGGCTGGGGCACCGGAGGCTGGAAGGCGACGCCCGCCTCCGGCCATGCCTTCGCCGATCTCGTCGCCCGCGACGAGCCGAACCGGATCGCTGCGCCGTTCGCGCTGGAGCGGTTCGAGAGCGGCGCGCTGGTCGCCGAGCACGGCGCGGCCGCGGTGGCGCATTGAGGCGGGAGGCGCGTTTGTCCGCGAGGCGTTCATGTTCCTGATCCGGTGCCCCTATTGCGGCGAGCGCGACCTCTCCGACTTCGCCTATGGCGGGGAGGCGCACATCGCGCGGCCGTCGGAGCCGGAGGGCCTCTCGGACGCCGAATGGGCCGGCTACGTCTTCATGCGGTCCAACCCGAAGGGCGTGCTCGCCGAGCGCTGGAACCACCAGGCCGGGTGCCGGCGCTGGTTCAACATGCTCCGGAACACCGCGACGGACGACATCCTCGCCGTCTACAGGGTCGGGGAGAGGCCGCCCGAAGTCTCGGCCGAGCTGCCGCGCACGCCCTCCGGCGAGGCCGCGATCGGCTCCGGCAACGATGCCGCGAAGCTGGTGGCGCCCGACGAAGGCGGGCGCGCATGACCCGGCAGCCGAACCGCCTACCCGCCGGCGGGCTGATCGACCGCAGCCGCACCATCCGCTTCACCTTCGACGGACGCTCCTATGCCGGCCATCCGGGCGACACGCTCGCCTCGGCGCTGCTGGCGAACGGCGAGGCGATGGTCGCGCGGTCGTTCAAGTATCACCGCCCGCGCGGGATCCTCGGGGCGGGCTCTGAGGATCCGGCCGCGCTCGTGGAGATCGTGGACGGGCTCGGCCGGGCCGATCCCAACACGCGCGCGACCGAGCAGGAGATCTATGACGGCCTCGTTGTGCGCGCGCAGAATTGCTGGCCGTCGCTCAGGCACGACCTGAACGCCTTGAACGACCTGCTCGCGCCGTTCCTGCCGGCAGGGTTCTACTACAAGACCTTCAAGGGGCCGCCGGCGGGCTGGATGCTCTTCGAGCCGCTGATCCGCCGAGCCGCAGGCCTCGGGCACGCGCCGGAGGATCCGGACCCGGATGCCTACGAGAGCGTGAACCGGCACTGCGACGTGCTCGTGGTCGGCGGCGGGCCGGCCGGGCTGATGGCGGCGCTCGCCGCCGGCCGCACCGGGGCGCGGGTCATCCTCGCCGAGGAGACTGCCGCGCTCGGGGGAAGCCTGCTCTCGGCCCCTCCGGCCGCCGTGAAGGTCGCGGATGCCGCTCCGGCCGCCTGGGCGGACGAAATGCACGCCGCGCTCGCGGCTCTTCCCGACGTCGCCGTGCTCTCGCGAACGACCGCCTTCGGATACTACGCGAACAACTTCGTCGGCCTGTGGGAGAACGTCTCAGATCACCTCCCGCCGCCGAAGCGGCCGCTCCGCCTGCCGCGCCACCGTCTTTGGCGGGTCCGCGCGAGGGAGGTGGTGCTCGCGACCGGGGCGATCGAGCGCCCGCTCGTCTTCCACGAGAACGACCGGCCCGGCATCATGCTCGCCGGCGCGGTTCGGACATACGTCCACCGCTACGGCGTCCTGCCTGGCCGCAACGTCGCGGTCTTCGCCAACAACGATACGGGCTGGCGCGCCGCTTTCGACATCGCGCAGCGCGGGGCGTCGATTGCGGCCATCGTGGACGTTCGCACGGAGGTGCCCGGCGACCTCCTTGCGGAGGCGGCGCGGCGCGGCATCCCGATCCATGCCGGTTCGACCGTCGTCGGCACCGCGGGCCGGCGCCGCATCCGCAGCATCGACGTCGCGCCGCTCGCCGCCGCGGAGGCGTCGCGCGCCGCACCGGTTCGGATCGCCTGCGATCTCCTCGCGGTCGCCGGAGGCTACGCGCCGAACGTCTCGCTGTTCTCGCAATCGCGCGGCAAGCTCGCCTACGACCCCTCCATCGAAGCATTCCGGCCGGGCCGCTCCTGGCAGCGCGAGCGCTCGGCAGGAGCGGCGAACGGCACCTTCGACCTTGCGGACGCGGTGGCGGAGGGTGCCAGGGCAGGGGCGGCGGCGGCAGAGCGCGCCGGCTTCCCCGCCGCGAGCCTCGACGTGCCGAAGGTCGATGGCTGCAGCTGGGATCAGGGAGCGATACGGGTGCTTCCCGAGCTGCCGTCCAACGTGCCGAAGCACAAGCGGCGGGCCTGGATCGACCTGCAGGACGACGTGACTGCGAAGGACCTCCGTCTCGCGGTCCAGGAAGGCTACCGTTCGGTGGAGCACGCCAAGCGCTACACCACCACCGGCATGGGCACGGACCAGGGCAAGGTCGCCAACCTCAATGCCTTCGCCTTCCTCGCTGCCGAGCGCGGCGAGTCGATCGCCGCCGTCGGCACCACGACCTACCGCCAGCCCTACAAGCCGGTCGCCTTCGGCGCGCTCGCCGGCCAGCATGTCGGCGATCATTTCGCGCCGCGCCGGGCCACGCCGATGCACGAATGGCATCGCAGGCAGGGCGCGGTGTTCGAGCCGGTCGGTGACTGGCTGCGCGCCCGCGCCTATCCGCGGCCGGGGGAGAGCTTCCACACCGCCGTCCAGCGCGAGGCGCGGGCGGCCAGACAGGCCATCGGCGTTCTCGACGCGTCGACCCTCGGCAAGATCGACGTCCGGGGCAGGGACGCCCGCACCTTCCTCAACCGGGTCTACACGAACGCCTGGACGAAGCTCGCGCCCGGGCGCTGCCGCTACGGGCTGATGCTCGGCGAGGACGGCATGGTAACGGACGACGGCGTGACCGCCTGCCTCGCCGACGACCATTTCCACATGACGACCACGACGGGCGGCGCGGCTCGGGTTCTCGGCAAGCTGGAGGACTACCTCCAGACGGAATGGCCGGACTTGGAGGTCCATCTCACCTCCGTCACCGAGCAATGGGCCGTCGCGTCGATCTGCGGGCCGGGCTCGGACCGGCTCGTGACGGATCTCTGCGACGACCTCGACGCCGATCCCGCGGGTTTCGAGTTCATGACGTGGCGGGACGCCCGTATTTGCGGCGTGCCCGTGCGGGTGTTCCGGATCTCCTTCACCGGGGAGCTCTCCTACGAGGTCAACATCCCGGCCACTTACGGCCTGTGGCTCTGGGAGGAGATCATGGCCAGGGGGGCGGCCTACGGCGTCACACCCTACGGCACCGAGGCGATGCACCTGCTGCGGGCGGAGAAGGGCTTCATCATCGTCGGGCAGGAGACAGACGGCACGGTGACGCCGCATGACCTGCGCATGGACTGGATCGTGAAGAAGAGCGGGGACTTCATCGGCCGGCGCTCGCTCTCGCGCGCCGATACCGCGGCATCCGGCCGGCGCCAGCTGGTCGGGCTGCTCACCGAGGATCCTCGGACCGTGCTCATGGAGGGCGCGCAGGTGATCGGCAGCGCGCGCGAGCCTGCGCCGCCGGTGCCGATGCTGGGGCATGTGACCTCCGCCTATTTCAGCCCGACTCTCGGCCGCTCGATCACGCTGGCGCTCGTGAAGGATGGCGGGCGCCGCATGGGCGAACGGCTCTGGGTTTCGCGTTCCGGCGCCGCCCCGGTTCCGGTGACGGTGGGCGAGACGGATTTCCTCAAAGGCGGCGAGGAGACTCCATGACGAAGGGCAGGCCGATCCCGGTGCGGCGCTCGCCGCTCCATCACCGCCGGGCCATCGAGGCCACGGCGGGCGCGGTGCGGATGTGCGAGCGGCGCTTTCTCGGCAAGTACATCCTGCGGGCGGACGGCGGCACAGCGGGGCCCCTTCTTCATACGGCGCTCGGCCTCGACCTGCCGCTGGAGCCGCTCGCCAGCTCCGTTGCCGGCGACACCGCATGGTTATGGATGGGCCCGGACGAATGGATGCTCGTCACCGCCCCGGGCGACGGATTCGAGCGGGCTGAGGCGGCGCGGGCTGCCCTCGACGGCGAGCGCCACCAGCTGACCGACGTCGGCGACTACTACACCGCGATCGAGGTCGCCGGCCCCCGTTCCCGCGATCTCCTGATGAAGCTCACCACGCTCGACCTCCACCCGCGCACTTTTGCGGCCGGCATGGTGGCCGGCTCCATGTTCGGCCGGGTCAATGCGCTGCTGTGGCTGAAGGGCGACGGGCTTGCGGCCGGGCCGGTATTCCAGCTCTTCATCCGCTGGTCGCATGCCGACTACCTGTGGTGCGTGCTCGCGGCCTGCGGCCGCGAATGGGGCATGCCGCAGGAAGTGCCGGTGAAGGGCGAGACGCTCGTCGTCGGCTGAGCGGGACGCCTCATTCCACCGTGCGGCGGATGCGGCCGCGTCGGCGGCGGCCCCCCTCCGTGCCGTCCCCGCCATCGCTCTTCCGCGCCGGCAGCGGCACCGCGGCGGCGAGGTTGGGAAACGCGTGGACCTTGTTCGGGAACGCCATCGCCGCCACGAAATGCTCCTGGAAGCGCGGCTCGAGCGCCGTCTCGATCTTCTCGATGCGGCGGACGAGCGCCTCGATCTCGCGCCGGTAGCCGCGGTTGAGGAGCGCCATGCGGGCGCCGGTGCCGGCGGCGTTCCCGACGCCGGACACCTTGTCGAGCGCGCAGTCTGGCACGAGCCCGATCACCATCGCGTATTTCGGGTCGATGTAGTTGCCGAACGCGCCGGCGAGCTTGATCCGGTCGACGGTCTCGATGCCGATCTTGTCCATCAGGAGCCGGACGCCGGCGTAGAGCGCGGCCTTGGCGAGCTGGATGGCGCGGACGTCGGTCTGCAGGATGCGGAGCTCCCGCGTCCCGCGCGCGGGGTCGGCCTTCCAGAGCACGTAGGACCAGGTGCGGCCGTGCTGGACGATGCGGTCGCTGCGCGCCGCGAGCGCGCCGTCAATGACGCCGTCCTCGTCGATGATGCCGGCCAGGTACATCTCGCCGATTACCTCGATGATGCCCGAGCCGCAAATGCCCGTGACGCCGAGATCCTCCACGACCCGTGCGAAATCCGGTTCGTCTGACCAGGTATCGTCGCCGATCACCTTCACCTTCGGCTCGAGCGTCGCGGGATCGATGCGGACACGTTCGATCGCGCCCGGCGCGGCGCGCTGCCCGCTCGAGATCTCGGCGCCCTCGAAGGCCGGCCCGGTCGGCGAGCTCGCCGCGAGAAGCCGGTCGCGGTTGCCGAGCACGATCTCGGCATTCGTGCCGACGTCGACGAGCAGCGTGATCTCGTCCGACTTCTGCGGCCCTTCCGCGAGCGTGGCGGCGGCGGCGTCGGCGCCGACATGGCCGGCGATGCAGGGCAGCGTATAGATGCGCGCGCCCGGGTTGACCGGCAGGCCGAGCTCGGTCGCGGGAAAATCGAGCGCGCCGGAGATTGCGAGCGCGAAGGGCGCGCCGCCGAGTTCGGTCGGGTCGATGCCGAGAAAGAGGTGGTGCATGATCGGGTTGCCGACGAACACCGCCTCCACGATGTCGTCCGCCTCGATGTCCGCCTCGGCGGCGACCTTGGCGATCAGGACCGCGATCGCCTCGCGCACGGTCTTCGTCAGCGCCTCGCGGCCGTCCGGGTTCATCATCACGTAGGAGACCCGGCTCATCAGGTCCTCGCCGAACCGGATCTGCGGGTTCGGCGCCCCGGCGGAAGCCAGCACGCGGCCGGAGAGGATAGACGTCAGGTGGCAGGCGATCGTCGTCGAGCCGATATCGACGGCGAGGCCGCACGCGACGTTGTGGAGGCCCGGCCAGAGCGCCACCACCTGCGGTCCGCGACCGTCGTCATGGACCGCGGCCGTGACCTTCCACTCACCGGCCCGCAGCACCTTCTGAACCTTCGGCAGCAGGCGGAAGTCGATCCTCGGCGCGTCGAGGCGCCATTCGCCGGCGAGTGCAGCGAGCAGCCGGTCGGCATCCCCGAGCGGCTTGTGCATGTCGGGCTCGTCGAGCTCGACGTAGCAGAGCCGGGTCGCGGGATCGCGCTCGATCGCGCGTGTCTCGGCCCGCTTGCGGACGAGCTGCCGGTTGATCTGCACGTCCTGCGGCACGTCGACCACGAGATCGCCGAGTACGAGCGCCTGGCAGGAGAGCCGTCGCTCCGGCTGCAGGGCCCCCCGCTTCGTCACGTAACGCGCTTCGGTATCCGAGAATGCGGAGAGGTGATCGTTGGACGACGTGATGCCGTGCTTCGGGAACTGGCCCTCGGCGACCTGGATCTGGCAGCGCCCGCAGATTCCCCGGCCGCCGCACACCGATTCGATGTAGACGCCGAGCGAGCGCGCGGCATCGAGCACCGGCGTGCCCACCGGGAATCGGCCCCGCCGCCCCGAGGGCATGAAGAGAACCAGCGCGTCCTTCGGATGTGCGGTCATGCGATGCAGCCCGGCTGGCGCACCTGAGAGGCACGGCGCAAGCCAGAGTCGAATGCGGGGGCCCGTCGGAGGAGTTCAGGAAACATCAGGACCGTTCTCCTGCAGCCGGTTCCGGCGGCGACGTTCGCGTCCCCCTCCCCCTCGTGGGGAGGGGTTAGGGGAGGGGCTTTTCAGATAAGGCCGAAGCGCGTCCTCGATCGTGGCGAAGGCGGCCGCAGATCCGGCGAGCACCTCCGAATCCCGGACTCGGATCACGTGGAATCCTTCCGCGCTCAGGAACCGGTCCCTGACTGCGTCCCGTTCCGCTCGGCCAGCCAGATCGTGCGACGCTCCGTCGATCTCGATCACGATCCGTGCAGAGAGCCAGGCAAAATCGACGACGTAGGGGCCGTTCGGTGCCTCGCGACGGAAGTGCGCGCCGTACTGTCGAAAGCCGCGGAGATGGGCCTGCGTCGCCTTCTCTCCGAGAGTGCTACCCTTCCGCAGCGTCCTCGCTCGTCCGCGGACCTGCGGGTCGATATCGGTGCGGGGCATTGCTTCCTCTCATGGTGGGGCTGGTCGCCCTCAGGCTCTTCACCCCTCCCCCAGCCCCTCCCCACGAGGGGGAGGGGAGTGGTGCCGATGGGTAGGCGCCACCTTCCTCATCCAGCGACCCGTCCGCGGCGGGCCTCGCGGCCGCCGCGGCGCCGGCCGCCGCCCGCCTCGGCCGGTGCGGGCACGGCCTCGCCGCCGCCCGCGGAGGAAGCCGACGGCGCGTGATCGCGATAGGTGCGGATCCAGGTCATGCAGTCGCGGTCGGTGCCCATCAGGACGTTGGCGCCGCGCACGGCTTCCATCTCCTGCGCGCGGAGCGGGTTCATGATTGCCGAGGTCATGCCGGAGGCGATCGCCATCGGCAGGAAGGCGGCGTTGATGCCATGCCGGTGCGGCAGCCCGAATGAGATGTTGGAGGCGCCGCAGCTCGTGTTGACCTTCAGCTCCTCGCGGAGGCGCCGGACGAGGGCGAAGACCTGCAGGCCGGCCGTGCCCATCGCACCGATCGGCATGACGAGCGGGTCGACCACGATGTCGTGCGGCTTGATTCCGTAGTCCGCGGCGCGCTCCACGATCTTCTTGGCGACGGCGAAGCGGACGTCCGGGTCCTCGGAGATCCCGGTCTCGTCGTTCGAGATCGCGATCACCGGAACGTCGTACTTCTTGATGAGCGGGAGGATTGTCTCGAGGCGGTCCTCCTCGCCGGTCACCGAGTTGACCAGCGGCCGGCCGATCGCGACTTCCAGCCCCGCTTTCAGCGCCTCCGGGACCGAGGAATCGATGCACAGCGGCACCTCGACGAGGCTCTGGACGAGCTCCACGGTCTCGCGGAGGAGCGGCGGCTCCGTCTCGTTCGGGTTGACCGCGGTGACGCCGGCATTGACGTCGAGCACCATCGCCCCCGCCGCGACCTGGTCGAGCGCGTCCTTCGCGACCGTCTCGAAATTGCCGGCGATCACTTCGGCCGCCAGCTTCTTGCGCCCGGTCGGATTGATGCGCTCGCCGATCACGCAGAAGGGCTGGTCGAAGCCGATGACGACCTCGCGGGTCGCGGAAGCGAGAACGGTTCGGGTCATGGATTTGCCTGTCGACGTGCTAACATAAAGATGTCTTTATATGCAAATATCCTGCGCTTCAAGCCGTCGCAGTCTTGGCCGGGCCGGGCGGGTCACGGCGGGTCCGTCGCAGGGGATCGCAGCTGCCTCAGCCGTTCCGACACGCGCGCCTCGTCGGGCGCCGGCTCGCGGCGCCACGGGCGGCGGCCACGGAGCACGCCGGATTCGTGGACGATCTCCGCGACCAGTTCCTCCTGCCGGTAGGCCATGACGTGGACGCCGGAGACGCCGGGGATTTCCTTCACTTCCTCCATGATCTCGATGCAGATCCGCTTTCCCTCCTTCTTCTGATCTGCCGAGCTCTCGAGCCTGCGGACGACCGGATCCGGGATGTGGGTGCCCGGCACGTTGGCGCGGATCCACCGTGCCGCGCGCGCGGAGGCGAGGGGTCCGACCCCGACGAGGATGAAGCTGGATCGGTCGAGCCCGAGATCGCGGACGCGGTCCATGAACTGCCGAAGCATGGGGACGTCGAAGCAGTACTGCGTCTGCACGAACTGGGCGCCCGCCGCGATCTTCTTGGCGAGCCGCAGCGGCCGGAACGCGAAGGGCGGGGCAAACGGGTTCTCAGCCGCGCCGAGGAAGAGATGAGGCGGCGAGGTGATGGGGCGCCCGGACAGGAAGCGGGCTTCGTCCCGCATGGTGCGGACGGTCTGGAGCAGCGAGATCGAATCGAGATCGAACACCGGCAGCGCGCCCGGCTGATCGCCAACCTGAACGCCGTCTCCCGTCAGGCAGAGGACGTTCGCCACGCCCATTGCCGCGGCGCCGAGCACGTCGCCCTGGATGGCGATGCGGTTGCGGTCGCGGCAGGCCACCTGGAGGACGGGGGCGTAGCCCATCCGCGTCAGCAGGGCGCTGATGCCCACGGACGACATGTGGCAGTTGGCCCCCGACGCATCGACGGCGTTGATCGCGTCGGTCCAGCCCTCGAAGATCGCCGCGCGGTCGTAGACATCCTGCGGATCGGCCGAATCGGGCGGGTTGAGCTCGGCCGTCACCGCGAACTCGCCGCGTCTCAGAACGCGTTCCAGGCGACCGCGCGAGCTGTGGCCCGGCAGCGGGTCGAGCGGCAGACCGGGATCGCGCGGGTTCACGTCGGGGTCGTTCATGCGCCCTCCGCGCGCCGCTCCGCCGCTTCGGCGGTCGTGCGCAGCCATGCGGAGGTCTCGCGCAGGCTGTGGTCGACCGGCTTCTGGAGCGCGAGAATGGCGTCGCCACCCGCCATCCGGCGGCTGCCCTCCCACGCCTGGACCCAGACGCACGGCATGTCGGGCTCCACCTCGCAGCGCCCGTCCGCCCGCACGCCCCCGCATGGCCCGTTCCGCAGGCGTTTCGGGCAGTTCATCGGGCACGACATCCCGGTCGCGGACAGGATGCACTGCCCGCACATCCGGCAGTCGAAGAGAAAGCCCTTCACCCGGCGCTCGACCGCCTTTACCGGCGCTTCGGCCCGGTCATATCCGATCCGGAGCCAGAGCGGATGAAGCTTCAGGAAGAGGGCGGCGAAGCGCTCGTAGACCTTCTCCAGGACGTCCGCATGGCGGATGGACCAGAGGCGGACGGTGAAGCGCGAGCGCAGCCGCCGGGTAACCGTGACGTGGGACGGACGGTAAGGCTCCGTCGTCCCCCGGCTAGCGGCTTTCCCAGCCGCCGTTCTCGACCAGTTCCCGAAGCCGATCCGGGCCATACGCGCTCTCCAGCCGGGCAAGAGCTTCGGTCGCTTCCTGCTCCAGGTCGTCGCCGCAAGGGTCGGGGGCGCCCCGGCGCCACTCGGCGAGGTAGGAATCCGTGTCGCGAGCGCCGCTCTTCATCGCGCAGCGGTCGACCGCCTGGATGAAACGTTCGGGCAACTCCCGCTTGGCCGATTTCCGACCGGCCTTGACGATGACCTGGGTCGGGATATCGCGCCAGTAGAGGATGATCCGATCCGCCATTCCGCTGCTTCCCTCATGCTAACAAGCGCCTATCGCGCCGGAAGCGCTTCACCGCGACGTGCCGCATCCGAACCGCGACCATGGCGCGAGAATACGGTTGCGCTGCGGCGTCGGGTACTTACCTTGCGCGCATGCCGCTCACCAGCACCACCGTCGTCCGCGCCACGGCCGGTCTCCTCCTCCTTGCGCTTCTCGTGCTTCTGGCGATCGTCGGGACGGCGCTCTGGCTGGTGGACCGGACCGACACGCTCGCCGACGAGCTCGTCCACTGGCAGGAATTCCGGCGCGCGGCACGGAACGTCTCGGTCACGGTGCTTGAGGCGGAGAGCAGCGAGCGCGGCTACCTGCTCACGCACGAGGAGAGATACCTGCAGCCGTACACCGCGGCCATCGAACGCGTGCGCGGCGAGATCGCAATTCTCCGCGACCGCGCGCGCAACGTCCCGCAGTACCAGGAGCGGATCGAAGTCCTCGCCGACACCGTCAGGCAAAGGTTCGAGGCGATGGCCGAGATCGTGGCGCTGATGGAGCAGGGGCGCGGCGAAGAGGCGATGGCGCTGCTGCGCACCGACCGCGGCAAGGCGCTGATGGAATCGATCCGCGGCATGTCGAGCGAACTCATCGCGGAGGTCGACGAGCGCCTGCGGGTCAATTCCGTGGCGATGCTGGCGAGCGCCAGCCGGCTGACCTGGGTGCTCGTGATCGGCGCGGGGATGATCGTCGCGGTCGTCGGCGGCTCGGTCCTGATCGCGCTCGGCTACACCCGCGATCTCGAGCGGAGCCGCCGCGAGGTGGAGGCTCTCAACGCCTCGCTGGAAGAACGGGTCAGGGAGCGCACGAGCGACCTGGCGCGCGCCAACGAGGAGGTCCAGCGCTTCGCCTATATCGTGAGCCACGACCTGCGCGCCCCGCTCGTGAACATCATGGGCTTCACGAGCGAGATGGAGACCGGCATCGCGGCGATTCGCGACTATCTCGCACAGGCCGAGCTCGACGAGGAGGATATGGCGGCGCGCGACGCCAAGCTCGCGATCGAGACCGAGCTTCCCGAGGCGATCGCCTTCATCCGCTCCTCGACCGGCAAGATGGACGGCCTGATCAGCGCCATCCTGAAACTCTCAAGGGAGGGCAGGCGCGTCCTCACGCCGGAGCGGGTCGACGTCGAGGCGATCGTCGGTACGGCTGCGGACAGCGTGCAGCACCAGCTTGTCGAAACCGACAGCGAGATCGAGGTCGAACGCCCGCTTCCCGGCATCGTCACCGACCGCATGGCGCTGGAGCAGGTTTTCGGGAACCTCATCGACAATGCGGTCAAGTATTTGGCGCCCGGCCGCCCGGGGCGCATCGTGATCCGCGGCCGCGAAACCCGCTTCGGCGTGGTCTATGAAGTCGAGGACAACGGGCGCGGGATCGCCGAGACGGACCGGGAACGGGTGTTCGAGCTCTTTCGCCGCGCCGGTGCGCAGGACAAGCCCGGGGAGGGCATCGGCCTGCCGCATGTCCGCACGATGGTGCGCCGCCTCGGCGGCGAAATCGACTTCGAATCCGAGCTTGGACGGGGGACGACCTTTCGGGTAAGCCTCCCCAGGGTCCTCGCCCAGCCGACCAAGGAAGCAGCCTGATGAACAATGCCAAGCCCGTAACGATCGTGATGGTCGAGGACGACGAGGGCCATGCGCGGCTGATCGAGCGCAATATCAGGCGTGCCGGCGTCAACAACGAGATCAAGGCCTTCTCGGACGGGACCTCGGCGCTGGAGTTCCTGCTGGGCCCCGACGGCAGCGGCGAGGTCAGCCGGCACCGGGCCATGCTGGTCCTGCTCGATCTCAACCTTCCCGACATGACCGGGATCGACATCCTGGCCAAGGTCAAGTCGAACGAGCACACCCGCGTCGCTCCCGTCGTGGTGCTCACGACGACCGACGACCAGCGCGAGATCCAGCGCTGCTACGATCTCGGCGCCAACGTCTACATCACCAAGCCGGTGAATTACGAAGGCTTCGCCAACGCGATCCGGCAACTCGGGCTGTTCTTCGCCGTCATGCAGGTGCCGGAGACCGTCTGATGCAGCAAAGGGGCGTTCGCGTCCTCTACGTCGACGACGACGCCGGGATCGCCCGGCTCGTGCAAAAGTCGCTCGAGCGACGCGGCTATCTGGTGGAGACCGCGCCGGACGGGCTGCAGGCCATGGCGCGCGTTCGCGAGGGCGGCGTCGACGTGATCGGGCTCGACCACCACATGCCTCGCCTGAGCGGGCTCGATTTCCTGAAGGAGCTCCAGGCGATCGCCGATCCCCCGCCGGTGGTGTACGTGACGGGATCGGGGGACACCCGGGTCGCGGTCGCCGCTCTGAAGGCCGGCGCCGCGGATTACGTCATCAAGGACGTTCAGGGCGATTTTCTCGAGCTTCTCGGAGCCGCCATCGACGGCGCCCTGCACCAGGCGCAGCTCCGCCGCGAGCGCGATGCCGCGGAACGCGCGGTGCGCGAGGCGCGCGACCGCGCCGAGATGCTGCTTCGCGAGGTGAACCATCGGGTGGGCAACAGCCTGGCGCTCGTGGCGGCCCTCGTCCGCATGCAGAGCTCCGCCGTGCGCGACCCGGCCGCGGCCGAGGCGCTCAAGGAGACGCAGGCGCGGATCTCCGCGATCGCCGGGATTCACCGTCGTCTCTATACGTCCGACGACGTGCGCTTTGTCGACGCCGGCTCCTATCTCCGCCATCTCGTGGAGGAGCTGGAGGCGGCGATGCGCGATTCCGGCCGGCCGCACGCGATCCGGACGGAGATCGAGAACGTGCCGGTGCCGACCGACAAAGCCGTCTCGATGGGCGTCGTGGTCACCGAACTCGTCACCAACGCCTACAAGTACGCCTATCCGGAAGGGGAGGCAGGCGAGATTCGGGTACGCCTCACGAGGCCGGATCCGGACAGCGTGTGCCTCGTCGTCGAGGATGACGGCGTCGGGCTGAACGGCTCCGCGCAGCCGCGCGGCACGGGTCTCGGCTCACGCATCGTGGACGCCATGGCGGTCAATTTGCGGTCGCAGGTCGAGGTCGACCCGGCCCATTCCGGCACGCGGGTGATGATAACCTTCGGCCTCTGAATCGCTGCCGCCCGGCTCCCCGGGCGGCAGTCGGCTTCGGTTCCGGCGGGCGTCGGGATGGCGTCAGGATTCTGGGCCGGCATAGGCGCCGGCGGTCTGCGGGAACATCGCCTTCACGATCTTCATGCGCGAGATGTCGGTCGTGGCGTCCATGTGCAGGAAGATCGAGGCGTCGCGGAAGAGCTTCTCGATCCCGAATTCCAGCATGGCGCCGTTGCCGCCGTGAAGCTCCATGGCATGCTGGCAGACGCGCATGATCTCCTCGCTGGCGAACACCTTCGCCATGTTGCAGAGCGGCTCGCCGTCCGGGTCGCCGCGGTCGACGGCCTGGGCGGCCTGCATCAGCAGGCTGCGGACCGCGGCGATGCGCATGGCCATGTCCGCGAGGCGGATCGCGACCGCCTGGTGTTTGATGAGGATCCGTCCGCCCTGGACGTAGGTCTGGACGTAGTCCGACGTCCTCTCGAAGGCCGCGACGCCGACGCCGAGATTCTTCGCCGCCTGGATGATCTTGCCCGGCCGGAAATAGAGGCCGGCCTTGGCGAGCGCATCTCCGGCGACGAGCAGGTGGTCGTCGGGGACGAAGCAGTCCTCGAAGACGATCTCGCCGTTGTTCATGAAGCGGCAGCCGATCGTCTCGTTGCACTTGGTGACCGTGAGCCCCGGCGTCTCGCGCGGCACGAGGAAGCTCGACGTGCCCTGCATCATCCCGACCGTCGGATCGGTGTTGGCGTAGACGACGAAAAGCGAGGCGTCGTAGCCGTTCGAGATGAACTGCTTGCGGCCATTGATGACCCAGCCGCCGTCGCCGCGGACCGCGCGCGTCTGCATGGCGGCTTCGGGCACGTTGTAGGGCAGCCAGCGGTCGGATGCGCCACGCGGCTCGGTAAGGCAGTGAGCGAGCAGGAACTGCGGGTCGGCAACGAGGCGCGGAAACCACTTCTCCTGCAGGTGCCGCGGCGCGAACTTCCTGAGGAGCACCGAGACCTTCCAGTTCTGGACGAGCTTGTCGGCCAGCCCGGAATCGCCGCGCGCGATCTCTTCGGAGATGAGGGCGAAGGTCTGGACCTCGGTCTCGGCCTCGAGCTGAACGCCGCCGAATTCCTCAGGCACCGCGAGCGTCCGAATGCCGATGCGGTCGGCGCCTTCGAGGATCTCGGGCGGCAGGCGCGCGTCGGCATCCATCAGCCATTCGCGCTTCCACTGCCCGCGTATGAAGGGCTGGACGACCTCGTCGATGAAGCTGCGGCAGGTCTGCCGCATCATCCGCTGCTCGTCCGACAGGTGATGCTCTTCCCAGTTCACGTCACGTCCCTCCCAAAGCCGGCCGCAGCCGCTATGCGAACGTTTGCACGATTTTGCGGAGGAGAGCTACCGGCATTGCTCGTCAGATGCGGGAAAGGAATGCGGGCAAGTCGCCGAGGCCGGTGCGGCGCATCTCGAAGGCGAGCCCGAGGCGTTCTGCTGCGGCGCGAGCTCTTGCCTCAAGGTCCGCATCATCGGTCTGGGCGAGGTAGATGAGCCGGCGATAGTGCGCGAAATACATGTCGCGCAGCTCGGGATGGCGATCGAGGCCGAGGCCCTCGATCACCAGCGTATCGAACTGGCGGGCCAGGAAGTCCGTCAGGTAGAATGCGTCCATGTCGGCGTCGCCGCGCGCCAGAAACGCCGCCGTGCCGGAGAAGAACGCATAGCAGTGGGGGCCTTCGATCCGCTCGATGCCCTCTTCCGCGCACACCGTGTCGAGCGCGCCGCCCGTGCCGCAATCGGCGTAGGCGACCGCGATCTTGCGGAACCGGCCCCTGTTCTCCCGGATCGCCGCCCGGACGGCGTCCGGTATCCGTTCTGGCCTGTTGTGCAGCAGGGCCGGCAGGCAGGTCAGCGTGACGTGGCCGAGACCGCTCGCGTCGAGAGCCGAGCGGATCTCGCGGGCGAGCGCGCCGCAGGCGATCACCAGGACGCCGGCATCGGGCGGCGGTGTCTCGGGGTGCGGGCTAGTCACGGGAACATCTCCTCCGCTCCACCGTTGGCGAAGCACCGGGTTCCACCAGAACCTTGTTAGGAGATCGGTTCATGTCAACGCCTGCAAGGCTTGTCTCGGCCTCCGCGCTGCTCGTCGCCGCGATCGTCGTCGCGGGCTGCGAGAACACCATCCGCGGCGCGGGCCAGGACGTGCGCGAGACGGCCCAGGCCGTCGAGGGCGCGGTCGCGCAATAAGTCATCGACGGCAGGCGGGTAGCCCCGCCTGCTCGGGGCGAGCGGCCCAGGATCAGCCGGCCGGGGGCCGATTGTGCTTGCGCAGCACGAGGTCCTTGGCCGTCTCCACCGCCACCGCCGCATCCCGGCAGTAGGCGTCGGCGCCGACGGCCCTGCCGAACTCCTCGTTGAGCGGCGCTCCGCCCACGAGCACGATGTAATCGTCCCGGATTCCCTTTTCCTTCAGCGTGTCGATCACGACCTTCATGTACGGCATGGTGGTCGTGAGCAGGGCCGACATGCCGATGATGTCCGGCTTGTGCTCCTCGATCGCGGCCAGGAACTTGTCGACGTCGTTGTTGATGCCGAGGTTTATGACTTCGAAGCCGGCGCCCTCCAGCATCATCGCGACGAGGTTCTTGCCGATGTCGTGGATGTCGCCCTTGACGGTGCCGATGACCATCTTGCCGATCTTCGGCGCGCCGGTTTCCACCAGGAGCGGGCGGAGGATGGCCATGCCGGCCTTCATGGCGTTGGCCGAGAGAAGCACTTCCGGCACGAACAGGATGCCGTCGCGGAAGTCGTCGCCGACGATCCGCATGCCCTCCACCAGTGCCTTCGTCAACACGTCGTAGGGCGTCCAGCCGCGCCCCAGCAGGATGTTTACGCCTTCCTCGATCTCTTCCTTGAGACCGTCATAGAGATCGTCGTGCATCTGCTCGACGAGCTCGTCGTCGGAAAGTGCACTGAGATCCACGTCGTCATCGGCCATGCTTGACGCTCCGGCAAAGAAAAGCGCCGCAAAGCGGCGTGCGGCTGTCAATATACGGGTCTGGCTGCGTTGGAAACCGCAGGAGCGGCAACCATCGGCCGGCCGGCGCCGCGACGGCGCTCCAGACGCGTCATGCCGCGCCGCTTCCGGAGCGGCGGGCCCGCGCCGGCTTGCTAGCAAGGGCTCCCGGCCGCGGGGCCGCGAACGAGGTTCCCAGGTGATGTCGGACGCTGGCGAGGGTCGCAGACGGGGCGGCGCGGGGGCTCGGCGCGCGCGCCGGCAGGCCGGCGACGGTGTGCAGATGCCCTTCATCCGCAGGCGCCTTTCGAACTTCGAGGTGCTGGACGAGGAGGGGCTTTCGCTGATCGAGCGGAACGCCGATACCGTCCTCGAGGAGATCGGGATCGAATTCCGGGAAGATCCGGAAAGCCTGCAGCTCTGGCGCGAGGCCGGCGCCGATGTGAAGGGTACGCGCGTTCACTTCCCGCCCGGCCTGTGCCGCAGCCTGCTCACGACCGCGCCGGCCGTCTTCACCCAGCATGCGCGCAACCCGGAACGCTCGGTGACGATCGGCGGCGACGCCACCGTCTTCGCGCCGGTCTATGGGCCGCCCTTCGTGCGCGACTTCGACGGCGGGCGGCGCTACGGCACGATCGAGGACTTCCGCAGCTTCGTGAAGCTCGCTTATGTCGCGCCGGCGATCCACCATTCCGGCGGGACGGTTTGCGAGCCCGTCGACATCCCGGTCAACAAGCGCCACCTCGACATGGTCTACAGCCATGTCCGCTATTCCGACAAACCGTTCATGGGTTCGGTCACGCACCCGGAACGGGCCGCGGATTCGGTGAGAATGGCGGAACTGGTCTTCGGCGAGGACTTCGTCGCGCGGAACTGCGTGATGATCTCGCTCATCAACGCCAACTCGCCGATGGTCTTCGACGGCACCATGCTCGGCGCACTGAAGACCTATGCGCGGGCCGGGCAGGGGACGATCGTGACCCCCTTCATCCTCGCCGGCGCCATGTCGCCCGTGACCGTCGCGGGCACGCTCACGCAGGTGCTGGCGGAGGTCCTCGCCGGCGCGGCGCTGACCCAGCTCTGCCGGCCGGGCGTCCCGGTCGTGTTCGGCTGCTTCGCGTCGTCCATCTCCATGCAGTCCGGCGCGCCGACCTTCGGCACGCCGGAGCCGACGCTCGTCTCGTACGGCGCGGCGCAGCTTGCCCGTCGGCTCGGCCTGCCCTTCCGAACCGGCGGCGCGCTCTGCGCATCCAAGGTGGCGGACGCGCAAGCGGCATACGAAAGCGCGAACACCCTGAACGGGACGGTGCTGGCCGGCACGAACTTCGTGCTGCACGCCGCCGGCTGGCTGGAGGGCGGGCTCGTATCGGGTTACGAAAAGTTCGTGCTGGATTGCGACCAGCTCGCCATGCAGCAGCGCTTCTGCGACGGCATCGACCTGACGGAAAATGGCCAGGCGCTCTCCGCGATCCGGGAAGTCGGGCCGGGCAGCCATTATCTCGGCTGCGCCCACACCCAGGCGAATTTCGAGTCGGCCTTCTGGCGCTCGGTCGTCGCCGACAACAATTCCTACGAGCAATGGCTCGCAGAGGGCGAGAGCACGGCCGAGCGGCGCGCGAACGCCATCTGGAAGAAGTGGCTCGCGGATTACGAGGCGCCGGCGCTCGACCCGGCGGTGGACGAGGCGCTCCTCGACTTCATGGCGCGCCGGAAGGCCGCCATGCCGGATGCGTTCGCGTGATCCGCGGCGCGTCGGCTCCTTCCGAAACGCTTGAGCCTGCGCCCCAGCCGATAGGCGTTTCCTATCGGCCCTACAGGTTCTCTGTATTTGCCGATATGGCCAGCCTGGCTTAGGTTCGAGTCAGACTTCAATCCCGGTTTTCGGGATGTCGACAGCGAGGCACCCCATGAACGACAGGATTCTCACGACCCGCCAGGGTCGGCCGGTTTCCGACAACCAAAGCTTGCGTTCCGTCGGCGAACGCGGCCCGGCGACGCTCGAGAACTACCAGTTCATCGAGAAGATCACCCATTTCGACCGCGAGCGTATTCCCGAGCGCGTCGTCCATGCGCGCGGCACCGGCGCCCACGGCTGGTTCGAGGCCTACGGCAAGATCGGCGACGAGCCGGCGAGCCGGTACACCCGCGCCAAGGTCCTGACGCAGACCGGCGTGAAGACCCCCGTCTTCGTCCGCTTCTCCACCGTTGCCGGCGCCAAGGAATCGCCGGAGACGGCGCGCGATCCGCGCGGCTTCGCCGTGAAGCTGAAGACGGTCGACGGCAATTGGGACCTGGTGGGCAACAACCTCAAGGTCTTCTTCATCCGCGACGCGATCAAGTTCCCGGACATGATCCATGCCTTCAAGCCCGATCCGGTCAGCAACCGGCAGGAGACGTGGCGCTTCTACGACTTCGTCATGCACCATCCGGAGAGTCTCCACATGGTGACCTGGCTGAAGAGCCCGTGGGGCGTTCCGGCCAACTACCGCGAAATGGAAGGCTCCGGCGTCAATACCTACAAGCTGGTGAACGACGAAGGCGTGGCGCACCTCGTGAAGTTCCACTGGCAGCCGAAGCAGGGCGTTCGGAACCTCACCTCGCCCGAAGCCGAAGCGATCCAGGCCAAGGACGTCGGCCACGCGACGCGCGACCTCTACGACGCGATCGAGCGGGGCGACTATCCGGAGTGGGAGTTCTGCGTCCAGATCATGGCGGACGACGATCACCCCGAGCTCGATTTCGATCCGCTCGACGACACCAAGCGCTGGCCCGAGGACCAGTTCCCGCTCCTGCCGGTGGGGCGCATGGTGCTGGACCGGAACCCCGACAACTTCTTCGCCGAAGTGGAGCAGGCGGCGTTCGGAACCGGCGTGCTCGTCGACGGCATCGACTTCTCCGACGACAAGATGCTGCAGGGCCGGACGCTCTCCTACTCGGACACCCAGCGCTATCGCGTCGGCCCGAACTACCTCCAGCTGCCGATCAACGCGCCGCAGCAGGGCCTCCGCACCCATACGAACCAGCGGGACGGCCAGATGGCCTACTACGTGGACGGCGGCGGCGAGAACAAGCACGTGAACTACGAGCCGAGCTCGATGGGCGGGCTGGCGGAGGCGCCGAAGCCCGCCAAGGGCTACCATCAGTGGGTAGAGGGCCACCTCGGCCGCTACCAGACCTCGCGCACGCAGGACGACTACAAGCAGGCGGGTGTGCGCTACCGGACGTTCGACGATCGGGAGCGCGAGGATCTGATCAACAACCTCGTCTCCGACATGATGGAATGCCCGGAGCACATCGCGCTCAGGATGGTCTGGCACTTCTGGCATTGCGACGAGGATTACGGACGCCGCGTGGCCGCAGGCGCCGGAATCGATCTGCAGAAGGCGATCGCTCTCCCGCCGCTTCCCGGCAAGCCCGCCCCGGGCGACCGGCTCGCCGCGCCGACCTACACGAGCGGCAAGGCCGAAGAGCCGGTCCGCGCCGACGCCGCGGAATAGGGGGGCGTTGCATGTCCGCCGCCCGGTGACACGGTGGCGGACGTACGCACACGGGAAAAGCACCGATAGGCCGAGGCGTTAGGCTCTCGTCAGGCGGTCGCGGTGCATATAACGTCCCGGGCTGACAGAACGGCCGGGAGGGGCGGTGCGGACCGCGCGCAACGCAGCGCTCAGGCTGCTGAGGCTGATGATGGTGGCGTCGCTGGCTCTGCCGGCGGCGCTGTTCGTCTATCTCGGCTGGGCAAGCCACCGGGAGGCCTGGCGCAATGCAGACGAGCGCATCGCCGGGTCGCTCGCGGTTCTTCAGGAGCACGCCTCGAAGAACTTCCAGACCTCCGATCTCATCATGCACGAGATCGTCGAGCTCACCGAAGGCCTTTCGGATTCCCAGATACAAGCCGATGAAGAGCGGCTGCACCGCCGGTTCGCCGCTATGGCGCAACCGATCTCGAGCATCCAGTCGCTCTGGCTGATCGATGCGGACGGCTTGGCGCTCGTCTCCGATTTCATCTATCCGGCGCCGCGCACCCGGCACCTCACCGACAGGGACTACTTCTCCGCCCAGATCGAGGCGGACGTCGGGACCTTCATCGGGGAGGTCTATCTGCCGCGCTTTTCGGACGCGCAGCCGTTCTTCAGCCTGAGCCGGCGACGCCCGTCGGCGGACGGCGGGTTCAACGGTGTCATCACCGTTTCGCTCAGGCCCGAGGATTTCGAGACCTTCTACGCCCAGCTCGCCAAGGCGCCCGGCACCTACTTTTCGATGACCCGCGCGGATGGCGCGGTGCTCGCCCGCTTCCCCCCTCCGCCCAGCCCGGCCGAGCGCATCGGGCTCGTCGCCAGACGGTTGGCGCAAGAGGTCGCGGCCGGGCGGAGGGCAGGGTTCTACACGGCGGTCGCGCAACTGGACGGGGTCGAGCGGCGGTTCGGTTTCCGCAGGATCGCCGGCATGCCGGTCTACCTCGTGGCAGGGCTCGAAACAGCGGCCGTCAGGTCGGAATGGCTGGCCGGAATGGCCTGGCACCTGCTGTTCGGCCTGCCCGCCTCGCTGCTGCTGTTCGCGACCCTTTGGATGGCGATGCGCCGGACGAGGCGGCTCTATGAGGAGGCCGAGCGGCGCGAGGCTGCAGAGGCGGCCCTCCGGCACGCGCAGCGGCTCGAGGCCATCGGCCAACTGACGGGCGGGATCGCGCACGATTTCAACAATCTCCTGATGGTCATCTCCGGCGGCGTGGAGCGGCTGCGCCGCCGCGCTGCCGACCCCCAGACCGCGCGGACGCTCGAAATGATCGCGACCGCTGCCGATCGCGGCGAGAAGCTGACGCGCCAGCTCCTCACCTTCGCGCGGCGGCAGACGCTGGCGCCCGAGCTCGTGGACCTCGGCCAGCGTCTGCCGGAACTGCGCGAGATCCTGCAGCGCTCGCTCCGCGGCGACATCACGGTCGGGATCGAGGTGCCGAGCGCTGCCTGCGTCGCGCGGATCGATCCGGCCGAGTTCGAGATCGCCCTCATCAATCTCGCCGTCAACGCCCGCGACGCGATGCCGAACGGCGGGCAGCTGACGATCCGCCTGGGGCAGCGGACGCTTGCGGGCGGGCCGGAGGCCGACGGCCTCGCCGGCGCATTCCTGACGATCGAGGTGATGGACAGCGGCTCGGGCATTCCGCCCGAGATCCTGCAACGCGTGTTCGACCCGTTCTTCACGACGAAGGAGATCGACAAGGGGACGGGCCTCGGGCTCAGCCAGGTCTATGGCTTCGCGCGCCAGTCCGGCGGGGCGGTGAAGATCGACAGCACACCCGGCGAAGGGACGACGGTCACCCTGTACCTGCCACAGGCCCGCGGCAAGCTGGAGTCCGCACGTCCCGCTCGGGCATCGCCCGGCCAGGTTGTTGCAGGCCTGCGCGTGCTGCTCGTGGAGGACAATTCCGCCGTCGCGGACGTAACCTCGGCCTATTTCGAGCAGCTCGGGGCCTCCGCCGTGGTCGTACCAAGCCCGCACGACGCCCTGGACCGCCTCGCGGCAGGCGAGCCGTACGACCTCCTCTTCTCGGATATCGTCATGCCAGGCGGCATGTCGGGTCTCGACCTTGCGCGCCAGGTTCGGCGGACGCGGCCCGAACTCCCGATCGTTCTCGCGACCGGCTACAGCACCAGCGCGAACCAGGCCCTAAAGGAGGGGCTGCTCGTCCTCAGGAAGCCCTACAGCCTCGATCGGCTGCGGGAAGCGCTGGTGGAAGTGTTCGCGCCGGGTGCCGAAGGAAAGGCGGCTGCGGCGACACGGCCGGAGGCAGGCGCCGCCGCAGAGGTCCCCTCTGCGGAATCACGCGCCTGAGACGAGGCGGTTCTCCGCGACCGGATCCGGTTCGACGAGCGCTTCCGGAGGCACCTTGATCGTGCAGATCAGTCCTTCCGGCCGCCAGGACAGCTCGACCTCACCGCGATGGCGGCCGCGGATCAGTGCATCGAGGAGCGTTGAGCCGAACCCGGTATTCTCCGGAACGGTGACCGGCGGCCCGCCGGATTCACGCCATTCTAGGCGGAGCCCGTCCGGGCCGACGGACCCCTCGATCGCGACTTCGCCCCGCTCGCGCGAGAGCGCGCCGTATTTCTGCGCGTTGGTCCCGAGCTCGTGCAGCACCAGAACGAGATCCTGCGCCAGTTCGGGGGGCAGCATGATGTCGGGCACCGAGAGGCGCAGCTGATCCTCCTCGCGCGCCATGTGGGCCCGTACGGCGAGGCGCACGATGCCCTCCAGCTGGGCCGTGCGCCAGCCCGAGGCGATCAGCAGGTCGTTGGCGGCGGCGAGCGCGGTGATCCGGCCCTGCAACGAGGCCTGGAACTCGGGGACCGACCGCGCGCGCGCACCGGTCTGGCGGGCGAGGGACTGGATCACGGCCAGCGTGTTCTTGACCCGATGGCTGAGTTCCCGGAGCAGGGTCTGGCGATGCTGCTCCGAGCGTTTCCGCTCCGTGATGTCGACGGCGAACGGGACGATGAAGCGGACCTCGCCGCTGTCGTCCTTCACCGGCGCGATCTGCATGTCGAGGACGACGGAGCCCTCTTCGAGCGGAATCTCGATGTCCTCGCGCACGATCCTGCCTGCCGCCGCATCCGCGACGGCCGCCTGCAGGCGCCTCCGCGTCTCCGGAGCGTCCTTCCACCAGGGCAGGTCCCAGAGGGCACGTCCGATCACGTCCTCGCGCGAAAGGTCGAGCGATTCGAGCGGCGCGCGGTTGACCTCGAGGGCGCGGCCGGCGGGGTCGAGGACGACGACCAGCGCGTAGATGTTGTCGAGGATCCGGCGCAGGCGCTTTTCCCGCTCCAGGACCGCCGCTTCGGCGCGCCGGCGTTCCTTCGCCTCGTTCAGGGCCGCGCGCCGCGCCCGGACCTGGGCGAATGCGATCGCCGCGAAGAGCGCGCTGAGGGTGCCGCCCGCGAGCGGAACCGCCTGAACGAGGTCGGTGGTCGAGGTGGCGCCGAATGCCGGACGCGAGTGGTAGTCGATTGTCCAGGTGGTCCCGGCGAAGGTGAGGGCACGCGCCTCCGTCCGGTCGTGCGGGTCGCTCGCCGGCTCCGCGCCCGGACGGTGGGAATCGTAAAGGAGATTCTGGGGAACGGGCGCGCCTTGGTAGACGTGGAAGGCCACCTGCGACCTCAGCCCGGCCGTCAGGGTGCTCTCCAGCAGGTCCCCGGCGCGGAAGGGTGCGTAGACGAAGCCTGCCAGCAGCCCGCGCCGCCCGTCCACGTCCGCCGGCGCGTTACCGCCGCGGTAGACGGGTGCATAGATCAGGAAGCCCGGCTGCGGATCGCCGGCGATCTCCTGGACAAGCCGCACGATACCGGTCGCGGCCGGTTCGCCGGTGTCGCGCGCGCGCTCCATGGCCGCGCGCCGGGTGGTTTCGCTGCGCATGTCGAAACCGAGCGCGGCGGTGTTCCGCTCGTCCTCCGGCTCCAGGTACTTTATGACGTATCGGTCATCCGCCGTCTGTTGATCCGGCCAGACGCGGAAACCGGAGGACAGCCCGCCCTCGGCCTGCCGGGACGCGAGGAAGGCAGGCATGTCGGCAGGGGCGACGCGTTCGGCGAAGCCGTAGCCCTGGACGCCGCGGTAGACCGAGGCGAGGGAGAGTTCCCGGGCGAAGCGGCCGAATTCGGACCTGGTCACCTCCTCGGAGGCATTGTAGAGGCCGACGCCCGCCCGCAGCATCGCGACGACCGCCTCCATCTTGGCCTCGATCGTCGTGTGGGTGATGCCGACGACTTCCTTGAAGCGCTGCACGTCGCGCGCCGCGACGACCGCCCGCAGCGTCTCCGTCACGAAGAAGGTGAAGAGCAGCCCGAGTACGAAGACGGACACCGGGACGAACACGTCCGCGCGCACCAGGCGCAGGAAGGCCGGCCGGATCGGCACCATCCTACGGCTCGCCACCGGCATCTCGGCGCCGCATCCTCGTGCCCAGAGCCATCGGTTCTTGTCTGGGTGGGCCTATCCGCGCCGGCCGCGGCGGCGTGGCACGGCGTCCTTCTTGGGTGGCGAGGCGAGCAGCCCTGTCACGGCCTCGATGTCCTCCTGGGTCGGGCGAGGCCCCGCCTGGTACCGGTCGAGCGCCTCGCGCATGGCGAGCAGGTGCGTCGCCGTGGTGCCGCAGCAGCCGCCGATGATCCTGGCCCCGGCGTTCGCGGCGAGGCGGACGTACTCGGCCATCAGCTCCGGCGTGCCGGAATAGTGGATGTGCTCGCCGTGAAACTGCGGAACGCCGCAATTGGCCTTCGCCACGATCGGGATCGCGGAGCCGCCTTCGCCCATCGAGAGCACCGAAACCAGCAGGTCGGAGGCGCCGACGCCGCAATTGGCGCCGACCGCCAGGGGAGGGACCGGCAGCCCGGCGAAGATGGCAGGCATGTCGGCGGGCTGCAGGCCCATCATCGTCCGCCCCGCCGTGTCGAAGCTCGCCGTGACCACATAGGGGAGGCCGGCCGCGATCGCTCCGCGCGCCGCCGCCAGCATCTCTTCCGTGGCGGACATCGTCTCGATCCAGGCGACGTCCGCGCCTCCCGCCTTCAGGCCTTCCGCCTGTTCGGCGAAGCTCTCGATGGCATCGGCCTCAGTCAGCTCCCCGAGCGGCTGGAAGAGCTCGCCGGTGGGGCCCATCGAGCCCGCGACGATGACGTCCCGGCCCGCTTCCTCGGCGGCCTCCCGCGCGAGCTCGGCCGCCCGCTTGTTGAGCTCGAAGACCCGCGACTGGGCGTTGTGGAGCTTCAGCCTGTGGCGGTTCGATCCGAAGCTGTTCGTCAGGATGATGTCGGCGCCGGCCTGCAGGAAGCCCGCGTGCAGCCCCTTGACCCGATCCGGATGTTCCGTGTTCCAGAACTCGGGCGGGTCGCCGGCGGTGAGCCCCATGTCGAACAGGTTCGTGCCCGTCGCGCCATCGGCGAGAAGGATCCTACCTTCGGCGAGAAGCCGCTCGAGAGATGCCATCTGTCCCCAATCCAGTCGCAATGCGTTGCGCGTACCTATGCACCGGCGCGGCAAGTCTGTGCCAGCACCGAATTTGTCGCGACCGTCCTCGGGCGGCTCAGCGGACCGCTCCGGCGGGGGCGGCGCCTCAGGACGTCGGGCGATCGAGCTCTCTCCAGGGTGCCTCCTGCCTGTGCGCCATTGACACAGCACGTCGGCCGAATGGCCCGTTCTCAAGCCCCGATAAAAGATGCATAGTACCTGCATCTTTCAGGAGGAGCGGACGATGACGAAGCTGTTGCTGTGGCCGGGCGAACTGGTGGTGACGCGCTCCCGGATAGAGGGCGAGGACCATCAGGCGATGGTGCGGATGCTGGTGAACGGCCTCTTCTGGCTCCTCCTCCTGCTCGTCGGCCCGATCGCCTTCCTCACCTGACGCTAGGGTCGGACGCACCGAAGCTGTCGATTCGGTTGCGAGGCGCCAAACGAGCGTCTTGACGCCTCCGCTCCTCATGCGTACGAAATCATGACGAAAAAAGTCATGATTGTGTTTGGCGTATGAAGACAGTCCGGCGGGTCCTCGGCTTCGTTCATCTTTGGACAGGCCTTCTCCTCTCGATACCGCTCGTTCTCATCGGGCTCACGGGAAGCTTGCTCGTGTTCGAGCACGAGATCGATGCCGTCCTGAATCCGCTGCCCCGTGCAACAGTCGGCCCGGCACGCGATCCGGCGGCCATTCTGGACGCTGCGAGGGCAGCCGCCGGGGCCGGGCTGATCCCGACGATGCTGACGATGCCCGAGGAAGAGGGCGATTTCGCCTCGGTGCGCTTTGCCCGCGCGGATGCTCCGGGCTTCCGCGGCGGCGAGGTCGTACTCGTCGATCCCGTCACGCTTTCCGCGGAGCCGGTGGCGCAGGCCGGGCGTGGCGTGCTCCGACCAGTGTTCATGCTGCACGCGAACTTGATGGTCTCCGGACAGACGGGGCGTCAGATCGTCGGCTGGTTCGGCGTGGCCATGCTCGTGCTCGCCTTGACCGGGCTGGTCATGTGGTGGCCTCGAGGCGGGCGGTGGAAGGCGGCCTTTCTCGTTAAGCCGAAGGCCGGTGCACTGAGGCTCAACCGCGACCTCCACGGTGCGGTGGCTATCTGGTCGCTCGCCGTCTTCCTCGCCGTCACGCTGAGCGGCATCTACCTTTCCTTCCCTCAGCAATCTGCGGCTGCGATCCGGAGCGTGCTGCCAGCGCGCGACTTTCGCGGTTCTGCAGGGGAGGTGAAGGTGGAGCCGCTCGCGGAGGCGGAACGGATCGGCATCGAAGCGGCGATGGGACTCGCCGAAGCGGCGGTGCCCAGCGCCACGCCGGGTGCCGTCAGGCTGCCGGTCAGGCCCCAGGATCCCTACCGGGTTCTTCTTCGCCGAGGCACCCACGGCCACGGCGTGCCGGGAATAACGGTGTTCGTCGATCCTTGGCGGGCGGCGGTCATGGAGATCCGCGATCCCCGCAATTACACGGCCGGGGAGTTCATCATGGCTTGGCAGCATGCGCTCCACGGCGGCGCCGGCCTTGGCTGGGCGTGGAAGCTCGCCGTGTTCCTGTCCGGCCTCCTCCCACTCCTCTTCGTCGTGACGGGCTTCTCCATGTGGCTGATCAAGCGCGGCAATCGCCGGCGCGCATCGATCCCCCGTCCCGTTCCGGTGCCGGGGGAGTGAACCGCTCCGGCCAAGCCGCACAACTTTCCGACATTCTCGATGGGGGCATCCGAATGAAACGCGAAGCAGGCATCAGCAGGTCGCTCTCCGGGGGCCGGCCCGGGCGAAAACGTCGGTTCGGCACGTGAAGCGGGGCGCCTGAGCGCCTCCTCTACCTCCAGCAGTCCAATCAGACGAACGCTGCTCCGCCCACGCTTTGCGTGTGGCGTCGGGCGGGCTTTGCCCCGGAAAGGGTCACTTCATGAGCAAGAATCCGAACCTGCAGACACTGCGCTCCAGCGCGCCCGTCGCCATGTCGGCCGGCCTTGCCTTCGCTTTCGCCACTGCCGCTCCCTTCGAGAGCTTTGCCCAGGAGCCGGCGGCCCCGAGCCAGTCCGGCAGCGGCGTCGATCTTCCCACCATCGAGGTCGAGGCGGGCGCGTCCGCAAACACGCTGCAGTCGGGAACCGGCCTCGGACGTCTTCCCGGCACCGTCAGGGACGTGCCGCAGATCGTCGATGTCGTCAGCGAAGAGAAGATGGAGCAGCAGGGCGTCACCACGCTCGACCAGGCCCTCAGGAACGTCCCCGGCGTGACGCTCGCGATCGGCGAGGGGAACGGCGGGATGAACGGCGACCAGTTCAAGATCCGCGGCTTCGAGGCGAAGGGCGACATCTACAGCGACGGCCTGCGCGATTTCGGCGTCTACACCCGCGACAGCTTCAACTACGAGGAAGTTCAGGTCCTGAAGGGGCCTTCGTCCGAGAGTTTCGGGATGGGCACGACCGGCGGGGTGATCAACACCGTCACGAAGACCCCGCATCTCGGCGATAAGTTCGAGGGCGAGCTGACAGGCGGTACGGGCCCGCTCGGCCGCGCGACGATCGATCTCAACAAGCAGATCAACGAGTCGACCGCGATCCGTCTCAACGCGATGGGCCACCTCTCCCAGAACCCCGACCGCGACCATGTCGAGGCGGACCGATGGGGGATAGCGCCGTCGATCGCATTCGGGCTTGGGGGGGACACGACGTGGACGCTGAGCTATCTGCATCAGCACACCGACCGGACGCCTGACTATGGCGTCCCCATGGTGACCGAACCTGGCGCCGAGTTCGGCAAGCCGGTCACCGAGTTCGGCGTCCCCCGTTCGACCTTCTACGGGAAGGAGACGGACCGCGACATCTCGGACGTGGACATCCTCACCTCGCGCTTCACGGCGGAGGCGACCGAGTGGCTGACCGTACACAACGATACTCGCCTCGCCCATTACAGCCGGGAGTTCGCGACGAGCGTTCCGAGTTGCAGCGCCACCTGCTCGGCGGACTTCTTCGCCGGCCTCGATCCCACCATCGCCTTCGGCGGCGGCAATCCCGGATACTTCCAGACCTCATGGGGGGTGCAGAATATCACCACCCTGGTCGGCGAGTTCGAAACCGGCTGGCTCCGCCACCAGATGATCGTGGGAATCGACCTCTTCTTTCAGCACGAGGAGCGAGAGAAGCTCGCCGTCTATCCGGCGGGCGGGACCGCCCCGGACAATTCCGCAAAGGGCCCGTCCTCGACGCTCTGGAATCCCGTGTACACCGCAAGCGGCTACTATCTCGCCCGCGACCCGTTGAACCGGCAGGATGGCTATTCGACCAATGTCGGCCTCTTCGCCAGCGACCGCATTTGGCTGACGGAGCAGGTCTCGGTCCTCGCAGGCATCCGCTGGGACGACTATTTCGCGCACTGGCGATCCACCGACACGGCGACCGGGCGATGGCAGAAGCCGCTCGAGGAAAGCTCCTCGCTGGTCAGCCCCAAGGCGAGCGTAATTTTCGAGCCGAACCGCGACCAGACCTACTACGCGACCTGGGCGGTTTCGAACTCGCCGCCCGGCCAGTTCATCACGAACGCAGTGCGGCCTCTGGTGGACACCCAGCCGAACCTCGAGCCCGAGGAGAACGAGCTGCTCGAGGCCGGCGCGAAGGTCAACCTGCTCGGGGGCCGTATCGGCCTCTCGGGAGCGCTCTTCCAGATACACAAGAGCAATGCCCATTACACCGATCCCGTCACCGGGGATCTCGTCGAGACCGGCGAAAAGCATCGGGTCCAGGGCTTCGAGATCGGCATCAACGGACGGATCACCGAGGCGTGGACGGTCAGCGTTGCCTATGCGCATCTCGAGAGCGAGGTGCGCAGCGGCAGCTATGTCGGGAACCGGGTGGCGAATGTCCCGGGCAATTCCGGCTCCGTCTGGACCACCTACGATCTTTCCGAGCACTGGGAGTCGCTGCCGGGGCGGCTTCTCGTCGGCGGCGGGGTGGTATTCCGCGACGCGGTCTTCACGAACAGCCAGAACACGTACCAATTGCCGGCGACGTTCTCCCTGGACGCCATGCTTTCCTATGAAACCGATCGGATCCGGGTCGCCGTCAACGGCTACAATCTCACCGACGAACTGAACTACGACGCGGGGTTCAACAACCGCGCCGTCCCGGCTGCCGGGCGCACCGTCACGCTGAAGCTCGGCGCGAAATTCTGATCCGCTCCTGGCTCGGAGCCTTGCCTCGGTTACTCGATTCCAATCAACGCATTGAAAGGTCCGACATGCTCGTCCGCATCCCCAACGTGCTCACTCCGGAGGAGGTGGCGCAGGTCCGCCAGATCGTCGAGGCGGCAGCATGGGTCGACGGCCGCGTCACCGCGGGCGAGCAGGCTGGCAAGGCGAAGCTGAACCTCCAGATCCCTGAGAACTCGCCGGCCGCGCGCCAGGCCGGCGAGATCATCCTGCGGGGGCTCGGGCGCAATCCGGTCTTCAACTCGGCGACCTTGCCCTTCCGGGTCTTGCCGCCGATGTTCAACCGCTACGACGCGGGCATGACCTTCGGCGCGCATGTCGATGGGGCGATCCGCGCCATCCCGGGGACCTCCATCCGAATGCGTGCCGACATTTCATGCACGCTCTTCCTCACCCCGCCGGAGGACTATGACGGCGGGGAACTGGTCATCGACGACGTCTATGGAAGCCATTCGGCCAAGCTTCCGGCAGGCGACATGATCGTCTATCCGGCGACGAGCCTTCATCACGTCACGCCGATCACCCGGGGCTGCCGCTGGTCGTCGTTCTTCTGGACACAGTCGATGGTCAAGGACGACGGCCGGCGCACGCTCCTCTACGACCTCGACGCCGCAATCATCCGGACGCGCCAGTCTCTTCCCGACGACCATCCCGGCGTGCTGGGGCTGACGGCGACCTATCACAACCTTCTGCGGCACTGGGCGGAGATCTAGGTGTCGCAGATGGACGGGTACCGATCTCAGAAGAAGGCCTGAATTCCCGTCTGGGCGCGCCCGAGGATGAGCGCGTGGATGTCGTGCGTGCCCTCGTAGGTGTTCACGGTCTCCAGGTTCGCCAGATGGCGCATGACGTGGAATTCCTCGGAGATGCCGTTGCCGCCGTGCATGTCGCGGGCAGCGCGGGCGATCTCGAGCGCCTTGCCGCAATTGTTGCGCTTGACCAGGCTGATCGCCTCCGGCGCGGCCGTGCCCTCGTCGAAGAGGCGGCCGACGCGGAGCGAGGCCTGCAGGCCGAGCGCGATCTCGGTCTGCATGTCGGCGAGCTTCTTCTGGATCAGCTGGTTGGCGGCGAGCGGCCGGCCGAACTGCTGGCGGGCGAGCACGTAGTCGCGCGCGGCGTGCCAGCAGAATTCGGCCGCTCCCATCGCGCCCCACGAAATGCCGTAGCGGGCGCGGTTGAGGCACCCGAACGGACCGGCGAGCCCGGAGCCGTTCGGCAGCAGGTTCTCCTCCGGAACCACCACGCCGTCCATCACCACCTCGCCGGTGATGGAGGCGCGCAGCGACAGCTTGCCCTCGATCTTGGGTGCGGAGAGGCCCGCCATCCCCTTCTCCAGGACGAAGCCGCGGATCTCGTTGTCGTGCGCGGCGGACTTCGCCCAGACGACGAAGACGTCGGCCACCGGCGCGTTGGAGATCCACGTCTTCGATCCCGTGAGGCGGTAGCCGTCCGAAACCTTCTCCGCGCGCGTCTTCATGCCGCCGGGATCCGAGCCGTGGTCGGGCTCGGTCAGGCCGAAGCAGCCGATCCACTCGCCGGTCGCGAGCTTCGGCAGGTACTTCCGGCGCTGGGCCTCGCTGCCATAGGCGTGGATCGGGTGCATGACGAGCGAAGACTGCACGCTCATGGCGGAGCGGTAGCCGGAATCGACGCGCTCCACCTCGCGCGCGACGAGGCCGTAGACGACATAGCTCGCCTCCGCACCGCCGTAATCCGCCGGGATGGTGGGGCCGAGGAAGCCGAGCGCCCCCATCTCGACCATGATCTCGCGGTCGAACCGCTCCTCGCGATAGGCCGAGACGACGCGGGGTAGGAGCCTGTCCTGCGCGTAGACGCGGGCCGCCTCCATGATGAGCCGCTCCTCCTCGGAGAGCTGCTCCTCGATCAGGAAGGGATCGTCCCAGCGGAATTCGGCGCGGCTCGACTTCGGCTTCATCCTCTTGATTTCGGCCATGGCTTCCTCGCTGAAGGGCTGCCCCTCCATATTACCGGGCGAAGCATTTCGGCAATGCGCCGAAACGCTCAGACATGGAGGAACCGGTCCTTCAGTTCGGGCTGCGCGAGGAGGGCCTCGGTGTCGCCGGTCCAGACCACCTCGCCCTTCTCGATGATGACGTGCCGGTCGGCGAAGCGGGCGAGCTGGTCGACGTTCTTGTCGACGATGAGGATCGCTTGGCCGTCAGCCTTCAGCGCTTCGAGCCGCTGCCAGATCTCGCGCCGCACGAGGGGGGCGAGCCCTTCCGTCGCCTCGTCCAGAACGAGCAGCCGGGGATTGGTCATGAGCGCGCGGCCGATCGCGAGCATCTGCTGCTCGCCGCCGGAGAGCTGGTTGCCGAGATTCTCCCGCCGCTGCTCGAGCTTCGGGAACAGCTCGTAGACCCGCTTCAGCGTCCAGCGGGGAGCGCCGCCGGCGCGATTCGCGGCGGTGGCGACGAGGTTTTCCTCCACCGTGAGGGTGGGGAACACCTGACGGCCCTCCGGCACGAGCCCGAGCCCGGCACGCGCGACACGGTGGGGCGGCGCGCCGTCGAAACGGGCGCCCGCGATCCGGACGGAGCCGCCGCTCGGGCGCACGAGCCCCATCACGGCGGAGATCGTGGTGGTCTTGCCCATGCCGTTGCGGCCGAGGAGGGTGACCGCTTCGCCCTCGCGCACGTCGAGGGAGATGCCGAACAGCACCTGGCTGCCGTCATAGCCGGCGCGGAGATCTTCGACCTGGAGCAGCGGCGCACTCACTCGCCGTCTCCGAGATAGGCTTCTCGCACGGCCGGATCGGAGCGGATCTCTGCCGGCGTGCCGCAGGCGATGACGCGGCCATAGACGAGCACGCTGATCCGGTCGGCGAGCGCGAACACGGCCTCCATGTCATGCTCGACGAGCAGGATCGCGTGGCGGCCGCGCAGGCGCTCGAGCATCCGGGTGAGCGAAGCGGTTTCCTCACGCCCGGTGCCCGCCATCGGCTCGTCGAGCAGGAGCAGTTTGGGGTCTTGTACCAAGGCCATTGCGAGCTCCAGCGCCCGCCGCTCGCCGTGAGAGAGCGCGCTCGCCTTCACTTGTGCGCGTAGCGCGAGGCCGACGTCGTCGAGCGCCGCCTCGGCCCGCGTGTTGATCGTCTGGTCGCGCGCGACCGGACGGAAGAAGCGGAAGCTCGATCCCGCGCGCGCCTGGGCGGCAAGCGCCACGTTCTCGAGCGCGGTGAAGTCGGGGAGAAGGTTTGTGATCTGGAAGGAGCGAGCGAGGCCGCGCCGGGCGCGCGCATGCGCGGGAAGGGCGCCGATGTCCTCGCCTGCGAACCGGATGCGCCCGGAATCGGGGCGGATCTGGCCGGCGATCTGGCCGATCAGCGTGGTCTTGCCGGCGCCGTTCGGCCCGATCAAAGCGTGGAACTCGCCGACGCGGACGTCGAGGTCCACGCCGTCCGTGACCCTCAGCGCGCCGTAGTTCTTCTGCAGCGCGTCGAGCTTCAGCAGGGTCTCAGCCATTCCGGTAGCGGCCCGGGAGGAAGGAGAGGAGGCCACCCCGCGCGAACAGCACGACCGCCACGAGGAACGGGCCGAAGACGAGGCGCCAGTGCTCCGTCACGTGGGAGAGGGCTTCCTCCAGCCCGAGATAGACGATCGCGCCGAGAATGGCGCCGTGGAGCGACCCCATGCCGCCGAGGATCACCATGACGATGAGGTCGCCGGACCTGTGCCACGACATGTAGGCCGGGCTCACGAACTCGGTCTGGTTGGCGAGGAGCGCGCCTGCGAGCCCGGCGAGCCCGCCGGCGATTACATAGGCGACGAGCTGGTAGGCGTAGGGATTGAACCCGAGCGCCGCGACGCGGCTGGGGCTCTGCCGCGCGGCCTGCAGGACGCGCCCGAACCGCGACGCGACGATCGCGCGGCAGACGAGGTAGGACGCCGCGAGCAGCCCGAGGACGAAGAAGTAGAAGGAACGGTTCGAGCGCAGCCACCGCGCGCCGAAGATCTCGCTTCGGCCCCAGATGGTGAGCCCGTCGTCGCCGCCGTAGGCGGACAGGCTCATCGCCGTGAAGAAGGCCATCTGCCCAAAGGCGAGCGTGATCATGATGAAGTAGACGCCGCGGGTGCGCAGCGACACCGCGCCGGTGACGAGCGCGAAGAGGGAGGCCGCGCCGACCGCGAGCGGGAAGGCGAGAAGCCCTTCGCCGAGGCCTTCGTCGCTTGCGATGCCGATCGCATAGGCGCCGATCCCGATGAAGGCAGCATGCCCGAAGCTCACCATCGCGCCGTAGCCGAGAATGAGGTCGAGGCTCATGGCGGCGAGCGCGTAGATCATCACCCGCGTGGCGAAGGAGACGAGGAAGCTCTGCCCGAGCGCCGAGGCGAGCCATGGCAGGACGAGCAGCCCCGCGAAGAGGAGGAGCGGGACGAGGTTGCGCGCGAGGAACGGACGCGCCGCTCCTCGGTCGGCTTGCGCGGCTGCCGGCCGCGCCGCTCCGGCCCCCTCCGCCGGCCGGCTCACGTCGGACGTGTCCCGAAGAGCCCTGCGGGCCGGAAGAAGAGCACACCGGCCATCAGGATGTAGATGAGCATCGAGGCGAGCGCAGGCCCGACCTCGTTGGCGGCCGCGGGCGCCAGGAACAGCTTGAAGAGATCGCTGGCGAACGACCGGCCGAGCGTATCGACGAGTCCCACCAGGAGCGCCGCGACGAAGGCGCCGCGGATCGAGCCGATGCCGCCGATCACGATGATGACGAAGGCCAGCACCAGCACGTTGTCACCCATCCCCGCCTGGACGCCGACGATCGGCGCGGCCATCGCCGCCGCGAAGCCGGCGAGCATGGCGCCGAGGCCGACGACGCCGAGGAACAGACGGTCGATGTCGACGCCGAGCGCAGAGACCATGCGCGGGCTCGACGCGCCGGCGCGGACCAGCATGCCGGCGCGGCTGTGGCGCACGAGAAGATAGAGAAGCCCCGCCACGAAGAGCCCGGCTGCGAGGATCGCGAGCCGGTAGACGGGGTAGAGCAGCCCGTCCATCAGGCGGATGGAGCCGGACAGGAACGCCGGCTCCGGCAGGGAAAGCGGCGTCGGGCCCCAGATTGCACGTGCCGCCTCGTTCAGGAACAGGATGATGCCGAAGGTGGCGAGCACCTGGTCGAGATGGGAGCGCCGGTAGAGCCGGCGGAAGACGACGAACTCGAGCGCCAGCCCGAGCGCGAGCGATCCGGAGACCGCGACGAGCACGGCAAGGAGGAAACTCCCCGTAAAGGCATAGCCCGCGACGGCGAAATAGGCGCCCATCATGTACTGCACGCCGTGCGCCAGGTTGATGAAGTCCATCACGCCGAAGACGAGCGTCAGGCCCGCGGCCACCAGGAACAGCAGCACGCCGAGCTGCAGGCCGTTCAGGGTCTGCACCGCGAGGAGGGTGAGGCTCATCGATTGTCCAGGGGCGACGGCGTCGGCTGCGCCGTTCTAGCCGGCCCGGCGAGGAGATCAACCGGGCCGGCGGATCCGGGTGCGGGTCTCGCCCCGGGTCAGTTCATCTGGCACTCGGCGGCATAGACGTCGCCGTAATCGTCGAAGACCTTCTCCACGATCTGCACGTCGTGCTTGCCGTCGTCACGCTTCACCGCCTCGACCAGATAGAAGTCCTGGACGGGGAAGTGGTTGGTGTTCATCTTGAAGTCGCCGCGGATCGACTGGAAGTCGGCCGCCTCCATGCCCTTGCGGATCGCATCCTTGTTCGAGAGGTCGCCGCCCGCGGCCTTCACGCCGGCGGCGATCAGCTGCGCCGCGTCGTAGCCCTGCGCCGCGTAGAGCGACGGGACGTAGCCGTACTCCTGCTCGAAATCGGCGACGAAACGCTTGTTCGCCTCGTTGTCGATGCCGCTCGTCCACTGCGAGGACGAGAACAGGCCGACCGCATCGTCCTTCATGGCCGGAAGCGTCGTGCCGTCGACCGTGAAGGCGGAGAGGAAGGGGGTCGAGTCGGCCAGTCCCGCCTGGCGGTACTGCTTGACGAGGTTGATTCCCATGCCGCCCGGCATGAAGGTGAAGACGGCGTCGGGCTTGGCCGAGGCGATCCGCGCCATCTCCGCGGAGAAGTCGAGCTGGCCGAGCTGCGTGTAGACCTCGTCGACCACCTCGCCCTTGTAGTGGCGCTTGAAGCCCGCGAGCGAATCCTTGCCGGCCTGATAGTTCGGCGCGACCAGGAACATGCGCTGGTAGCCCTTGTCCTGGGCGTACTTCCCCATGACCTCGTGCATCTGGTCGTTCTGGTAGGAGGCGGAGAAGAAGTAGGGGTTGCAGCCCTTGCCGGCGAGCACGGAGGGGCCCGCATTGCCGCTCACCAGGAACACCTCCTTCTCCGTCACCGGGCGCGCGATGGCCGCCATGACGTTGGAGAAGACGACCCCGGCGACGACCTGAACGCCGTCGCGCTCGATGAGGGCGTTCGCCTTCTCGACGGCGAGGTCCGGCTTCAGCTCGTCGTCGACGGTGATGATTTCGGTGTCGACGCCGCCGAGCCTGCCGTCGGCATGCTTCACGCCGAGCATGAAGCCGTCGCGCATGTGCTCGCCGAGCGCGGCCGACGGACCCGAAAGCGTCGCCATCAGCCCGATCTTCAGTGTCTCGGCGGAGGCCGCGCCGCAGGCGCCCGCACCGAGCGCCGCAGCGGCCACCGCCGCCAGAAGCGTTCTCCTCATCGTCCCTCTCCCTAGCAGCGGAAATCCGCAATCCCCTTGGTGCGACGGGACACTAGCGGGTGGAGGGCCGAAGCGGCAATGGGCTGGAAAGTGGCTCTGCCGCACTTCTGGAGAAAGCGGTACGTTCGGTCGGCCTTGCCCGCGCCGCTAGGGCGCGTCAGCGGATGGCAGGATCGAAGCGCGCCGCGAGCCACGTCGACGCGGCATCGAGATCGGCGAAGACCGGGTGATCGCCGGTTTCGGCGGGTCCGAAGGCGGCCTCGAGGAACCACTTTCCGGCCGCCTCGTGTTGGTCGGAGAGCCGCACGAGAATGGCGACGAGGCGATCGTCGGCGAAGACGAGCCTGCCATCCTCGTCGGGACTTCCAGTTTCGATCCGGACCGGCTTGAGCGTGATCTTCACCGCGGCTGAACCTCTTCCCGCAGGTGGAGATAACCCGGGTCGAATTCGGCCATCTGCCGCAATCCTTCCCAGTCGAGCACGGTCACCGTTCCGGTTCGCATCACGGCGAGATCGGCCTCGCGTAGCTCCCGGAGCACCCGGTTTACGTGCACCGTGGAAAGGCCCAGCGCGTCGCCGAGTTCCGTCTGTGTCACCGGCAGTACGAAACTGCGCTCGTCGGCGAGCCCGACGGCCCGGCAGCGCATCGCCATTTCGCAGATCACGTGGGCGACGCGCTGGATTGCCGTCTGTCGACCGAGGCCGACCATCCACTCCCTGAAGATGGCCGCGTCGATCAGGGTCTCGCGCCAGAACAGGGCGCCGAGTCTCGGATGGCGATCGATCAGGTTCGCCATTGCGCTGTGCGCTATGAACCCGGCCCGCGTCGGAGTGAGTGCCCCGAGGCTGTGGTCCATCGTCTTCAGGTGGAGGCTCTGCAGGTCCGGAATGTCCCCGGGCGGATGAAAGGACAGGATCTGGCGCTTGCCCTCTGCGAGGATCTTGTAGCGGCAGACGAAGCCTTCGAGGACGAGACAGCATTCGCTCGGCCGGTCGCCTTCGCGCACGATGTCGGCTCCCTTCTGAACGTCGCGGACCGTCATCGGCAGCTCGATCAGCGCCTGCCGTTCCACCTCCGAGATCTCGGCTATGCTCTCGAGGCGTCTGACGAGGCGCTGCTTTTCCGTTCCCATGCTGCGCAACAGGGCGGCTCCTCGCCATTCGGGTGTGGTCCAGCGACCGACAGGAGGGACCTCGCGGAGCCGATTTGTGCGGCGGCGCCGACCTTTGCGCAAGCACAATTCCCATGCGCCGACGGCGACGGCGCCACGCCCTACGGCGATCCGAGAAGAGTCTCGACAGGGCTGGCAACCAGCACGCCTGCAGCCCGTTATCCCGTATCGGACGGTCCATGGAGGCGCGCGTTACAAGGCAAGATGCAGAGGCGCTGCTCGCCCTGATGCGGCAGCAACTCGCCCACGAGCCGCCTCGTATTGAGGAGGAAAGGCTCGTCCGTGCCTATCTGACCCTGCGAACCGGAGCGCGCGATCCCGACAGTGGCCGAGTCCCCGGGGGGCGTGTCCGGGCGCCGGCGGAAATCCCGCGCAGCCTCTTCGACTGCGAAGACTGACTGCGACGCCGACCGGGGCGTGCTCGGCGGGCCAGCATCGCGAATGCGACGGCCTCGCCACGAATTGGGATCAGCCCTGCACCGCCGCGGACGGCGGTGCAGATGCGGCGTCGCGCACGATCAGGTGAGCGATCGATCGCAGGCCGACGCGACCCTGGTGGCCAGAGCTTCCGGCACCTTGATGTCGGCGAGGGTCGCCTTCACGAGGTCGCCGCGCATAGCCCGGTTGCCGTAGCCCTTGATGGTGGTGAGGTCGAGGCTCTGGGTCGCTGCCAGGCGAACTGCGTTCTCGGAGCAGAAGCTGACCAGGGTCTCGACGCGGGCATTCTCGACGGCCTCGTCGCGTGCGCTGGTGGTCGTGATCCAACCGGCGCTGAAGGCGACGATCGGAGCAGCGATGATGCCGAGCACGAAGCCCGTGATGTAGGGCTTGCTCTCTTCGATCCGCTCGCTGAGATTCATAGGATTTCCCTTCCCCTGCTCTGTGTTGGCCGGACGATTTCCGGCATGCGCTCGCTCTGGCGTGAACAGAGAAAGAGGCAGCCCGCGAAGGGTGCGCCTTCGGGCTGGGGAAAGCAAATTTTATCGATTCGGGAGACTTCGGCCGGCTGGAATTGCCCCGATGGCTACTTGCGTGACGCGGCGGGAAGGCCCGGCGCCGCAGGGTTCTTCCTGGATGGCTTGCGGCGCGAAGCGGCGGGGGCTGCGGTTTCGGGTGCGCCCTCGGGCTCGGCGAGGAGCCTCTCGAAATCCTCCAGCAGCTTCTGGATCAGCTTCTGCCGGCGCGGGTCCTGCCCCTCGGAGGTTGCCCCGAAAAGCGCAAGGAGATAGCGCGCCTTCTCGACGGCTTCGGCCCAGGTCTCCGCCGGCGCCGCGGCGAGCGCATTCTCGAGTTCGTCCTGCCTCTGCTGGAGCTTGGCGCGCTCGGCCGCAACCTCGCTGACCAGGCGGCGCAATTCGGTGGCCTTCTGCGCGGCCATGCCGCGGTGCTCGTCGAGCTGGATCGGGTCGTCACTCATCTGGCCGTCCATTGGCAGGCGTGAAGGCGGCGACGCTGAAGCGGCGGGAACGGAATTCCGGGCCGCCGGATACAGGAGAGGCGCGGTTTCCCGCGCCTCCCGAAGGCACCGCCGGTCAGGCGTGCTGCAGGTTCGTCGCCGCCGGCTTGCCGGAGCGGCGGTCGTTCTCAACGTCGAAGCTGATCTTCTGGCCTTCGACCAGGCCGCGCATGCCGGCGGCTTCGAGGGCGGTCGCATGGACGAAGACATCCTTGCTGCCGTCGTCGGGCTGAATGAAACCATAGCCCTTCTGCGAATTGTAGAACTTCACGGTTCCCGTGGTCATGTCGTGTCCTTTCGTGACGCGCGTTCGGCCGAGCGCATTTGCACTCGTTCCAGGAAGTCGAGTTTTGGAGAGAAGGTCTGAACGTGCGCCCGGCATGCCAGGCAGTACGGCCAAGTCGTCCGGCCAAAGTCGATGGCTCCAATCTAGAGCCCGATCGCTTTTCTTACAAGCGGGCGGGCTTCACTTTCCGGTCCGGCGCCTGTCGCGGCTTCCCTGTACGGTTTCCGCCCGGTGTTTCGGTGGCCTTCCGGCGCGGCCTTCGCATGTGCTGGCATGGCCGATGCATCGGGATCGGAGCGGCACCGGGCCGGGTTGCGTGGCCGTCGCTCCGGCCGCATTACGAATGCGAGACGATGAGGGACGGATGACGGCTTTGATGGACATGCCGGCGCACGAGGGCCGGGCCGAGGACAAGGACCGCCACCTCTACGAGGACGTGCGCTTCCTCGGCCAGATCCTCGGCGACATCGTGCGCGAGCAGGACGGGGAGGCCGCGTTCGAGCTCGTGGAGGCGATCCGCAGGCTTTCGGTCGCCTATCAGCGCAAGGACGACGCCGAGGCGGGGCGGAACCTCGACACGCTCCTGAAGCGGCTCAGCCCCGCGGAGACCGTCTCCGTCATCCGCGCCTTCAGCTATTTCTCGCATCTCGCCAACCTCGCCGAGGACCGCCATCACCTCCGCCGCCGCGCCGTCCACGAGGCGCGCGAGGAGCACCAGGACGGCAGCCTTGCGCGTGCGTTCGAGCGTTTCGCGGCAGCCGGCATCTCGGCGGACACGATCGCGCGCACGCTGTCGCGCAGCTTCGTGTCGCCGGTGCTGACGGCGCATCCCACCGAGGTGCAGCGCCAGACCACGCTCGACGCCGAGCGGGCGATCGCGGATCTCCTCGCTGCGCGCGACCACCTCGACACGCCGCGGGAGCGAAAGGCCAACGAGGCCCTGCTGAGGGCGCGGGTGGTCCAGCTCTGGCAGACCCGGATGCTGCGCACGGTGAAGCTCACGGTGGACGACGAGATCAAGAACGTCCTCGGCTACTACCGCACCACGTTCCTTCGCGAGATCCCGGATCTCTACGCCGAGCTGGAGGAGCGGCTGGGCCGCCCGGTCGCCCCGTTCTTCCGGATGGGCAACTGGATCGGCGGCGATCGCGACGGCAATCCCAACGTGACCGCCGGGACGCTGCGGACGGCCCTCGCCCAGCAGGCCGAAACCGTTCTGCGGCACTATCTCGAAGAGGTCGACGCCCTCTTCGCGGAACTCTCGATGTCACGGGCTCTGGTCACGTTCAGCGCCGACCTGCTGGCGCTCGCCGATCGCTCGGCGAACCGCGATCCGCGCCTCGAGGACGAGCCGTACCGGCGCGCCCTGATCGGCATGCGGGGCCGCCTCGCGTCCAGCCTCGTGGCGCTCGCGGGCTCGGGCGCCCCCGCCGTGGAAGCCGATCCCGGCGAAGCCTATGGCAGCGCGGCGGACTTTCTCTGCGACCTCCGGAGGATCGAGGACTCGCTCCGGCGCAACCACGGGCAGGCGCTGGTCGCCACGCGGCTGAAGCCCCTCATTCGCGCCGCCGAGGTGTTCGGGTTTCATCTCGCCACGACCGACCTGCGGCAATCGTCCGACCGGCACGAGGCGGTGGTGGCGGAACTCCTCGCCGCCGCCCGCATCGAGCCGGCTTACGCCCGGCTCGCCGAGGGCGACAAGCGCGACCTCCTTCTGAAGATGCTGCGGGATCCCCGTCCGCTGCGGGTGCCCACGGTCGCGTATTCGCAGGCAACGGAGGCGGAGCTCGCCATCTTCGAGACCGCCTTCGATCTCCGGAGCCGCTTCGGGCGCGAGGCGATCCGCCATTACATCATCAGCCATACCGAGGCCGTGAGCGACCTCCTGGAGGTGCTCCTCCTCCAGAAGGAGTGCGGCCTGATGCGGGGGACCCTCGCCCCGGACGAGGCGGCCAACGCGAAGCTCGCCCTCATCGTCGTCCCGCTCTTCGAGACGATCGAGGACCTCCGTGCCGCCGAATCGATCGTGCGCGGCTTCTACGACCTGCCCGGCATCGAGCCCATGATGCGGAATTCCGGCGCCGAGCAGGACGTGATGCTCGGCTATTCGGACAGCAACAAGGACGGCGGCTACTTCACCTCGAACTGGGAGCTCTATTGCGCCTCCACCGCGCTCGCGCGGCTCTTCGAAGAGAAGCCGGGCCTGACGCTCAGGCTGTTTCACGGCCGCGGCGGCGCGGTCGGCCGCGGCGGTGGGCCGAGCTACGACGCCATCCTCGCCCAGCCGCCGGCGACCGTGAAAGGCCAGATCAGGCTGACCGAGCAGGGCGAGGTCATCAACGCGAAATACGCGAACCCGGAGATCGGCCGGCGCAATCTCGAGACGCTCATGGCCGCCACGCTGGAGGCGACGCTGCTCGCGCGCGAGGAGACGGCCGCTCCGGAATTCCTGAAGGCGGCGGCGGAACTCTCCACCGAAAGCATGCGGGCCTACCGTGAACTCGTCTACGGCACGCCCGAGTTCACCGACTATTTCTATGCTGCCACGCCGATCTCGGAGATCGCGCAGCTCAACATCGGCTCGCGCCCTGCCTCCCGGAAGGCGACGCGGAGCATCGAGGACCTGCGCGCGATCCCCTGGTCCTTCTCCTGGGGGCAGAGCCGGGTGGCCCTGCCGGGCTGGTACGGCTTCGGGTCGGCGGTCGAGGCGTTCCTGGCGCGCGACCCGGAGGAGCGGCTGGCGCTGCTCGCCCGCATGAACGCGGAATGGCCGTTCTTCCGCGCGCTGCTCTCGAACATGGACATGGTGCTCGCCAAGGCCGATCCCGGCATGGCGGCGCGCTATGCCGATCTGGTGCCCGATCCGGCCCTCGCGGAAAGGGTGTTCGGCGCGATCGAAGCCGAGTGGCAGCGCACGATACGGTATCTCGGCGAGATCACCGGGCGGCTGGAGCGGCTTTCGGACAATCCGACGCTCGCGCGCTCGATCGCGCACCGCTTCGCCTACATCGCGCCGCTCAACCATCTGCAGGTGGAACTGCTTCGCCGATGGCGGGCCGGCCAGGTCGACGAGAAGGCCCAGCGCGGCATTCTCATCTCCATCAACGGCATCGCCGCCGGTCTGCGCAACACCGGATAGTCAGGATCGGGCGGGCCCGCCGCGCCTTATGCGGGTCGCCGGCCGGCCGCCCCCACCGTTCACCTTATCGCGGGCGGATCGTCATTGTGACGGAACCGATCCCGCCTCTGCCGCTTTTCGGTCTCATCTGCGGCAGGGGAGTGCGATGCGGAAAAGCCATGTGTTTGCAACTGCTTTCGCCGGCCTGGTGCTGGCGCTCGGCGGCCAGGCCGAAGCCTCGAACTGCTTCGCGCTCGAAAGCCAGGAGATGCGGATCATGGCGGGCGGCGTGACGGCAGGCGAGGCCGGTCGCCTCTCCATGATCCGCGACCGCCTCGTCGCGGAAGGCTGCCGGCGGCCGACCCGCTCGCAGGCGACGGCCGCGGTCGCGCCCCGGCAGGCCATCGAACGCCAGGCTGCAGCGAGGAAGAGCGCACCGGCGCCCCGCCGCACGGCGGAAGAGGTGATCCGCGAGCCGGGTCGGACGCTCGCGCGGAGCGGGACCTTCCGGACGATGTGCGTCCGGACCTGCGACGGCTATTACTTCCCGATTAGCTTCTCCACCTCGCGCGACCGCTTCGCAGCCGATGCCGACGCCTGCAGCGCGCGCTGCCCGGGCGCCCAGCTCTACGCCTACGACGCCGGCCGCGACGAGGCGGAGGACATGGTCTCCCTCCGCGGCGAACCGTATTCCAGGCTGCCGGCGGCGTTCCGCTACCGCCAGCAGCTGGTCGAGAGCTGCACGTGCGGACCGGCGGCCGCGCCGATGTCCACCGCTTACCTCTCTCTCGATGCAGCGCCCGCGGAGCCCGCTTTCGCGCTTCTGCCCCGGAGCCGTCCGGGGCAGCGGGAGGGCGAGGTGATCCAGGCGTCTTTCGCCTCGCCCGCGGTGGATGCGGTGGAGCAGAGCGGGGCTTCCGAGGCCGCTGCGGCCGCCAGAGAGATACGCCTCGTCGGGCCGGCGCCCTGGGGCCAGTCGAACCTCGACAAGCTCATGCTCCGCCCGATCGGCCCCTATGCGGAAACGAAGCCCGTCGAGGAGGCGGAGTTCGTGACGAGCCTCGCTTCCCCGACCGAGTAGGCGTCAGCGTTCGGCAGCCGGCGGCAGCGACAGGATCCGGCGCGCTTCCGCCGCCGAGGCGGGCCGGCGCCCGAATTCGGCGCAGAGGTCGGCGACGCGGGCGACGAGCTCCGCATTGCTCCTCGCCAGCCGGCTCCGGTCGAACCTGATGTTGTCCTCCAGCCCGGTGCGGCAATGGCCGCCGAGCTCCAGCGCCAGCCGGTTCATGTCGAGCTGGCTGCGGCCGATGCCGGCGGCCGTCCAGGTCGCCTCCGGCATGAGCCGCTTCAGTTCCGCGAGCTCGAATTCGAGGATCTGGCGGAGCGGCGGCAGCGCGTTCCTGAGGCCGAACACGAACTGGACGTGGGCCGGCCGCGCGATCTCGCCGGCCTCCACCATTCCGTGGGCCGCATAGAGCATGGCGAGGTCGAAGATCTCGATCTCGGGCTTTACGCCGTGCTCGGCCATGCGCGCGGCGAGCTCTGCCACGAGGTCGGGCGGGTTCTCGTAGACGGAATCGGGAAAGTTGACGGAGCCGGTCGCAAGCGAGGCCATGTCCGGCCGGAGGTGCAGCATCGAGCCCCGCGCCGCGGCGTCCCGGCCCCGCCCGCCGGTCGAGAACTGCACGATCATGCCGGGACAGTGCTTTCGCACGCCGTCGAGGAAGGCCGCGAAGAGGGCGGGGTCGGAAGACGGGCGCTCCGCCTCGTCCCGCACATGGACGTGGACGATGGAGGCGCCCGCCTCGAAGGCGGCGTGGGTCGATTCCACCTGCTCGGGCACGGTGACCGGAACGGCCGGATTGTCGGCCTTCCGCGGCACGGACCCCGTGATCGCGACGGTGATGATGCAGGGTTCGGTCATGAGAGAAGCAATCTCCTCCGGCGGTCAGACGTCGAAGAAGACGGTCTCGTCGGCGCCCTGCATGTGAATGTCGAAGCGGTAGACGGTGCCGATCGGCATGTCCTCGCGGCTGGCGACCAGCGTCCGCCGCCGCTCTTCCGGCACGCTCTGGAGGACCGGGTCGCGCCCGTTCGCCTCCTCCTCGTCGGAAAAGTAGATCCGCGTGTAGAGGTGGCTCAGCTGCCCGCGCATGAACAGGATCACGTTGATGTGCGGCGCCTGCACCCCGTCCACCGAGCCGGGCTTCACCGTCTCGAACAGGTAGCGGTTCTGCGGGTCCGTGCCGGTGCCGTAGCGGCCGAAGCCGGTGAAGACGCTGTTCGACGCGCGCCCGTCCTCCGGGTGGAGGTAGCGGCCTTCGGAATCGGCCTGCCAGATCTCGATCATCACGTCGTCGATCGCCACGCCTTCGCCGTCGAAGACGCGCCCGGTGACGTGGATGCGCTCGCCCGTGCAGAGTTCGTCGGCGACCTTGCCGCCGGCGAGCGCATCGTGCGGGTAGCCGTACTGCTCGGCCGTCAGGCCGTAGGCGAAATAGGGCCCGACCGTCTGGGACGGCGTCTGCTTCAATGTCATCTCGGCGTCTCCATCGGCGTTTCCTCGCGCCCGCGTAGCACGATGTCGAAGACGTAGCCGAGCGCGAAGCCCGGTTCGGTGACGTCGATCGAGAATTGGGAGATGAGCCGCTCGCGCGCCCCCGCAGGCGCGCTCAGGTAGATCGGGTCGAGGTCGAGCAGGGGGTCGCCCGGAAAGTACATCTGCGTCACGAGGCGGGTGGCGATGGACGGCCCCAGCAGCGAGAAATGGATGTGGTTCGGGCGCCAGGCATTGTGATGGTTGCCCCAGGGATACGCCCCCGGCTTGATCGAATAGAAGCGGTAGCGGCCCTCGTCGTCGGTGACGCAGCGTCCGCCGCCGAAGAAGTTCGGGTCGAGCGGCGCGAGATGCTGGTCGACCTTGTGGACGTAGCGGCCGGCAGCGTTCGCCTGCCAGACCTCGACCAGCGTGTTGCGGACAGGGCGTCCGTCCTCGTCGAGGACGCGGCCGGTCACGACGATGCGCTCGCCGAGCGGCTCGCCGTTCTTCGCCCCGTTCCTGGTGAGGTCCGCGTCGAGCGCGCCGACCTTCTCGTGGCCGTAGACCGGCCCGGTCAGTTCCGAGAGCGTGTGCTTCATCGGGATGAGCGGCTTGGTCGGCGACCGGAGCGCGGTCGACTTGTAGTCGGGGAAATTGTAGGGCGGATGCGATTGCCAGTCGCGGATCCGGTAGGCATTGGCGGTCATGGCGCCCTCCCTCTTCGATCCGGTCCTGATATAGCGCGGCCGCGCGGCCGGCCATGCCGGAAAGCCGGCTTTGCCTGACGCGAGAGCGCCGGCGGCGGCGGAGATCGGGACGCGCCGCCTGCGTCGCCGCATCGCTTCGGACGTCTACGTCCACGACAGCTGGTTCTTCGGCAGCTTGCCGGTGGGGTCGTAGACCGTCACCTTGTGCGGCGGGTCCGGGCCCCAGCGCGACGCGGCCTAAGCGTCGTCAATCGTCCTTGATACAAGGATGATCTTAGGACGCTTAATACGAGCAACCTGGATAGGCTCCTCGTGATCACTTCTGCCGATGGCGCGTTCGACCAGCAGGGGAAATGGTCGGGTTATTGGGGCGAGCTGATCAGGACGACGAGGTCTTGGTCGTTCTTCGCCCGACAATGGAGGCCGCAGGAACCGGTCTGGCACAAGGCTTGGCAACTGAGGGACTTCTTCTCTCCACATCCATTCCGGACGAGACCGCTCATTGATGGTGGCCTCAACGGCTGCCCGAGAAACTCGTGGTGGCAGGATCATCGCCGCGGGAGGGCTCGCGCCACCCGTCGGCGGGCATAAGATAGTCGAAAGTGGAAAGAACAGGTCACGCAGGAATCCGACCTGTTTCAGGCGAGGTCTCTTCGATGCCTTCTTTGCTTTCAGCAGCGCCTTAACGACTTCATTAATTGCCCGACCGTCGGCCAGCTCGATGCCCGCGATGATGCCGCCCGAAGCCTTGCACGCCTCTTCTGGATTGTAGAAGGCATAGAGCGGGATCGTTTCGATCTTCTCCTTTACCGAAGATCGGATCAGCGTCGAGGATTGCTTTCCCGTACCATGTGGATGGTCGAGTTCACGATAAAGTCCCCGCATCCAATTTGTCGCGTGAGGCGAAAGGCGTTTGGCTTGAATCCGGTATTGAATGGCCTCACTAGTGGACGGTTCGACAATGAGGATGTCGAAGTCGCCGCCCGTTTTAGCTTCAGGTGGCACGAGGACTGTCGCATTGGTGCCGGCTATCCTCAGCAGCGAGGCAATGATGATGTCCGTGACACTGTCCTCGCGAAAACGCCGGCCAATCTTGTTCTCCAAGTCGAGGAAGTCCGAGATCATAGATGGTATTCGTTGGGCCAGATCGCACGGCGAGCCGAACAGTGGTGCGAACGTCACAGGGAGGCTCCAGCCTGACCGTATAAGCCGGAGCAACTGTCGCATGTAAGTGCGTCGTGGCTCAACCGGTTTGCTCGACCGTATCCTAACGGCGGACGTTCCACTTTCTAACCCGAGATCAACGGTTCTTCGGCAGCTTGCCGGTCGGGTCGTAGACTGTCACCTTGTGCGGCGGGTCCGGGCCCCAGCGCCACAGGACGAGGTTCTGGTCGTCTTGCGTGGCGCCGTTGGCGAAGCTCGGGACGAGGATGCCGGCGCAGCCGTCCGCCAGCAGCCGCCGGACGACGCCCCAGGAGGCGGGTTCGCGACGCGCGATCAGGGCATCGCCCCAGGCGCAGGCGAGATGCTCGAGCGCGACGCCGTGCGAGGCGCGGCCGGCTTCGGTCCGCAGGTCGGCAATGTCCGCGCAATCCACGTCGTAGCTGCACAGCACGTAGGGCGTCAGCCGATGGGCGAAGCCGGCCGAGACCTCGCGGAACGCGGTCTTGAAGCTGAGCGACAGGTAGAGCGTGTCGAGGCCCGGCCAGTTGAAGCGCCGGCCCTTCAGGGCCGCGCCGGCGCCGGAGAGCGGCATCCAGGACCAGTTCGGGTCGTGCGCCCTGAACGCCTCGCCCCGGAACCGCACGAGATCGGCCTCAGGCGTAGCCGCCCGTCGCCAGGTGGTCGACGTAGTCGCGCACGGCGGCCGCCTGGCCGGTCTTCACCAGCGCCTCCGCGGTGCGTCCTCCGAAGGCCAGGATCGGCTCGGCGCGGTACCACGCCATCGCCTGGGCCGGGCCGCCCGCCCAGACCTGCACCATGTTGATGATCTCCAGCATTTCCCGCATGCGGCTCTGGGCCTTGGGGCTGTCCCGGCGGCTCGCCTTCTGGAACACCTCGCGGGCGAGGCCGGCCGTCTCGGCGAGCTGCGCTTTCGACATGCCGAAGGCCTCGGCGACCTCGCCGGCATTCAGGGCGCCGTGCTCGTTCATCAGGCCGACGAGGGAGACGCTCTGGGGCAAGCTTCGACGTCCCGATCCGCTCGCCGGCCGCGGTGCGGACACGGTCCTCTTTGCCGCCTGAGCCATTGTCGTCGCTCCTTTGTCCTTTATCCCGGACAATATGGCGACGCATCCCCTCCGCTGCAATCGTATTCCGGGGCTGCCGCACGGTGTTCGGTTTCGGCGATCTTCGGCCACTAAGGGGCGCAAACGATGGTATCGCCTCCTATATCCGTCACACGCCGCGATCGGCGCCCTCGATATACGGACACATGCAGCCTCATTCGACACATCGCTTCGCCGTCGCCCCCATGATGGACTGGACCGACCGGCATTGCCGCTACTTCCATCGCGGGCTGACGCGCCGTGCGCTGCTCTATACCGAGATGGTGACTGCGGAGGCCGTGCTCCACGGCGACCGGGCGCGGCTCCTCGGATTCGACGCGGCGGAGCATCCGCTCGCGCTGCAGCTCGGCGGCTCGGACCCGGCGCGGCTCGCGGCGGCGGCCCGGATCGGCGCGGACCTTGGCTACGACGAGATCAATCTCAATGTCGGCTGCCCCTCCGACCGCGTTCAGTCCGGCACCTTCGGCGCCTGCCTGATGCGCACGCCGGCCGTCGTCGACGAATGCGTCGCGGCGATGAAGGCGGCGGTCTCGGTGCCCGTGACGGTGAAGTGCCGGATCGGCGTCGACGACCAGGATCCCGAGGAGGCCTTGGACGCGCTCGCTAATGCGGTCTTCGCCGCGGGTGCCGATGCGCTCTGGGTCCATGCCCGCAAGGCCTGGCTGGAGGGGCTGTCGCCCAGGGAGAACCGGACCGTGCCGCCGCTCGATTACGGCCGCGTCCACCGCCTGAAGCGCCGGCTGCCGGAGCGCTTCGTCGGCATCAACGGCGGGATCGGCGACCTTCCCGCCGCCCTGGAGCAGCTCCGCCACGTCGACGGCGTCATGCTGGGCCGCGCCGCCTGGCACGAGCCGGGACTGCTGGCGGAGGTGGACCGGCTGGTGTTCGGCGACGAGGGCGGGACCGCCGATACGGTGGCTGCGGCGGAGCGGATGATCCCCTATGCAGAGCGCGTCCTGGCCGAAGGCGCGCGGATGGCGGCGGTCGTGCGGCCGATGATCGGCCTCTTCCACGGCCGCCCCGGCGCACGCCGCTGGCGGCAGATCCTGACCGTCGAAGGCAGCCGGCGCGACGCCGGCCCGGAGGTCATCCGCAGGGCGCTCGCGGCGGTGACGGCGGGCGGCGAGGGGCTGGACACCGCCGCCTAGAGGGTCGATAGGGCGTCCGGAGTTCCTGCCGCCGCCCGAAAGCCCTTGCCATGATTGCAGATGTCCCCGCAGGCGAACTCCTCGCGCTGGCGGCGGCGCTCGCCGCGACGGGGGCTGTTTCGGGGCTCCTCGCCGGAATTTTCGGGGTTGGCGGCGGCGCTGTCATCGTCCCGATCGTCGATTTCGTGCTGGCGGTGCTCGGCTACGGCGATTCCGTGCGCATGCACGTCGCGCTCGGAACCTCCCTCGGGGTCATCATCCCGACCTCGTTCCGCGCCTTCATGGCGCACCGGAAGCGCGCGGCGATCAACTCGGTCGTGGTGAGGAGCTGGGCCATACCCGTTCCTGTCGGCGTGGCTCTCGCCTCCTTCGTGGCGGCGGTGTCGAGCGGCACGACGCTGCGGGCGATCTTCGCGACCCTCGCATTCCTCCTGGCCATGCGGATGATCTTCGACCTGAAGGTCGGCCGCGTAGCGGACACCATGCCGGGCTGGCCGGTCCGCATCGTCGCCGGGATCGGCGTGGGGTTCCTGTCCGCACTCATGGGCATCGGCGGTGCGGTCATGAGCATGATGTACATGACCATGTTCGGCCGGCCGATCCATGAGGCGGTCGGCACCGCCGCCGCCGTCGGCGTGCTCGTCGCCATTCCCGGCGCGATCGGCTACGCGGTTGCCGGCTGGGGTGCGCCGGGCCTGCCGCCGCTCTCGCTCGGCTACGTCAATCTCCTGGCGGTCGCCGTCATGATCCCTCTATCGATCCTGACGGCGCCGTACGGCGTCCGGGTCGCCCACATGATGACGAAGCGCCAGCTCGAGGTCGCGTTCGGCCTGTTCCTGCTGACCGTCGCCGCCCGGCTCGGATTCACGCTGCTGTTCTGAGGCTCACGCCAGCGCGCCGGGCGCGCCGTAGTGCCCGCGCACCTTCTCGCCGAACAGGCGGTCGGCCCAGTCCGGCTCCTCACCGGCCGTGTAGCGCGGCGCGTTGGTCAGTGTGGTGCGGTCGACCTCGACGACGTAGCCGCCGAGATCGACGTCGTAGCGCAGGATCTCCCAGGGGAGGGGATAGAGATCCTCGCCGACGCCGAGAAAGCCTCCGGAAGCGAGCACTGCATAGGCCACCCGCCCGTTCAGCTTGTTCAGCATGATGGTCCTGATGTGGCCGAGCGACTCGCCGTTCTGATCGTAGACATAGGTGCCTTCCACCTTGTCGGCTGCGATCAGGTTGGGCGTCTCGTCGGTCGCGATTTCGCTCGCCATGTGTCGTCCCTCGCAGTTCAACGGGAAACGCGCGCCCGTCGGCCGGCGTTCCCCGTTTCCGCTATGGCACGAGCACGAGACGGTCGCCTTCCACTCTCCAGGCCCGGAACCGGTCGAGCACGTTCATGCCGAGGAGATTCATCTGCAACGTTCCAGCAGGCATGACACTCACCGGCACGTCGCGCAGGCGGAACTGCCCGATCTCCATCGTGCCGAGCCGGGCCGGCGCGGCGAAGGCGAGCCCGGCCGCCGTCTGAACCGGTCTCTCGAACCGCAGGCTCTCGCCATGAAGTCCGATCCGCTCGGCGTCGCGCATGGTGAGCGTCGTGCCGGTCGCGCCGGTGTCGACGAGGAATTCGAGTGCCGTTCCGTTCGCGCTGCCGCGCAGCCGGAAGTGCCCGTCCGAGCTCCGCCCGATGACGAGCTCGCGTTCACCGTCGGCCCCGGCGACCTCCACGACGCGGCTCGGGTCGAGCTCGCGAATGACGGGAGCGGCGAGGTCGATGAGGGGCGCGCGGAAGCTGTAGAGGACCACGAGCCCGAGGACGATCGCTGCCCAGACCATGAGATGCCGGAACACGGGGCCGCGCTGCCCGCGGAATGCGAAGACGCCGCTGCCGATGAAGGCGAGCAGCAGGATCAGGTAGACGAGGTGTGCAAACCGTTCTTCGTCGAGTCCGAACATCGACCTCAGATAGTGATGAGCATGGCGTCGGCCCAGCTCGTCGAAAGACCGAGCAGGAGGGCCGTCTCGGCGAGCTGCTGGCTCGCGCCGATCGTGTCCCCCGTATGCCCGCCGAGCCGTCGACGCACGAAGCTCGTGAAGAGGATGGCGGCGGCGGCGCCGAGGACGAGACCGAGAATTCCGCCGGCGCCGAACGCGGCGATCATGGCGATGGCGAGGATCGCCGCCGCTGCGACGGCGAGGCGGACGGCATGGCCGTCCGGGCGTCCCGCGGCGGTCGCGAGGCCGTCGCTCCGCGCCGGCGGCAACGCACGCCAGTGACCGACGGCAATTGCGCGGGAGAGGCCGGCGGCGAAGAGGAGCGCCAGCGCGCCCCGGCCCGGATCGAGCGCCAGCCCCGCCAGCGCCCCGGCCCGGACGAGGAACGTGACCGTGACCGCGAGGGTGCCGAACGTCCCGATCCGGCTGTCGCGCATGATCGCGAGCCGGCCGGACCGGTCGCGGTCGGCGCCGAGGCCGTCGGCGCAGTCGGCCAGCCCGTCCTCGTGAAGCCCGCCGCCGACGAGCGCGAGTGCGCCGAGCGCCGCCGCCGCCGCCGCGAGCCCCGGCGCGCCGGCCGCGGAAAGGAGCGCGAGCAGAGCGGCAGGCCCGATCGCGACGACGAGCCCCGCCACCGGCCAGGCCCCGACGGCTCGTCCGAGTGCGAAGGGACCGGCGGGCGGCGTGATCGGCAGCCGCGAGAAGAAGGCGAGGCAGGCCCTCGTGTCTTCGGGCAGGCGCTTCAGATCGTCGGCGAATTGGCGCATCGGCGATCGGCTCCCGGGCTCGCTCGCGTCCTGTTTGCCTGCGCTGCGCCGCCTCTGTAAACCCGCGGACCCGAGACCGGAGATTCCCCTTGCCGAACTTCGCCAGCGCTCTGCCCTTCGAGGACATCCGTGCCCTCATTCGCGGCCTGCCCGGCCCGGACGAAGAGGCGGCTTCCGCCGTCCGCGCGCGGGACGCGCGGCTCACCAAGCCGCCGGGCAGCCTCGGCCGGCTCGAACGGGTCGCGGAATGGCTCGCGGCATGGCAGGGGCGGCCGCGGCCGGCCGTGACGCGGCCGCTGGTGGCCGTGTTCGCGGCCAATCACGGGATCGCGGAGCGCGCCGTCTCGGCCTACCCGCAGGCGGTGACGCGCCAGATGGTGCAGAATTTCGCCGTCGGCGGAGCGGCCATCAACCAGATCTGCAAGGCCTACGAGCTGGGGCTCAAGGTCTTCGAGTTGGCGCTCGACATGCCGACCCCGGATATCGTGGAGGCGGACGCCTTCAGCGAGGCCGAATGCGCGGCGACGATCGCCTATGGCATGGAGGCGATCGCCGGCGGCGTGGACCTCCTCTGCCTCGGCGAGATGGGAATCGCCAACACCGCCGTCGCGGCCGCAGTGTACCATGCGCTCTATGGCGGCGAGGCGGCCGACTGGGTCGGCCGCGGCACGGGCGTGGACGATCGCGGCCTTGCCAGGAAGGCGGAGGCGGTCGCCGCTTCCGTCGCGCGGATTGGACCCGGCCGCGACCCGCTCGAGGTCCTCCGCCGGGTCGGCGGGCGCGAGGTCGCCGCGATGGTCGGCGCCATCCTGGCGGCGCGGATGGAGCGGGTGCCGGTGATCGTCGACGGCTTCGTGACGAGCGCGGCGGCGGCGATCGTGCATGCCGCCGATCCGCGTGCGATCGATCACTGCCTTTTCGCCCATTGCTCGGCCGAGGCTGCCCACCGCGCCGTCCTCGGGAAACTGGGCGTCGAGCCGCTTCTCGATCTCGAGATGCGGCTCGGCGAAGGGACCGGTGCCGCCCTTGCGGCCGGCATCGTCAGGGCCGCCGCCGCGGTCCACGGCGGCATGGCGACCTTCGACGAAGCGGGGGTCTCCGACCGCAGCGGGTGATCGCCTGCGGCTCGAGGCAACCCGCTCACTGCCTGGCGTCGGCAAGCTTCCCGATCATCCGGTCGCCGATCTCGACGCTGTCCCCGATGCGCGCGATGGTCAGCTCGGCCGCGGCGGCGCCGACAGGGCCGGGGACGGAGAGCGTCACGGACTGCCCCGAGGAAAGCGTCGCCACGAAGCGCATAGGCTGGCTGCCGGATGCGGCGAGTGTGACGACCACCCGGTAGCCTTCCGGCTCGACCGTGTAGAAGGCGACCCCGGAGACGTCTCCGAGACGGACGCTCGCGCCGGCGGCGGGACGGAGATCGGCGGCCGAAGCGGCCTGGGTGCAAAGGATGCCGGCGACGCCGAGCGCGAGGATGATCTTCGACATGGTTCTTCCCTCCTGAAAACAGCAGCCGGTTGGCTTCCTGAGCGGCTGGCTCTGATGCTCGTGCTGCTTGCAACGAACGACCGGCCCGACGGCGGCGCTTTTCGCAGGTGGCCGTTTCGGACCTATTTCAGAAGCCGGCGAAGTGATGTCGACGACGTTGCAGGACTGGCCCAACGACCGGCGAACGTTTCGTCCCGTGGCAGGTGTCGGCGGCGATCCTCGGCAGGATCGCTCATTCCGCCTTAACCGCCCGCGGCGATCCCGAGCCGCTCCATCGTGCGCGTACCGCTTCACGCTGGCGCTCGGCCCGCCGAACGGGTGAGATGCTTCATGCCCGCTCCGCGGGAGCAAGTCGGAGGAAGGTCATGTCAACGCGCGCAATGCTCGCAGCTCTGGTGATCGGCTGCGTTTCCTTGCCGGCCGCGGCCCAGGAGATTCCCAACCTGGTCGGAACGTGGAAAGGCGCGGCCGAAGCCGTCCATGTCGGGCCGACGCCGTACCGGCCGGCCGGGGAGGCGGGCGTCACCTTCTCGGCGGACCCGATCGAATTCACGTACCGCATCACTGAACAGAAGGACCAGCGCTTCGCCGGCGAGATGTCGGGCGGGACCGGCACGGAGACGGTCATCGGCTCGCTCCGGCACGACAACGAGGGCGGAATCATGCTGGATGCCGACGGCCAGTATCAGTTCACGCTGCGCGATTCCGACACCATGGATCTCTGCTACAGCCACCTGAACCCGACGAGCCGGGTGGTGGCGTGCTGGACCGTGACGCGGACGGAGTGAGCCGAAGCGCCGAACCGGCCGCGCGGCGAGGAGCATAGGTCATGCCTCCGGGGGCAATGCTCGTCGATGGCATCCTGACCGGCCTTCCGGCGGATCGGATCCGGGGGGCGCTCGCCGCCGCGCCCGGCAACGAGCTCGCAAGTGGCAAGTTCCTGAGTCCCCGCTCGTCGTCCGCCCTGGCCGCGAACGCGTTCGGCCTGTTCCTCGATGATCCCGGCCGTCTGCCTGCAATTCCCGGCTGCGAGGATCACGGATGGCCCGCGGCTTCAGTGCACCTGGAGGCCGTCCTGCGCTTCCCCTGGGGCGGAGGCCGGCATCCCTGCCTCGACGTCCTGGTGGAGACGGAGACGGCGTTGATCGGGATCGAATCGAAGCGGTTCGAGCCGTTCGGATCGACGAAGAGGGGGGCACTGTCAGAGGCCTATTGGCGGCCCGTGTGGGGGCCGGCCATGGCGCGCCACGAGGCGATGCAGGACATGCTCCGCGCGCAGACCACAACCTTCTCGATGCTGGACGCGCCGCAACTCATCAAGCACGCGCTTGCCCTCCGGACGGAGGTCCGCCGGGCAGGCCGGGCTTCGCCGAAGCGTCCGGTCCTCCTCTACGTCTTCGCGGAGCCGACCCGCTGGCCGGACGGCCGCCCGATCGCTTCGGCCGATCGCCAGCGCCACCGCGACGAGATCGGATGGTTCGCCGACGCCGTCGCCGGCGACGAGGTGACGTTCGTCGCCTGCTCCTACCGGCGGCTTCTGACCCTGTGGGCCGGCTCCGGCGACCCCGGCGTGCGGGAGCATGCCGCCCGGATCACCGCCTGCTTTGCGCCGTGACAAGGAGCGCCGTGACAACCCTCCGACTTGCGAAGGCGGTGCGTTGCCGCCTCCACAATCGTCGTTGTGTCAGAGCTGGCAGCGGTGCCGCCGCCCGTCCGTGCCGAGATAGGTATCGGTCGCGGGGTCGTACGAGCGGTACTGTGCGGCACACCGGTCGGCATGGCTCTGGCTCGAGGCCGCGCCGAGCGCGCCGCCGATGATGGCGCCGGCGGCGAGGCCGAAGAGCGCCGCCGCAGCCGCGTCGTTGCGGCCGTGGTCGCGGTACCAGCGCTGATAGCGCGCATCGTCCCAGCTGTTCGGATTGCGGCGGAAGTCCTGGCAGTCGCGGCTGTTCGGGTTCTTGGCGCAGTAGCTCTGCACGTATTGCTGCCGCTGCTTCATCGACGGCTTGCCCTGGGCAAGTGCCGGCGGTGCCGCGGTCGCCCCGAGCATCATGACGGCCATGGCAGTGGTGAAGATCTTTTGCATGTCGGAACCTCCCTGGGACGCTCGGCACCTGGCGAGCCGCGCCGGCGCCGGACCCGGCGCATCGGCGCGAGCTCGCGGGCCATTAACCTTCAACGTAGGCGAGAAAGCCGGGTTCCAATTGGCACCCGCCGAGCGCCGCGTCAGGCGGACTTCCTGAGCTTCACCGGCTTCGGCTGCGGCGCGGTCCAGGAGCGGTTGTCCTGCGTGAACGGCGACACGACGCGCTTGGAGGGAAGCGTCGCGATCGCTTCGGTGCCGACTCCGACCTGGCTGCGCAGGGTGAAGTTGCCGCCGTGGAGGTGGATCAGGGCCTGGACGATCGGGATACCCAGCCCGGTCCCCTGCTCGGCGTTCTTCAGCGAGACGGAGCCCTGGCCGAAGGCGGAGAGGACGATCGGGATCTCCTCCTCCGCGATCCCCGGCCCGTTGTCCCGGACCGAGACGTACTGGCCGCCCGCCTGCGTGCGTCCCACCTTCACGGTCACCTCACCGCCGGGTGGCGTGAACTTCAGCGCGTTCGACACGAGGTTCAGCACGACCTGCCGGATCGCCTGCTCGTCCACGACGATCCGCGGCAGGCCGGGGTCCAGCACCTCGATCACATTGATGTTCTTCTGCCTCGCCTTCAGCTCCAGCAGAGCGCACGCCTCTTCGGCGATTGCGGTCAGCGACGTGAGTTCCTCGCGCAGTTCCCGCTTCCCCGCCTCAATGCGGGAGAGGTCCAGAATCTCGTTGATGATCTTGAGGAGATGCTGGCCGCTGTTGTGGATGTCGTCGAGGTAGTCCTTGTAGGCAGGATTGTCGATCGGCCCGAGCATTTCCGCCCGCATCAGCTCCGAGAAGCCGAGAATGGCGTTGAGCGGCGTGCGCAATTCGTGGCTCATCGTGGCGAGGAACTGGGATTTCGCCATGTTGGCCGCCTCGGCGCGGCGCCGCGCCTCGTCGGAAACGGCCTTCGACTGCTCGAGTTCGGCGAAGATGGCGTCCTTCTCGGCACGGTATGCGAGGTTCTGGGCGTTCTGCTCGTAGAGATGGCCGGTCAGATGCAGGAAGAGGATCTCGGCGCCGAGCGTCGCGAGCGCGATCATGATGTTGAAGAACGTCGGGTCGATGATGTGGACCGCCGCCATGCAGAGCGCGATCGGCAAGGTTCCGGCGACCGCCGCCGCGGGGATCGGCGAGGACAGAAGGGCCCCGACCGACAGGACGACGATGACCGCGGCGAGGCGGATGATGGCGAGGCCGTTCGCCATTTCCGGGTTCTCGCTGAGCGGGAACAGCAGGGGAAAGAGCGCCCAGCACAGCCCGTAGATGAAATCGCGAAGCACGAAGCGGCGCTTCCAGTTCGCGAGCGTCGCCCGCTTGACCCCTTCACGCAGGAAGCGGCGGCAGGCATGCAGCGCGAAGGCGTGCGCGCCGAGCATGATTGTCGCCCAGCCGAGTGCGAGGTAGGGACTGCCCAGGAGGGCCAGGGCGAACGCCATGATGAGGACGAGGACGGGGATGACGATCGCCGAGGAAAGCCGGTTCTTGGCGAAGGTGTCGGCCATCTCCTGCTCGAAGTGGAACAGCTGGCGGAGCGGGTTCTCCGTGTCCGAAGCATTCCCGATCAGGGCACGCGCAATGAGGCGCCGCCGCGCGATCCGCGAGGGCGGATCGGAACTGATCGTGGAAGCGACCTCCGCGGCGGTTACCATCGGCCATCCCGTTGCAGGTATAGTTCTCGTTAATCCAAGCTTCTAAAGGCCGACTGTTAAGAATCGCCCCAACTGCAACGGTTAACCGTAGGTATTCACAACCGATAGGTTTTGACCACACACCGGAGCCGCCGGGCCGGCCCGGGTCCGGAAGGAGAGGCTGCATGAAGCTCATCGATGGGGGTCGGGCGCCGAACCCGCGGCGCGTCAGGATCTTCCTCGCGGAGAAGGGGACCGCGGTGCTGACCGAGACGCTGGACATGGCCGCGCGCGAGCATTTGAGCGAGGCATTCCGGGCGATCAACCCGATGCAGCGGCTCCCGGTCCTCGTGCTCGACGACGGCACGGCACTCGCCGAATCCGTCGCGATCTGCCGCTATTTCGAGGAGTTGCAGCCGCAGCCGCCGCTTTTCGGCGTCGGGCCGCGCGAGCGGGCGCTGGTCGAAATGTGGAACCGCCGCATGGAGTTCGAGCTCTATCTGCGGATCTCGGCTGCCTTCCGCCACCGCCATCCGGCGATGGCCGAGATGGAGGTCCCGCAGGTGCCCGCATGGGGCGAGGTCTGCGGGGCCAAGGCTCTCGAAGTCCTCGCGTGGCTCGACGGCGAACTGGCCGACAGGCCCTACATCGCCGGCGACGGCTTCACGATCGCCGACATCACCGCGCTCGTCGCCGTCGATTTCATGAAGCCGGCTCGCCTCCGGATGCCGGAGCATCTCGGGAACGTCGAACGCTGGCACGCGGCTGTCTCGTCCCGGCCGAGCGCATCGGCATGAGCGACGTGCGGCTCACGGTGGTCGGCTGCGGCGACGCCTTCGGTTCCGGCGGGCGCTCAATACCTGCTTTCATGTCAGCGCGGACTCGACGTTTCTCATCGATTGCGGCGCGACGACGCTGCCCGGCCTGAAGCGGCTCGGGCTCGCGCCGAACGACGTGGATGCGATGTGCTCACCCATCTCCACGGCGACCATTTCGGCGGGCTGCCGTTCTTCCTGCTCGACGCGCAATTCGCGTCGCGCCGGGAGATGCCGCTCGTCGTCGCGGGACCGGTCGGCACCGGGGAGCGGGTGAGGCGCGCGCTCGAAGTGTTCTTCCCGGGCTCCGAACGGACCGAGTGGCGGTTCCCGCTGGACATCCGGGAGATCGGGCCGGCATCGCCCACGAGGATCGGTGGGGCCGCAGTTGCCGCCGAGGTGGTGCTGCATCCCTCCGGCGCGCCGTCGCTTGGATTGCGGATCGAAGCCGGGGGACGGACGATTGCCTATTCCGGCGACACCGAATGGACGGACCGCCTGCTCGTCCTGGCGAAGGGCGCCGACCTCTTCATCTGCGAGTGTTACGCCTGGGCGGGGAGAGCGCCGCATCACCTCGATTTCGGTACGCTCGCGGCGCGGCGCGGCGAGCTTGGCGCGAGGCGTATCCTGCTGACCCACATGAACGCCGAAATGCTCTCCCATCGGCAGGAGGTGGAAGGCTTCGACGTCGCCGAGGACGGCATGGTGATGGTAGTGTGATAAGCGAGGTGGATCTGGAGGCGTTCGCGGGCCGGGTCCGGGCCTGCCGCATCTGTGCCGAGCTGCCGGACGGGCGCGCCCTTCCGCATGCGCCCAACCCGATCCTGCGTGTCTCGACGACCGCCCGGCTCTGCATCGCGAGCCAGGCCGCCGGCACGTGCGCCCACGCATCGAGCACGCCATTCGACGACGCGTCCGGCGACCGGCTGCGCGATTGGCTCGGGCTCGACAGGGCCCGCTTTTACGATGCCAGCCGGATCGCCATCGTCCCGATGGGCTTCTGCTTTCCGGGCCAGGATGCCAAGGGCGGCGACCTGCCGCCGCGGCGCGAATGCGCGCCGACCTGGCGGGCCGAACTCTTCGCGCGGATGCCGCAGATCGAGCTGGTGCTCGCCATCGGGCAATACGCCCAGGCCTGGCACCTCGGCGCCGACCGCAAGGGCCGGCTGACGGACACCGTCTCGGGCTGGCGCGAGATCATGGCCCGGAGCGGCACGCCCAAGGTCCTGCCGCTGCCGCACCCGTCCTGGCGCAACAATGGCTGGCTGCGGAAGAACCCCTGGTTCGATGCCGAACTCCTCCCCGTCCTGCGCGCCGAAGTGCGCCGCCTGGCTACCTAGCCGTCGTGGATGGGCAGGGCGCCCCGCAGGGGGCGCAGGCCGTCTCGCCCGTTCCGACGGATGCGTGGAGCGGAGGCGAGAGCAGGTGATCGGCGAGGATCAGCGCGACGATCGCCGCGACCAGCAGGAACATGAAGGATCGTCCCGTCACGGCATCAGTCCCTGAAGCCGAAGGCCGGCCGCAGCCGCACGCCGATCAGCGTGCCGGCGAAGGCGACCGCGAACCAGATCCAGCCGTGCAGCGACCCGGATGCGATGCCGCCCAGGAAGGCGCCGATGTTGCAGCCGAACGAAAGGCGCGCGCCGTAGCCCATCAGCAGGCCGCCGACGATTGCCGCGGCGGCGAAGCGCGGCGTCAGGTTGAGCGGCTTGGCGAAGCTGCCGGCGAGGCCCGCCGCCAGCATCGCACCGAGCACCAGTCCGACGTTCATCACCGACGTGACGTCGGCGAGGAGAGAGTTCTCGAGCGCGGTCTTGCCTTTGTCCCATTGCCAGAAGGCGTAGCCGGACATGTCGAACCCGAGCGCCTGCGCCGCCTTCGCGCCCCACAGCGCAAAGCCGTAGGTGATCGTCCAGGGATGACCCGCGACGAGCAGCGTCGCGATGTCGAGCGCGGCGAGCGCGCCGGCGGCCCAGACGAACGGCCAGGGACCGCGCAAGAGGCTCCGGCCCTTCTCGGCCGCCGGTACGAGCCCGCGGCGCTTCTCGCGACCGAGCGTGAACCAGGCGAGGCCGCCGAGGGCGGCCGCCTGGATGAGGATCGTGCCGGGGACGGTCAGGTGATCGGCGAGGTTGACCGGGTCCCAGCCGGGCTGCGCCAGCCACCAGGGCAGGTGCATGGAGCCGATCACCGAGCCGACGATGAAGAAGAGGAGCGTGAGCGCCATGCGGGCCGAGCCGCCGCCGAGCGTGAAGAGCGTGCCCGAGCCGCAGCCGTTGCCGAGTTGCATGCCGATCCCGAACATGAACGAGCCGACCACCAGCGAGGTGCCGACCGGAGCGATCGCGCCCGTCAGCCCGTCCGGGCCGTAGCCGTTCACGAGCGGGATGAAGGCAAGCATCGCCAGCCCGATCGTGAGGAGCTGCGCGCGGAAGCCCCGCCCGTCGCCGGTCGTCACCAGGCTGCGCCAGCCTGCGGTGAAGCCGAACGCGCCGTGCAGCAGCACGAAACCGAGCGCCGCGCCGATCACGAACAGCGCGGCCATCCGTCCCGACACTTCCGAGCCGATCAACAGCGTGAAGGCCGCGAGGACTGCGGCCGCCACCAGGACCGCCGGGCGGTCGATCCGCCGAGCGGGAGGAGCCGCGGCGATCGCCGGCGCGGCCCCGAACGTGCTTGCGCTCATCGGATCCTCAGCTGAACAGGCCGTTCCACCACGCCTTCAGGTCGTCAAGGCGGGTCCGGTCCGATTCCACCGGCCGGGACGGATCGAGGGTCCAGCCGACCATGGATTCCACGTAGAGCCGCACGTTCTCGTAGCCGAGCAGCTCGTGCAGGACGAACCAGTTGGTGGCCGCCCAGTGCCCGGTGTTGCAATAGCTCACGATCTCTGCGTCCGGCGCGAGCGAGGCGGGCACGCTCGCCTTCAGCGCCGGGAGCGCCTTCAGGCGGGATCCCTTCTCGTCGAAGAAGAGGTTCTGGTCGAGCGACATCGCACCCGGCAGACGGCCGAACCGGGAGGCCTCGCCGCTCTTGTCCCTGCCGCGATACTGCTCCTCGGGCCGGGCGTCGACGAGGATGGCGTCGCCCTCGATCTCCGCCGAAACGTCCGGCGTCTCGATGCGGTACGCGTCCCGGATCTCGGCGACGAAGAGATCGCCTGTCGGGGTCACGTCGCCCGATTCCGTCGGCAAGCCGGCCGCCTGCCACGCCTTCCAGCCGCCTTCCAGGATCGCGACGTCGTCGTGGCCGAGATATTTGAGGGTCCAGTAGGCGCGCGCCGCGACGCCGAAGTCGGACGATCCCGCTCCGACCGGAACGAGCACCACGGTCTTGCCGTCGGCGACGCCCAGCTCGGAAAGATAGGCTTCCAGCTTCTCCACGCTCGGAACCGTGCCCCGGTAGCCGTCGCGGTCGGTGCGCCAGGCCCCCGGATAGTCGCTCCAGATCGCGCCCGGAATGTGCGCCGTCAGGTACTCGTCCCGGGAGGACTCGCCGAGGGCGGTGCGGAACTCGACGATGACGACCTCGTCGGAGCCGAGCCGGCCCTTCAGCCATTCCGGCGAGACGAGCGGCTGCGCCGCAAGCGCGATCGCGGCGTACAGCGTGGACGCGGCGGCAGCCGCGAGGCGTAAGACAAATCGGGTCACCGGAAGCTCCCTCCGAACGGTTCGCGTCGATCGGAGCGGAGGATAGTGAGCCCGTCACTGGAATGAAAAACCTGCAGTTGCCCGCCGGAGCGCGAGTTGGAGAAAACTTGACGCTGCCTTCGATGCAGGAGAGAAACTGTGTTCTACCAGATGGAGATGCGTTCTTGGACCGGCTCGATCGCATGATCCTTTCCATCCTGCAGGAGGACGCCACCGTTCCGGTGGCGGAGATCGGCCGTCGCGTCGGCCTTTCGACGACGCCGTGCTGGCGGCGCATCCAGAAGATGGAGGAGGACGGCGTCATCAAGGCCCGCGTGGCGGTGCTCGACCCGGCCAAGGTGAACGTGAAAGTGACGGTCTTCGTCTCCGTCACGACCAACCAGCACAACGAGGATTGGCTCACCCGCTTCGCGCGGATCATCTCCGACATGCCCGAAGTCGTGGAATTCTACCGCATGAGCGGCCAGATCGACTACCTGCTCAAGGTCGTCGTCCCGGACATCGAAGCCTACGACGCATTCTACAAGCGGCTCGTGTCGCGGATCGACATCACCGACGTGTCCTCGGCCTTCGCGATGGAGCGGATCAAGGACACCACCGCGCTCCCGCTCGGCTTCATGCAGATCGAGGCGGCCGCGAAGGCGCGCTAGTGCGAAACGGCTTGCCTGCCGGGCTTCCGCGGCGCAATATATTCTGATTGACGAATATATCAGGGAAGTGGGAGGAAACCGCCATGTTGCATTCGTTCCGTCTTGTTGCGGCCGCCGCCGTCGTTGCCGGCGCGGCGATGGGAGCAGGCTTCGCCGCCGCCGAGCCGGCCGGCGTGACCGTCTACGAGAGCCAGGACAGCTTCGACGACGTGCGCCAGGGGGTGTCCGACGCGATCGTGAACCGCGGCTTCGTGATCGACTACGAGGGGCGGATCGGCGAGATGCTGAACCGCACCGCGGCCGATGTCGGTGCCGGCAAGACGGTCTACGAGCACGCCGATTTCCTCCAGTTCTGCTCCGCCACCCTGTCGCGGACGGCCATGGAAGCGGATCCGGCGAACATCGCCTTCTGCCCCTATGTCGTGTTCGTCTACGAGTTGGCGGACCAGAAGGGCACCACCCATGTCGGCTTCCGCCACCTGCAGGGCGGCGGGTCCGAGGACTCGACGAAAGCGCTCGACACCGTCAACGCGCTTCTCGACGAGATCGCCAAGGAGGCCGCCGGCCAGTAGGCGCTCGGTGGTTCAGCGCTCCAGGAGCTTGATGAGGCTCGACGAATCCCAGCGCCGGCCGCCCATCGCCTGCACTTCCGAGTAGAACTGATCGACGATTGCGGTGACCGGGAGGTGCGCCCCGCTCCGCCGTGCCTCGTCGAGGCAGATGCCGAGATCCTTGCGCATCCAATCGACGGCGAAGCCATGGTCGAAGCGATCCTCGACCATGGTCTTCCACCGGTTCTCCATCTGCCAGGACTGGGCGGCCCCCTTGGAGATGACGCCGATCACCTTCTCGACGTCGAGCTCCGATTTCCGCGCGAAGTGGAGAGCCTCCGAGAGCGCCTGAACGAGCCCGACGATCGCGATCTGGTTCACCATCTTCGTGAGCTGGCCTGATCCGGCCGGACCCATCAGCCCGACCATGCGCGCATAGCATTCGATCACGGGGCGCGCGGTCTCGTACGCCTCGGGCACACCCCCGACCATGACCGTGAGCGCGCCGTTCTCCGCGCCGGCCTGGCCGCCGGAGACGGGCGCATCGAGCGCGGCGAACCCTCGCGCCTCGGCCGCCGCCGCGAGCTCGCGGGCGATTGCGGCGGAGGCGGTCGTGTTGTCGACGTGGACCGCGCCCGGCTTCATCGTCCGGTATGCGCCCTCCGGCCCGAGCGTGACGGAGCGGAGATCGTCGTCGTTGCCGACGCAGGTGAAGACGACGTCGCAGCCATCCGCGGCTTCCGCTGGCGTCGGCGCGCTGCGGCCGCCGTGCCGGGCCACCCAGCTCTCCGGCTTGGCGGCAGTCCGGTTGTAGACGGTGACGTCGTGGCCGCCCTTCTCCGCGATGTGCCCCGCCATCGGGAAACCCATCACGCCCAGACCGATGAAGGCCACCTTCGCCATTGCGCTCTCCTGATTCCGCCGTCGCCTCCGGATAGCCCCGTTGGAGGCGATTGTCAGGCCGTCACGTCCTCAATGCGAGGTGCCGGGTCAGCCGCGCCTCCATCGCGTTCCAGACCCGCCTGAGCGTCTCGACCACCGCCAGATAGAGCGCGGCGGCATAGAGGTAGATCGTCATGTCGAAGCTGCGCGAGAAGGCGAGGCGGGTCTCGCCCATGAGGTCGAGCACCGTGACGATGCTCGCCACCGCCGAGCCCTTGATCATCAGGATGATCTCGTTGCCGAGCGGCCGGAGCGCGATGATCGCCGCCTGCGGCATCACGACGTAGCGGAAGATGTGCCAGCGCGACAGGCCGAGCGCGGAAGCCGCCTCCGACTGCCCGAGCGGCACGGAACGGATCGCGCCGCGGTAGATCTCGGCCTGGTAGGCGGCCGTGTTCAGCGTGAAGGTGAAGGCGGCGCAGTTGAAGGCGTCGCGGAAGAAGCTCCAGAGGCCGATCGCGTCGAGGGCCGGCCGAAACTGGCCCATGCCGTAATAGACGAGGAAGAGCTGCGCGAGGAGCGGCGTGCCACGGAAGAAGTAGACATAGGCGAAGGAGATCGCGCGCAGCACGCGGTTCTCCGAGAGCCGCGCCAGCGCGATCGGGATGGCGAGCAGGACCCCGAGGAGGATCGCCACCACGACCAGCCGGAGCGTGACGCCGAGCCCTTCCAGCAGTTCCGGTCCGTAGCGCTGGAGGAGGTCGAGGCTCACGGATTGGTTCCGATCGCCACCGGCTCGCCGCGGGGCACTGCGCCGCGCTGCCGCTCGCCCCGTTCCGCCCACCGTTCGATCGCCGTGATGCCGAACGAGGAGACGATCGACATCACCAGGTAGATCATGCAGGCGACGAAATAGAAGAAGAACGGTTCCTTGGTGTTGCCGACCGCGACGGACGTCGCCCGGAGGAGGTCGTTCAGCGCGATGACCGAGACGAGCGAGGTGTCCTTCAGGAGGATCAGCCAGAGATTGGCGAGGCCGGGGAGGGCGAGACGGACGAGCTGCGGCAGGATGACGAGCAGCAGCGTCTGCATGCGGTGGAGGCCGAGCGCCGAGGCACCCTCCCACTGCCCCTTCGGGATGCCGTTGAAGGCGGCCGCGAAGACCTCGCTCGCATAGGCGGCGAAGACCAGGCCCAGTGCAATCATGCCGGCGACGAAGCCGTTCACCTCCACATAGGTGTCGTAGACGAGCCGCACCGCCCATTGCAGCAGCATCTGCCCGCCGTAATAGACGATGAAGAGGGTGAGCAGCTCCGGCAGCCCCCGGAACACGGTCGTGAAGGTTTCGCCGAAGCCGCGGAGGAACGGATTGCGGCTGCGCTTGGCGAGCGCGATCAGGAGACCGAGGGCGAGGCCGACCGGCAGCGTCGACAGCGCGAGGCGGATCGTCAGCCAGGTTCCGGCCGCGATTTCATCGCCCCACCCGGTCGGCCCCGGCGCCAGCAGGGCGATCAGGTCGGCCATCGCACCCCGCCCGCCGCGTCACCGCGGCGGGGCGATGGCCCCGCCGGAAGGCGGGTGCACATCAGTCGCCGTAGACGTCGAAGTCGAAGTACTTCTCGTTGATCGTCTGGTACGAGCCGTCGGCGCGGATCTCCTCGATCGCCTTGTTGAACATTGCGACCAGGTCGGTGTCCTCCTTGCGGATGGCGATGCCGGCGCCCTCGCCGTGGATCTCCTCGACCGGCGTGATGGTGCCGGCGATCTTGCAGCAGGCGCCGTCGGGCGTGTCGAGCCATTCCGACAGGACGACCACGTCGTCGACCGCGCCGTCGAGGCGGCCGTTCTGGAGGTCGAGCTTATACTCGTCCGCCGTCGGGTACATCTTCAGCTGGGCGTCCTTGTAGTACTGCTCCACGTAGCGCGAATGGGTGGTGGAGGACTGCGCGCCGATCGCCTTGCCCGCAACATCCTCCGGATCGGCGCCCTGGATGGCGGAATCTTTCGGCACGGCGAGTGCGGGGGGCGTGTTGTAGTACTTGCCCGTGAAGGCGACCTTCTCGGCGCGCTCCGGCGTGATCGACATGGACGCGATGATCGCGTCGTACTTGCCGGCGAGCAGCGCCGGGATCATGCCGTCCCAATCCTGCGTGACGAACTCGCACTCGACCTTCATCTTCTCGCAGAGCGCCTTGGCGACATCGATGTCGAACCCGACGAGCTGGTTGTCCGGCGTCAGTTCGTTGAAGGGGGGATAGGCGCCCTCGGTACCGATCCGGACCTTCGTCCATTCCTTGGCTTCGGCAATGCCGCCGAAAAGTGCGGCCATCGTCGCCGCGAGCGCCAGACGCTTGAGGATGCGCATGTCAGTCTGCCCTGTTCCCTGCTTGACGTTTTCGTCGGCCGCAACCGGCCGCCCTGGCGGGCATACTCCGATCAAAGCAGCGCATGCGCAACGGGGATTCGCGCCGCGTCGGGCGCGGAACGTGGCTTCTCCGGCGCCTTCAGCCCCTGATGCCGAAGGCAGAGAATGGAATGAACGGCACCGGCGTGCCTGGCTCGACCGCAACCGTGTCCTCGTCGAGTTCGATCAGGCCGTCGGCTTCCCGCAGCGAGGTGATCAGGCCGGACCCGTCGCGCGGGAAGCGGCGCACGAGGAGCCTCCCGTCCGGCCCTTCCGCGAGGATGCCGCGCAGGAACTCGCGGCGCCCCTCCTTCTTGCCCGAAAGCTCGAAACCGGCGGGCACGAGGAAGCGGGGCGGGGCGGTGAACGCGCCGCCGCCGAGCGCGGCGAGCGTCGGTCGGGCATAGAGCAGGAAGCAGACGAAGGCCGCGACCGGGTTCCCGGGTAGCGCCAGCACCACGCAATCCCCGACCTGACCGAAGCTCATTGGTCGCCCGGGCTTGACTGCCAGCTGCCAAAGATGGCGTTTGCCGAGCGCGTCGAGGCTGGTGACGAGATGGTCCTCCTCGCCGCGCGATGCGCCCCCGGTCGTGAGAACGGCGTGATGCCTCCCGGCCGCGGCGGAGAGCGTCGCGAGCACCGCTTCGGCCCGGTCTGGCACAAGGCCGAGGTCGGTCACCTCCGCCCCGACGGTGTCCAGCAGGGCGCGCAGCAGGTAGTGATTGGAATCGTAGACCTGGCCGCTTCCGAGCGGATGGCCCGGCCGGACCAGTTCGTCGCCGGTGGACATCACCGCCACCTTGAGGCGCTCGAAGACGGCGACGCGGTCGCGTCCCGTCGAGGCGATCGCCGCCACCTCCTGCGGGCGGAGCGTGGCGCCGTGCGGCACGACCACGGCGCCTTCCGGAAGGTCCTCGCCCGCTTTCCGGCAGTTGGCGCCGTGCTTCAGTCCGGGCGGAACCGCGACGAAGTCCTCGCCGTCCTGGCGGTGCGGCTCGCAATCCTCCTGCATCGCGACCGTGTCGGCGCCCGCCGGCATCAGCGCGCCCGTGAAGATGCGGACAGCCTGGCCCGCGGCGAGCGGCGCTCCGCTCGGATGGCCGGCGGCGACGCGAGCCGCCACCCTGAACCAGCCGCCCGTCGCTTCGTAATCGGAATGGGCGAAGGCGTAGCCGTCGACGGCGGCATTGTCGGCCGCCGGAACCGGCCGCGGGCTCGCCACCCCCTCGGCGACGATCCGGCCGACGGCATGGTCGAGGGCGATCTCCTCGACGCCGACGACGCGTCCGACGCGGGCGCGGAGGATCGCCAGCGCCTCGTCGTGCCGCAGCCTTTCCTTGTCGGTGAGGAAGCAATCGTCGATCAGGCGGCGCTCAGGCATCTGCGCACCAAAGCTTCAGCCGATCGGCGATGAAATCGGCGATCGCCGCGACATCGTCGAGCGCAAAGGACGGAAGGCCGTGGCTTTCGGTCGGATGGTCGGCCGCGATCGCGGCGATTGTCGGATCGTCGGGAGCGAGCGGGCGATCGCCCGCAGCGGCGGACCGGCGAACCTCGATCTTGGGAATGCGCTCCCGCTTGTAGCCCTCGACGAGCACGAGGTCGCAGGGCGACAGATGCGGCAGCACCTCCTCGAACGCCGGCTCCGCCTCGCCCCGGAGCTCGTGCATCAGGGCCCAGCGCTTCCCCGACACGATCAGGACCTCGCCGGCGCCCGCGGCCCGGTGCCGGAAGGAATCGGTCGCCGGCGTGTCGATGTCGAAAGCGTGGTGGGCGTGCTTGATCGTCGACACCGACAGGCCGCGGCCGACGAACTCGGTGACGAGCCGCGTGACGAGCGTCGTCTTGCCGGAGTTCTTCCAGCCGGTCACGCCGAAAACCGGCATGTTCATCCGGCGGCCCCGCTTTCGAGCGCTCTGGCTATGCCGGCTGCCCTCTCGGCCTCCTCCGGCGTGTTCACGTTGTAGAAGGGGTCGATCTCCTCGCCCGCCGCATCGATCGTCTCGAACGGAACGTTCAGCCGGACGTGCCGGTCGGTGAAAGCGAGGATCTTGCCGCTTTCGCCGCTCCGCAGGAAGGCCTCGAGCGCGTCGGCGAGCGCGATCGGCCACAGGCCGAACACGGGATGGGTGCCGTCGGGCGAGGCGGCGAGGGCGATCGTGTTCTCGTCCCGGCCGCATCCTTCCGAGAGCCGCGCCACGAGATTGCGCGGAAAGAACGGCGTGTCGCCGGCGACGCTCACGATGAAGCGCGCCTCGGGCATCGCCACCTCGGCCCAGCGCATGCCGGCCAGCACGCCCGCGAGCGGCCCGGCGTGGCCCTCCACCGTGTCGGCGACGACGGGGAGGCCGTAGGCCGCGAAGCGCGACGGGTCGCCGTTGGCGTTGATGACGACCGCGTCGACCTGCGGGCGAAGCCGCTCGATAACGTGGTCGAGCATGGGTCGCCCGCCGATCTCGACGAGCGGCTTGTCGCCCCCGCCCATCCGCCGTGCAAGGCCGCCCGCGAGGACGACCGCGGGAACGGGTCGGGACCGGTCGAGGTCGGGTTGGTTCACTCTGCGGCCTCGCCCATGCCGGCGCTGCCCTTGCGCCGGTGCCTGCCTGCCTCCTCCTCGACGGCCTCGATGTCGGCGTCGAAGACGAGCCGTTCTGCGCCGGCGACGGCGACGAAGCGGCGGCCGCGCGCGCGGCCGATCAGCGTCAGCCCGGCCCGGCGCGCGAGCTCCACGCCCCAGGCGGTGAAGCCGGAGCGGGAGACGAGGATCGGAATGCCCATCATCACGGTCTTGATCACCATCTCGGAGGTGAGTCGCCCCGTCGTATAGAAGATCTTGTCCTCTGCCGGCACCTCGTTCAGCCACATCCAGCCGGCGATCTTGTCGACCGCGTTGTGGCGGCCGACGTCCTCCATGTAGACGAGCGGCCGGTCCTGCCGGCACAGGACCGAGCCGTGGATCGCGCCGGCGGTCAGGTAGAGCGAGGGCGTGAGATTGATCTCCCTGGCGAGGCTGTAGAGCCAGCTGGTCCTGAGCTTCGCCTCCGGGGCGAGCCGCACCTCGTCGAAGCTCGCCATCACGTCGCCGAACACCGTTCCCTGCGCACAGCCCGAGGTGCGCACCCGCTTCTTCAGCTTGTCCTCGTAGTCGGTGGCGCGTTCGGTGCGCACGACCACGACGGACAGTTCCTCGTCATGGTCGATGCCGGTGATCCTGTCGTCGGGCCGCAGCATGTTCTGGTTGCGGAGGTAGCCGACGGCCAGCAGGTCCGGATGGTCGCCAATCGTCATCATGGTGACGATCTCCTGGCTGTTCAGGTAGAGCGTCAGCGCCTTCTCGGTGACGACGCGGACCTCGACCGCGGCTCCGCTCTGGTCGACGCCGGTGACGACGGCGGACAGGCGCGGGTCGTTCGCGTCCGGCTTGATCAGATAGTCGCTCAGGCGTGGCTCCTCGGGCTCAGACGCCCGGCCGATCGAACTGCGGCGGGATCGGCAAGCAAAGCCGGCGATCCGCCACCTTCGGCCATAATGACAAGGCGTCGGCAGCATGCTAGCGACGCCGCCACCCGGGCGCAATCAGCCCGCAACTTCAATGGGAAAGGGAGTAATCATCTGATGAGGCGTCGTGACGTTATCACGGGACTGGGCGCTGGCCTTGCCGCCGGAGCGGCGACCACGCTGGCGCGCCCGGCCATCGCACAGAGCGCGCCGGAGCTGAACTGGCGGCTGACGTCGGCCTTTCCGAAGTCGCTCGATACGCTTTACGGGACGGCGGAGCTCTTCGCGAAGTACGTCCGCGAAGCGACCGACAACAAGTTCCGCATCCAGGTCCTGGCCGCCGGCGAGATCGTCCCCGGCGGGCCCGCGCCGCTCGACGCCGTCTCTGCCGAGACCGTCGAGATGGCCCATACGGCCGTCTATTATTCCTGGGGCAAGGACCCGACCTACGCGCTGGCGACCGCCATCCCGTTCGGGCTGAACGCCCGCATGCAGAATGCGTGGATGTATTATGGCGGCGGCATCGACCTCCTCAACGAGTTCTTCGCCAAGAGCAACCTGTACGGCCTGCCCGGCGGCAACACAGGCGCCCAGATGGGCGGCTGGTTCCGCAAGGAGATCAACAGCCTGCAGGACATGCGCGGCCTCAAGTTCCGCATCGCCGGGCTCGCCGGCGCGGTCCTCCAGAAGGTCGGCGTCGTTCCGCAGCAGATTTCGGCCGGGGACATCTATGCCGCGCTGGAGAAGGGGACGATCGACGCCACCGAGTTCGTCGGGCCCTATGACGATCTCCGGCTCGGTTTCGTGAAGGTCGCGCCGTACTATTACTACCCGGCCTATTGGGAAGGCGGCGCGATGCTCCACTTCCTGATCGGCAAGAACCGCTGGGACGAGCTGCCGGACAGCTACAAGGGCGTGGTCCGGGCGGCGGCGCAGGCGGCGAACGTCGACATGCTCGCGCGCTACGACTGGCTGAACCCGACTGCGATCCGCGAGCTGGTCGGCCAGGGCGCGCAGCTTCGGCCGTTCAGCCAGGAGATCATGGCGGCGTCCTTCGACGCGGCCAAGGAGACCTACGCCGAGCTGTCGGCTTCGAACGCGGACTTCAAGAAGGTCTTCGACTCGATGATGGCCTATCGCGAAGGCGCCTATCTCTGGGCGCAGATCTCCGAGTACACGTACGACACCTTCATGATGGTGCAGCAGCGCGGCGCCAAGCTCTGAAACGCTGACGCCGTCGACCTTTCGGCCCCGGAAGCAACGCTCCGGGGCCTTTTTCTTGCCCGCGCGATCGGCGCGGCAGTATTCGAATAGGCCTTCGGTACTATTCGCCGGCTTCCGCCCGCGTGCTAGGCTGCCCTCGCAAGCGCCTGAAGAGCGCTGCCGCGGGCAGAGCGCCCGCTCAGAGGGAGGAAGGAAGATGAAGCGTCGTGACGTCCTGAAGGGCGCCGGGCTCGGTCTGGCGGCGGGCGCGGCCGGATCGCTCGCCCGCCCGGCCATCGCCCAGAGTGCACCGCAACTGAGCTGGCGGCTTACCTCGTCGTTCCCGAAGTCGCTCGACACCATATACGGCGCGGCCGAGGTGTTCGCGAAGTACGTCTCGGAAGCAACCGACGGAAACTTCAAGATCCAGGTCTTCGCCGCGGGCGAGATCGTGCCCGGCCTGCAAGCGGCCGACGCGGCGGCGAGCGGCACCGTCGAGATGTGCCACACCGCAAGCTACTATTACTGGGGCAAGGATCCGACCTACGCGCTCGCCACGGCCATTCCGTTCGGGCTGAACAACCGGCTGATGAACGCCTGGCTCTATCACCAGGGCGGCATGGACCTCCTGAACGAGTTCTATGCCACCCAGGATCTCTACGGGCTCCCGGCGGGCAATACCGGTGCGCAGATGGGCGGCTGGTTCCGCAAGGAAATCAATTCGGTCGCCGACATGCGCGGCGTGAAGATGCGCATCGGCGGCATGGCGGGCAAGATCATCGAGAAGCTCGGCGTCGTGCCGCAGCAGATCGCCGGCGGCGACATCTATCCCTCGCTCGAGAAGGGGACGATCGACGCCGCCGAGTGGGTCGGGCCTTATGACGACGAGAAGCTCGGCTTCGTGAAGGTGGCCAAGTACTACTATTACCCGGGCTGGTGGGAGGGCGGCCCCGCCCTCCACGTGCTCTTCAACAAGGCGAAGTGGGAAGAGCTGCCGAAGAGCTACCAGGCGGTCTGCACGGCCGCGGCCGGCTACACGAACGTCGACATGATGGCCAAGTACGACGCGCTCAATCCCGGCGCGGTGCGGCGGCTCGCCGCCAACGGCGCGCAACTCCGGGCCTTCAGCCAGGATGTCATGGAGGCCTGCTTCAACGCCGCGCAGGAAACCTATCAGGAGATCATGGCCCAGAACGCCATGTTCAAGAAGGTCTACGAGTCGATGGCCGCCTACCGCAAGGACGGCTATCTGTGGATGCAGGTTTCGGAGCTGACCTACGACACCTTCATGATGGTGCAGCAGCGGAACGCGAAGATCTGACGCTCCGCAGCGGCTCGCGCGGAAGGCCCCGGAGCGATCCGGGGCCTTCCTGCGCTCAGTTGAAGCTCGGCGGGCGGCTAAGGTCGAGGGGCGGTGCGCCGGGCGCGGCCGGCGGGGCCGCATCGGCTGGCGCGCCGCCGTGGTCCGGCTGCGGTGCCGCGGGCGGCGCGCCGAAATTCAGGCCGCCAGGGAGGCCTGCGCCTGGCTGGGGCAGAGCGCCTGGCGCCGGCTCCGCGGCCGGTGGCGCGGCCGGCGTCGGCGGTCCGCCGAAATTGAGCTGGCCCGGCAGGCCGAACCCGCCCGGCTCGCCGGGCTGTGCGCCTCCGGGCGGCCCGAAGCTCGGCGGGCCTTGCCCCCCGATCGGCGGGAGCTCCAGCCGGAACTCGCTCGGGTCGACGGTCGGCGCCGACCCTTTGTAGTGCATGACCATCTGCGGGAAGGCGATCGTGAGGCCGACCATGATGACCTGGATTATCACGAACGGCACGGCGCCCCAGTAGATCTGGCCCGTGGTGATCCCCTCGATCCGCTGCTTCGTGAGCCGGTCCACATAGGCGCTCCGCGGCGCGACCGAGCGGAGGAAGAACAGCGCGAACCCGAAGGGCGGGTGCATGAAGCTCGTCTGCATGTTGATGCCGAGGAGCACGCCGAACCAGATGAGGTCGATGCCGAGCTTCTCCGCCACCGGGCCGAGCAAGGGCACGACGATGAACGCGAGCTCGAAGAAATCCAGGAAGAAGGCGAGGAAGAAGACGAGCACGTTGACGACGATCAGGAAGCCGGTCTCGCCGCCCGGCACGTTCAGCAGCAGCTCCTCCACCCAGATGTGGCCGTTCACGCCGTAGAAGGTGAGCGAGAACACCCGCGCGCCGATGAGGATGAAGATCACGAAGGCGGAGAGCTTTGCGGTCGAATCGAGCGCCTGCGTGAGGACGTCCAGCCGCAGCCTGCCCTTCGCCGCCGCGAGCACCAGCGCGCCGACAGCCCCCATCGCGCCGCCTTCCGTCGGCGTGGCGACGCCGAGAAAGATGGTGCCGAGCACCAGGAAGATGAGGGCGAGCGGCGGGACGAGGACGATGATGACCTGCTGCGCGAGCCGCGAGAAGAGCCCCAGGCCGAGTACCCTGTTGAGGACCGCTGCGAGATAGACGACGCCGACGCCGACGGTGGCGCCCCAGATGGCGGCGCCCCGCTCCACCCTGCCCTCGAACCCCCGGCTCGCCGCATAGGAGACGAGCACAGCGGCGGCGAGCGCGAAGAAGAGGGAGGTGACGCCGGAGCCGAGGGTGCGCGCCTCGATCGGCAGAGCGGGCGCCGCGCCCGGGCGGACGAGCGTCACCAGCACGACGTACCCGACATAAAGGCTGGTCAGCACAAGCCCCGGAATGAGCGCGCCGGCATACATGTCTCCGACGGAACGGCCGAGCTGGTCGGCCATGACGATCAGGACGAGCGACGGCGGGATGATCTGGGCGAGGGTCCCCGAGGCCGCGATGACGCCGGTCGCGAGGCGCCGGTCGTAACCGTAGCGGAGCATGATCGGCAGCGAGATCAGGCCCATCGCGATCACCGAGGCCGCCACCACGCCGGTGGTGGCGGCGAGCAGCGCGCCGACGAAGACGACGGCGAAGGCGAGCCCGCCGCGAATCGGGCCGAACAGCTGCCCGATCGTGTCGAGGAGGTCCTCGGCCATGCCGGAGCGTTCGAGGATCAGCCCCATGAAGGTGAAGAAGGGGATCGCGAGCAGCGTCTCGTTGCTCATGATCCCGAAGAGACGGTCCGGCAGTGCGCCGAGGAGCGGCCAGGAGAGCGTGATCTCGCCGCTGGAGAGCGGCGCGAGCTCGACGCCGATGACGAAGAAGAGCAGGCCGTTCGCGGCGAGCGCGAAGGCGACCGGGTAGCCGAGCAGGAGAAAGACGATGAGCGCCGTGAACATGATCGGCGCAAGGTTGTGGGCGATGAACTGGGCCATCCTCAGCGGCCCCGCTCGTCGGACGCGTGGCCGATCGCTGCCGTCGTTTCGATCTCCGAGACGGCCGGATGCGCCTGTTGTTCGGGCGTCGGATCGGGGATCGCCCCGGCGATCACGGCGACGCGCTTGATGATCTCCGAGACGGCCTGCAGCAGCAGCAGGATGAACCCGGCAAGCAGCAGCGCCTTGGCCGGCCAGAGGATGAGGCCGCCGGCATTGGGCGAATGCTCCCCGATCCGCACGGAGAGGCGGACATAGGGGATGAGGAGCCAGATCATCAGCGACACGAACGGGAGCAGGATCAGGAGGTGGCCGAGCAGGTCGATCCAGTCCCGCGTCCGTTTCGAAAGCAGGCCGGAAACGATGTCGATGCGGATGTGCTCGTTGCGCTGGAGCGTGTAGGCGGCGGCGAGCATGAAGACGGCGCCGAACAGGTACCATTGCAGTTCCAGCCAGGCATTCGAGCTCATGTCGAAGGCCTTCCGGATCACGGCGTTGCCCGCGCTCACGAGAACCGCGGCGAGCACGAGCCATGCCACGGCACGTCCGACGAAGACCGTCACGGCGTCGATCGTCCGGCTCACGGCCAGAAGCGCTGCCAAACCCTGTGTCCCCCCTCGCACCGAAAGCGACGCCGGAGCGATCTCGAGCCGCCCGTTCTCACGCCCAAGGAAGGAATGCCATATCGCATGGCCCGGCTTCACTTGCCACCCGGGACAAAAGGAGTAGATGTCGCGCCAGTTTGAAGCGGCAGAGAGCCGAGGGAGATGCGTCTTGCGCTGGCCAGGAGGACGACGGACGAAGACGGCTGAGGTCACCAGAGAGGCGGTTCTAGACGCGCTGAAAGCGGTGAGGGGACCGGACGGCACGGGTGACCTGGTCGGCCTAGGCCTCGTGTCCGACATCGTCGTTTCTGACGGAAAGGTGATCTTCTCCATAACGGTGCCGGCCGAGCGCGCGCGCGAACTGGAGCCCATGCGGCAGGCGGCCGAGCGTGCCGTCCGGGCGGTTCCCGGGGTCGTGCAGGCGATGGTCGCGCTCACCGCCGAGCGGCGGGGAGGCTCGGCTGCCTCCGCCCCGCCGAGGGGCTCGCCGATGGCCGGTCCCGGCCCTGCGGCTCCGCCGGCGGCCGGCGGAGCGCCGCAGAAACCGGGCGTGCCGGGCGTCGGCGCCATCGTCGCGGTCGCGTCGGGCAAGGGCGGCGTCGGCAAGTCGACGACGGCGGTGAACCTCGCCCTCGCGCTGCAGGCGATCGGTCTCAAGGTCGGCATGCTCGACGCCGACATCTATGGCCCGTCGCTGCCGCGGCTCCTGCACCTCTCCGGCAAGCCCGAGCCGCTCCACGGGCGCGTGCTGAAGCCGCTCGACGGCTACGGCATGAAGGTCATGTCGATGGGCTTTCTCGTCGACGAGGACACGCCCATGATCTGGCGCGGGCCGATGGTGGTTTCTGCGCTGACCCAGATGCTGCGCGAGGTGGCGTGGGGCGAGCTCGACGTGATCGTCGTCGACATGCCGCCGGGCACCGGCGACGCCCAGCTCACCATGGCCCAGCAGGTGCCGCTCGCCGGCGCGGTCATCGTCTCGACGCCTCAGGACCTGGCGCTGATCGACGCCCGCAAGGGGCTCAACATGTTCCGCCGGGTCGACGTGCCGGTGCTCGGGATCGTGGAGAACATGAGCTACTTCGTCTGCCCGCATTGCGGCGGGCGCTCCGACATATTCGGGCATGGCGGGGCGGAAGCCGAGGCGGCGCGAATTGGGGCTCCTTTCCTCGGGGCCGTGCCGCTCCACATGGAGATCCGGGAACGCTCCGATTCCGGTATGCCGGTCGTGATCGCGGATCCGGACGGGCCGCATGCGACTATCTACAAGGAGATCGCCCGCCGCGTCTGGGACGGCGTGGAGGCGCACCGCGCCGGCGGTGCGCAACGGGCGCCATCCATCGTGATCGAGGAGTAGACCATGACCGATGACCGCAACGAAGACCGCTTCAACATGTCGATGCGGAAGTTCCTGAAGCAGGTCGGCGTTACGTCGCAGCGCGAGATCGAGCGTGTCGTCGCGGACGGCGAGCTCAAGGGGACGCTGAAGGTGCGCGCCCTCGTCACCGCCGAGGGGACCGACCTCCAGCACGTGGTCGAGGGCGAGATCGACCTCGGCTGACCCGCTACCCGGCCGGATCGCCGGCCGGCCGCCGATGGCGGATGCCGTACGCGGCGGCGAGTGCGACGGCGGCCGCCGGGATCATGACGGCAAACATCGGGAAGGGCGCGGTGCTCCCTTCCAGGAGCATGCCGACCAGCGCGCTGAGCACGGCGCCCGCGCCGATCTGGACGGCGCCGGTGAGCCCGGCCGCCGCCCCGGCGATCTCCGGACGCACGCTGATCGCCCCCGACAGCGAATTCGGCAGCACGACGCCGTTCGCGATGCCGGAGACGGCCATCGGCAGGAACAGTGCGGAGGGCGAGCCGAACCCGGCCGCGAAGAGAAGCATGGCGACCGCGATCGAGGCGAGGCCGAGATAGGAGCCGTAAAGGATCATCCGCACGAGGCCGAAGCGCTCGGAGAACCGGGCCGAGAGGAAGTTGCCGAGCGCGTAGCCGATCGCGAGCAGGCTGAACCAAAGCCCGTAGACGCTCGGCGACAGGTCCAGGATGCGTTCCGCCACATAGGGCGCGCCGCCGAGGAAGGAAAAGAATACCCCGGCCGTCAGGCCCGTGCTCGCGGTGAAGAGCACGAAGTCACGCTCCGAGCCGAGAATGCGGAAGTCACGGAGCATCGTCCCGAAATTCAGGACCGGTGTGCGAGCGAAGTTGGTCTCGGGTATCCATCGCACCGTGACCAGCAGGCAGACGAGGCCGAACGCCGTCATCAGGACGAACACGGCGCGCCAGCCCTGGGTCTCCTGCAGCACGCCGCCGAAGAACGGCGCGAGCATCGGCGCCATCGCCATGCCCATGGTCACGTAGCCGATCATGCTGGCCGCCTGCCGGCGGTCGTAGAGATCGCGGATGATCGCGCGCCCCAGTGCGATCCCGACGCAGCCGCTCGCGCCCTGTACGATCCTGAGGGCGATCAGTGCCGCGATGCTCTGCGCGAAGACGGCTGCGAGGCTGGCAAGCGTGAAGATCAGGAACCCCAGGAGGAGGACGGGCCGGCGGCCGAACCGGTCCGAAAGCGGGCCGACGAAGATCTGTCCGGCCGCCACCGCGACCAGGAATAACGAGAGCACCAGCTGGACGGTGCCGTAATCCGCCGAGAAGTGGCGCTCGAGCGCCGGCATGGACGGCACGATCACGTTGATCGCGAAGGGCGACAGCGCCGAGATCGCGACGAGCGCGAGGATCGGCGGCCGTCGGATCCCGCCCGCGGGCTCGCTGCGCCCGGCATCGGTGCCGTCGGTGCGCGACACCGTCATTTCGGGGCAGGCGCGGTGAGTGCGGCGGCGGCTGGGCGAAGCTTCGCGCGCTTGCGTTCGCGGTTGAACGTGTAGAGGCCGGTGGCGACCAGGATCGTGCTGCCGGCGAGCGTGGGCAGGTCCGGCCATGCGGCGAAGACGACGGCCTGGATGGCGATGGCCCAGAGGATGATGGAATATCTGAACGGCGCGACGACGGCCACGTCGCCGGCGCGCATGGCATGCAGGATCAGCACGTAGCCGGCCGAGAGCAGCACGGCGGAGCCGGCGAGATAAAGGTAATCGCCGGCCCCGAGCACCACCCAGTCCTCCCACAGGCCCATGACGAGGCCGACCACGGCCACAGCCGCCGATGCGGCGGCCGAAACCGCGAAGACCGGCAGGTTGGGCGGGATCATCCGCGAGCAGAGATCCCGCGTTGTCACGAACAGGGCGGCGACGAGCGCGACCACCGACCAGACGGTGAAGCCCTCCATGCCTGGCCTCACGATGATGAGCGCACCGAGGAGGCCGATGCCGATCGCCGTCCAGCGCCGCAGGCCGACGGGCTCGCGCAGGAACAGGGCGGCGCCGGCGGTGGTGGCGAGCGGGACCAGCAGGAGGATCGCCGTCGCATTGGCGATCGGCAGGTGCGCGAGCGCGCTCAGGTAGAAGCCGGTGGAGCCCATCTCCCCGACGGTCCGCAGTCCGACGATCGGGTGGAAAAGGCCGCGCATCTCGACCGGCACGCCTTGCCACCATGCGGCGAGAAGCAGGAGCGGAGTCGCCATCAGTCCGCGCACGAAGACGATCTGCCCGACCGGCAGGTCCGCGCTCGCCAGCTTCACCAGCGTGTCGTTGACCAGGAAGGCGGCCATGGCGGCGAGCATGAATGCGATGCCGCGCCGGTTGTCTGTGGCAGTGTTGGGAGCGGACATGGCGGCAGGAGAAATGACCCGCCGCCTCTACATCAGTTCATCCGCGCTGGAAATGGCGGCCGCGCATGATCGGCATGGCCGTGGAGCCGATCAACCCCCCGTCACGCTCATGTGGCGCCGCACGCTCGGCCGGCTCGTGCGCCGGTCGATCACGAAGTCGTGACCCTTCGGCTTGCGCGCGATCGCCTCGTCGATCGCCTGCATCAGAAGATCGTTGCCTTCGGACGCGCGGAGCGGCGCGCGAAGATCCGCGGCGTCTTCCTGGCCGAGGCACATGAAGAGCGTTCCGGTGCAGGTCACCCGCACCCGGTTGCAGCTCTCGCAGAAATTGTGCGTCATCGGCGTGATGAAGCCGAGTCGCCCGCCGGTTTCGGCCACCTTCACGTATCGCGCCGGGCCGCCGGTCCGATACGGAATGTCCTCCAGCGTGAAGAGCTCCTTCAGCCGGGCGCGGACGAGCGAGAGCGGCAGGTACTGGTCGGTGCGGTCGCCGTCGATGTCGCCGAGCGGCATCGTCTCGATCAGCGTGAGGTCCATGTCGTGGGCGTGGGCCCAGCGGATCATCTCCGGGATCTCGTCGTCGTTAACGCCCTTGAGCGCCACGGTGTTGAGCTTGATCCTGAGCCCGGCCTCCTGGGCGGCCGTTATCCCGGCCATGACCCGGCCGAGTTCCCCGCGACGGGTGATCGCCTTGAACTTGGCGCGGTCGAGCGTGTCGAGCGACACGTTGATGCGGCGGACGCCGGCGTCGAAAAGCGGCCGGGCGAAGCGCTCGAGCTGGGAGCCGTTCGTGGTGACGGTCACCTCTTCGAGCCCGCCCGTCCCGATCTGCCGGCCGAGCGCCTCGAACAGCTTCATGATGTCGCGGCGCACGAGCGGCTCGCCGCCGGTGATGCGAAGCTTGCGGACGCCCTTGGCGATGAAGGCGGTGCAGAGCCGCTCCAGCTCCTCGATCGTCAGCAGGTCCTTCTTCGGCAGGAAGGTCATGTCTTCCGCCATGCAATAGACGCAACGGAAGTCGCACCGGTCGGTGACCGATACGCGGAGATAGGTGATTGCCCGCCCGAACCGGTCGATCATCGCCGACTCCGGCATGGTCGCTGTGCCCGTAAAGTCCGACGCCAATGCTGCCTCCGCCTTCCGGGCAAGTGTTGCCCGGCGCCCCGATCGGGTCAATGTAGTGAATCGCCCGAGCCGACCAACCCCTTCGGCTCGCCCGCCAAGGAGGAACGATTGCCCGAACCGTGGCCGACCGAACTGCGCTTGTCAAAGGACAAGCGCACCCTGACCGTCAGTTTCGACACCGGGGAGAGCTATGCGCTGTCTGCCGAATATCTCCGCGTGGTGTCGCCCTCGGCCGAGGTCCAGGGCCATTCTCCCGAGCAGCGCGTCACCGTCGGAGGCAAGGAGGACGTGAAGGTCGCGCGGATCGACCCGGTCGGCAATTACGCGGTGAAGATCGGTTTCGACGACCGCCACGACACCGGCATCTACAGCTGGGGCTATTTGCGCAGGATCGGACGCGAGCAGGACGAGATCTGGGCGCAGTATCTCCGCGAGCTGGAGGAGAAGGGCCTCTCCCGCAGCCGCAGACGTTGAACCGGGAAATCGGCGGGGTTCCACAGCGGCCGCCGTTCAAGGAGGCGTGGACCGGGTCATCCTTCGTTTGACGCAGGTGCCGGTCTCCCGCGGCGACGGGTTCAAGCCGCACAACTAAGACGAGAAAGTTTAGAACTTCTTTCGTAAAAGTAGTTGATTTGAATTGCCGCCGTTGTAAGCTGGCTGACAACTGGCAGCCAGGGCGGAAGCAATGCCGAGTCGGTCGGTGGCGCACGGGAACGGCGACAGCACGGTGTGCGGAGCCGCCGAGTACATCGCCGTCACGGCCGGCCACCTGCGCCGGATCGCAGAGGCCAATCAGCTCCCGTTCCTTGCGTATCTGATCGACATGGCCGTGATCGAAGCGAAGCGGGTCGCGGCCGAGCGTAACGCGGTGCGCGCTGACGAAGGCTCGTAAGCGGTCGCCAGATCTCAGCGCAGCGAAACCCGGCCGCCGGGGTGTCGCTCGATCCGGCCGGCGAGGTCCAGTTCGAGCAGCACGACCTGGACATGCCGCGCCGCCACGCCGGTGAACCGGATGATGTCGTCGATCGGGATAGGGGTGGGCCCAAGCGCCTCGATGACCTTCTCGCGGTCGCTCTCCGCCGGCTCAGCGGGTTCGACCGCTTCTTCCGGCATACGCAGATCCGCGATCGCCGGCGGGACCGCGATCTCGCGGTCGAGCATCGGCGCGAGTGCCTCGATGACGTCGCCGGCCGCCGTGACCAGCCGCGCGCCCTGCTTGAGGAGCCGGTTCGCGCCTTCCGCCCGCGGATCGAGCGGCGAGCCGGGTACCGCCATCACTTCGCGGTTCTGCTCGAGCGCGAGGCGCGCCGTGATGAGCGATCCGGAGCGCTCGGCGGCCTCGACCACGACGGTGCCGAGGGTCATGCCGGCGATGACCCGGTTGCGCCGCGGAAAGTCCCGCGCCCGCGGCTCCCATCCCATCGGCATTTCGCTGATGACCGCGCCTCCCGTGCCCAGAAGCGCCTCCAGCAAGGCCTCGTGCTCGCGCGGGTAGAGGATGTCCACGCCGCCGGCGAACACCGCCACGGTACCCGTGGCGAGCGCGGCCTCGTGCGCGGCAGCATCGATGCCGCGAGCGAACCCGGAGACGACGACGAAGTCGGCCTCCCCGAGGTCGCGGGCGATCAGGGCCGCCATCTTGCGCCCGGCGACGGAGGCGTTGCGGGCGCCGACAAGGGCGACGGCGGGCCGCACGAGGACGCGCGCGTCCCCTCGTACGGCGAGAAGCGGCGGCGGCTGGTCCGCATGGCGCAGCCAGGGCGGGTAGTCGGGTTCGCCGAGGCCGACGAAGCGTGCGCCGATCCGGTCGGCGGCGGCGAGTTCCTCCTCCGCCTCTGTTACGCCGGCGATCCTGAGGCTGCTTCGCCCGCCACGCCGGGAGAGGTCGGGCAAGCCTTCGAGGGCGGCCTGCGCAGTGCCGAAATGGTTGACGAGGGACCGGAAGGTCGCCGGTCCCGGCCTTATGTATCAAGAGCACCAAGGCTGGGGAGCGGCCGTCACCCGCCCCAGGACCTAGGGAGGGGACGGTGAGCTAGGAGCGCGCGCCGTGTGGGCGCGAGCCGCGCTGGCGGCTGTCATGTTCGTCTCAGCTCACGAAGCTGGGGCCGAGCTCTATCATGCAAACGTCCTTGAATGGGTCGTCTCCGGACACCCGGTGAAACGCGGACAACGCGCCGTCTCTAACGCATCCTATCCTGAAGCATTTCATGGTGATGCCGCGTCCGCTGGGAATGTTGTAAACGGCCTCTACACAGGCGTTCAAAAAGAACCCGGCCGCATTATCCCGATCGTCAGCAGCAAACGCGAAGCGCGCGATTGCTGTCTCGAGGGTAGAAACAGGTTTGTCGCTCGGAAAGATGATCCTGCCGCCTTCCGCTCTGACATTGTTGGTTCGGTCAACGCGCCCCTTGGAAAGCTTTTCCAAGCTGCCGAAAAACGGTGCGGGAACCTCCTCCATCCGAAGGAAGACGAACACCCCGGTCGCAGGCGTCTTCCCGAGATTTCTCATGTCGATCTGCGCTTGGCATTTGAGCCGGCCATCCGGCTGGACGCCTACCAGTGTCAGCCTCGTGATCGTGAAATCCAGCCAAGGACGCCGATCAGCCTCAGCGTTGGCTTGGGCGATCGCATTGGCGCCTTTCGCTTCGTTGACGGCGCTGATGTTCGCCGCAAGCGTCCTGTTGACCAGTCTGACCGCGTATATGCTGACGCCAGTTGCAGCAATGGTGAAAAGGGCCATGATCCATTGTGCGTACGTGTCCTGAGGCGTGGCGTAAGCGCGCCAGAACCCGGACGGTTCGATTGGATCATCTTTCCTCTGCTTTACGTTGCCCTGCTGGCTCTGTCCTATTTTGGCGTGCGATGGTTCGCGGAACTCGGGGACGGTAAGGACGAGGAGCAAAAGCGAAAGGCCAGTACCGACGACTAATCCAATCGCAGCTCCCGAGAGCCAATGGCGGCCAGGCATTGCAGCAAGAACCCTGCGGTGAATTTCCCCCGACTCACCTTATTCCGCAGGTTGCGCTCGTTCTCGTCAACGCCGATCGCATGTAGCTTCTCAGCGAGCTGGGCGTAGGTGACGCCGCGCCGGGCCATTTCGCCCCGGATGATCCCCTTCGCCTTCTCTTCCCAATCCGTCCGTTCCGGCATGTCACGCTCCTTGATGCGAGTGTCATCATACGGCGTGCTTTTGTGATTGACAAGGTGACAGTATGTCATCATATCTAGTGCACACGCACTGGAAACGATGACAAATGGCCCAGCACTTCCTCCTCTCCGCGGCGGCCCGCACCCTGAGCCTCAAGGCGATCTACAAGGGCGGCGAGGAAGCGGCTTACGAGACGTTCTGCAAAATCCGCTGGGCTGAGACGAACGGCACTCCGGTTTGCCCGCGCTGCGGCTGCCTCGACAGCTACAGCATCCCCACCCGCCGCAAGTTCAAGTGCACCGCCTGCTACCATCAGTTCTCGGTGACGAGCGGCACCATCTTCGCCTCCCGCAAGATGGCCTTCGTGGACCTGCTGGCCGCGATCTGCATCTTCGTGAACGCGGTGAAGGGCATTTCGGCCTGCCAGCTCTCTCGCGATCTCGATTGCCAATACAAGACGGCCTTCGTCCTGGCCCACAAGCTGCGCGAGGCGCTTGCGGCCGAGATCAACGGCCAGACCCTTGATGGCGAGGACGTGGAAATCGACGGCGCCTATTTCGGCGGTCATATCCGGCCGGCGAACATGAAAGCGGATCGGGTGGACCGGCGCCGTGCGGAGCATCAGACCGGAACTCGCCGCGTCGTCGTCGCCCTTCGTGCCCGCAAGGGCCGCACGCTCCCCTTCGTGGTGATGAGCGAGTCCGAAGGCGTAGAGATCGCCAAGCGGGTCGTGTCCCGCATGTCGCGCATCCATGCCGACGAGGCGGCCCATTGGGATGCCCTTCATGCCGGATGGCTCACCGCCCGCATCAATCACTCTGAGGCGTACAGCCTGGACGGCTCGTGCACCAATCAGGTCGAGAGCTATTTCAGCCGGCTCCGCCGCATGGTCGACGGCCAGCATCACCGCGTGTCGGCCCGCTACCTGTACCAGTACGCAAACGAAGCCGCGTGGAAGGAAGATCACCGCCGGCTGGACAACGGCGCGCTGGCACGGAGGACGCTGGGGCTGTCGCTCGGCTCGCCGGTCAGCCGCCAGTGGGCGGGCTATTGGCAGCGGGCCGCGTAAAGCGCGAGTCCGGGCAACGGGTTGACTATCTGATTGTAGCCGCCGAACATTCCGCGGTTGAGCCGATTCGGCCCAACAAAGGGCGAGCCCGACACGCGCCAACGTGCCGGGCTCAAAAACAACCAGCCGGAAGGGGCAGGTCAGGTCGTGATCACGAAGTCAGTAAATGCTTATTCGCGGCACGGCGTCAAGCCTCCTCCGGCCTTTCCTCGAAAGGAACGGCCATGGAAATGGCACGGAAAGCGAGCTATCAGCTCACATTTGATGACGCGGTAAGTATCTGGGTTCGCTACTGGAACGGTGAGTTCCAGCATCGGATCGCAGCCAGCTTCGACGTGAACCCCGGCCGCGTGAACGATGTCATCAAGGGTAGGCGTCACCGTGGCAGCGAGCAGGTCGCTGCCGCCAAGCGGAGGGCGGCCTAATGGCTTCTGACTCCGTAGAAGCGCTTTGCGGCAAGTGCCATGTCCGCCTTGAACCTGTCGCTCACGACGATGGCGAGGAATGGCTTGCCTGCCCCCGGTGCGGTGCGAATGACAGCCGCGAGGCCGTATTCAGGGAAGTGAGCCAGCATCTCGTGGAAGTCGTCTCGCGCGGATCGCAGAAAGCTATCGGCCGCGCGGCTCGGCGGCACAAGATCGCGAAGTTCACGGGCAAGCCCATTCCAAAGCGTAAGTACCGCTTCATCGGCAACCTTGAATCGTGACATAGCAATGCGGCGGGCCGTGAGGCCCGCCGTCCCTTCTAACAACAGCACGGGTCAGATCAGCCGCCACCGTCGCGGATGGCACTGATCCCCTTCCACCGTCTTTCCAGCGTGATTATCGAGCGAAGCGGCCACCGCTCCGTACATGCGCCGCATGTCGTCTCTGGACGGCTCTGAGACGCCCTTGGAGCGGAACAGCGCACGGCTGATTTCATCCACCGTCATTGGCTCAGGCGAGGCTCTGAGCACGTCCAGCGCGGCCCGGAACAGCGTGCCGCGCTTGAACAGCGGGTTCGGATTGTAGCGACGCCTGGGCGCGATCCGTCGCGCGTTGAACTCCGGCTGTAGCAGGTGAAGGACGGCCTCGACGTGCTTCATGTCGACCCTGAGCTTCACCGCCTCGCGCTGGTTGTCCTTGATCTTGCCGCCCAGCTCGGCGTGAAGCTGCAAGAGGGCGTAGACGGCGGGGGAGTGGTTCGTGTCCATGCCCCGGATTGTCGGGGATCGCGGCCCTACGGGCTACTTTCCAGTTGGTGCTTTTGATACATAAGGCCGGCCGGTCCGACATTCTCGCTCCGGATGAGGCGGAGCCAGGCGAGGCGCTGCGCATCGGTGAGACGAACGCCGCCTGCCGCTGCGCCGCCGGGCCTCACGGCCGCCCGATCCGGCTTTCGCGGCCGCTCATCAGCCGGGCGATGTTGGCGCGGTGCCGCACCCAGAGGATGGCGGCGAGGAGCGCCGCCAGCTCGGCATACCGGATTTCGCCGAACAGGAAGAGGATCACCGGTGCGAGCGCGCTCGCGACGAGCGCCGAAAGCGAGGAGTAGCGGGTCACCGCGGCCGTGGCGAGCCAGACCAAAGCGGTGGCGATCATGGTCGGCCAGTGCAGCCCGAGCAGGATGCCGAGATAGGTCGCCACACCCTTTCCGCCCTTGAAGCCGAGCCAGATTGGAAAGCAATGGCCGAGAAAGGCGCCGAGGCCCGCGGCCGCTGCCGCGGGCGGTCCCCAGGAGGCCGCGATCAGGACCGCGGCGGTGCCCTTGAGGCCGTCGCCGAGGAGCGTCAGCGCCGCCAGCCCCTTCCGCCCCGTGCGCAGCACGTTGGTCGCGCCGATGTTGCCCGATCCGATCCGGCGCACGTCGCCGAGGCCGGCAAGGCGGGTGAGGATCACGCCGAAGGGGATCGAGCCGAGGAGATAGCCGAAGACGAGCGCCGCGACGATCGCAGACCACCCCGCAACGGGTCCCGACCACTCAGCCATGCGGCTTGTCCACGCCGTCATCGTGCTGGAACACGGTCCGGCCGCCGACGAGGGTCCGCATCACCTTCCCGGTCAGCCGCGCGCCCTCGAAGGCCGTGTTGCGAGCCTTGGAGCGAAGCGCCTGCTCGCTCACGACCCAGGGCCGATCGAGATCCACGAGCACGAGGTCCGCCGGGGCCCCCGGTGCGAGCGTCCCCGCATCGAGCTTCAGGAGGGCGGCGGGACGGGTGCTCATGGTGTCGACCAGCCTCGTGAGCGTCACGTCGCCATCATGCACCAGCCGCAGGCCGACCGCGAAGAGGGTTTCGAGCCCGATCGCGCCGTCCGCCGCCTCGGCAAAGGGCTGGCGCTTGCCTTCGACGTCCTGCGGATCGTGCGCGGAGCAGATTACGTCGAGCGTTCCGTCGGCGAGGCCTTCGACGAGCGCGCGCCGGTCGTCCTCGCCGCGGAGCGGCGGCGACATCTTGAAGAAAGTGCGGTAGGCGCCGATGTCGTTCTCGTTGAGGGCGAGATGGGCGATCGCGGCGCCGGCGGTCACCGCGAGCCCCGCCTCCTTGGCGCGCCGGATCGACCACAGCGACTGGCCGCAGGAGAGCTGGGCGGCGTGATAGCGCGCGCCCGTCAGCCGTGCGAGCTTGAGGTCCCGGTCGAGCATGATCGCCTCGGCCTCCCGCGGGATACCCGGCAGGCCGAGCCGCGTCGCGGTCTCGCCCTCGTTCATCACGCCGGCGGCGGCAAGATCCCGGTCCTCGGTGTGATGGACGATCAGCGCATCGAAATCGCGCGCATAGGTGAGGGCGTTGCGCATCACCTGCGCGTTGCGCAGCGATGTGCGCCCCTGCGTGAAGGCGACGGCGCCGGCCTCCTGCAGGAGCCCGAACTCCGAGAGCTCCTCGCCCATCAGGCCGCGGGTGAGCGCGGCCATGGGATGGACGTTCACCTTGGCGGTGTCACGGGCGCGCCGCAGCACGAAGTCGACGAGTGCCGGGTCGTCGATGATCGGGCTCGTGTCCGGCATGGTGACGATCGTGGTGACGCCGCCTGCCGCTGCGGCGCGGCTCGCGGTTGCGAGCGTCTCGCGGTGCTCGCCGCCCGGCTCGCCGACGAAGACGCGCATGTCGACGAGGCCCGGAATGGCGGTCCGGCCGCGCGCATCGAGTCTGCTGGCGCCGTCGGGAGCACCCTGGTTGAGGGCATCCGGGCCGGCCGCCGCGATGCGCCCGTCGCGGATCACCACGCTGCCGATCGCGTCGAGCCCGCGCGAGGGATCGACGATCCGGGCGCCTTCGATGACGAGGGGGCGGCCGTCAGGCATTGGGCAGGTTCCGGCTGAGGGCCTCGAGGACCGCCATGCGGACGGCGACACCCATCTCGACCTGTTCGCGGATGACGCTGTGGACACCGTCTGCGATCATCGGGTCGATCTCGACGCCGCGGTTCATCGGGCCGGGATGCATCACGATGGCGTCCGGGCGGGCATGAGACAGCTTCTCCTGGTCCAGGCCGAAGAAGCGGAAATACTCGCGCACGCTCGGCACATACGCGGCGTGCATGCGTTCGCGCTGGAGCCGCAGCATCATGACCACGTCCGCGTCGCGGAGACCCTCCTTCATGGTCGTGAAGGGGGTGACGCCGAGGCGTTCGATCGCGCGGGGCAGCAGGGTGGACGGCGCGACCACCCGAAGCTTCGCGCCCATCGCGGAAAGGAGCAGGATGTTCGAGCGCGCCACCCGCGAGTGCAGGACGTCGCCGCAGATCGCAACGGTGAGCCCCTGGAGCCGTCCCTTGTGCCGCCGGATCGTGAGAGCGTCGAGCAGCGCCTGGGTCGGATGCTCGTGCGCCCCGTCGCCGGCATTGATGACGGCGCACTCGACCTTCTGGGCGAGCAGCGCCACGGCCCCGGCCGCGTGATGGCGGACGACCAGCAGGTCGGGCCTCATGGCGTTCAGCGTCATCGCGGTGTCGATGAGCGTCTCGCCCTTCTTCACCGAGGAGGCGGCGACCGACATGTTCATGACGTCGGCGCCGAGCCGCTTGCCGGCAAGCTCGAACGAGGACTGCGTCCGGGTCGAGGCTTCGAAGAAGAGGTTGATCTGCGTCCGCCCGCGCAGCGTCGCCTTCTTCTTCTCGATCTGGCGGCTGACGTCGACCGCCGATTCGGCGAGATCCAGCAGGTACAGTATGTCCTGCGGGGCGAGCCCCTCGATGCCGAGGAGATGCTTGTGCGCGAATGAGACGGTCATCAAAGCGTCGCCTATAGGCACTCCCACCCCTGGCAGCAAGGAGAACCGGTGCGTGCTAGGGTCTTGCGCACAGGGAAGCGATTCGATGGTCGAGACCGCCGCGACGCACCGCGTCTTCAACCAGTCGCCGATCTATGGCGGCGTGAACCTGTTCGACGCCGATCCCCTGATCAACAGCGCGACGGCGGGCTTTCCCGATGCGGTGCGGCACGACCTCTACGAGGTCGGCGGCTCCTGGGGCACGCACGAGATGCGCGACCTCGCCCGCCTCGCCAACCGGCACGAGCCGGATCTGCAGCGCTTCGACGCCAGGGGCAACCGCCTCGACCAGGTGACCTACCACCCGGCCTACCACGCGCTGCTCCGGCGCTCGATCGCGAGCGGGCTGCATGCCTCGGCCTGGGACACGGGCGACACGGAAGCGGGCCTGCGCCATCGCGCCCGCGGCGCCCGCCTCTACATGACGGCGCAGACGGAATGCGGGCACATCTGCCCGATGACCATGACGAACGCCGCTCTCGCGACGTTGCGGCACGCGCCTGAGCTCTTTCCGGTCTGGGCACCGCGCGTCCTCTCCCGGACCTACGACCGGTCGTTCCGCCCGCCGGACGAGAAGCGCGGCGTCACGCTCGGCATGGCGATGACGGAGAAGCAGGGCGGCACCGACGTCCGCGCGAACACGACGCGGGCGGAACGCTCCAGCGACGGGCTCTACAACATCACCGGCCACAAGTGGTTCGTCTCGGCGCCGATGTCCGACGCCTTCCTCGTGCTGGCCCAGGCGCGCGGCGGACTGACCTGCTTCCTGATGCCCCGAATCCTGCCGGACGGCACCGTGAACGCGATCCGGCTCGAGCGGCTCAAGGACAAGCTCGGCAACCGCTCCAATGCTTCGGCGGAGGTGGAGTTCGCAGGCGCGCGTGCCTGGCGGGTCGGCGACGAAGGCCGGGGAATACCCACGATCATCGACATGGTGACGCTGACGCGGCTCGACTGCGCCACGGCATCGGCGGGGCTGATGCGCGCCGGCTTTGCCGAAGCCGTCCATCATGCCCGTCACAGGGCCGTGTTCGGCCGCGCGCTCGTCGACCAGCCGCTGATGCTCCGGGTGCTGTCCGACATGGCGCTCGACCTCGCCGCCGCGCTCGCGCTCTCGATGCGGCTCTGCGAGGCTTTCGACATGGCGCCGGATCGGCCTGCCGAGGCGGCCTACGCCCGCCTCATGACGCCGGCAGTCAAGTATCTCGTGTGCAAGACGGCGCCGGCCTTCCTGGCCGAGGCGATGGAATGCCTCGGCGGCAACGGCTACGTCGAGGATGGCCCGCTTCCGCGCCTCTACCGCGAGGCGCCGGTCAACGCCATCTGGGAAGGGTCGGGCAACGTCATGGCGCTCGACGTGCTGCGCGCCATCCGCCGCGACGACCAGACGCTCGACATGGTGCTCGGCACCATCGCGGACGAGCTGGGGCCGGGATCCAAGGCGGCGGTCGGCGTGCTGTCGGCGGCCGCCCAGGTCGCGACCGAGGACGAGGGCTCCGCCCGCATCCTCACCGAGCAGCTCGCCCTCACCGCCGCCGCGGGCGTGCTCCGGCGCGACTTCCCGCCGGCCTTCGCCGACGCCTTCATCGAGACCCGGCTCGGGCGGCCGTGGCGGGCGACCTACGGCATGATCGATGGCCGTTTCGACAGCCGGGCGCTCATCGACTACGTCGCGCCGGACATCGCCTGACTCAGGCGAGGAGCGCGAGCGCGACCGGCAGCGTGACTGCGCTGGCGATCGTCTGCAGCGTGGTGATCTCTGCCATCAGCCGGGCGTCGCCGCCCATGCGCCGCGCGAGCAGGTAGGCCCCGCTCGCCGTCGGCACCGCGGTGGCGACGATGGCGACGCCCAGCGCGATGCCGGTCACCCCCAGCATGGCGCAGAAGAAGGCGGCGAGCAGCGGCATGCCGACGAGCCGCAGGAGGCTCGCCGTGGCGAGCGCAGGTCCGGGGCGGCGGAGGGCGGAGAGGTCGAGCCCCGCACCCACCGCGAGGATGCCGGCCGCGAGCGCGGCCTGTCCCATCATGCGCAGCGCCGCCGTTACGGGCTCGCCCAGGTCCAGCCCGACGAGGTTGATCGCAACGCCCGCCGCGGACGACCAGATGAAGGGATTGAGCGCGAGATCGAGCGCGACGCGGCGGACGGAGATCGGCCCGCCCGCGGCGTAGACCGACAGCGCGGGGACGTTGATGAAATTGAGGAGCGGAATCATCGCGACGATCGCGACGGCGGTGAGCGCCACGCCTTCCGCGCCGTAGAGGCTCGCCGCCATTGCGAGGCCGATGAAGCTGTTCCAGCGCGTCGCTCCCTGCAGCACGGAGGTGAAGCGCGGGCCGTCGAGCCGGAGCGGCGCGGACAGGAACCGCTTCAGCGCGAAGCAGACGGCCGCCATGGTGAGGACCGAGGCGGCGAGCGCCGCCCCCAGGGTGGCGAACGGAAGCGCGCCGAAATCGGCCTCGGCCAGATTGAGGATGATGATGCTCGGGAAGAACACCTGGTAGGCGATCGCCTCGAAACCGACCCAGCCCGCCGGCGCGACCATCCCGCTCCGGGCGAGAGCCCATCCGACGGCCGTCACGATCAGGATCGGGAGGAGGGCCTGAAGGGCCGCGGTCATGGAGCGCGGAGCCGTGCCAGGCGATCGAGCGCGCCTTGCAGGATGAAGCTCGCCGCGGCCGAATCGATGCGCTCCGCGCGCTTGCGGCGCGACAGGTCCGCCTCGATCATGGCGCGCTCGGCGGCGGCGGTGGAGAGGCGTTCGTCCCAGAGCACGACGGGAAGGGAGCTCTTCCCGGCGAGGCTGCGCACGAAGGCGCGGGTCGCCTGCGCGCGCGGACCTTCGGTGCCGTTCATGTTGATCGGCAGCCCGAGCACCAGCGCACCGACGTTCTCCTTCGCGCAGATGGCGAGGAGCTCCTCGGCGTCCTTCGTGAACTTCGTGCGCCTGATGGTGTGGAACGGCGTCGCGATGCGGAGCCCCTGATCGGAGAGGGCGAGGCCGATGGTCTTTGTGCCGAGGTCGAGGCCGATGAGGCGCTCGCCAGGCTTCAGGACCTCGTGAAGCGCTTCGATGGGAATGTCGGGGCCGCGGGACGCCATGGCCGCGCTCTACCACGCGCTGGTTTCCTTGTCCCGACGGCTCGGCGCGCGTAAACCGTCCCGTCATGGGACAGAAACCGAATCTCCCGGGCGGCGGCCCGGGCCCCGACGGCGAGATCGTTCCGGTCAACCTGCGCGAGGCGCTGGAGGAGCGGTATCTCGCCTACGCGCTCTCCACCATCATGAATCGCGCGCTGCCGGACGTCCGCGACGGGCTGAAGCCGGTCCACCGCCGCATCCTCTACGCCATGCGCGAGATGCGCCTCAACCCGAGCGGCGGCTACAAGAAGTCGGCCAAGGTGGTAGGCGAGGTGATGGGCAACTTCCATCCGCACGGCGACCAGGCGATCTACGATGCGCTGGTCCGGCTCGCGCAAGATTTCGCCGTCCGATATCCGCTCGTCGACGGCCAGGGCAATTTCGGCAACATCGACGGCGATAACGCCGCCGCCATGCGCTACACCGAGGCGCGGATGACGATCGTCGCCGGCCTCCTGCTCGAGGGGATCGACGAGGACGCCGTCGACTTCCGTGCCACTTATGACGGCGAGGGCCAGGAGCCGGTTGTCCTGCCGGGTGCCTTCCCGAACCTGCTCGCAAACGGCTCGTCCGGCATCGCCGTCGGCATGGCGACCAACATCCCGCCGCACAACGTGGCCGAGGTCTGCAGCGCGGCGCTTCATCTCATCAAGCATCCGAACGCCAGCGACGCGACGCTGAACGAGCTGGTGCCGGGACCGGACTTCCCGACCGGCGGCATCATCATCTCGTCGCGCGCGGAGATCGCCGAGGCCTACCGGAGCGGCCGCGGCGCTTTCCGCGTGCGCGCCCGCTGGCGAAAGGAGGAGGGGAGCCGCGGCGCCTACGAGGTGGTCGTCACCGAAATCCCGTACCAGGTTCAGAAGAGCCGGCTGATCGAGCAGATCGCCAACCTGATCGAGGCACGCAAGCTGCCGCTCGTCGGCAACATCCGCGACGAGAGCGCGGAGGACGTCCGGGTCGTCGTCGAGCCCAAGAGCCGGGCGGTCGATCCAGCCCTGATGATGGAGTCGCTGTTCAGGCTGACGGATCTGGAAGCGCGCTTCTCGCTCAACATGAACGTGCTCTCGCAGGGCCAGGTGCCGCTGGTCATGCCGCTCAAGCAGGTCCTGCGCGAGTGGCTGGACCATCGGAAGGCCGTGCTGGTCCGGCGCTCCCATTTCCGGCTCGGCAAGATCGCGCACCGGCTCGAGGTGCTCGGCGGCTATCTCGTCGCCTATCTCAACCTCGACGAGGTGATCCGCATCATCCGCGAGGAGGACGATCCGAAGGCGTTCATGATCGCCCGGTTCGGGCTTACCGACGTGCAGGTCGAGGCGATCCTCAACATGCGGCTGCGCGCGCTGCGGCGGCTGGAGGAGATCGAAATCCGCAGCGAGCACGACCGTCTCACGGAGGAAAAGGCCGATCTCGAGGACCTCGTCGGCTCCGAGGAGCGTCAGTGGAAATGCGTCGGCTACGAGATCGCGGAAGTCCGCAAGGCCTTCGGCCCGGACACGCCGATCGGCAGGCGCCGGACCGGCTTCGCCGAGGCGCCGACGATCGATCTCGGCGAGATCCAGCAGGCGATGATCGAGCGCGAGCCGATCACGGTCGTGCTCTCCGAACGCGGCTGGATCCGTACCTTGAAGGGACATTTGCAGGACCTCGCCGGGCTCACCTTCAAGGAGGGCGACCGCCTCAAGAAGGCCCTGCACGCGCAGACGACGGACAGGATCCTGCTCTTCTCCACCGGCGGCCGCTTCTTCACGCTCGACGCCTCCAAGCTCCCGGGCGGGCGCAGCCAGGGCGAGCCGGTCCGTCTCATGATCGAGATCGACAAGGATCAGGACATCGTCACCGCCTTCGTCCACGATCCGGACCGCAAGCTGCTCCTCGCCTCTGCGGCTGGCTACGGCTTCGTCGTGCCCGAGGCGGACGTGGCCGCGAACACGCGCAAGGGCAAGCAGGTGCTGAACGTCGCCGCGCCGGACGAGGCGAAGCTGTGCGTGCCCGCCGTCGGCGATCATGTCGCCTCGATCGGGACCAACCGCAAGATGCTGGTCTTCCCGCTCGCCCAGGTCATGGAGATGAGCCGCGGCAAGGGCGTGCGGCTGCACCGGTTCAAGGACGGGGAGATCGTCGACCTCCGCGTCTTCGACGGCGCCGCGGGACTGTCCTGGGTCGACGGCGCGGGCCGGATGCACATGCGGACGCTGGCGGAGTTGCGGGACTGGACCGGCGACCGCGCCCAGTCCGGCCGCCTCGCGCCGCCGGGCTTCCCGAAGTCGAACCGTTTCGGCAGCCCGGGGCTCTGAGCGGCCCGCATTTTCAGTTCTGCGCGAGAGGCCAGACGAAGGCGATCAGTGGCGGCGCGGGCTTGCCGCTGCCGGCCGTTCCGGTCAGTCGAAACGCACCCAGCCCTGCGGGCCGAGCCGCTCCTGCGGCCGGAAGCGGCCCTTGTAGGCCATCTTGTCCGAGCCGGCGACCCAATAGCCGAGATAGACGTACGGCTTGCCGAGCTTGCGGGCGCGCTCGACGTGGTCGAGGATCATGAAGGTGCCGAGGGAGCGCAGCTCCTCGTCGGGCTCGTAGAACGAGTAGACCATCGACAGGCCGTCGCCGAGGACGTCCGTGAGTGCGCAGGCCACCAACTCGCCGTCGCCGCGTTCGCTGATGCCGCTGTCGAGGCCGCGGCGCCGGTATTCGATGACGCAGGTTTCGACGTGGCTGTCCTCGACCATCAGCGCATAGTCGAGCACCGTCATGTTCACCATGCCGCCGTCCGGATGACGCCGGTCCAGGTAGCGCCGGAACAGGCTGTACTGGTCGCTCGTCGCCTGCGGCGTGCGCATCCGCCCGACCAGATTGCGGTTGCGCCGCCCGACCCGGCGCATGGATTCGGTCGGCCTGAACGCATCGACGCAGACACGGATCGAGACGCAGGCCGTACAGTGCTCGCAGGCCGGCCGGTAGGCGATCGCCTGGCTGCGGCGGAAGCCACCCTGGGTGAGGATTTCGTTGAGATGCGGCGCCTGCGGCCCGACCAGGTGCGTGAAGACCTTCCGCTCCTTCTGGCCCGGCAGATAGGGACAGGCGCTCGGCGCGGTCAGGAAGAACTGGTGCGTGTCAGTGAGCGGCTTCGTCATTGCAGTGGATTCTAGAGCCCATAGTACCAAGGGGCCAATACCGAGAATACCGCCCAGACGAGCACCACGAGCGGCCCCCCGGCCATAAGGTAGTCGCTGAACCGGTAGCCGCCCGGTCCCATCACGAGAAGGTTCGTCTGGTATCCGATCGGCGTGGCGAAGGAGGCGTTGGCGGCGAATATGACGGCGACCACGAAGGGCTCCACCGGCGCGCCGAGCCGCACGGCCGTCGAGATCGCGATCGGCGTGAAGAGGACGGCCGCCGCGTTGTTCGACAGCACGTTGGTGAGGAGCGCAATGAGGGCGAAGAGCGCGGACAGGACGAGCGCCGGGCTTTCGCCATGCATCGATGCGACGAGGCCGTTCGCCAGGTAGGCGGCGCCGCCGGTCCGCTCCATCGCCAGCGCCATGCCGATCGAGGCGCCCACCAGCATGAAGATGCGCCCGTCGAAGGCGCGCCGGGCCTGGCGCACGTTGAGGCAGCCGGCCGCGATCATGGCGAGCGCCGCGGACAACGCGGCGACCGTGATCGACATCAGGCCCGTCGCCGCGGCCAGGACCATCAGGGCGAAGATCACGATGGCGCGTTTCGCCTCCGCGCCGGCCGGCAACGGCCTGATGGATCGCTCCAGCACGACGAGGTCGCGGCTGCCGCGGACCTTCTCGAAGGCGGCTTCGCGCCCGGCCATCAGCAGGACGTCCCCGCCCTCAAGGCGCATTTCGGAGAACGTGGTCCTGTTCATCCGGCCGCGCCGCTCGACCGCTGCGACGCTCAGCCCCTCCAGCCCGTCGAACCCGGCATTGGCGGGCGACCGCCCGATGAGGCGCGACCCCGGCGGGATCAGGCACTCGGCGATCGAAAGCGTGCGCTGCGGCCCGTCTGCGGCAGCCTCTTCGCGCAGGCCCGGAAGGATGAGGCCGAGCTCCGTCAGTTCCCGCCTGATCCCGGCGAACACCACCCGGTCGCCGACCTGGAGTTCCAGGCTCTCGAAGGGGGGCAGGTAGGTCGTGCCGGCGCGCCGAACGAGGCGGACGACGACATGGTGTAGGCCGGGAAAGAGCCCCGACACCGCGCGCCGGCCGACGAGCGGGTGCCCCTCCGGAATGACGATCTCCGCCAGGAAATGCTTGCCGCTGATATGGCCGTCGGTCTCCGCTTCGCGGTCGCCCAGGAGGTGGGGCATCACGTATGCGACATAGAGGAGGCCAAATCCGGCCACCACGATGCCAGGGCCGGTGATCGAGAAGAAGCCGAGTTGCAGGCCGCCCGAGCGTTCCGCGACCTGCGCCACCAGGAGGTTCGTCGACGATCCGATCAGGGTCATGCTGCCGCCCAGAATCGTTGCGGCGTTCATCGGCATGAGCAGCTTGGGCGAGGCGATCCGCCGCTCCCTGGCGAGCGCCGCCACGACCGGGATGAGGATAACCACCACGGGCGTGTTGTTCAGGAACGCAGAGAGAACGATCGCCCCCGCCAGAAGAAGCACGACGATCGTGCGCCGGCCGAGCTTCGGCATGCGCGCGAGGCGCCGGGTCGGCCGGTCGAGCGCGCCGGTCTGGAAGAGCGCCTGCCCCACGATGATCAGCGCCAGGACGGCCACGAGGGCCGGGTTGGCGAAGCCGGCCAGCAGGTCGGCGAGCGAAAGCGGGGAGTCCGTACCGGCGAGATCCGGCCCCACGACGAACAGGAGGATCAGCGCGATCAGAATTCCGAGCGCGGAAAGCTCGATCGGCACCCGGTCGAACGACAGCGCGACGATCGCGCCGGCGACCACCAGGAAGGTCAGCCACATCTGGATGTCGATCGTCCCCAAGCCGCCCTCCGGCCCGGAGACTAGCGGCGGGGCAACGCCTCCACAATCGACGGTGTGCCGCAGCTTCAGCCGCGCAGGAGGTCGGACCTGACGACGACCGTTCCGGCCACGATGTCGTGGAGGAGACGCTTTCGCGGCGTGACGAGCGCCACGAGCAGAACGAAGGGCGTGAGGATCGTCACGCTCAGCCAGAAAAGAACGGCATGGAACAGGGCGAGGAGGGAATACATCCGCTCGCCCGTCCAGGTCCGCATCTCCAGGCCCACGAAGCGCATGCCGGGCGTCGCCGAAGCCGGCCCGCCCAGCGTGAACATCGTGTAGAGGATCGCGACGAGCGGCCAGACGAGCGGGAAGAGCAGCCAGCCGAGCCCCAGCGTGAAGATGCCGAGCACAACGATGACGACCGAGGCCAGCACCATCAGCGCCAGGATGACCGACGCATCGATCAGGAAGGCGAACATCCGCCGCGTCCGCACCCCGTCATAGAGCGCAGGCTGAAGCAGGGGATCGTAGGCCGTGCGGTCGTCGAGTCCGGCCCGGAAGGGGGTGCTGGTCGTTTCCATGGCCATGAAATGGTGGCCCGGCTGACCTTCTTCAACGGCGCCGGGAGGCGTTTCCTGACGTCGCTCAGGCCTGCGCCAGGCGCTCGGCCGCCATCGGCGCGAAATAGGTGAGAACGCCGTCGGCGCCGGCGCGCTTGAAGGCGAGCAGGCTCTCCATCATCGCCCGCTCGCCGTCGATCCAGCCGTTCTGGGCCGCGGCCATGATCATCGCGTACTCGCCGGACACCTGGTAGGCATAGGTCGGCACCCTGAAATGGTCCTTCACCCTTCGCAGCACGTCGAGATAGGGCATGCCGGGCTTCACCATGACCATGTCGGCGCCCTCGTCGAGGTCGAGTTCCGCCTCGCGCAGCGCCTCGTCGCTGTTGCCCGGATCCATCTGATAGGTGCGCTTGTCCCCGAGGAGCGTCGCGCTGGTGCCGATCGCATCGCGGAACGGCCCGTAGAACGCGGAGGCGTACTTCGCCGAATAGGCCATGATCTGGACCTGCCGGAAACCGGCGCCGTCGAGCGCCTCGCGGATCGCGCCGACGCGCCCGTCCATCATGTCGGAGGGTGCGATGACGTCGGCCCCGGCCTCGGCCTGGACGAGAGCCTGCCGGACGAGCTGCGCGACGCTCGCATCGTTCACGATCTCGCTGCCCTCCATCAGCCCGTCATGCCCGTGGCTCGTATAGGGATCGAGGGCGACGTCGGTGATCAGGCCGATCTCCGGCACTGCGGCCTTGATCGCACGGCAGGCGCGGCAGACGAGGTTCTGGCCGTTGAGCGCCTCCGAGCCCATCGGATCGCGCAGGTCGGGGTCGGTGAAGGGAAAGAGCGCCAGCGCCGGGATGCCAAGCCTGGCTGCGCGCTCCGCCGCGGCGACCGCGAGGTCGACCGAGAGGCGCTCCACCCCGGGCATCGAGCCCACCGGCTCGCTCCTCCGATCCCCTCCGATGACGAAGATCGGCCAGATCAGGTCGTCCACCGTCACCGTCGCCTCCCGGACGAGGCGACGGGTCCAATCGGCCTTGCGGTTCCGACGCATCCGGCGGCGGCCGGTGATGCGGTCGATGTCGATGTCAGCCGTCTTGAAGAACGCCGTCATGATCCTGCCCGGAGCGCCTGGAGGTTGCCGGCAGGCTACCACCAGGCCGTCTTGCGATCAAAGGCTGGGGCTCGCGGCGGCGGCGGCGACCAGCAGCGGGCCGGCCGAACCGACGGGGCCGAGACACGCCGTCAGGAGCCCGGCATAGCGGCTTCGCTCGGCCCTCAGCCTCGCCGCCTCGTCCGGGCAAGCCGCGGCGAGCGCGTCGGCTGCCAGCTTCGCGGCCCCCAGCTGGAAGGCGAGATAGCAGGGGGTGAGGAAGGCAATGAGGCGCGGGTCGATGGACCTGCCCGACCGCTCCGCGATCGCAGCGAGAAGCGTACGCTGCTCCTGTGCCGTCAGGCCGAGCTCGATCGTGGCGCCGGCCACGTCCCACGCCGGATCCTGGCAGCCGACGAGATCGTGCGCGGCGTGATGGTCGACCCCGTCGGCCTTCAGGATTCGGCCGTCCGGGAGCGCCAGCCACTCCCACGGGTGCATCCGGCCGTCCGTCTCGATCTTCTCGTCGAGACGGGCGGCGGGCGGACGCGACGGCAAGCGCTCTGCCGCGGCGGCTCCGAGTGCGAGCGATATGTTGCGCCGCGCCATCGCGGTGAGCGTCTCGAGGCAGGCGCCATCGTCGGGCGTCGCCGGGAACCTGCCGATCCGGAAGGCCATGTAGCGACCCAGGGTTTCCAGGAGGCGTTCACGATCGAAGCGGCCCGGGCGGAGCGGGACGGCCTCGCCCATCCATCGCTCTGCCGTGAAGCCGTAACGATAGCCGAACGTCTCCGGGGCGAAGCCGGCGGCGGCCAAAGCCTTCGCGCGCTCGGCCTTGCGCATGCCTTCCCGGCCGAGCCCGACGAACTTCAGGAGATAATCGCCCGTCTCGGTTCGGAGCAGGAGCTTGCGCCGTTCCTGGTGCAGGTCCGCCGGCGGCCATTCCGCCGTCGACCGGAAATGCAGCGCGCGCCATGTGCCGCCCGAGAGGTCGCGCAGCGGTTCGATCGGTTTCCCCAGCAGGTCCTCGAACCACGCGGACAGGTGGCGCACCGGGTCGCCGGGCTGCAGGATGAGGTCGTCCGCCGCGACGACGTGCCTGCGCGACCGCAGCCAGGCCTCGCGCCAGCGGGGTTCGGCCTCCGGCCCGGGCCCGCCGCGGTGGCTCGGAAAGAAGTGGACGCGGTGCTCGGGCAGGCCGCGGGCGCAGAGGTGGCCGGCGACCGCGCCGAACGAGCTGCCGGACAGGCCCGGGCCCTCGTCGACGATCGCCACGGCTTCACCATTCGCAAGGTCGGCCGCATAGTCCGCCGCAAGCGACAGCCTGCGGCGGAAGGGGTCGCCGACCGGGCGAACCGTGAGAGGGGGGCCGGCACCGAGGCGGGCGGCCACCATCGCGGCGAGCGGAAGCCCGATGCTGCGGATCCCGACGACGCGGCTGACGTCTCCGTCGCACGTCGCGGCGGCGCGCCAGTAGGCCTCCGGATAGACCGCGTAGAACGCAAAGCCTTCGGCCACCTTCCATTCAAGTGCATCGGGGAGGGGCGTCGCCGCGAGGGTGCCGAGCGCCTTCATCGGGACGGCAAAGGGAGCGCGGAAGGCGCTGTCCCACGACAGGCCGAGGGCGCGGGCGAGCGCCAGGACCAGGGCCATGGCGGCATCCTGGCCCGCGGAGCGGTCGTCGCAGCCGCGACCGGCGAAGTCCGCATCGGCGATCGCCTGCGCAACCTCGCTGGCATCGATGAAGGCTGACGCGAGCGCGGAATGGCGCTCGATCCCGGGGCGGGCCGCAGCAACGGCTGCGAGAGCCGCGCTCAGCGCGGCGATCCGCGCGCGCGTCTCGCCGGTGCGGACCTGGTCGCCGAAGACGAGCATCTTCAGCCGGCGAGATGGCGATAGGCGATCGCCTTGAATGCGTCGAAATCGGGTATGCTCCAGCTCCGCTCGCCCTCGCGAAAGCGGCGCCGCAGCCATTCGGCCCAGGCTTCGTACTGCGCCGGGCTCGGCGAGACCACCGCACGGCGGTCCTTGGCGCGCGCGAGGGCCTCGATCGGCGCGAGGCCGTTCTCCACGAGCACGCAAAGGGCCAGGAGGGCGGAACGCCCGATGCCGTGCTCGCAGTGGATGAGGACGCGCCGGTTGCGCCTCACGCGGGCGGTCACGCAATCCACGCCACGGTCGAGCATGGGCTGGGACACGGCTTGGAGATCCAGGGTGGGGAGGTGCAGGAACTCGATGCCGTGCGCCTCGAGGAGCGTGCGGTCGTCGCAGCATTCCTCCCTGAGGTCGACTACGCAGCCGATGCGGAGCACCGCAGCGAGTCGCGGAACCTCGGATTCCGGAAACCGGCCGCCGACGGCGATGGTGTCCGTGATCCAGCTCAGGTTGCACCGGCGCGCGAGGGACCATGCCGATGCGGGGCGTACGTTCTCGACGGCGCGCAGGTCGTGCGCGTGGGGGATGGGATGCACGCTCGATGGGCCTGGATCTTCTTCTGCTCCGACCAGCTACAATGCTGGCGGCCGGCCAATGGTTGCGCGGGCCGGGCAGCAACCGCGATTGACGCTCCTTTGGAGGCCACCTATCCGTTGAGCCCTGCGCGGAGCGGATCATGGATTTCGACCTCAGCGAAGAACAGCGCGCGTTCCAGCTTGTGGCGCTCGGCTTCGCCCGCGAAAGCCTCGAGCCGAACGCGCGCGACTGGGACGAGCATTCGCTGTTTCCCGTCGAGGCGCTGCGTGCCGCCGCCGCGCTCGGATTCGGCGGCATCTATGTCCGCGAGGATGTCGGCGGCTCCGGTCTGACGCGCCTCGATGCGGCCATCATCTTCGAGGCGCTGGCGCAGGGCTGCACGTCGACGGCGGCCTACATCTCCATCCACAACATGGCGGCGTGGATGATCGATGCCTTCGGCGGCGCCGAGCAGCGCGCACGCTTCCTGCCGGATCTCTGCACGATGGCGCGCTTCGCCGCCTACTGCCTCACGGAGCCCGGTTCCGGTTCGGACGCCGCCGCGCTCAGGACCCGCGCCGTGCGGGTCGGCGGCGACTACGTTCTCGATGGCACCAAGGCCTTCATCTCCGGCGGCGGCGCCGCCGACCTCTACGTCGTCATGGCGCGAACGGGCGGCGAGGGGCCGGGCGGCATTTCCTGCTTCGCGGTGGAGAACGGCACGCCCGGGCTCTCCTTCGGCGCGCAGGAGAAAAAGCTCGGCTGGCACAGCCAGCCCACCGCGCAGGTGATCTTCGAGAACTGCCGGGTGCCTGCCGCAAACCTTATCGGGATGGAGGGGCAGGGCTTCCGCATGGCTATGGCCGGGCTCGACGGCGGGCGGATCAATATCGGCGCGTGCTCGCTCGGCGCGGCGCAGACCTGCCTCGACCGGACGCTCGCCTATGTCGCGGAGCGGCGCCAGTTCGGCCAGGCCATCGCCGAATTCCAGGCCACGCAGTTCCGCCTCGCGGACATGGCGACGGAGCTCGAGGCGGCGCGCCTCCTGCTCTACAGCGCCGCCCGGAAGCTCGACGCCGGCGCGCCGGGCGCCACCTGCGCCGCCGCGATGGCGAAGCGCTTCGCGACCGACGTCGGCTTCGCCGTCGTGAACGACGCGTTGCAGCTTCACGGCGGCTATGGCTACCTGCGCGACTATCCCATCGAGCGCTTCCTGCGCGATGTCCGCGTCCACCAGATTCTGGAAGGAACGAACGAGATCATGCGCGTCATCATCGCACGCAACCTGATCCGCAACCGATGACCGCGGACGGCATCAGGTTCGAGACGATCGGCCGGCTCGGGCTTATCACTCTCGACAGGCCGAAAGCCATGAACGCCCTCACTCAGGGCATGCTGCGCGGGCTTTCCGGCGCCCTCGATGCGTGGGAGCGCGACGACAGGGTCCAGACCGTTGCGATCCGCGCGGGGGAAGGGCAGGCGTTCTGCTCCGGCGGCGATATCCGCATCCTCTACCACGCAGGGCTGGCAGCGAAGCGAGGGGAGGGCGCGCTCCCGCTCGATTATTTCGCGGACGAGTACCGGCTCGTCCATCGCGTTGGCACCTATCCGAAACCGTACGTCGCTTTGATCGACGGCATCGTCATGGGCGGCGGGGCCGGCATCTCGATCAACGGCCGCTACCGGGTCGCCGGGCCCGGGATCCGGTTCGCCATGCCGGAAGTCCATATCGGGCTCTTCCCCGATATAGGCGCGAGCCACTTCCTTCCGCGCCTGCCGGGAATGGTCGGGACCTACCTGGCGCTCACCGGCGCGCGGATCGGCAAGGCCGACTGCCTGTGGTCGGGTATCGCCACGCACGGCGCGCCGGCTGACCGTTTCAGCGACATACTGGACGACCTTTCGGAAGGCGAGGCGGCCGAGACCGTCCTTGCCCGTTACGACGACCGCCCGGCGAACACCGGCGAAGTCGCCCCGCTCGCGCTTGAGCGCGACCGTATCGACGCCGCTTTCGGGCACGACGACCTCGGCGCCATCCTCTCCCATCTCGAATTCGCAGGTTACGAGGGCTGGGCGTTCGCCGAAGAGGCGGTGAAGGTCATGGGTCGCGCGTCGCCCACGAGCCTGCTGATCGCTCTGCGCCAAATGCGCGAGGGGCGGACGCTGAGTTTCGCCGATTGCATCCGCATGGAGTACCGGATCGTCAGCCGCGTACTCCACGAGCATGACTTCTATGAGGGCGTACGGGCCCAGGTCGTCGACAAGGACCGCAACCCGTCCTGGCAGCCGCCGATCCTGGCCGGCATCGATCCCGCAGCGATCGACCCCAACTTCGCCCCGCTCGAGCAGGAACTGGTCCTGCGATGAGGATCGATGCGGAGCAACCGCTCGTCAGCACCGTGGAGCGCAGGCGCTTCACCGAGATCTATGTCCGGGTGATTGCGCTCCTGCTGCTCGCCGCCGGTCTCGCGCACGCGGCGCTCGTGCTCGGGATCACCCTGGACGGGTCGAATTTCGGGACCCTCACGCGTCCGGACCGGGCCGGCGCGGTCACTCTCCTTCTGCTCGACCTGTTTGCGGCGGTCGGGCTCTGGATCGGCGCCGCGTGGGGACCCGTGATGTGGCTGGTCGCACTCGTCGTGGAAGCGGCGATGCACACGATTTTCGCCGACCTGTTCGGTGCCGAGTCGCTCAGGATCGTTCTCCATGGCTTTCTCTATGCGATCTTCCTTATCCTGAGTTTCCTCGATTGGCGGCGCAGGGCGGCCGAATGAGAAGGGAGCGAACGCATGGCGGCGGTCGGATTTGTCGGGCTCGGCAACATGGGCGGGCCGATGGCGGCGAACCTCGTGAAGGCGGGCCACGCCGTCCGCGGCTTTGACCTCGCAGCGCCTGCGCTCGAGCGGCTCGGTGCGTCGGGGGGGCGCCCCGGCGGATCGATCGCGGACGCGGTGCGGGAGGCCGAATTCGTCGTGACCATGCTGCCGGCCGGCGACCATGTGCGGTCCGCCTACGGATCCGCCGACGGCATCCTCGCCGCAGCCGCCCCCGGCGCCCTCCTCGTCGATTGCTCCACGATCGACGTGACCACGGCGCGGGACGTGTCCTCGCTCGCCGCCGACGCGGGGTTCGAGATGCTGGACGCGCCGGTCTCCGGCGGCGTGGCGGGGGCCGCGGGGGCGAGCCTCACCTTCATGGTCGGCGGGTCGGAACGAGCCTTCGCGCGGGCCGAGCCGCTCCTTTCCGCAATGGGCCGCACGATCGTCCGAGCCGGCGAGGCGGGCGCCGGGCAGGCTGCCAAGATCTGCAACAACATGATGCTTGGCATCTCGATGATCGGGGTGTGCGAGGCCTTCGCGCTCGCCGACCGGCTCGGCCTCGACCGGCAGCGGCTGTTCGACATCGCATCGAAATCGTCCGGGCAGTGCTGGTCGCTGACCAGCTACTGCCCCGTTCCGGGGCCGGTCCCGACTTCGCCGGCCAACCGCGACTACCAGGCCGGCTTCACGGCGGCCATGATGCTGAAGGACCTGCGCCTTGCGCTCGGCGCGGCACTCTCCGCCGACGCCAACGTGCCGCTCGGGGCGGCCGCAACCGAGCTCTACGGCCTCTACTGCGCCGACGGGAACGCAGGCGCGGATTTCTCCGGAATCTTCAAATTCGTTGACGGCCGGTAACCGCTCGTTTTCTGATGTGGCGGAAGAGCGGTGTGAAAGATTTGATTAAGCCTCTCGATTAAGTCGCCTTTTAGGGGCGGTGCATAGGTTGCCGCGGGAAGACGCGTCACGCGACGGTGCACGAGCGGTGAGGTATGGTGATGCTGATGGCCGAGCAGGCGGCGGTAAGATACGAACACATGGAAGCCGCGGAGGATACCAAGTCGCTCTATCTGGATGCGCTCACGCTGGTGGAGCGTCTCCACCGGCGGCTGCTCGACGTCATCAAGGATGAGTTCGACCGCATGGGGCGTTCGGACGTGAACAGCGTCCAGGCCCTGCTCCTGTTCAATATCGGCGATGCGGAACTCACGGCAGGCGAGTTGCGCACGCGCGGCTATTATCTCGGCTCGAACGTCTCCTATAATCTGAAGAAGCTGGTCGATTCCGGCTTCATCCACCACCAGCGCTCGCGCATCGACCGCCGTTCGGTCCGTGTGTCGCTGACGGACAAGGGCCTCGAGGTCGCGCGCATCGTCGACGACCTCTACAACCGCCACGTCCAGTCGATCGAGAAGGTGGGGGGCATCTCGAAAGAGGACTTCAAGCACCTCAACAAGTGCCTGCAGCGCCTCGAGCGCTTCTGGACGGACCAGATTCTCTATCGACTCTGACTGGATTGCGAGCGGCGCCGCATTCGCCGCTCGCCTTGCGTTCTGCTGCTGCCGGAGGCGCCTCGTCCGCCTCTCCGAGACACGGATTGGCCATAAAGTGATGACAGCACATCGAAGCCGGCCGCGGGCCGGTGATGCGGTGCTGTCGCGGGTTTCCAGCACTCCTAGCGTGGCCGCGTATCGGCCGACCGCATCGCGTTAACAAAACGGAAAATCGGTTCGGGCAGAACGGGATTCATTCCGATTCGGAACCGAGACGTGATGCGGGGCTGTTTCCACCGATGACGATGATCACACGCAGGACCTTCGCCACCGGAGCCGCGAGTCTGCTCCTCGGCTCGACGCTCGCGAATGCCCAAGGCGCGGGCTTCTTCGACTACCGGCAGATCCAGCCTTCCGAGTGGGCCGACGGTTTCGATGCCCAGTCGAAGATGTCGCAGCCGGTCTCGTCCACCGTCCCGGTCCTGTCGCACCAGACCGTTCCGGCGATGGAGCAGGCGATCTATGCCTATCAGGATCTCGTCTATCGCGGCGGCTGGAACCCCGTTCCGGCCGATGTGGCGCTGAAGCTCGGGGTCCGGCATCCGAACGTGCGCGCGCTCAGGCAGCGGCTCATCGCATCGGGCGACCTGCGCCAGACCACCGGCGATCCGGACGCATTCGACTCCTACGTCCAGGCCGCCGTCCGCAGATTCCAGGAGCGTCACGGCATCCCGGTCGACGGCGTCGCCGGCGCGGGCACGATCAGGGCCATGAACGTGCCGGCCGAGACCCGGCTCGCGCAGCTGCAGGCCAATCTCGAGCGCATCCGCACGATGGGCGTGCCGACGGAACGCTTCGTCATGGTCAACGTGCCGGGCGCACGCATCGAAGCGGTCGAGAACGGCCGCGTCGCATCGCGCCACACCGCGATCGTCGGCAAGGTCGACCGGCAGACGCCGCTCCTGTCGAGCCGGATCCACGAGATCAACTTCAACCCGTTCTGGACTGTGCCGGCCTCGATCATCCGCAAGGACCTGATCCCCAAGATGCAGAAGGAGCCGGATTATCTGACCAAGAACCGCATCCGGATCTACACGCAGTCCGGCCAGGAGCTTCAGCCGGAGCAGGTCAACTGGAACTCAGACGAGGCAACTCGTTACATGTTCCGGCAGGATCCCGGCGACCAGAATTCGCTCGGATTCATGAAGATCAACTTCCACAACCCGCACCAGGTCTACCTGCACGACACGCCGGCGAGGAACCTGTTCGGCTCCGACTATCGCTTCGAATCCTCGGGCTGCGTGCGCGTCCACAATGTGCGCGAGCTCGTCGCCTGGATCCTGCGCGACAACGGCTACAATCTCGCCAGCGTCGACCAGGCGGTCCGCTCCGGCGAACGCGTCGACGTGAAGGTCGCCAATGCTCCGCAGATCCTGACCGTCTACTTCACCGCCTGGACCACCGGCGACGGCGTCGTCCATTTCCGGGACGACATCTACAATCTCGATGCGCCGAACGCGGTTGCCCTCAATCAGCAGAGGGATCTGATCGGGTCGCCGGAAACCTTGCTCGCACAATAGGTCCTCCGGGACGTATGGCCGCTGCCGGGGCGCCTCCGCTTGGCGGGGGCGCGCCGGCTGTGTTATCCGCCCGACATCGGCCGCCCCGCTCGGGGACCATGCCGGCCGCAAATCCGACCATGACCAGGTGAAGCCCATGTCGATGACCGAGAGTGTCCGCAGCGCGGAACGCGAGCGCAGCTTTTTCTCTGCGGGCGTCGCCGACGCCGATCCGGAGCTTGCGGCGGCGATTTCGGGCGAGCTCGGCCGCCAGCAGCACGAGATCGAGCTGATCGCATCGGAGAACATCGTCTCGCGGGCGGTGCTCGAGGCGCAGGGCTCCGTGCTCACCAACAAGTATGCCGAGGGCTATCCCGGCCGGCGCTATTACGGCGGCTGCGAGTTCGTGGACGTGGCCGAGCGGCTCGCGATCGAGCGCGTGACCCGGCTGTTCGACTGCAGCTTCGCCAACGTGCAGCCGAATTCCGGCAGCCAGGCCAACCAGGCGGTCCTGCTCGCGCTCGCCGTGCCCGGCGACACCATCCTCGGCATGAGCCTCGACGCGGGCGGGCACCTGACCCATGGCGCCGCCCCCAATCTCTCGGGCAAGTGGTTCCGGCCGGTCCAGTACGGCGTCCGCAAGCAGGATGGTCGCATCGACATCGACCAGGTCGCCGAGCTCGCCCGGGAGCATCGCCCGAAGATCATCATCGCCGGCGGCTCCGCCTACAGCCGCGTGCCGGAGTTTCAGCGCTTCCGCGAGATCGCGGATGAGGTCGGCGCCTATTTCATGGTCGACATGGCCCACTTCGCTGGGCTCGTCGCGGGAGGCCAGCACCCGAGCCCGTTCCCGCACGCCCATGTCGTGACCTCCACCACGCACAAGACGCTGCGCGGCCCGCGCGGCGGGCTGGTGCTCACGAACGACGAGACGATCGCCAAGAAGATCAATTCCGCCGTGTTCCCCGGCCTTCAGGGCGGGCCGCTGATGCACGTGATCGCCGGCAAGGCAGTCGCGTTCGGCGAGGCGCTCCGGCCGGACTTCAAGCTCTACGCGAAGGCCGTGCTGGAGAATGCCCGCGCGCTCGCGGATACGCTGCAGCGCGGCGGCTGCGAGATCGTCTCCGGCGGGACCGACAACCATCTTATGCTGGTCGACCTCAGGCCGAAGAAGCTGACCGGAAAGGCGGCGGAAGCCGCACTTGGCCGCGCCAACATCACCTGCAACAAGAACGGCGTGCCCTTCGACCCGGAGAAGCCGACGATCACGTCCGGAATTCGGCTCGGTACGCCTGCCGGCACCACGCGCGGCTTCGGCATCGCGGAGTTCCAGGAGGTCGGCCGCCTCATCATCGAAGTGCTCGACGGGCTGGCCGCAACGGATGGCGAGCGCAACGACGCCGTCGAAGTCTCCGTCAAGGAGCGGGTGCTGGCCCTCACGGCACGCTTCCCCATTTACCAGAGCTGACGAGGCTCCCGTGCGCTGTCCCTACTGCGGGGCCGACAACACCCAGGTGAAGGACTCGCGGCCCACCGAGGATTCGGCGGCGATCCGGCGCCGCCGCGTGTGCGGCGATTGCGGCGGCCGCTTCACGACCTTCGAGCGGGTGCAACTCCGGGAACTCTGGGTCCTGAAGCGGAGCGGACGGCGGGTGCCGTTCGACCGCGACAAGCTGATGCGCTCCGTCGAGGTCGCGCTGCGCAAGCGGCCGGTCGATCCGGAGCGGGTGGAGCGGATGGTGTCGGGCATCGTCCGCCAGCTCGAGAGCCGGGGCGAGCAGGACATTCCGGCAGAAGAGATCGGCCTGCTCGTCATGGAGGCGCTGAAGGGCCTCGACGACGTCGCCTATGTCCGTTTCGCCTCCGTCTATCGGGATTTCCGCGAGGCGAAGGATTTCAAGACGTTCCTCGGCGAGCTCGACGGCGATCCGCAGGGCCGGGAGAAGGCGGCGGCCGGACAGGATGGCTGACGCCGTGTCGGATCTGGACCGGCGGTTCCTCGCAGCCGCGATCCGGCTCGGCGCCGGGGCGAATGGCGAGACCTGGCCGAACCCCGCCGTCGGCGCGATCGTGGTGAAGGATGGCACGGTCGTCGGTCGCGCCCGTACGGCACCCGGCGGCCGGCCGCACGCGGAAACGATCGCCCTTGCCCAGGCCGGTCCGCTCGACAGGGGCGCGAGCCTCTACGTCTCGCTCGAACCGTGCGCCCATCACGGCCGCACGCCGCCCTGCGCCGACGCCGTGATCGAGGCGGGCATTGCCCGTGTCCTCGCCGGCCGGGGGGATCCCGATCCGCGCGTTTCGGGCCGCGGCTTCGCACGAATGCGCGCGGCCGGCGTCGCCGTCGAGCCTGATCTGATGCCGGGCGAGGCGGCGCGGGCGCATTGCGGGCATTTCGCGCGGGTGCGTCGCGGCCGCCCACATGTCACGCTGAAACTCGCCGTCTCCGCCGATGGCGCGATCGGCGTGAAGGGGAGGGCGCGCCTGCCCGTAACCGGGGAGGTTGCCCGGCGGCAGGTCCAGGCGCTGAGGTCGCGGTTCGATGCAATCCTCGTCGGGCGCGGCACCGTCGAGGCGGACGACCCCGCGCTCACCTGCCGGCTGCCCGGGCTGGAGCATCGTTCGCCGGTCAGGATCGTTCTCGACACCCACCGGCGCCTCGGCGACGGGTGGAGCCTCTTCGCAGCGGAAGCGCGCGTGCCGACCTGGATCCTGTGCGCGGCCGACGCGGTCCGCATGCCCTCGCCCGCGAACGGGGACGGGTCCCGCATCCGCGAGCTGGCCGTCCAGACGAAGGACGATCGGATCGACCTTTCCGACGCCCTGCGTGTGCTCGCCGGCGAAGGGCTCGGCCGCGTCTTCGTGGAGGGCGGCGCAACCGTGGCGCGCGCGTTCCTCGAGGCGGACCTCGTCGACGAGGTCCTGCTCTTCCGCAGCCCTGTTGTGCTCGGCGACGGGGCCGTTCCGGCACTCGCCGGGCTGCCGCTCGCGGCCATCGAATCGTCCAAAGCCTTTCGCAGGACCGACCGGCGCTCCTTCGGAGCCGACCGTCTGATTCGCTACGAAAGGGTGCGCTGATGTTCACCGGGATCATCACGGATGTCGGAGCGGTCGCCGCCGTGCAGCCGACGCCGGGCGGCGCACGCATTCGCATCGCCACCGCCTACGATCCGGATGGGCTCGCGATCGGCGCATCCGTCGCCTGCGCGGGCATCTGCCTCACCGTGGTGCAGAAGGGCGGGAACGGGCGCGGCTGGTTCGAGGCCGAAGCGTCGACGGAGACGCTGCAGCGGACCACGCTCGGCACGTGGACCGAGGGGACGCGCATCAATCTCGAGCGCGCCTTGAGGGCCGGCGACGAACTGGGCGGCCATATCGTGAGCGGCCATGTCGACGGCGTGGCGCGGATCCTGGAGCGCGAGCGGGTCGGCGATTCCACCCGGTTCTCCCTCGAGGTACCGGAGGCGCTCGCCCGTTTCATCGCAGGCAAGGGCTCGGTGACGCTCGATGGCACCTCGCTCACCGTCAACGACGTCGTCGGCAACACCTTCACGGTGATGGTGATCCCCCACACGCTTGCGGTGACGACGTGGGGGGACCGTCAGGCGGGCGACACGGTGAACCTGGAGGTGGATCTCTTCGCGCGCTATCTGGACCGGCTGACGGGCAGGGCCTGAGGCTGGACAGGACGGCGCCCCCCCGCCATTGTCCCGCCCCTCCCACACCGGTACAGGCGCAATGACACCCCGCACGACCAAGCCGCATCTCCTCGTGATCGAAGCCCGCTTCTACGCCGATCTCGCCGACGAAATCGTCGCCGGCGCAACGGCCGAGCTGGAAGCGCGTGGCGCGAGCTACGACCGCATCGCCGTGCCGGGCGTGCTCGAGATCCCGGCCGCCCTCGCCATGGCGGTGCTGTCCCAGGAGGACGAGACGCGCTACGATGGCTATGTGCTCCTCGGCTGCGTGATCCGCGGCGAGACCAGCCACTACGACATCGTGGCGAACGAGTCGGCCCGGGCCGTCATGACGCTCTCCATCGAGGAGGCGATTGCCGTCGGGAACGGGATCCTGACCGTGGAGAATGGCGATCAGGCATGGGCACGGGCACGGGTCTCGGGCAAGAACAAGGGCGCGGTCGCCGCAGCGGCGGCCTTCGAGATGGCGATGCTGCGAAAGCGCTTCGGGCTGACAGATGAGTGAGGTCCCGCTCCGCGGCGCCGTACGCCCCGCGAACCAGCGCAGCGCTGCCCGGCTGGCGGCCGTGCAGGCGCTCTACCAGATGGATGTCGGCGGTACGACGCTGCCGGTCGTCGTCGCAGAGTTCGAGGCGCACCGGCTGGGCCGGGAGCTTGAGGGCGAGACGCTCCGGCCGGCCGATGCCGGCTTCTTCCGCGTGCTGGTGGGCGGGGTCGTCGACCTGCAGCGGAAGATCGATCCGATGATCCACGGCGCGCTGCCGCCGGACTGGCCGCTGAAGCGGATCGACTTCACCTTGCGCGCGCTCCTCCGTTGCGGCGTGTTCGAGCTCCTGGAACGCCGCGACATCCCCGGCAAGGTGGTCATCACGGAGTACGTCGACGTGGCGCGCGCCTTTTTCGAGGCGGACGAACCCGGCCTTGTGAATGCGGTTCTGGACCGCGTTGCGCGCTCCGTGCGCTCCGACGAGTTCAAGTCCGCCGCTTCGAGCTGAGCCGGGCCTTGGCGCTCCGCGAGCTCGACATCATCGACCGCTTCTTCAGGCCGCTCGCCGGGGAGGGCGCCTTCGGCCTTCTCGACGACGCCGCGCGGCTGGAGCCGGCGCCCGGCACGGATTTCGTGCTCACCGCCGACATGATCGCCTGCCGCGTGCATTTCTTGCGCGAGGACCCGGCGTTCACCGTCGGGCAGAAGGCGCTCCGGGTGAACATCTCCGATCTCGCCGCCAAGGGCGCCGATCCGGTCGGGTACCTGCTCAGCCTCGCCGTCTCGAAGGATCTCGAAGAGGACTGGCTCGCCGGGTTCTGCCGCGGGCTGGCGGCCGACCAGGCGGAATTCGGCCTCGATCTGCTCGGGGGCGACACTATCGCCGTCCGGGAGGGCCCGGTCGTCTCGATCACCGCGATCGGGGCGGTGCCGGCCGGCGGGATGGTCCACCGCTTCGGCGGAAAGCCCGGTGACGCCCTCTACGTTTCGGGATCGATCGGATCGGCGCGGGCCGGCCTCGCGCTGCTGAGAGGAGAGGCCGGGCCCTGGCGCGACATCCCGGCCGATGGGCGTGACGTCCTCATCGGGCGCTACCGGGTGCCCGAGCCGAGACTGGCGCTCGCCCCGGCGCTGAGGGCGCATGCGAGCGCGGCAATGGACGTTTCCGACGGTCTTGTCGGCGATTGCGACAAGATGGCCGCCTCGGCCGGCTGCTCGGCCCGCCTCGATGGCGACGCGGTCCCGCTCGACCCTGCGCTCTTGGCCATCGCAGGGGATCCCGCCCTCTTCGGCGCCCTCGTTTCCGGCGGCGACGATTACGAGATTCTCGCAGCCGTACCGCCCGGTTCGGAAGCGGCCTTCGTCGCCGATGCCGGAGGCGCAGGCGTGCCCGTCCGCCGGATCGGCATGCTCGTCGAGGGGAGCGGGCCGGTGCAAGTGACGCGGGGCGGGCGGCTTCTCGAACTCGCGGAGCGGGCGTATGTGCATGGCGCCGCGGGAGGCCCATCATGACGGACGCCCAGACCGGGTTCGAAACTGCCTTCGACGACGTCAAGGCCAGGCGCAACGCCTTCGTGCTGGCTGCCGCCCAGGCGATCGGCGGCGCGGTCGCTCCGATCAACATCGCGGTTTCCGCGCTGGCCGGCAGCGTTCTCCTGGGGGCGAACCAGATCCTCGCAACGGCACCGGTCACGGCCTTCGTCGTCGGAACCGCGGCCGGGGCGGTGCCTGCCGCGCTGCTCATGCGGCGGTTCGGGCGGCGGATGGGTGCGATCATCGGCATGTTCGTCGGCGCAGCGGGCGGGCTCCTCGCAGCCGACGCAATGGTGGTCCACCTGTTTCCGCTGCTCGTCGCCGCCTGCTTCCTGATGGGCTTCGCGTCCGCTTTCGTGCAGCAGTTCCGCTTCGCGGCGGCCGACACGGCGAGCCCGGCCTTCCGCCCCAAGGCGATCTCCTGGGTGCTCGCCGGCGGCGTCGTCTCGGCGATCGTCGGGCCGCAGGCGGTCATCCATTTCGGCGACGTCTTTGCGCCGGTTCCCTTCGCGGGGGCCTTCGTCGCCGCTGCCGGGCTGTCGCTCACCGGGGCGCTCATCCTGGTTTTCCTCGACGCGCCGCGCCCGACCGTTTCGCGGGACCGCACGGCAGGCCGGCCGCTCGGCGCGATCGCAAGGCAGCCGCGCTTCATCCTCGCGGTCACCTGCGCGGTCGTCACCTACGCCCTCATGAACCTCGTCATGACGGCGGCGCCGCTCGCAATGGTCCATCACGGCCATCACCATTCCGAGGCCGCGCTCGGCATCCAGTGGCACGTGCTCGCCATGTTCGCGCCGAGCTTCTTCACGGGGAACCTGATCGGCCGATTCGGTGCCGATGCGATCGTGGGGGTGGGGCTGCTGCTCCTCATCGCCTGCAGCCTGGTCGCGCTCACCGGCGTCGACCTCATGCAGTTCTGGAGCGCCCTCGTTCTTCTCGGCGTCGGATGGAACCTCGGCTTCATCGGCGGGACCACGATGCTGGCCGAAACTTACCGTCCCGAGGAGAAGGAGCGCGTGCAGGCGCTGAACGACCTCCTCGTCTTCGGTTTCGTCGCGCTCGCCTCCCTTGCTTCGGGCGGGCTCCTGGTGGGCGGCGGCTGGAGCGCGGTCAACATGATGGTGCTCCCGATCGCCGGCGCCTGCCTGCTGGCGGTCGTGCTCGCCGCTGTGCGGCGCCGAACGGCCGTCGCGGTCGATCCCCGGACACCTTGACGGAACAGGTACTTTCGTCAATACCGCGCCGCGGGATGAGCGCCCGCCGGTCCTCGGCGGGAGTCTCGGGCCACCTTCCTTGCGTGGCCCGCAGCTTCGGGGGACATTGAATGCTTCCGCTTTATTTGGTGATCGCCTGCGGCGTGCTCGCGATCGTATACGCCGTCTGGGCCATCCAGTCGGTCATGGCGGCGGATGCCGGCAACCTGCGCATGCAGGAGATCGCCGGCGCGATCCGTGAGGGCGCGACCGCCTACCTGACGCGCCAGTACACCACGATCGCCATCGTCGGCGTCGTCGTCTTCATCGTGGCCTGGCTGCTGCTTTCGCCGACGGCCGCCTTCGGCTTCGCGATCGGGGCCGTGCTTTCGGGCGGAGCCGGCTTCATCGGCATGCTCGTCTCGGTCCGTGCCAACGTGCGCACGGCGCAGGCCGCGTCGCAGTCTCTCGGCGCCGGTCTCGAGATCGCCTTCAAGTCGGGCGCGATCACCGGCCTGCTGGTCGCCGGCCTCGCCTTGCTCGGCGTTGCGGTCTACTTCCTGGTGCTGACCGCCGGCCTCGGCTACGCACCGACCGACCGTGCCGTCATCGATGCGCTCGTGGCGCTCGGCTTCGGCGCCTCGCTCATCTCCATCTTCGCCCGTCTCGGCGGCGGCATCTTCACAAAGGGCGCCGACGTCGGCGGCGACCTCGTCGGCAAGGTCGAAGCGGGCATCCCCGAGGACGATCCGCGCAACCCGGCCACGATCGCCGACAATGTCGGCGACAATGTCGGCGACTGCGCCGGCATGGCGGCCGACCTCTTCGAGACCTACGCCGTCACCGTGGTCGCAACCATGGTGCTCGCCTCGATCTTCTTCACCGGCGAGCAGGCGGTGCAGATGATGCTCTTCCCGCTCCTGATCGGCGCGAGCTGCGTGGTCACCTCGATCATCGGCACCTTCTTTGTGAAGCTCGGCGCCAACAACTCCATCATGGGCGCGCTCTACAAGGGCTTCATCGCCACCGCGGTTCTGTCCGCCGTGGCGCTCGGCCTCATCGTCTGGGGCTGGCTCGGCGGATCCACCTCCTTCACCACATCGGGCGACGTCACTTTCGAGGGGCGGCACCTCTTCTATTGCGGCCTCGTCGGCCTTGCCGTCACCGGCCTCATCATCTGGATCACCGAGTACTACACCGGCACCGGCTTCCGCCCGGTGAAGTCGATCGCCGCGGCCTCCGTCACGGGCCACGGCACGAACGTGATCCAGGGCCTCGCCATCTCGCTCGAGGCGACCGCGCTGCCGGCCCTCGTCATCATCGCCGGCATCATCGCCGCCTACATGCTCGCCGGCCTCTTCGGCATCGCGATCGCGGTCACGACCATGCTCGCGCTCGCCGGCATGGTGGTCGCGCTCGACGCCTTCGGCCCGGTCACCGACAATGCCGGCGGCATTGCCGAGATGGCCGACCTGCCGCCCGAGGTGCGCCAGACCACGGACGCGCTCGATGCGGTTGGCAACACGACGAAGGCCGTCACCAAGGGCTATGCGATCGGCTCGGCGGGCCTCGGCGCGCTCGTGCTCTTCGCCGCCTATACGGAGGACCTGAAGTTCTTCGCGGCGAACGCCGCCCCGGGCTCCTTCTTCGAGGGCGTCTCCGTCGATTTCGCGCTCACCAACCCCTACGTCGTGGCCGGCCTGCTCTTCGGAGGCCTGCTGCCCTTCCTCTTCGGCGGCATCGCGATGACCGCGGTCGGCCGCGCCGGCAGCGCGGTGGTCGAAGAGGTGCGGCGGCAGTTCCGCGAGAAGCCGGGCATCATGCTGGGCACCGAAAAGCCGGACTACGGGCGGGCGGTGGACATGCTGACGCGGGCGGCGATCCGGGAGATGATCATCCCGTCGCTGCTGCCGGTGCTGTCGCCGATCGTCTGCTTCTTCGTGGTCTACCTGATCGCCGGGAAGGACAACGCCTTCGCGGCCGTCGGCGCCATGCTCCTCGGCGTCATCGTCACGGGCCTGTTCGTCGCGATCTCCATGACGGCGGGCGGCGGTGCGTGGGACAATGCCAAGAAGTACATCGAGGACGGCAATTACGGCGGCAAGGGCTCGGAGGCCCACAAGGCCGCGGTGACGGGTGACACGGTCGGCGATCCCTACAAGGACACCGCCGGCCCGGCCGTGAACCCGATGATCAAGATCACCAACATCGTGGCGCTCCTGCTCCTCGCCGTCCTCGCGCACTGAGCGGCAGTACCGGAACGGACGAAGCCCCGCGGGAGCGATCCCGCGGGGCTACTCTTTTGTAACGGCGAGCGTCCCGTGACGCCTCCCCAGGGGCACGGACCCTCCCGCTGTGAGCCGGACAATCCCGGCGCCGGTGCGCGCTCCGCCCGACACCCTCTGGCGCAGCGGGCGAGGAGCCGGCAACACTCCGGTTGATGTTCGACACCGCCACCGCGATTCTCGACTTGCTCGGCGTCGTCGTGTTCGCCACGACCGGGGCGCTCGTCGCCTCGCGCAAGGAGATGGACATCGTCGGCTTCGCTCTGCTGGCGCTGGCGACCGGGGTCGGAGGCGGGACGCTGCGCGACCTGATCCTCGACGTCCCGGTGTTCTGGGTGACCTCGCCGTCCTACCTGCTTATCTGCATCGCGGTCGCAATCGTGGTCTTCTTCACCGCGCACGTGCCGCAGTCGCGCTATCGCCTGGTCCTCTGGCTCGACGCCGCAGGGCTCGCGCTGTTCGCCGTGGCGGGTACGGAGAAGGCGCTCCTCGCCGGCACCGGTCCGGTCGTGGCGGTCGCGCTCGGCATCATCGGCGCCACGTTCGGCGGCATCATCCGTGACGTGCTCGGGCACGAGCCGTCGGTGATCCTGACCCGCGAGATCTACGTGACGGCGGCGCTCGCCGGCGCGGTCGCATTCGCGCTGCTCGATGCGGCGGGCCTTTCGCGTGAAGGAGCCGTCCTTGCCGCCGTCGCGCTGGGATTTGCCGTGCGCGGCGCGGCCTTGTACTGGGGGCTGTCGCTGCCGCGCTACAGATCGAGGCCGGGGACGAAGGTGTGACGAACAACGATCATGAGCCGGAGCCCGGCGCCCTCGCCGGGCGCTTCGGCCCGCGCCTCGAGGCGGAACTGGAGGACCTGGCGGCGAGCACGGAAAGCACCGTCGCCGATCGGGCGCCGGTGGAACTCGACCAGCAGAGCGTCGGCCGCCTGTCGCGGATGGATGCTCTCCAGGGGCAGGCGATGGCTCAGGCCGCCGACCGCAGGCGCCGAGCGCGGCGTGGACAGATCGAGGCAGCGCTTCGCCGGATGGCGGACGGCGAGTACGGCTACTGCCTGGAGTGCGGCGCGTTCATCGGGCTGAAACGTCTCGAGATCGATCCCGCGGCGGCGCTGTGCGTCGCATGCGCGGGGAGCCGGGGAGCTTAGCGCACCGCGCGGCAACTGTGCTGCTCAAAGCGCGGCGGACCCGCGCCTTGCCAATCGAAACTACAAGCCCCATATCCGGCCTGCCGACTGATCTGGTCAGGCATTCGGGCGCGGATCGCGCCCACGATGCGCCCAAGACATCATTCTGCCCGTCACGCCGCGCGCCGGACCCGCTCCGGCGGCCGGACGGATTCGAAGCAAGAAGAAAGAACCTGAAAGATGAAAGCGAACCAAGAGCGGGCGAAAAGTCCGCACATCGAGGGCGGAACGGTTGAAGCAGCCCTGCGGGCCGACCGGCGGAATCCCGCCTGGAAGCCCGAGCCCTGCCTGATCCCGCGCGCCGAGATGCGCCGGATCGTGCTCGAAATGATCGGCTGAGGCCGATGCGGGCGGGTGCCGAAAGCGCGCCCGCCTCAATTCCTACGCGAAACCCTCTCAGTGCGTCTCCGGCTTCGCCCGCGTCGAGGCGATCGCCTCCAGCGCCATTTCGGAGAGCCGCTGCCATTCCGCAGACGCGAAGCCGTGGATGGCGGAGCGGTCGCGGCCTTCGGCCAGGCTCTCCCGCATGAGCTCCAGCTCCGCAAGGAACATCTCCGCGTCGAATGCCGGCAGGTCGCTCGCCATGCGCCTCAGCATGATGCGCAGGAACTGCCGCTGCATCGCGCTCTGGATGACCATCAGCTCGCCGAGCGCGTCGATCTCGGTGGCGGGCGACTTCTCCGGCATGCGGCGGCTCCATTGGTGCGCGAAAAGAAAATGGGCAGGCGCGAGCCTGCCCGGTGACCCCGACATAGTGCATCGCTCGGGCCGCGGCCAGCCGGGCGGCTCAGTATCCGGGCAGGACGACCGCGGTCGGCGTTCTCGGCAGCGTGGCCGTCGATACGGTGATCTCGGGCATCGGGCTGCGCTCGACCTCGAAGGCAACGCCGAGCGTGGCGAGGAAGCGCTCCAGCGTCGACTGGCCGAAATAGTGCATCGGGAGCACGAGCCGTGCCTTCAACACCTGGAGGGTGTCGACGACGGCGTCCTGGGCCATGGTGTAGGTGCCGTCGACCGCGACCATCACCACGTCGAGCTGGCCGATATAGGCGAGGTCCTCGGGTTCGAGCCGGTGGTGCAGATGACCGAGATGGCCGATGCAGAGCCCCGCCACCTCGAAGATGAAGATCGAGTTGCCGTCGGGGACCCGGCCGGCCTCCCAGCTCCTGATGTCCGTGGAGACGTTCCGGATCAGCACGTCCTCGACCTGGAGATGGTGCTCGGCACGGCCGCCGGCCGGGTTCCAGCCGCGCAGCACGTGCTCGATGCGCGGATCCGGATTGGCCGTGTTGTGGCTGGAATGGGCGAGGTTCATGGTGACGACGCGCGGCACCACGCCCGGCCCGGCATGGCCGCTGTAGTCCGTCGCGATCGTCACTCCGGCTGGCGTCGTGATCAGGAAGGTCGCATGGCCGACGAAGCGGATGGTGACGGGTTCCGCCGCCGCAGGGATCGGGCGAGGCCGGAACGCCTCCTCCGCCCGGAAATAGGCGGCCTGGAGCCTCGGCGGCGCAGCCTGCGCCATCGCCAGGCACTGGCTGCCCATCTGCGCCAGCGCCGGCGCGGCCGAAACGAGCATTGCCGCGAGCGCCAGGAGCCTGGTCAGAACAAGCATGGCCCTGCCTCCTTCTGGGCCGAAAAGTCTATCCGCCCGTGCCGCGCCGGCAACCGCACCTCCGGTCACGCTTTCGTTTGCGCTTGCCCGGGCCATATTGCAGTGCAACAATCGCACTCCGCGAGGTACCTCGAATGACCGGCCGAATCGTCACCGTCGCCCAGCAGAAGGGTGGGTCGGGCAAGACCACGGTCGCCGCCCACCTCGCGGTCGCCTGGACAGGCGCCGGGCGCGTCGCGATCCTCGACGTCGATCCGCAGGGCAGCCTCGGCGAATGGTTCGAGGCGCGGGAGCGCTCGCTGGGAGAGGACCGGACCGGCATCACGTTCCGGACCGCGAGCGGCTGGGGCGCCAAGCGCGAGGCGCGGGCGCTGTCGCGCGACCACGATTTCGTCCTCCTCGACACCCCGCCGAAATCCGATCTCGAGGCGCGCCCGGCGATCGAGACGGCGGACCTCGTCGTGGTGCCGGTCCAGCCGACGCCCGTCGACCTTTGGGCAAGCGGTGCCACCCTCGAACTCGTCGGCCGCGAAAGGCGGCCGGCTCTGCTCGTCGTCAACCGCGTGCCGCCGCGCGGCAGCATGGCCGAGACCGTGATGGCCGAACTCGCCGCCCTCGGGCCGGCGGCAGCGGCGCGTCTCGGCAACCGCGTGGCCTTTGCCGCGAGCATGGGCGAGGGCCGCACCGTCATGGAGACGGAGCCGGCAGGAAAAGCCGCTGCCGAAGTGGTGGCGCTCGCCCGCGAACTCGGCGAACGGCTGCGCGCCGGCTGATCAGCCGGCGATCGGGCGGCAGGCCGCCCCAAGCCAGGCGCGTTCGTCCCCCGTCAGGCCGGGCCAGCCCGACAGCGCGCCCCACACCCGCATGTGGTAGGTGTCGAGCCAGGCGATTTCCGCAGCGTTCATCAGGCGCGGCGCGATCAGGCGCCGGTCGATCGGCGCGAGCGTGATCGTGTCGAACCCGAGCATGGGCCGTTCGCCGCCCGGGACCGCCCCTGCCTCGCGCACCACGATGAGGTTCTCGATCCGGATGCCGAAATCGCCGGGCAGGTAATAGCCCGGCTCGTCGGACAGGATCATGCCCGGCTCGAGCGGCGTGTGGCCGGTCTTGGCGAGCCGCTGCGGCCCCTCGTGGACGGAGAGATAGGCGCCGACGCCGTGCCCGGTGCCGTGGTCGAAGTCGAGCCCGGCCTGCCAGAGCGCGTGGCGGGCGAGCGCGTCGAGCTGCGCCCCGCTCGTGCCCTTCGGGAAGCGCGCCGTGGCGATCGCGATCATGCCCTTCAGCACGCGCGTGAAGCGGTCGCGGTAGAGACCGAGACGCTCCGGCGTGGCGCTGCCGACGAGGATGGTGCGCGTGACGTCGGTCGTGCCGTCGCGGTACTGCGCGCCCGAATCGACAAGATAGAGGTCGCCCGGCGCAAGTGCCCGGTCGGTGCGGCGCGTCACGCGGTAGTGGTTGATCGCGCCGTTCGGCCCGGTCGAGGAGATCGTGTCGAATGCGATGTCGGCGAGCGGCACGCCGTCCGCCTCCGCCATCTCCGTCCGGATCGTCTCCAGCCGCTCTGCGGCCGCGATCTCGGTGACCGTTCCATCGGAGGCGGCGCGCTCCAGCCACGCGAGGAAGCGCACCATCGCAGCGCCGTCGCGGAGATGGGCGCGGCGCGTGCCGGCGATCTCGGCGGCGGACTTCCTCGCCTTCGGCAGGGCGACGGGATCGGCGCCCTCGACGATCGCGCCGCCGGTCTCCTCGACGAAGAAGGCGACCGCCTCGGACGAGCCGTTCGGGTCGTAGAGCACGCGCCGCCGGGCGCGGCCGAGCGCCTCGAGCGCGTCCCGGAACACGCCCGGCTCCAGCACGTCGGCGACATCCTCGAGGCGGTCGCGGAGCGCGTTCGAGAGCTTGCGGCCGTCGATGAAGAGGGCAGGGCGGTGGTCGGCGTGGAGGATCGCGAAGGAGAGCGGCAGCGGCGTGTGCGGCACGTCCCCGCCGCGGATGTTGAAGGCCCAGGCGACCGAAGCGGGGTCGGTGAGGATTGCCGCGTCGGCGCGGGCTTCGCGAATCGCGTCGCGGATCTCCGCCAGTTTCTCCGCCACGGGCCGGCCGGCAAGGTCGTTCGGATGCTCAGCGGCGGCCGCGAGCGGCGGGCCGGGCCGGTCCTGCCAAAGCGCATCGATCGGATTGGCGTCGATGCGGACCATTTCCCCGCCGACGGCCTCGAGCGCGCGTGCGATCTGTCGGACCTGCGCCCGTGTCATCAGCCAGGGATCGTAGCCGATGCGGGCGCCGTCCGGCGCATTCGCCCGCAGCCATGCCGATACCGGCGTCTCGATCACGAAGACCGGTTCGAACACGGAGACGTCGACCTGGTCCCGGACCTGAACCGTGTAGCGCCCGTCCACGAAGATGGCCGCCTTCTCGGCCAGTACCACCGCCGTACCGGCAGACCCGGTGAAGCCCGTCAGCCAGGCGAGGCGCTCGGCCGAAGGCGGCACGTATTCGCCCTGGTGTTCGTCGGAGCGGGGCACGATGAACCCGTCGATGCCGAGGGGGTCGAACATGGCCCGCAGCGCCGACGCACGCGCCTTGCCGTGGCTGCCGTCGGCCTTGTCTTCGAAGCTCTGGAACATGGCCGGCTCATAGCACGCACGCCCGCCGTCGGACAGGTTACGCGCCTCGTCAGTCGCACATGCAATACGGCCGGGTCAGCCATGCAGCAGACCGGCTGACGCCGAGTGCCGCTCATCGCTATCTGCATCCTCAAGCACAGCACACACTCCTGAGAGGGATCCCATGACAACGACGACGTTCGTCGGCGCGCTTCCGCGCCGGGACAACCGCGCCCGCGGGTTCTTCGGCCGGGTCATCGACGCGATGGTGGCCGCGCGGAGCCGCGAGGCCGAGCGCCTGATCGCCCGGCAGGCCGCGCTCCTCGCGACGCCGGCGGCATGCGGCCCGGACGACCGCCGGGCGCGCTGATACGAACGCGCGATTGGTGAGTGCCGGGCTCCGCCAGATCCCGGCCTTCTCCTTTGCGCCGTCAGTCGGGTCCGCGGCCGAGCACCAGCACGGCCCAGCCGTCGAACAAGCGGGCGGAGCGCAAGTACACGCCCTGCATGCCGTAAGCGGCGACGACGCGCTCCCGCTGGTGCCGCAGCAGGCCGGAAAGGACGAGCAGCCCGTCCGGACGAAGAGCCGCGGCGACGGCCGGGGCGAGCCGCATCAGCGGCTCGGCGAGGATGTTCGCTACGATCAGGTCGAAGGGCGCGCGGCGCCGGATCGCGGGGTGCGCCATGCCGGGTGCGACCGCCGTCTCGACGAGCGGCCCGACCGTGTTGAGCGCGGCGTTCTCGCGCGCGACGCGCACGGCGACGGGGTCGATGTCCGTTGCGAGCACGGGCACCCGCAGCTGCTTCGCCATCGCGATCGCGAGCAGGCCAGAGCCGGTCCCCAGGTCGAGCGGATTTTCGAAGCGGCGCACGCGCATCAGCCCGTCGAGCACGGTCAGACAGCCCGCCGTCGTTCCGTGGTGCCCGGTGCCGAAAGCCTGACCGGCATCGATCTCGATGGCCACCCGTCCACGCCGGATCTGCCCGCGGTCGTGCGAGCCGTGGACGACGAATCGGCCGGCTTCGACCGGCTGCAGCGCTCTCAGGCCTTCGGCGATCCAGTCCGTCTCCGGCAGTACGATCGCCTCCAGTGGCGCGCCGAACGCGTCCGCACCGAGGCGGTCCCTGATTTCGTCGGCGACCTCATCCGCGTCGTCGCGGTCGAAATAGGCGTCGACCGACCACCGGCCGCCGGGGCCCTCGTCGAGGGAAACCGGGACGCCGTCCTGCCCGAAGTCGCGGTCGAGGAATTCGGAGATGCGCCGCGCCTCGGGAAATGCGGCGGTCAAGGTCGCTCTGACGGTCATGCGGCACGCCATAGCATCATTGCGGGGGCCTTTCCCACACTTCCACCGGCAGCGAATCGGGCTGCGTGGCGCGGGCGTTCCGGACTTACCTTGCGATTCCGCAACGACCCGGCAGATCGCTCCCGGCAGTCTTAGCGTCGGGGCACTATTGGCGGGACGAATCCATCCATGCAGAAGCGGATCACGATCATCCAGGGCCACCCTGACCAGAGCCCGGACCGGTTCTGCCGGGCGCTCGCGGGCGCCTACGCGAAGGGCGCCGAGGCCGGGGGGCACAAGGTCCGACGGATCGAGGTCGCCGAGCTCGACTTCCCGCTGCTGCGAACGCAGTCGGAATGGCATGACCGCACCGCACCCGAGGCGATCCTGCTCGCGCAGGACGACATTGCCTGGGCCGAGCACCTCGTCTTCGTCTACCCGCTCTGGCTCGGCGCCATGCCGGCGCTCCTGAAAGGTTTCCTGGAACAGGCGCTGAGGCCCGGCTTCGCCATTTCGGGCGAGGTTGCCGGCACCGACTGGCAGCAGCGGCTGAAGGGCCGCTCGGCCCGGGTCGTCGTCACCATGGGCATGCCGGCGCTCGTCTATCGCTGGTACTTCGGCGCGTACAGCTTGAAGAGCTTCGAGCGCAACATCCTGAAGTTCTGCGGCATCAAGCCGGTCCGCGAGAGCCTCGTCGGCATGGTCGCGGCGAAGGACGGCAAGGGCCGGGGGGCCTGGCTGGCGAAGATGGAAACCCTGGGAGCCCGGGCTATCTAGCCGGTCACGCCGCTTCCACGAAGCTGTCCACGACGCGCTTCTGGCCGGCCTTGTCGAAGTCCACCGTGAGCTTGTTGCCGTCCACGGCACGGATCGTCCCGGGCCCGAACTTCTGGTGGAAGACGCGCTCGCCGAGCCCGAACCGGCTCTCCCCCCCGATCACGCTCTTCGCGACCAGCTCCCCCTCGATCGTCACCGCCTGCCGCCCGGTACGCTTTCGGGGATCGGCGGTGTCCCGGTTCGCCTGCGCGCGCTGCCAGCCCGGCGTGCGGTAGCTGGAGCCGAACGGCGCCATGGTGTCGAAGCGGGACGTGCCGTAGTAGGGCGCGCCGCTGCCATAGCCGCCGTAGCTCGCCGGCTCCGACACCTCCGCGTTCGCTTCCGGAAGCTCGTCGAGGAAGCGCGAGGGTGCCGTCGATTGCCACAGGCCGTGGACCCGCCGGTTCGAGACGAACCAGATCGCAGCGCGCCGGCGCGCGCGTGTCAGCCCGACATAGGCGAGCCGCCGCTCCTCCTCGAGACCCGCCCGGCCGTTCTCGTCGAGTGCGCGCTGGTGCGGAAAGAGGCCTTCCTCCCAGCCGGGCAGGTAGACGGTGTCGAATTCGAGGCCCTTCGCGGAATGGAGCGTCATGATGGAGACGGCCTCGCCGGCCTCGCCGCGATCGGAATCCATCACCAGGGAAACGTGCTCGAGGAAACCCGCGAGCGACTCGTACTCGCCCAACGTGTTGACGAGTTCCTTGAGGTTCTCGAGCCGCCCGGGCGCTTCGGCGGAACGGTCGAGCTGCCACATTTCGGTGTAGCCGGATTCCTCGAGGACGGTTTCGGCGAGATCGGTGTGCGGCGTGTGCGGGATGAGCGACGCCCAGCGTTCGAAGCTGCGCAGCAGGTCGCCGATCGCCTGCCGCGCCTTCGGCTTCAGCTCCTCGGTCAGCACGAGCTCGGCCGCCGCCGCCATCAGCGGTATGCCGCGGCGCCTGGCATAGGCGTGGATGAGCTGAAGGGTGGCGGCGCCTAGCCCGCGCTTCGGCGTATTGACGATCCGCTCGAAGGCGAGGTCGTCGGCCGGGTTCACGGTGGCGCGGAGATAGGCTAGCGCGTCGCGGATCTCGAGCCGCTCGAAGAAGCGCGGTCCGCCGATGACGCGGTAGTTGAGGCCGAGCGTGACGAAGCGGTCCTCGAACTCGCGCATCTGGAACGAGGCGCGCACGAGGATCGCCATCTCGTCGAGCGAATGCCCCTGCCGCTGCAGCCGCTCGATGTCCTCCCCGATCGCGCGCGCTTCCTCCGAGGAGTCCCACGCCGACGTGACGGCAACCTTCTCGCCGGGATCGGCGGTGTCGGTGAAGAGCGTCTTGCCGAGCCGCTCCTCGTTGTGCGCGATCAGCCCCGAAGCGGCGGCGAGGATGTGGCCCGTGGAGCGGTAGTTCCGTTCGAGCCGGATCACCTTGGCGCCGGGGAAGTCGCGCTCGAAGCGGAGGATGTTGTCCACCTCCGCGCCGCGCCAGCCGTAGATGGACTGGTCGTCGTCGCCGACGCAGCAGATGTTGCGGTTGCCCTGCGCGAGGAGCCGCAGCCAGAGATACTGGGCGACGTTCGTGTCCTGGTACTCGTCGACCAGCAGATAGCGGAAACGCCGCTGGAATTCGGCGAGCACGTCCGGGCGCTCGCGGAACAGGCGGAGGCACTCGGTCAGGAGGTCGCCGAAATCGGCCGCATTCAGCGTCTTCAGCCGCTTCTGGTACTCGGAATAGAGTTCGCGCGCCTTGCCGTTCGCGTAGGCGTAGGCCTCGCCGTCCGGCACCTTCTCGGGCGAAAGGCCGCGATTCTTCCAGCCGTCGATCGCGGTGGCGAGCTGGCGCGCCGGCCAGCGCTTCTCGTCGATGTTCGCGGCCTGGAGGATCTGCTTCAGGAGGCGGATCTGATCGTCGGTGTCGAGAATGGTGAAGTCGGAGCGGAGCTCGACGAGTTCCGCGTGGCGGCGCAGGATCCGTACGCCGATCGAATGGAACGTCCCCAGCCAGGGCATGCCCTCGGCCATGCCCTCACCGATCAGGCCGGCGATCCGCGTCTTCATCTCGCGGGCGGCCTTGTTGGTGAAGGTGACGGCGAGGATCTGGGACGGGAAGGCGCGGTTTGACGAGAGGATGTGGGCGATCCGCGTCGTGAGCACCCGCGTCTTGCCGGTGCCTGCGCCGGCCAGGACAAGCAGCGGCCCGTCGGTTTGCTCCACGGCCTCGCGCTGCTCCGGATTGAGACCGGCGAGATAGGGAGTGCCGCGGGCGGCCAGCGCGCGCGCGGCAATCCCGCCTTGCGCAGGAGCCAAGTCGGACCGGGTCGGATCGGAACGTCGGGCCGGTTCGGACATGGAGCTTCGAATCGCCTTTTCGGAACAATAGGGCAACGGGATGCACCTTGCGAGGGGCGCCGGTCCGCGGCCATCCGATCGCCCATATGGCGGCGGCGTCGGCTGCACGCAATGAAGGTGCGGCGGCGAATGCCGCGGCCTAAGAAAAAGGGCCCGCATCTCTGCGGGCCCTAGTGGTCGAAGGGAGGAGTCTTTCGTCTCGATTATTGCGGGTTTGCGCCCGCCGGAGCGGCCGGATTGGGCGAACCCATGCCGCCGCCCGTCATGCCGCCGCCGGTCATGCCGGCGCCGCCGGTGGCAGCGTCGGCCTCACGCCGCTGCTGCTCCTTGTCGATGAACTCCGGAGCGTTCTCGAGCATGTCCTTGTTGCCGTCCACCACGAGCTTGGCTTCCTGCTGCTCGTCGCGCTGGATTTCGACCGCGTCGTAGGCGATCGCGACGTTCTTCTGCCCGATGCCGAGGAAGCCGCCGACGCCGACGACGATGGCCGAAATGCCGCCTTCCTCGTCGAGGATGAGGTCGGTCACTTCGCCGATGTCCTCGTCCTCGCGATTGTAGACGTCCTTGCCCATATAGTCGCTGGCGCGCCACTGGTTCTCGGCCTGCTCGGTGACCCACGCGCTGTCGATGGGCGTGGTGCCGCCCGTCGAGGTCGCCATGTCGGTGCCGGTCGCCGGGGAATCCGTCGTGGTGGTCGTGGTGGTCGTCGTGTCGGTCGCGCCACCCATGCCGCCGGTCGTGGTGGTGGTGTCGGCCGCGCCGCCGGCCGCGCCGGTGGTGGTGGTGGCCGGGTCGCTGGCGCCGCCCGCAGCGTCGGTCGTGGTCGTGTCGGTCGCGCCGCCCATTCCGCCGGTCGTGGTGGTCGTGTCGGTCGCGCCGCCCGTCGTCGTGTCGGTCGTTGTGGTGTCGGTCGCGCCGCCGGCCGTGCTCGCGCCGCCGGTCGCGGACGTATCGGCTCCGCCGGCCGGCGGGGTGGTCGCCGCGTCGCCGCTCGGCGCGGAGGTGTCGGCTCCGCCGGCCGGAGGCATCGTCGCCGCTCCGCCCGTGTCGCTGCCCGCCGGGGGCGTGGTGGCCTGCGCCATCTGGAAGGAGGAGTCGGAATGGGCCGGCTCGGCCGCCAGCGCGCCGGTGGCCAGGAGGCAGGCGATCGCGGTGCCCGCCAGGAGTCTGCTCGTCATGTCAATCTCCCGCAGTTGTTTTCTGTTGCTCAGTGTCGCTCAGGTACATCCGAGCCGTGAAACCGCCGCGCCCCGGCCATTAGCCGTGACACCATGCGATTTGCATGGATAAGAGCCGGCAAAGCGCTCAGTTCCGTCCTGCAGTTCACGAATCATGAAAAAAATTTGCCGCGGCTGCTTTGGAGCGTCTGCCGGAGCAAACGAGCGGGAGGAACGACAGCCGCGGAAGCGCCGTTCTGACGCAAGGATGCTCGCGGAGAGCTCGGGACATCATGGACGCAATGGAATGCGAACGGCTATCGCCGGCAGACCTGATCCGGCTCGCTCCGTGGGGCGAGATTCCCAACAGTGCCCTTCCGGCCGTCCGCTATCGCGGCGGGCTCGCTCCCGACCTGCGGAGCCCGAGCGCTTGCCAGGCGCTCTTCCACCGGAACGGCTGGGGGAACGGGTGGCTGAACGGCCTCTACGACTATTGGCACTTCCACGTGAGCGGACACGAGGTGCTCGGCTGCGTCGCCGGCTCGGCGGAAATCGGCCTGGGAGGGGAAACCGGCGTCGCCCTGGATTTCACGGCAGGCGACGTTCTCGTGCTGCCGGCCGGAACAGGTCACCGGCGGCTGTCTGCTGCGAGCCCGGATTTCGCGGTGGTCGGAGCCTATCCTCCCGGGCAGAGCGGGGCGATCGTCCGTCCCGGTGACATCCCGATCCCGGAAGCCGAGCACGCCATTGCGAAGCTCGCCCTGCCGGAAGCCGATCCGGTAGCCGGCCCCGAGGGCCCGCTGGTGGGCGCCTGGGCCATCCGGTAAGGCTGAGGCTCCGCGCCTGGTCGCGGCTGGACGCCCGCGCGGAACGCGTCTCAGGGTTCGAGGCGGATCGGCCGGCCAGCGCGCTCCGGCCAGTGAAGCGCCGCGTGCGCTGCCTGCATCGCCGTCAGGCGAGCTCGGATATCGGCGGGAAAGGGCGCGGCCCGTCGGCTCGTGAGGTCGACGTGGAGGAAGAGCTCCTCGGCCGACGCGGCGACCCAGCCCTCCTCAGCGTGGGTCAGCTCAAGGTAGAGCCGCATGCGCTTGTCGTCATGGCCGAGGAGCTGGGCGGTCCCGATCACCGGCGCATGCGCGGTGAGCTCGCGCAGATAGCAGACGTGCAGCTCGACCGTGAAATAGGACAACGCGCGCGCACGGACGTATTCGGGGCCAAGCCCGATGGTCGCGAACGCCTGGTCCACGACGCGATCGAACAGCAGCACGTAGTAGGCGACGTTCATGTGGCCGTTGTAGTCGATCCAGCCCTCCTCGACGGACATGACGGAAGACCGGAACGGAGCGGAAGTGGCAGTCATGAGCGGACCCCGATTTCGCCTTGCCTTTCTGTCACTTTGGCGCTGTGAAGCATTTTGATAGTGTCGCCGCAACGAGAGCGGGCTCGGACGGGTGAGGGGAATGCGAGCGGTTTCTGCCCTGGCGCGGAACGAAAGCGGCATCGGAACCGCGCTCCTTCGCCTGAAGGAGCGGTTCGGCGAGCGGCTCGCGACCTCCACCGCCGTGCGCGAACAGCACGGCCATACCACGACCTGGATACCGAACCAGCCGCCCGATGCGGTGCTGTTCGCGGAATCGGGCGCAGACGTGGTGGAGGCGGTCCGTCTCTGCGCCGCGCACGACGTGCCCATCATCCCGTTCGGGACCGGCTCGTCGCTGGAAGGCCATCTCAATGCGCCCGCCGGCGGGCTCAGCATCGATCTCTCGCGCATGAACCGGGTCCTGGCTGTTCATCCCGAGGACCTCGACGTGGTCGTCGAGGCGGGTATCACCCGGAAGGATCTCAACCGGCAACTGCGCGAGCACGGCCTGTTCTTCCCGATCGACCCGGGTGCGGACGCGAGCATCGGCGGCATGGCGGCGACGCGCGCCTCGGGCACGAATGCCGTCCGCTACGGGACCATGAAAGACAACGTGGTGAACGTCACGGCAGTCATGGCCGACGGGACGCTCATCCGGACCGCACGGCGCGCGAAGAAGACCTCCGCGGGCTACGATCTCACGCGCCTCCTGGTGGGCTCGGAGGGAACGCTCGGGATCATAACGGAGCTGACGCTCCGCCTGCACGGCCTGCCGCCGGCGATATCCGCGGCGGTTTGTAGCTTCCCGTCCGTCCAGGATGCGTGCAACACCGTCATCGCCACGATCCAGTACGGATTGCCGGTGGCGCGGATCGAGCTCATGGACGAGTTGCAGGTCCGCGCGTGCAACCTCTATTCGAAACTGGACCTGCCGGAGCGGCCGACCCTGTTCCTCGAATTCCACGGGACGGAAGCCGGCGTCGCCGAGCAGGCCGAGGTCTTCGGCGAGATCGCGTCCGAGCACGGCGGCGGGAACTTCCGCTGGGAGACGCGCGAGGAAGACCGGAACCGGCTCTGGCAGGCCCGCCATGACGCCTATTGGGCCGTGCGCACGCTCCGTCCGGGCGGCAGCGTGCTCGCCACCGACGTCTGCGTCCCGATCTCGCGCCTCGCCGAGGCGGTTGCCGAGGCCCGCGCGGATTGCGAACGGCTCGGCCTGATCGCGCCGATCGTCGGACACGTGGGCGACGGCAACTTCCATCTCTCGGTCCTGGTCGACACCGACGACACGGAGGAGGTGCGGGCGGTCGAGACGCTCCTCGGCCGGCTCGCGGAACGCGCGATCGCGATGGACGGCACCTGCACGGGCGAGCACGGCGTCGGGCAGGGCAAGATGGACTACCTCGAATACGAGCTCGGCCCGGCCCTCGACGTGATGCGTGCGATCAAGAAGGCGCTCGATCCCCGCAACATCATGAACCCGGGCAAGGTCGTTCGGCTCTGACGGACACGGAGGAGCGTTCTGAACAGGATCTATATCGGGTTCGGCATCGCCATCATCGTCGTGCTGTTCACGGCGCTTATCGCGCCGTTCCTCGTCGACTGGACGGCCTACCGGCGGACCTTCGAGAATCAGGTCTCCGCCGTCGTCGGTCAGCCGGTAACGGTCGCCGGAAAGGCGGATCTGCGCCTCCTGCCGACCCCTGTCGTGAACTTCACGGACATCCGGATCGGCGATCCGGAGATGCCGGAGGTGACGATCGAGCGTTTCCGCGCCGAGATCGAACTCGCGGCCCTCCTGCGAGGCGAGATCAACATCCTCCAGATGCGTCTGGAACGGCCGCAGTTCCGGTTCGATCTCGCCTATCTCGCGGACACCGAGACGGAGCGCATCGGCTTTGGAGATGGGTTCGACCCGAACCGCATCTCGCTCGCCGAAGTCGAGATCGTGGAAGGCACGGCCGACATCCATGACAGCCGCGTCGGGCGGTCGTGGCATCTTGCCGCCCTGAACGGCGTGATGCAGGCGCAGGCGCTCACCGGCCCGGGGCGGATCGATGCCGGTTTCGTCCTCGACGGACAGCCGTTCACGGCACGGCTGGCGGCGGGACGGTTCACCGAGGGTCGCGTGCCCATCTCCGTGACCATCGCCCCCGCCCGTCTGCCGCTGACGCTGACGCTGAACGGATCGCTCGAAGCGATGCCCGGCGAACTGCCGGTCTATTCGGGAACGCTCGCGCTCGCCGGATTGGCCGCCGAGGGAGCGCCGTCCCCGTGGTCTCCGCTCCGGCTGGAATCCGAGTTCGAGCTGACGCCAGAGGCCTTGGCGCTGCCGGAGCTTCAGATCGGCTACGGGCCCCCCGACCGGCCGATCACGGCGACCGGGAGGGCGCAGTTCGAGATCGGGGTGTCGCCGAGCTTCGACGTCGCCCTGGAAGCACGCCAGATCGACGTGGACCGGGCGCTTGCGGGCGAGGTCGGCCAGACCGTCTCCATCGAACGCGCAATCGGGGCGCTCGTAGCCCTCGTCCAGCGGATTCCGGTGGCGGGGGTGGGGGGGACGGCGCGGGTGGATGTGCGGGGGATGGTGGTCGGCGGCAGCGTCATCCAGGCGATCGGCGCGGATTTCTCAACCATGCCAGATGGTTGGCGGATCGACGTGCTGTCCGCGATGCTGCCCGGCGAGACCCGCCTCGATGTCGCCGGCGCACTGCGCGTCGGCGCCGCATCAAGCTTCAGCGGCCATGCGAAGATCGACGCGCAGCGCCCCGCGGCGCTCGCCGCGTGGTGGCGCGGCGGCGGCGGCGGAAGGGCCGCGCGCCTCGACGGCTTCACGGTCGAGGCCGATGTCTCGCTCGAGCCGCTGTCGCGCCAGGCGCGCGCGATCGTCGCGAATTTCGGCGGCGGGACGGTGCGCGGCTCGCTCTCCAGGCGCGAGTTCCAGCGCACCGACCAGGCCTTCGTGGCCGTCGACCTCAGCGCCGACCGGCTCGACCTCGACCGCGCCCGGGCGCTGGTGGACCTCTTCGGCGGCGGCACGATCGCCACCGGCGCGGTCGACCAGATGATCGTGAACCTGAAGGCGGACAAGGTCGTCGCCGGCCGCGTCGAGGCGAGCGCGGTGGCCATCGACGCCTCGCTGGAGGCGAACGGCCTCGATTTGCGCCGCCTGTCGATCCGCGATCTCGCCGGCGCGAGCGTCACGGCGCGCGGCCGCATCAGCGATCCGTTCGGCGACCCCTCCGGCCGCTTCGATGCGAGCGTGAAGGCCGAGGACCTCGCCGGCGCGGTCGCCTTCCTGCGCGACCTCCTGCCCGAGAGCGCGGCGGTCGGCCGCTTCGCCGCCGTCGCGCCGAGCCTGACGCCGCTCGATGCGGAACTCACCATGACGGCCGGGCAGGCGGAGAAGGGCGCGGTGGCGGGCGACGTCGTCGGCACCTTCGCCGGGACGCGCCTCACCGCGACTTTCGGCGGCCAAGGCTCGGTCGGGAGCCCCGCAAGCTGGCTCGGCCGGGCGGACGTGCTGGCGGTGAGCGACGACAGCGCCCGCCTCCTCCGCCAGCTCGGCTTCTCGCCCGTGCCGGTCGCTGGCAGCGGCCCGGCCCGGCTCGCCATCCGCCTCGACGGCCCGCTTGCCGAAGAGAGCACGGTTTCGGTCCGCGGCGAGGTGGCGAATGTCGGCTTCGAGTTCGACGGCACGGGCAAGATCGAGGCCGGCGTGCCGCGCCTCGGCGGCGACCTCACCCTCAGCAGCGAGGACGTGGATCCCCTTCTCCTTCTCGGCGGGCTGGCGCTGCCGGGCCTGGGCGAGGGCCACGCGCTCGCCCTGTCGGGCCGGCTCTCGGCGGCGCCGGGCGCGCTCGACCTCGCCCTCGCCTCCGCCAGCGTCGAGGGCGAGCCCGTCACCGGCAGCCTCACGCTCCGGTCGCGCGACGGGCTGCGGATCACGGGCGATCTCGGCGTGCGCTCGGCGTCCGTCCCGGTCCTGTCCGGGATCATCGCCGGCACCCGCGTCGCGCGTGGCGACGCCGCCTGGCCGGATGCGCCGTTCGCGGCGGCGATCCCCGCCGGCCTCGCCCTCGACGTGAAGGTGTCGGCCGAGACGCTCGACCTCGGCGTCGGCGATCCGGCCCGGAACGCGAGCTTCGCGCTCGTCTACGGCAACGGGCGGCTCGCGCTCGACACGGTGCGCGGCGAGTTCGCCGGCGGCATGCTGGACGGCGCCATGACGGCCGCGCTCAGCAACGGCGAGGCGGACGTCGCCCTGCGCGCAGCGCTTCGCGGCGCCCGGCTGGAGGAGGTGATCTGGCGTCCCGAGGGCCGCCCGGTCGCAACCGGAGCGCTCGACCTCGCCTTCGAGATGAACGGAACCGGCCGCTCGCTGGCGGGGCTGGTCGCGAGCCTGTCCGGGAGCGGCTCGTTCACGCTCGCCGACGGACTGGTGCGCGGCATCAACCCGCTCGCCTTCGGCTCCGTCATCCGCGCCGCCGATGCCGGGCTGGACCTCGAGCGCGACGCCGTGCAGGCCGCCTTCGAAGGCCATCTCGATGCCGGGACGCTGGCCTTCGAACGCGCCACCGGATCCTTCTCCGTGTCGTCCGGCATCGTGCGCGTCTCGACGCTCTCCGTCGATGCGGAGAGCGCGACGGTGCTCGGGAGCGCGAGCCTCGACCTCGATGGAATGGAGATCGCCAGCGACTGGTCGCTGAAGGTCGATCCGGGCACGGAGAAGGTGACGGGCGCCGATCCGGAGGTGGGGCTCTCCTTCCGCGGGCCCGTCATGGAGCCGACGCGCAGCCTCGACGTGACGCCGCTGCTCGGGTTCCTCACGGTGCGCGCCTTCGAGCGCGAGGTGGAGCGGGTCGAGAAGCTCCAGAGCGAGATCGCCGAGCGCGACCGGCTGATGCGGCAGATGCGGCTGCAGCGGGAGGAGACGGCCCGCCAGAAGCGCGAAGCGGAGGAGGCGGAGGCGCGGCGCCGGGAGGCCGAGGCCGAAGCGGAGGCGGAGGCCGAAGCGCGCCGGGCGGCGCAGGAGGCGCCCGCATCTCAGCCTGCGCCGGAACCGCCGCCGCCGCGCCAGGAAAGCTCGCGGGCGCGGCCCGCGGACCCGGCGCCCGCACTGCCGAACGCCCTTCTCCGTGCGCTGGAGGAGCCGCTCCCGGCCCCGGCGCTGCAGTAGGTGGTTCGGGCCGTTTCCGGTTCACGGAGACGGTCCAGGCGCGAAAGGCGAGTCTGCAGTGGACATTCCCCGGATCTTCAACGTCACCGAGAGCGCGCACCGCATCCACAACCCGTTCACACCGGAAAAGCTCGCCACGCTCGGCGCGGCATTGCGCCTGGAACCGGCGACGCGTGTGCTGGACCTCGGCAGCGGTTCGGGCGAGATGCTGTGCACCTGGGCGCGCGATCACGGGATCGGCGGCACCGGCATCGACATGAGCCGGTTGTTCACCGAGCAGGCGAAGCTGCGCGCCGAAGAGCTCGGGGTCGCCGATCGCGTCGAATTCATCCACGGCGACGCTGCCGGCCATGTGGCCGACGAGAAGGTCGGTGTGGCAGCCTGCCTCGGTGCCACCTGGATCGGCGGTGGCGTCGCCGGCACCATCGAACTCCTGGCGCAGAGCCTCCACACCGGAGGGATCATCCTCGTCGGCGAGCCGTACTGGCTGCGCGTGCCGCCGACGGAAGACGTTGCGAAGGGATGCCTTGCCGGTTCGGTCGCCGACTTTCTCACGCTTCCGGAGCTTCTCGCGTCCTTCGGCAGGCTCGGCTACGACGTCGTGGAAATGGTGCTCGCAGACCAGGATAGCTGGGACAGGTACGAGGCGGCCAAGTGGCTCACGATGCGCCGGTGGCTGGATGGCAATCCGGACGACGATTTCGCGAAGGAGGTTCGGGCTCAGCTGACCTCGGAACCCGTACGCTACGCCGCGTACACGCGCGAATACCTGGGCTGGGGCGCGTTCGCGCTGATGGCGCGGTGACACGAGGCGATCGGCGTTCTGGCGATTCCGGTGCGGCCGTGCCGCAGGGGTGGCGCTTGTGGATCGCCGGATCAAGTCCGGCGATGACGACAGAGTGTGGGGCGGGGGCGGTGCCGTCGAACGTCTGCGGCTCCTCCCGCTCTGTCGTCATGCCCGGGCTCGACCCGGGCATCCAGTGCGGCGGTGCCGCGGGGGTGGCGCTGCCTGGATCGCCGGATCAGGTCCGGCGATGACGACAGGGGGGTGGGGCGGGGGCGGTGCCGTCGAACGTCTGCGGCTCCTCCCGCTCTGTCGTCATGCCCGGGCTTGACCCGGGCATCCAGTGCGGCTGTGCCGCGGAGGAGGCGCTGCCTGGATCGCGGGATCAAGTCCGGCGATGACGACAGGGGGTGGGGCGGGGGCGGTGCGGTCGATCAGCTGCGTTTCCTCTCGCACTGTCGTCCTGCCCCGGCTCGACCCGGGCATCCAGTGCGGCCGTGCCGCGGGGGTGGCGCTGCCTGGATCGCCGGATCAAGTCCGGCGATGACGACAGGGGGCGGGGCGGGGGCGGTGTGGTCGAACGTCTGCGGTTCCTCCCGCTCTGTCATCCTGCCGGGGCTCGACGCGGGCATCCAGTGCGGCCGTGCCGCTGGGTGGCGCTGCTTGTGGATCGCCGGATCAAGTCCGGCGATGACGACAGAGTGTGGGGCGGGGGCGGTGCGGTCGGCCACCTGCGGCTCCTCCCGTTCTGTCGTCCTGCCCGGGCTCGACGCGGGCATCCAGTGCGGCCGTGCCGCAGGGGTGGCGCTGCCTGAATCGCCGGATCAAGTCCGGCGATGACGACAGCGGGTGGGGCGGGAGGGGGCTGGACCGTGCTGCGGGACGAGCGCCTGTCGCTCTCGGGGCCGAGAATCGATCGGGCTTCCGGGGAAGCGGAGGCGCCGCGCCCCCCTCCCGAAAGCGGCTCCGCCGCTTTCGACCTCCCCGCGAGGGGGAGGTTAAAGGTTGTGCCGTTTCGCGTGGTGCGGATACGGCGGATGGTCCGCGTTTCCACACCCACTGTCGTCATGCCCGGGCTTGACCCGGGCATCCAGTGCGGCCGTGCCACAAGGGTGGCGCTGCCTGGATCGCCGGATCAAGTCCGGCGATGACGACAGGGGGTGGGGCGAGGGCGGTTCAGGCTTGGAAGCGCCGGTGCTTGACTGGTCCGTCACCTCGCCTCCCTGAACGCTGGTGTTCTGCCCTTCCCGGCACATTGTCGCTCTGCGCCTGCGCGCACACTGTCGTCATGCCCGGGCTTGACCCGGGCATCCAGCAGGCGTGGCGTTGCCTGGATCGCCGGATCAAGTCCGGCGATGACGACAGAGTGTGGGGCCGGGGGGGTGCTGTCGATCATCTGCGGCTCCTCCCGTTCGGTCATCCTGCCCGGGCTGGACGCGGGCATCCAGTGCGGCCGTGCCGCAGGGGCGGCGCTGCTTGTGGATCGCCGGATCAAGTCCGGCGATGACGACAGGGGGCGGGGCGGGGGGCAGTCCGTCACGCCGGCCCGCGCTCCGCCCGCTCCGCCTCGAGCCGCGCGACGCGGGTGCGGAGGTCGTCGAGGACTGCGAGGCGCAGGCGGGACGAGAGGTTCTCCTCGCCGCGCGCCTCGTCGATGCGGCCGATGAGCGCCGTGACGGTGATGCCCTCGGCGCTCGCCATGCGCTTGAGCTCCGCCCAGTAGGCGTCCTCCAGCGAAACGCTGGTGGCGTGGCCGCGGAGGTTCACCGATCGCTTGCGCAAGGTTGCTCCGGGCTCCTCAGTCCGGGTCGTCGCGGGTATGGCGGCCGTCGGGGGTGGGGGCGCCGGGGCCGAGCCTGTGCGCCTCGTGTCGCCGCTCCTCGAGCGCGTCCATGGCCGCGCTCCGATCGCGCTCGGCGCGGCTCAGGCCGAACCGGGTGCGGTTCGCGGCCGCCTCCTTCTCGCGCTCCTCGCGCGCGCGGCGCTTGCGCGCCTGGCGGAGGTTGATCGGCGCGTCCGCCATCGGGCGCTACCGCGGGCTGATCATCAGCTCGGGACGGACGACCTCGTCGAACTCGTCCTCGGTGACGAAGCCGAGCCCGACCGCCTCCTCCCGAAGGGTGGTGCCCTTCTTGTGCGCGGTCTTGGCGACGGTGGTCGCGTTGTCGTAGCCGATCTTCGGGGCAAGCGCCGTGACGAGCATCAGCGAGCGGCCCACCAGCTCGCTGATGCGCGCCTCGTTCGCCTCGATGCCGACGACGCAATTGTCGGCGAAGGAGACGGCCGCGTCGGCCAAGAGCCGGATCGACTGCAGCATGTTGTAGGCCATCACGGGCTTGTAGACGTTGAGCTCGAAATGGCCCTGGCTGCCGGCGACCGTCATGGCCGTGTGGTTGCCCATGACCTGCACGCAGACCATGGTGAGCGCCTCCGACTGGGTCGGGTTGACCTTGCCCGGCATGATGGAGGAGCCCGGCTCGTTCTCCGGCAGGATCAGCTCGCCGAGGCCGGAGCGCGGCCCCGAGCCGAGAAGCCGGATGTCGTTCGCGATCTTGAAGAGCGACACCGCCACCGTGTTGAGCGCGCCGTGCGCGTAGACGTAGGCGTCGTGGGCGGCGAGCGCCTCGAACTTGTTCGGCGCGGTGCGGAAGGGGAGGCCGGTGATCTCCGCCACCTTCTCGGCGAAACCGTGGGCGAAGTCCGGATGGCTGTTGAGGCCGGTGCCGACGGCGGTGCCGCCCTGGGCGAGCTCGAAAAGGTCTTCGCAGCCCTGCTTCACGCGGCGGATGCCGTAGTCGAGCTGCGCGACGTAGCCGGAGAATTCCTGGCCGAGCGTGATCGGCGTGGCGTCCTGGGTGTGCGTCCGGCCGATCTTGATGATGGGGGCGAAGGCCTTCGCCTTGACGCTGAGCGCGTTGCGCAGGTGCTGCAGCGCCGGCACCAGATTGTGGACGATCTGCTCGGCGGCCGCGATGTGCATGGCCGTCGGGAAGGTGTCGTTCGACGACTGGCTCATGTTGACGTGGTCGTTGGGGTGGACGGGCTTCTTGGAGCCCATCGCGCCGCCGAGGATCTCGATCGCCCGGTTGGAGATCACCTCGTTGGCGTTCATGTTGGTCTGGGTGCCGGAGCCCGTCTGCCAGACGACCAGCGGGAAATGGTCGTTCATGCGGCCGTCGATCACCTCCTGGGCGGCGCCGGCGATCGCCTCGGCGCGGGCGGCGTCGAGGAGGCCGAGATCCCGGTTCGCCATCGCCGCGGCACGCTTGACGATGCCGAGCGCGCGGACGAGCGGCACCGGCATGGTCTCGCCGCCGATCCGGAAGTTCTGCAGCGAGCGCTGGGTCTGCGCACCCCAATAGCGGTCGGCCTGGACCTCGAGGGGTCCGAAGGAATCGGTTTCGGTGCGCGTGCTCATGGGACTGCCCTGGCTGGAGACTCTACGGTTCTTGCGGGCCGCATTTCCCATTACCCGGCGCCGCGCGCAAGAGCGGGGCGGGCGCAAGAGCGGGGCGCCCGCGCGCCCTCAGCTGTTCTTCTTGCGGAAGGAATCGAGGGAGACGACGTCGGCACCGGCGGCACCGGCGGCCGGGCGCTCGTCGTCGATGACGTCGGCTTCCGGCTCGGGCGCGCCGGCGGCGACGAGCTCCGTGCCGGTCGCCTCCTCGGCGCCCTCGCCCTCGCCGGCGGCGTGGGCGTCGAACTTCAGGCCGAAGCTCGCATGCGGGTCGACGAAGGCCACGATCGCCCGGAACGGGATGTGGAGCCGTTCGGGGATCCCGTTGAAGGAGAGGCCGACCTCGAAGGCGGTCTCGCCGACGATCAGGTCCCAGAACTGGTGCTGCAGGACGATGGTCATCTCCTGCGGGTACTTCTCGCGCAGCCGCGACGACACGCGCACGCCCGGGTCGTGGGTCCGGAAGGTGACGAAGAAATGGTGCTCGCCCGGCAGCCCGGTCTGCGCCACCTCGGCGAGAACCTTCTGCACCACGCCGCGCAGCGCGTCCTGCGCGAGGACATCGTAACGGATGAGATCCTGGGTCATCGCGGCAGAACCTAGAACGTGGACCCCGGCCGCGCAACGGCAGCAGAGGGGGGAGCGGCAATAAGGAAGGAAGTGGAGGCTTCTGTTGCCAGGCGCCTCCTGACCCCGCCTGAACCGTGCTAACGGCCCAGGGCTTTATTCGAAGCCGTCACGCTGCATTACGCAGCGAGGCGAGCCTCAGCATAGTTGTCGTTGGCAACTATTGTTCGGTCCGATAACGGCGGTACCATGCCGGGCGAAAGCGCTGTCTTTACACCCTCGTCGAGCCTATTTCGCCCCCATCATCAGCGGTGATCGCGTCACCGTTCATGGTGGAGGCGCCGGGTACCGCCCCCGGGTCCGAAAGGCTTATTCCACAGACCATTTATCGCCATAGCCGGTGCGACCGGCACGACTGAATATAGGGGATGGAATCGGCGAATTGAAGGGCCTGCGGCGCGCGAGCCGGCGGAATCGTCTAAGGGTCGCCCCATGCGGCAATATCTCGACCTCCTCGCGCGCGTGCTCTCCGAAGGCACCCGGAAATCCGACCGGACCGGGACCGGGACGCTCTCCGTGTTCGGCCACCAGATGCGCTTCGACCTCGCCGACGGCTTCCCGCTGGCGACGACGAAGAAGCTGCACGTGAAGTCGATCATCCACGAGCTGCTCTGGTTCCTCGCCGGCGACACCAACGTGCGCACGCTGAACGCCGTCGGCGTCACGATCTGGGACGAATGGGCCGACGGCAACGGCGATCTCGGGCCGGTCTACGGCCGCCAGTGGCGCTCCTGGCGGACGCCCGACGGCGGCGCGATCGACCAGATCGCCTGGGTCGAGCAGGAGATCCGCCGCAACCCCGATTCGCGCCGGCTGATCGTCTCGGCGTGGAACCCCGCCGACATCGACCGCATGGCGCTGCCGCCCTGCCATTGCCTGTTCCAGTTCTACGTCGCGGACGGCCGGCTCTCCTGCCAGCTCTACCAGCGCTCGGCCGACATCTTCCTGGGCGTGCCCTTCAACATCGCGTCCTATGCGCTCCTCACGCAGATGATGGCGCAGGTGACCGGGCTCCGCCCCGGCGCCTTCGTCCACACGCTGGGTGACGCGCATCTCTACGCCAACCATGTCGAGCAGGCGCGCGAGCAGCTCGGCCGCGCCCCGCGCCCGCTGCCGCGGATGGAGATCAATCCCGAGGTGCGCTCGATCTTCGACTTCCGCTACGAGGATTTCAGGCTCGCCGGCTACGAGCCGCACCCGCACATCAAGGCCGCCGTCGCGGTCTGACGGCTCCGCTCACGGGCGGGCCTCCTCCGGACCGGCGAGCGCCGGAGGGGCGGGCTTCGCCGGGCCGTCGGAAACGACGTGGACGATACGCTGCGGGAAGGGGATCTCGATGCCGGCCGCCTCCAGCCGCCGCTTGGCCTCCTCGATCATGGCGCGCTGCACGTCCCAGAAGACCGCCGTCGGCGCCCAGGCGCGGAACGCGATGGTGACGGCGCTGTCGCCATAGGAATCGACGTAGACGTAGGGGGCGGGCTCGGCGAGGACGCGCGGGTCCTCCGCGGCCATTGCGAGGAGGACGCGGCGCGCCTCGGCCGGGTCGGCCGCGTAGGCGATGCCGATCTGGATGGTCATCAGGCGGCGGGCGTTGCGGCTGTGGTTCTTGAGCGGCTTGTTCCAGATCTCCGAGTTCGGGACGAAGTAGAAGATCCCGTCGAAGGTATCGAGCTCGGTCACGAACAGCCCGATCTCCTTCACGATGCCCGAGACGTTCGGCAGCTCGACGAAGTCGCCGACCCGGAACGGTCGCAGGTAGATGAGCATGATGCCGGCGGCGATGTTCTGGAGCGTGCCCTGCAGCGCGAGCCCGATGGCGAGGCCGGCCGCGCCGAGCACGGCGAGCAGCGAGGCGGTCTGGACGCCGAGCTGCCCGAGCGCGGCGACGAGGACGAGGATGAGGACGGCGTAGCGCGCGACCGTGCCGAGGATCGGCTGGACGGTCGGATCGAGATGCCCGGTCCGGCCGATGAGGCGCCGGACGAGCCGCGCCGCCCAGTTCGCCAGCACGAAGCCGATGGCGAGGATGAGGAGCGCGGTGGCGATGCGCGGCAGGAAGGCGACGGCCCAGGCCCAGGCCATCGCGGCGGCGGCGCCGAGTTCCGCCGGTGCATCTGTCAGGTCCATCCGCCGCTCCGCTCTAGTAGGGCGCCTCGACGCGCCCGAGATTGACGTAGACGCTCTTGCGCTCGGTGTAGAAGTCGAGCGCGGCGAGGCCGTTCTCGCGCCCGATGCCGGACTGCTTGGACCCGCCGAAGGGGAGGGGAATGGGGGTCACGTTGTAGCTGTTCACCCACACGATCCCGGCCTCGAGCGCCGCGGCCACGCGGTGGGCCCGGCCGAGATTCTGCGTCATGACTCCGGCGGCCAGCCCGAACGGCGTGGCGTTGGCGCGTGCGACCGCCTCGTCCTCGGTGTCGAAGGCGAGCACGCTCATGAGCGGGCCGAACACCTCCTCCCTGACGATACGCATGCCGTCCTCGCAGGCGTCGAACAATGCGGGGCGCATGAAATAGCCCCTGGCGAGGGGCGGCTCGGCGATGCGCCGGCCGCCGGTCAGGAGCCTGGCGCCCTCCGCCTCGCCGGCCTCGACATAAGCGAGCACCCGTTCCAGGTGCCCCTCGGAGACGAGCGGGCCCATCTGGGTCGCCGGGTCGAGCGGGTCGCCGACGCGGATCGCGGCGGTGCGGGCAACGAGCCTCTCCAGGAACGCGGCCCTGACGCCGCGCTGGACGAAGACCCGGGTCCCGTTCGAGCAGATCTCGCCCTGGGTGTAGAAATTGCCGAGGATCGCGGCGGAGACCGCATCGTCGAGGTCGCAATCGTCGAAGACGACCAGCGCGGACTTGCCGCCGAGCTCCATCGTCACGCGCTTCAGGGTTGCGGCCGCGGCGGCCATGATGCGCTTGCCCGTCGGCACGGAGCCCGTGAGCGAGATCTTCGCGATGCCGGGATGGTCGGCGAGCGCGGCGCCGACCTCGCCTCCGCCGAGGACGACGGAGAAGAGGCCCTTCGGCGCGCCCGCCTCCTCGACAATACGCGCGAGCGCGAGCGCCGTGACCGGCGTCAGCTCGCTCGGCTTGAAGATCATGGCATTGCCGGCGGCGAGCGCGGGCGCCGCCTTCCAGCTCGCGATCTGGATCGGGTAGTTCCACGCGCCGATCCCGGCGCAGATGCCGAGCGGCTCGCGCCGGGTGTAGCCGAAGGCGTCCGCTCCAAACGGCATGTGCGTGCCGTGGATGATCTGCGTCAGCCCGGCGAAGAACTCGAAGCAATCGGCGGCCGAGCCGATGTCGGCCTCCGGCGCCTCCTGGATCGGCTTGCCCGTGTCGAGCACCTCGAGCCGGGCGAGCTCCATCTTCCGCTCGCGCAGGCGCGATGCGACGCGGTTCAGCACGCGGCCGCGCTCGGCTGCAGGCATAGCCACCCATTCGCGCTGCGCGCGCTGCGCCGCCGCGACCGCGGCGTCGACGATGGCCGCGTCCGCGGCCGCGACCTCGCAGAGCGCCTCGCCGGTGGCCGGGTTGAGGTCGGCAAACCGGTCGCCGGCCTCCGGCGCGACGTCTTCGCCCGCGATCCGGGACTTGAGCACGGGCGCGATCTTCACCACATTCTCCTCGCGGGCAGGGCTGGCCGTCGCCGGGCGCGTTCCGTCGCGACGCGCCAAACGAGCCTTGCGGAACGCGTCCGCGGTCCCTATAAGGCGGCTCGCATCCCGGGTGTATAGCTCAGTTGGTAGAGCAGCTGACTCTTAATCAGCGGGTCGTAGGTTCGAGCCCTACTACACCCACCAATGCTTTCAGTGCTCCCCTCATTCCGCTTCCCCGTCGGTCGGGACCAGGGCCCATATCCGGCGCAGCGGCAGTGTGGTCCTGATCTCCTCGGGCAAACGGTCGTATACGGACAGCAGGGCGTCCATGACCTCGGCCCGGCCCCAGAGGCGCACACGGAAATAGAGGTCGTTCGTCCGTTGGCGCACCGCCTGCGTGAAGCCGCTCCAGCTCACCAGAAGGCCGTAGTCGGCGTGGGTGTCCTGAACCGACCCGAGCAAGCTCTGCAGCGTCGGCTGGTCGGCAACGATCCCGCCCGACTTGACCTGGACGACGAGCAGCGGCCGATCGAAGCCGAGCGTGCCCTGGCCCGCGACGATGTCGACGCCCTTGTCGCTGCCGGGAGGGCTAACTCGAGCCTGAAAGCCCTGAGCCTTCAAGATTTCCGCTATCAGCTGGGTGAATGCATGGCCCGAGAAGCTGGCGGCCACGCTGCGCTCGATCTGGTCTTGCGCGTTGATGGCAAGGTCGACCGACTCCTCGGGCTCAGCACCGGCATCAAGGATCCCCGATGTCTTCTTCGGGAGCGTCGTCGCCAAGGGACCCGGGTCTTTACCTGCTTTCGCAGCCGCCAAGATCCGCTCCGCGGCTTCATTCCGGGCAATCTCGCAGACCGTCTGTGAGGCGCCCAAGCTGTAGAGCAAGTCTTGCTTGATCGCATCGCGAGGCAAGTCCGTTCGCAACCACTTGACCTTCAGTGCAGGCCGGCCGTCATCGGTTCGACGATATCCCTCGACCACCTCCCCAACGGCGACCTGGCCGGTAGTCTTCAGCGGGGTGACAGTGAGGTCGCCTATCCGGATCTCGTTGCGCAGCTGGTTCAGCTGAACCGCCCAGTTCTGCAGCGTTCCGCTCTTCTCGGTCGGGTACGCCGCCTCGACCGCGCCCAAGATCGCCTGTCTGTCCTGGAGCGGAGCAAGGTCGGCCGTGATCCAACCGGTCGCAAGCTCCCCTGTCGCGAGTGCGTGAGCTTCCTGCTCGCCGAACTTTCCCAACCGGACCATCCAAAGGCGTTTCATGACGCTCCCACCGATCTCCTGCACTCCGCGCTGGGCTTCACTGTAGCGGATCACGTTAATGGAACTGTGCCTGTCGACGTGAACGGCGGGACTGCGCAGCGAGAAGGGCCGTGGGCTTGATCACGCCCGGTAGCCGACGAGGACGGCGCCGGCGGCTATGAGCGTCACGCCCGCCCAGTTCACGGCCGACAGCCGCTCGCCGAGGAACAGGGCCGCGAAGATCGCGACGAGCACGACGCTGAGCTTGTCGATCGGCGCGACCCGCGCCGCATCGCCGAGCTGCAGCGCGCGGAAGTAGCAGAGCCACGACGCGCCGGTCGCCATGCCGGACAGCACGAGGAAAAGCCAGGTCCGGCCCGAGATCGTGGAGGGTTGCTGCCATTTTCCGGCGACTGCGACGATCGTCGCCGAGACGAGGAGGATCACGACGGTCCGCACCATCGTGGCGAAATCGGAGTCCACGCCGCTCACCCCGATCTTCGCGAAGATTGCGGTGAGCGCCGCGAAGGCCGCGGAGGCGAGCGCCCAGAACAGCCAGGGCGAGGGGAATGCGTGCGTCACGGCGTGCCTCCAGGTTCAGCCGATGGCGAGCAGGCGGCGCGTGGCTGCCGCGCTGCGGGGAAGTCGCACGCATCATAGGGCGAATCCGCCCTGATGGACGAGACGTGCCAAAGCCGGCTTCCGTTTGCGTCCCTCCCGCTCGAAAACGTCGGCGGCGGACACTAGATAGGCTGCGGTTTCCCAGATGCGCCGCTGCTTCTCCGGCGGGGCCGATCCGGATCGGGTGTGGATTTGCTGCAGCGGTTCCTGAGCTATGGCGGGCTGGAAGGGTGGATCGACCCGCTCCGGCCGGCGCCCGTCGAACAGCCGCCGGCGACGCTCGTCCGCTTCTACCGCCATTTCCTCGCGCCGCTGAAGGGCCTGATCGCGGCGACGCTCGCGGTGTCGTTCGTCGCCTCCATCATCGAGCTGTCGCTCTTCGCCTTCCTCGGCTCGCTGGTCGACCGGATGGCGGCGGGCACGCAGGCGACCTTCATCTCGGAGAATGCCGGGCTGCTCGTCTTCATGAGCCTGGTCCTGCTCATCGGCCGCCCGCTCTTCACCGTGCTCTCGCGCGGGCTCGTGACGCTCGCCATCACGCCGAGCCTCTCCACGCTCGTTCGCTGGCAGAGCTACCGCTACGTGCTGCGCCAGAGCCTCGGCTTCTTCCAGAACGACTATGCCGGCCGCATCAGCCAGAAGGTCATGCAGACCGGCATGGCGATCCGCGAGAGCGTGGTGAACGTCATCGACGGCGTCTGGTACCTCCTCATCTACCTCGCCGGCACCTTCGCCATGCTCGCCGGCTTCGACTGGCGGCTGTTCCTGCCGCTCGTCGGCTGGATGATCGCCTATGCGATCGTGATCGCGACGCTGGTGCCGCCGGTGCGCGAGCGCGCCGCCGCGATGTCGGAGGCGAATTCGGGCCTCACCGGCCGGGTCGTCGACGGCTTCACCAACATCCTGTCGGTCAAGCTCTTCGCCCATGCCGACCGCGAGGAGAGCTTCGGGCGCGAGGCGTTCAGCCGCCAGCTCGAGGCGGCGCGCGCCATGAACCGGACGATCCTGACGATGACGGCGGCGCTCACCGTCATCAACTCGGTCTTCATCTTCGCGCTCGCGGCGCTGTCGGTGTGGCTGTGGACGCAGGGGCAGGTGACGCTCGGCGCGATCGCGACGGCCAACGCGCTGTCGCTCCGGCTCAACCAGATGTCGGGCTGGATCCTGCGCTCGATCACCTCGCTCTTCGAGAGCGTCGGCACGGTGGAGAACGGCATCGCCACGATCGCCCAGCCGAACGGGCTGCCCGACCGGCCGAACGCCGCGCCGCTGGTGGTCCGCTCCGGCGCGATCGCGTTCGAGCGCGTGAACTTCCGCTATCCGGAGGGCGGCCGCGTCATCAGGGACCTGTCGCTGTCGATCCGCCCGGGCGAGCGCGTCGGGCTGGTCGGGCCGTCCGGGGCGGGCAAGTCGACCATCGTCAACCTGCTCCTGCGCTTCTACGGCCTGGAAAGCGGCAGCATCCGGATCGACGGGCAGGACCTCGCGGGCGTCACGCAGGATTCGCTGCGGGCGGCAATCGGGGTCGTCACGCAGGACACCTCGCTCCTGCACCGCTCGGTGCGCGACAACATCCGCTACGGGCGCCCGAACGCGAGCGAAGAGGAGATCCGCGCCGCGGCCGCGGCCGCCAAGGCGGACGAGTTCATCGCCGGCCTGGTCGATCCGCGCGGCCGCACCGGCTACGACGCCTATGTCGGCGAGCGCGGCGTGAAGCTCTCCGGCGGCCAGCGCCAGCGCATCGCGATCGCCCGGGTGATCCTGAAGGACGCGCCGATCCTCGTCCTCGACGAGGCGACGGCGGCGCTCGATTCGGAGGTGGAGGCCGCGATCCAGGAGAGCCTCGCCGACCTGATGGCCGGCAAGACCGTGGTTGCGATCGCCCATCGGCTCTCCACGATCGCCGCGATGGACCGGCTGGTGGTGCTCGACGACGGCCGCATCGTGGAGGAGGGGCGGCACGCCGACCTCCTGCGCAGCGACGGCCTCTATGCCCGCCTCTGGGAGCGGCAGTCCGGCGGCTTCCTCGCCGCCGAGGCCGACGGGCGGCTCGCTTTGGTCTGAGCCGCGGCCGCCCGATTCCTCTTGCGGCGGAAAACTTGCGACATTCTGGCATTCCGCCGCGGCCTCGACTGGACACCTTTTTTGAACGGTGACAAAAGGCCTGCGGCGGAAGGCAGCCGTCGCGCCGCGGGCGTTCGGCTGGCCGATCCGATCTTCCCCGGAAGCCGCCGATGACGACGCCGGTTGCGCCGACCTGGTCGGCGATACGCGAGAGGGTGAGCTTTGGCTGACACGACGACCCATCCGATAACCGCAGCGCCAGAGGCCAAGCACATCGAGCCGCACGAGGTGGGCGCGCCGACCCGGCGGGACTTCCTCCTGATCGCGACCGGCGCCTTCGCCGCCGTCGGCGCGGCCGCGGCGGTCTGGCCCTTCATCGACCAGATGAACCCCGATGCCGCCTCGCTGGCGCTCGCCTCGGTGGAGGTCGACATCTCCTCGATCCAGCCCGGCCAGTCGATCACGGTGATGTGGCGCGGCAAGCCGGTCTTCATCCGCAACCGCACGGAAGCGGAGATGGAGGAGGCGCGCAGCGTGCCCCTCGGCGACCTGAAGGACCCGCTGGCGCGCAACGAGAACGTCGATGCCAGCGCGCCGGCGACGGACGAGAACCGCGCGCCGGCGGGCTACGAGCAGTGGCTCGTCATGGTCGGCATCTGCACCCATCTCGGCTGCGTGCCGCTCGGGCAGCAGGGCGATTACGGCGGCTGGTTCTGCCCCTGCCACGGCTCGCACTACGACACGGCGGGCCGCATCCGCCGGGGACCGGCGCCGGAGAACCTCCTCGTCCCGACGCTCTCCTTCGTGGACGACACCACCATCCGCATCGGCTGATCCGCCCGACGAGAGCCCCGACCATGCACGATCATTTTCCCCGCTATCAGCCGAAGACCGCCGTCGGCCGGTGGTTCGATGCCCGGATGCCGGCGACCCGGCTCCTCTACGATTCCTTCGTCGCCTACCCGATCCCGCGCAACCTCAACTACTGGTACACGTTCGGCGGCATCCTCAGCGTCATGCTGATCGTGCAGATCCTGACCGGCGTCGTCCTCGCCATGCACTACGTGCCGAGCGCGGACATGGCGTTCGAGTCGGTCGAGAAGATCATGCGCGACGTGAACTACGGCTGGCTGCTGCGCTACCTGCACGCCAACGGCGCCTCGATGTTCTTCATCGCGGTCTACATCCACATGTTCCGGGGCATGTATTACGGCTCGTACAAGGAGCCGCGCGAGCTCCTGTGGATCCTCGGCGTCATCATCTTCCTCCTGATGATGGCGACGGCCTTCATGGGCTACGTGCTGCCGTGGGGCCAGATGAGCTTCTGGGGCGCGACGGTCATCACCAACCTGTTCTCCGCGATCCCGCTCGTCGGAAACTCGATCGTGACTTGGCTGTGGGGCGGCTTCGCGGTCGGCGACCCGACCCTCAACCGCTTCTTCTCGCTGCACTACCTGCTGCCGTTCATGATCGCCGGCGTGGTCATCCTGCACGTCTGGGCGCTGCACGTGACCGGGCAGACGAACCCGACCGGGATCGAGGTGAAGTCGAAGCAGGACGTCGTGCCGTTCACGCCGCACGCGACGATCAAGGACGGCTTCGCGCTGGTGCTGTTCTTCATCCTGTTCGCCTGGTTCGTGTTCTACCAGCCGAACTTCCTCGGCCACCCGGACAATTACGTGAAGGCGAACCCGCTGGTGACGCCGGCGCACATCGTGCCGGAATGGTACTTCCTGCCGTTCTACGCGATCCTCCGGGCCATTCCGTCCAAGCTCGGCGGGGTGATCGCGATGTTCGCCTCGATCGCGATCCTCTTCGTGCTGCCGTGGCTCGACACGTCGCGGGTGCGCTCGGCGAACTACCGGCCGCTCTACCGGCAGTTCTTCTGGATCCTGGTCCTGGTCTGCATCGGCCTCGGCTGGCTCGGCGCGAAGCCGGCGGAGGGCGGCTACGTCATCGCGGCGCGGATCCTCACCGCCTATTACTTCCTCCACTTCCTCGTCATCCTTCCGCTTCTCGGCCTGTTCGAGACGCCGAAGCCGCGGCCGGCCTCGATCGCCGATGCGGTGCTCAGCAAGAAGGGCGGCGGTCCGTTCAGGCCAGCAGGCGCGCCGGCTTCGCCGGACACCAGGGGCTGACATGGCAAAAGGACAGGGCAGAGCTCAGATGAGAACAATGATTGGCCGGATCGCGGCCGCGGCCGTCCTCTCCTTCGCGGCCGCTTCCTTCGCCATCCCGCCGGTCCAGGCGGCGGAAGAGGAGGGCGGCACGGTCCATTACCCGCTCCGTCAGCCGCGGCAGATGAACTGGACCTTCGACGGCCCGTTCGGCGCCTTCGACCCGGCCCAGCTCCAGCGCGGCTTCCAGGTCTATCGCGAGGTCTGCGCGGCGTGCCATTCGATGGAGTTCGTCGCCTTCCGCACGCTCGGCTCCAGCAAGGGCCCGCATTTCAGCGAGGAGGCCGTGAGGGCGCTCGCCGCGGAATACCAGATCACCGACGGGCCGGACGAGAACGGCGACATGTTCGAGCGGCCCGGCACCCCGGCCGACCGCATCCCGCCGCCCTATCCGAACGAGCAGGCGGCGCGCGCGGCGAACGGCGGCGCCCATCCGCCCGACCTCTCGCTGATCGCCAAGGCCCGCACCGTGGAGCGCGGCTTTCCGACCTTCGTGCTCGATGCCGTCACGCAGTACCAGGAGGCGGGGCCGAACTACCTCTACTCGCTCCTGACCGGCTACGTGGATCCGCCCGAGGGCGTCGAGGTCCGCGACGGCCTCTACTACAATCCGTATTTCGTGGCGGGCGACCAGCTCGCCATGCCGCCGCCGCTCTCCGACGGGCAGATCACCTACGCCCAGAACGAGGACGACAACCCGGCGAACGACGTGCCGGAGACGGTCGACCAATATGCGAGGGACGTGACCGCCTTCATGGTCTGGGCGGCCGAGCCGCACATGGTGGAGCGGAAGAGCATGGGCTTCACCGTCATGATCTTCCTCATCATCTTTGCCGGCCTCGTCTACTACACCAAGCGCAAGGTCTGGGAGGCGGTCGAGCACTGAGCCGGCCGCGACGGTTTCAGAAAAAGGCGGGCCAAGGCCCGCCTTTTTCGTTTCGGCCCGTTGCTCGTGCGCCGCTCGATTGCATGGAGCGGCCGCCCCGACGGGCCTTGCCCTGCGGTGCCGAGGTCGGCATTGCTGGCGCGGGCCAGAGGTTTGGGGGAGACAGGCATGCAATCGGTTCTCGGCTTCATCGGCGGCTCCGGCTTCTACGACCTGCCCGGCCTCACCGCCCCCGAATGGCGGCATGTGGAGAGCCCCTGGGGCGAGCCGTCGGACGCCATCCTCTTCGCCGAGCTCGACGGCCTGCCGGTCCGGTTCCTGCCGCGCCACGGCCGCGGCCACGTCCATTCGCCCACCGACATCAACTACCGCGCCAACATCGACGCTCTGAAGCGGGCGGGGGTGACCGACCTCGTCTCCGTTTCGGCGTGCGGGTCGCTGAGGGACGACCTCTCGCCGGGCATGATCGTGCTCGTCGAGCAGTTCATCGACCGCACCTTCGCGCGCGAGAAGAGCTTCTTCGGCAAGGGCTGCGTCGCCCACGTCTCGATGGCGCATCCGGTCAGCCCGCGGCTCGTCGAGCGGATCGCCGCCGCGGCGGACGCCGAGGGCATCCGCTACCATTGGGGCGGCACCTACATCACCATGGAAGGCCCGCAATTCTCGTCCCGCGCCGAGAGCGAGCTCTACCGCTCCTGGGGCTGCGACGTCATCGGGATGACCAACATGCCCGAGGCGAAGCTCGCCCGCGAGGCCGAGATCTCCTATGCGAGCGTGGCGATGGTGACCGACTACGATTGCTGGCATCCCGAGCACGGCAATGTCGACGTGCAGGACATCCTGCGCGTGCTCGCCGACAACCGGGACAAGGGCCAGCGCCTGCTGGTGCGCCTGGCGCGCGCCTTTCCCCGGGAGCGCGAGGCGTGCCCGGTCGGCTCCGACCGAGCGCTGGAGCACGCATTGATGACCGCCCCCGACAAGCGCGACCCGGCGTTGCTCGCCAAGCTCGACGCGGTCGCCGGCCGGGTCCTCGCGCGCGGCGGCTGACGGTCTACATGCGCCACATCCCGTCCATCATCAGCCCCATCCCGCCGAAGATCGTGCCGAACACCGCCATGATCAGGATCACGATCAGGAACACGACGAAATAGGCGGGGATGGCGGCGAGCGTGAACTTGATGAAGATCGCCACCAGCCGCCAGAACGGGATGTCGATGTCGGTGATGGTGATGCGTCTGTCCTCGCCGTTCATGGCTCTGCCTCCTGCATTGCAGCAGCGGCAGGCTCGCACTGCGGCCCCGGCTGCGCAACGGAGGAACCCTGATGAAGCCGGTCGACCAGAGCCTGCAGTCCTCGATCCGGACGATCCCCGACTACCCAAAGGCGGGCATCCTGTTCCGCGACATCACCACGCTGCTCGGCGATCCGCGCGCGTTCCGCCGCGCCGTCGACGAACTGGTTCACCCCTGGGCGGGGTCGAAGATCGACAAGGTCGCCGGGATCGAGGCGCGCGGCTTCATCCTCGGCGGGGCCGTGGCGCACCAGCTCTCGGCCGGCTTCGTGCCGATCCGCAAGCGGGGCAAGCTGCCGCACGACACCGTGCGGATCGCCTATTCGCTCGAATACGGGCTCGACGAGATGGAGATGCACCGGGATGCGATCGCGCCCGGCGAGCGGACGATCCTGGTCGACGACCTGATCGCGACCGGCGGCACCGCCGAGGCGGCCGTGAAGCTCATTCAGGGGATCGGAGCGGAGGTGGTCGCCGCGATCTTCGTCATTGACCTGCCGGATCTCGGCGGCGCAAAGCGGATCGAGGCGCTGGGCGTGCCGGTGAGGACGCTCGTCGCCTTCGAGGGTCACTGATCGGCGGTCTGCGCATCGTCCGCCCCGAGCGGTTCGGGCACACGCCGCTCGATGAAGTTGTGCGCGCGGAACGACAGCACCAGCTCGCCGCGCTGGTTGCGCCCGGTGTTCTGGAAGGTGACGAGACCCCAGCCGGGCCGCGACCGGCTCGGGCGCTTCGCCGCGATCTCGCGCTCGAACGTGACCGTGTCGCCGGGATGGACCGGGTTCGGCCAGGCGAGCGCATCGAAACCAGGGGAGGGTCCCTTCGTCGCAATCGGCACGCCGGCGGCGCGCAGTTCCTCCGTCCAGCGCTGCAGGTCGAGCACGTTGAGCTTCATCCAGATCGAGGCGGTGTGCCAGCCGGACGCGACGAGCCGCCCGAAATGGCTCTGCTCGGCGGCCGCCTCGTCGATGTGGAAGGGCTGCGGATCGAAGGCGGCCGCGAAGCGCTTGATGTCCGCCGCCGTGAAGGTGTGCGATCCGAGCACGCGCCGCGTGCCGACCTCGATGTCCTCGAAATAGTTCATGGCGCGTCCCGCCGGGCGAACATGATCGGGCATTCCACGACGAGGACGGCCTCGCCGCGGGCGTTCTCCACCTCGTGCCGGAAGCGGACGAAGCCACGGTCCGGCCGGGACCGCGACGCGCGGACGTCGATCACCACGGAGCGGCCGGCGAGGACGTCGCCTGGCCGCACGGGCCGGAGCCATTTCAGGCTGTCGACTCCGGGGCCGCCCATCGAAGCGGTCCGGTGCAGCCAGCCGTGCTGGATCATGCGCATCATGATCGCCGCCGTGTGCCAGCCGGAGGCGGCGAGGCCGCCGAGCAGCGATGCCGCGCCGGCCGCCTCGTCCATGTGGAAGGGCTGCGGGTCGAACTCGGTCGCGAAGGCCAGGATCTCGGCACGGCTCATCGTGTGCGGGCCGAAGGCGTAGACCTGCCCGGCTTCGAAATCCTCGAAGTGAATGAGCGACATGAGCCACCGGCCTCCCGTGTTCAGATAGGCGCGACCGGGACGCCGGCGCAAGCGTCCGGCGCGTCGGGTCAGGTGTTGAACTTGAAGAGCATGACGTCGCCGTCCTGGACGATGTACTCCTTGCCCTCGTCGCGCGCCTTGCCGGCTTCCTTGGCCGCGGTCTCGCCGCCGAGCTTCACGTAGTCCTCGAAGCGGATGGTCTGGGCGCGGATGAAGCCGCGCTCGAAATCGGTGTGGATGACGCCGGCCGCCTGCGGCGCCTTCGCTCCCTTCGCGACCGTCCAGGCGCGCGCCTCCTTCGGCCCGGCCGTGAAGAAGGTGATCAGCCCGAGCAGCTCGTAGCCGGCGCGGATCAGCCGGTCGAGGCCGGGCTCCTCGAGGCCGAGGGCGGCCATGTATTCCTGCTGCTCGTCGTCGGAGAGCTGGGCGAGCTCGGCCTCGATCGCGGCGGAGATCACGACGAAGCCCGCGCCTTCGGCCTCAGCCTTCGCCCGCACGCGCTCGGTCTCCGCGTTGCCGGTCGCCGCGTCCGCCTCCGCGACGTTGCAGACATAGAGGACGGGCTTGGCAGTCAGCAGGGTCAGCCCTTCGAGCACGCGCGCCTCCTCCGGCGACAGCCCGGCGCGGATGGTGCGGACGGGCTCGCCCTCCTGCAGCGCGGCGAGCGCCTTCTCCATCACCGGCAGGACGGCGAGCGCCTCCTTGTCCTTGACGGAGGCGCGCTTGCGGAACGGCTGGATGCGGCGCTCCAGGCTCTCCAGGTCGGCGAGCATGAGCTCGGTCTCCACCGTGTCCGCGTCGGCGATCGGATCGACCCGGCCCTCGACATGGGTGATGTCCTCGTCCTCGAAGCAGCGCAGGACGTGGGCGATCGCGTCCACCTCGCGGATGTTGGCGAGGAACTGGTTGCCGAGGCCCTCGCCCTTCGAGGCACCGCGGACGAGCCCGGCGATGTCGACGAAGGTGAGCCGCGTCGGCACGATCTGCTGCGAGCCGGCGACCCTGGCGAGGTCCTTCAGGCGCGGGTCGGGCACGGCGACCTCGCCGGTGTTCGGCTCGATCGTGCAGAAGGGATAATTGGCGGCCTGCGCGGCGGCCGTCCTGGTGAGCGCGTTGAAGAGGGTCGACTTGCCGACGTTCGGCAGGCCGACGATGCCGCAGCGGAAACCCATCCTAATCTCCGGGTAAGGTCAGTGCCATGCAAGAGCGGCCGGTCGTGCGCGATCGGCCACCGCTCGAAATCTAGCCGTTTCGCCCCAGGAGCTTCTTCAACCCCTCGGCGAGCGCGCCGCCGACGCCCTTTCCGGGCGGCGAGGCTTCCGGAGCGGCCGCTTCCCGGCCGGGCTCGCGCGGCTGCTTCCGCGGCTCGCGCGCTTCCCCGCCATCGCCTCCCGTCGCCAGGTGGACGCGGTTCATGAAGGTGGAATCCCCGCCGCGGGCGAGGAGCGGGGCGTTGTCGGCGACCGCCCCCAGGAGCGGCTGGAGCCAGTCCTGGTCGTCCCTGGCGAAATCGTGCAGCACGTAGCCGTGGACGAGCTCCTTGCGGCCGGGATGGCCGATGCCGAGCCGCATCCGCCGATATTCCTTGCCGATATGGGAATCGAGCGAACGCAGGCCGTTGTGCCCGCCGTGGCCGCCGCCGGTCTTCATCCGCAGCTTGCCCGGCGGCAGGTCGAGGTCGTCGTGGATCACGACGACGTCCGGGAGCCCGAGCTTGTAGAAGCGCATGGCCTGGCCGACCGAGCGGCCGGATTCGTTCATGTAGGTGGCGGGCTTCAGCACGAGCGCCTTCTCGCCGTCGAGCACGCCCTCGGCGATCTCGCCCTCGAAGCGCGCGCGCCAGGGCGCGAAGCGATGGCGGCGGGCGATCTCGTCCGCCGCCATGAAGCCGATATTGTGCCGGTTGCCGGCGTAGCGGCGGCCGGGATTGCCGAGCCCGACGATGAGCAGCATCGGCGCCTCCGGCCGCGCGGCTCAGGCCTCGCTCTCGCCGCCTTCGGCCTCGCCCTCGGCGCCCTCTTCCTCGACCTCGCGCAGGACCGCCGGCGCGGCGATCGTGGCGATCGTGAAGTCGCGGTCGGTGATGGTCGGGCGCACGCCTTCCGGCAGCGTCACGTGCGAGATGTGGATCGAATCACCGATGTCGAGCCCGGCGAGGTCGGCCGTGAGGGCATCCGGGATCGCGTCGGCCGGCACGACGAGCTCGACCGCGTGGCGGACGACGTTCAGCACGCCGCCGCGCTTGATGCCGCGCGACTTCTCGTCGTTGATGAAGTGCACCGGCACCTCGAGCACCAGCGTGGCGCCTTCCGCGACGCGCAGGAAGTCGACATGGACCGGGAAGTCCTTGACCGGGTCGAGGCTGTAATCCTTCGGGATCACCCGGATCCGCTCGCCCGCGACGTCGAGCGTGGCGATGGTGGTGAGGAAACCGCCGCCGTGGATCTTCTTGGTCACTTCGTTCGCCGACAGCGCGATCGGGATCGGCGGCTTCTTGTCGCCGTAGATGACGGCCGGGATCTTGCCCTCGCGGCGCACGGCCCGGGCAGCCCCCTTGCCGACCCGGTCGCGCACCTCGGCCTTGAGCTCGTAGGTCTCGCTCATGGTGCACTCCTGAAAGTTGAAACGAGAAATGGCCGCTCGCGCGGCCATGCGGGCGCGAGGCCTCCAAGGGTGCCTGCGCGCGGCCTGCTTATAGGCATGGCGCGGCGAAAACGCAAACGAAACGCCGCGGGCGGCTCAGGGCGCGATGCGCTCCATCTCCAGCACCGCCTCCTTGCCGTAGCCGGCGGTGGCGAGCACGTGGCGGTGCGTGAAGCGGGCGATGAGGGCGAGGGCGTAGTCGTACTCCGCGTCGGCGCGCTCGCTCATCTCCATGCCGTCCGCGAGCTCCGCTGCGAGCCGGGCCTTCACCGCGGCGCGGTCCTCCGGCCGGGCCGCCGCTTCGGCGAGGCCCTGCAGCACGGGCCCGAGGGCGCGCGCGGCGGCGTCGGGGTCCATGCCGATGCGCCAGCCGAGCTCCAGCACCACCGGCTCGCCCTCGCGCCGGCCGGCGGCGCTCGCCGCCCAGCGCCCGTCGACCATCACGGCGCCCGGGCCGGTGTAATCGTCATAGCTGCGCACGCTGCCGTCGGTGTTGAAGCCGAGGAGATGGCCGACGCTCGCGAGATAGAGCGGGCGGTAGAGGACGGTCACGCCTTCGGGGTCGAGGCGGTCGAGCGCGGCGGCGAGCCCGCGCGCCGTCTCCGGGTCGGTGTGGCGGGCGAGCCCGGCCGCGACCTCGCGTTTCAGCGCGGCCCAGGCGGTCTCCACCGGGGCGCCGCTGTCGTGCAGGACGGCCGGCAGCGCGCGGCCTTCGAGCGTCTTCGCGACGAGGTAATAGGGATCGTCGGCGGGGCCCTCGTCGAGGCGGACGTCGCTGAGCGTGATCGTGGCCTCCAGCATGTCGGGCGGCCGCGCCCCGCCGACGCGGACCTCGACCACGTGGCTCCAGGCGCGGGCCTTCTCGGTGCCGGCGAAGACGACCCGGTCGCGCTGCACGATGCGGTAGGCGAGGCGCCCGTCGGCAGGCGGCTTGAAGCGGAAGCGGAGCACCTGCGGCGCCTCGGCCTCCGGTGCCGCCGGCTGCTGGGCGAGACCGAAAGCGGGCGCAGCGAAGGCGAGGAGGGCGGCGAGGAGGAGGCGGGAAAGGGCAGCCATGACCAGGCCTCCGGCAGCGTGATCGCCCGCCCGCGGACGAGGCGGCTTCGTCGCGCGTGGCATTCCTGCGGGAAGGGCGCGGCGGCGCGAAGCTAGCACATCCGCTCCTCGGCACACCACCGGCCCGCACGTTGCCGTGAGGGCGGCCGCGGGTCCTTGGAAGAAGCAGCGCGAGCGGCTATCCGCGAGGCCAAACCAAGTGGAGGGAATGCCGTGCTCGTGAAACAGAAGATGGTCGTGACGAACCGCCTGAAGGCCGACTGCCCGACGCATTCGCGGACGGAGATCGCCGCGCGCGACACGGCGATGGTGATCGACGAGCCGAAGGAGCGCGACGGCACCAACCAGGGGCCGACGCCGACGGAGACGCTGGTGGCGGCGCTCGTCGCCTGCACCAACGTCATCGGCCACAAATGCGCGCGGAAGAACGGGGTGGAGTTCCGGGCGATGTCGATCGCCGCGGAATGGGATTTCGACCGCCGCGGCACGCAGCTCGTGGAGGAGGTCGAGACGCCCTTCTTGGCGATCCGCATGACCATCGACGTCGCGACCGACGCCGACGAGGAAGCGATGGCGCGGGTGCGCGCCGACCTCCAGAAGTTCTGCCCGCTCGCCAAGCTCATCCGCGCCGGCGGCACCACGATCGAGGAGACGTGGAACGTCAGGCGGGGGTGAGGGGGCGGCGGGGCGTTCCCTCGGCGTTCCCGATCGGCTCTAATGTTCCCGCCTTGGGGGAATCATGAGCCAGCTGCTCGTCAACCAGTATCTTGCCGAGATCGAGCGCATCCGGACGTTCTCCGGCGTCAGCGGCGAGCAGGTGATCCGGCCGGCCTTCCGCCGGCTCCTCGACAATTGGGCCTCGTCGCAGAAGCTCGTCTTCCTGGAGGAATATCCCTACCAGACGAGCCAGAAGACGAGCGTGCGGCCGGACGGCACGGTGCTCCACGACATCCGCGTGCCGCTCGGCTGGTGGGAGGCCAAGGACACGGCCGACGTCCTCGACGAGGAGATCGCCAAGAAGCTCCGGCGCGGCTATCCGCAGGACAACATCATCTTCGAGAACTCGGAGACCGCAGTCCTCATCCAGAACCGGCAGGAGGTGATGCGGTGCTCGATGACCGACACCGCCGAGCTGTCGCGGCTCCTCACGCTCTTCTTCGGCTACGAGCGGCCGGAGATCGCCGAGTTCCGCAAGGCGGTCGAGAAGTTCCGGCACGACCTGCCGGCCGTGCTCGGCGCGCTCCGCGCCCGCATCGACACGGCCTATTCGGAGGATCGGGACTTCAAGCAGGCGGCCGACGCCTTCCTCGACCATGCCAGGAAGACGATCAACCCGAGCGTCGGCGAGGCTGACGTGCGGGAGATGCTGATCCAGCACATCCTGACCGAGGAGATCTTCGCCCACGTCTACGACAGTTCGGATTTCCACCGCGAGAACAACATCGCCAAGGCGCTCTACGGCCTGGAGGCGAAGTTCTTCACCGGGGCGGTGAAGCGCGACACGCTGAAGGCGCTCGAACCCTATTACGCCACGATCCGCGCCAACGCGGCGCTGATCACCAGCCACCACGAGAAGCAGAGCTTCCTCAAGGCGATCTACGAGACGTTCTACAAGGTCTACAACCCGAAGGCGGCCGACCGGCTCGGCGTCGTCTACACGCCGAACGAGATCGTGAAGTTCATGATCGAGGGCGCCGACTGGCTCTGCCACAAGCATTTCGGCAAGGCGCTCATCGACGAGCACGTCGAGATCCTCGACCCCGCCGCCGGCACCGGCACCTTCATCTGCGAGCTGATCGAGCATTTCGCCGGCGACAAGCGCAAGCTCGCCCAAAAGTACCGCAACGAGCTGCACGCCAACGAGGTGGCGATCCTGCCCTATTACGTGGCGAACCTGAACATCGAGGCGACCTACGCGGCGATCACCGGCCAGTTCGCCGAATACCAGAACCTCTGCTTCGTCGACACGCTCGACAACGTGGCCGGCCTCGGCATCCGCGCCGGCTACCAGCACGACATGTTCGCCGGACTGTCGGAGGAGAACGTCGAGCGCGTGCGCCGCCAGAACAAGCGCAAGATCTCCGTCATCATCGGCAACCCGCCGTACAACGCCAACCAGCAGAACGAGAACGAGAACAACAAGAACCGCGAGTACAAGCGCATCGACGAGCTCATCAAGTCGAGCTACGTCCGGCTCTCGACCGCGCAGAAGACGAAGGTCTACGACATGTACGCCCGCTTCTTCCGCTGGGCGTCGGACCGCCTGCACGACGACGGGGTGCTGGCCTTCGTCACCAACCGGAGCTTCATCGACAGCCGCACCTTCGACGGCTTCCGCCGCGCGGTGGAGAAGGAGTTCCAGGAAATCTACGTGGTCGACCTCGGCGGCGACGTGCGCGCCAACCCGAAGCTCTCCGGCACGAAGAACAACGTATTCGGCATCCAGACCGGCGTCGCAATCTCCTTCATGGTGAAGCGGCACAGGCAGCAGGGCTGCAGGATCTTCTATGCGCGCCGGCCGGAGCTCGACACGGCGGCGGACAAGCTGGCGTTCCTGGGGTCTTCGAAGCTGTCGGGGATGAGCTTCGAGCGGATCGAGCCGGATAAAAAGGGGAACTGGGTCAACCTGACGGATAATGATTGGGATCGGCTGATTCCCGTCGCGGACAAGAAGACGAAGTCGGCAAAGGGGAGGGGGCAGGAGAAAGCGATCTTTCGTCTCTACTCTCTCGGGATTGTCACCAATCGCGACGATTGGGCCTACGATTTCGACAAGCGCTCTTTGGAGGCAAAGGTTTTGCTTTTCGCCTCATGCTTCAACCGGGAGATTCAACGCTGGCGAGAGGCTGGTCGCCCAAGGAATACGTCTGAGCTGGTTACCCGAGACATCAAGTGGACATCTGAGCTTGAGGCGGAGCTTCGAAGAGAAAAGCCAATCAGGCTCAAGCAAAAAAACGCTCTTCGATCAGCATATCGTCCCTTTGTTTCGAAGTGGACCTATTTTTCGAAACCGATAACGCACAGGCCATACCAGAATTTGGACTTGTTTCCGAACGCGTTAGCCGAAAACGTCACAATCGTTACCGTGGTTGAGCCGCGCGCGGAATTTGCGGTGTTGGCGGCGAACATCCTCGTCAACAAAGATTTTTTTATGCCGAGTGCAGCTCAGCATTTTGCCCGCTTCCGCTACACCGCCTCGGGCGAGCGCGTCGACAACATCACCGACTGGGCGCTGAGGCAGTTCCGGGCGCATTACGGCAAGGGCGGCGGGAGCCCTCACCCTGAGGTGCTGCCGCAGGCGGCCTCGAAGGGCTCCTTCGAGACGGCCGCTGCGCGGCCTCCTCAGGATGAGGGGGCAGAGCAAGCGGCTGTGCGGGCTCCTCGGCCCTTCGAGACGGCCGCTGCGCGGCCTCCTCAGGGTGAGGGGGTGGGGCAAGACGCTGCGCGGGCTTCTCGGCCCTTCGAGACGGCCGCTGCGCGGCCTCCTCAGGGTGAGGGGGCGGGGCGGCGCGGCGGGGCGGCGGCGATCGCGAAGGACGACATCTTCCACTACGTCTACGGCGTGCTGCACGATCCCGTGTACCGGGAGAAATACGCGCTGAACCTCAAGCGCGAGTTCCCCCGCATCCCGTTCTATCCCGACTTCCGGCGCTGGGCGGACTGGGGCGAGCGGCTGATGGAGCTCCACATCGGCTACGAGAGCGTCGAGCCCTGGCCGCTCGAACGCCTCGACGTTCCGGACGAGAAGGCGCGCGCGGCGGGCGTGGCTCCCAAGGCGCTGCTCAAGGCCGACAAGGAGAACGGAATCATCCGCCTCGACACCGAGACGCAGCTCTCCGGCGTGCCGAAGGCGGCCTGGGACTACCGGCTCGGCAACCGCTCGGGGCTCGAATGGATCCTCGACCAGTACCGCGAGAAGACGCCGAAGGACCCGACCATCCGCGAGAAGTTCAACACCTACCGCTTCGCCGACTACAAGGAGAAGGTGATCGACCTCCTGATGCGGGTGACGCGGGTGAGCGTGGAGACGATGGCGATCGTGGAGGCGATGAAGGGCGCGCGCCGGGAGCCGGAGGCGGCCGCGCGGGACGGCGTCCCCACTCCATGACATCTTCCGCCCCCGGCGACCCCGCCCGACCAACACGCCCTGACGAGCCGGTCCCGTCCGTCTCGTTCCGCGAGGCGCTCGGGGTGTGGGCGAAGATCGGGGTGCTGAGCTTCGGCGGGCCGGCGGGGCAGATCGCGCTGATGCACCGCATCCTCGTCGACGAGAAGCGCTGGATCGGCGAGCTGCGCTTCCTGCACGCGCTCAACTATTGCATGCTCCTGCCCGGGCCGGAGGCGACGCAGCTCGCCACCTATGTCGGCTGGCTGCTGCACGGCGTGAAGGGCGGGCTCGCCGCGGGCCTCCTCTTCGTGATGCCGGGCGTGCTGGTGCTCCTCGCGCTCTCCATCGCCTATGTCGCGCTCGGCGAGGTGCCGCTCGTGGCGGGGCTCCTGTTCGGGCTGAAGACGGCCGTGCTCGCCGTCGTCGCCGAGGCGCTGGTGCGGGTGGCGAAGCGCGCGCTCAAGAGCCGGACGGCGTACGGGATCGCGATCGCCGCCTTCGTCGCCATCGCCTTCCTGTCGGTGCCGTTCCCGCTCATCATCGCGGCCGCGGCGGCGTTCGGCTTCCTCGCCGGCCGCCTCGCGCCGACGCTGCTCGGGCCCGGCGGGGGCGGGGCGGCCGCCGAGCCGGCCGACGCGGTGGCGCTGCGCTCCGAGCCGCCGTCCTGGAGCCACGCGATCGGGACGGGGCTCGTCTGGGGTGCGGTCTGGCTCGTGCCCGTGGCGGCGCTCGTCGTCCTCCTCGGCTGGAGCCACGTCTTCGCGCAGGAGGCGGTGTTCTTCTCCAAGACGGCGGTGGTGAGCTTCGGCGGCGCCTATGCCGTCCTCGCCTATGTCGCGCAGCAGGCGGTGGAGGTCCATCGCTGGCTCGCGCCGGGCGAGATGCTGACCGGGCTCGGCCTCGCCGAGACGACGCCCGGGCCGCTGATCCTCGTCCTCGTCTTCGTCGGCTTCCTCGGCGGCTTTCGCGGCGAGACGGGGCTCGACCCCTATCTCGCCGGCACGATCGGCGCGGCGATCACGGTGTGGGTCACGTTCGCGCCCTGCTTCCTGTGGATCTTCCTCGGCGCGCCCTGGATCGAGGCGCTGCGCGGCAACCGGGCCCTGAACGGCGCGCTCTCCGCGATCACGGCGGCGGTCGTCGGCGTCATCGCCAACCTCGCCGTCTGGTTCGCCGTGCACGTGCTCTTCGCCGAGGTCGGCGAGGCGCGGCTCGGGCCGGTCGCGCTGCCGGTGCCGGAGCTCTCGTCCTTCGACTGGCGGGCCGGGCTGATCGCGGCCGCGGCCGGGCTCATGCTGCTCCGGCTCCATGTCGGCATGATCCCGACGCTCGCGGCCGCCGCGGCGGCGGGTGCGGCCTTGACGCTTGCAACCTGATAGTGCAAATCCTGTTGCTGCAATTCAACCTTGCGGGTTGAACCCTCTCGGGGGAGGAAGCAACGATGCCATCCTACTATGTCAATCGGCAGTCCCAGCCGAACGGAGACCACGAGGTCCATACGTCCGACTGCCGGTATCTGCCGTCAGAGTCCAATAGGCAGTACCTCGGCGAATTCGACAGCTGTCAACCAGCCGTTCGCAAAGCGAAGGAATCCTATCGCACCGCCAACGGATGTTGGACGTGTAGCCGAAGCTGTCATACGAGCTAGTCGACAGGCTAGTCATTACCACAAAGCTGCTTTGGTTGTAGGAGAGCCGCCTGCCCGTCAGTCGAACAGGCTCGACACCGATTTCTCCAGCGCCGTCCGGCTGATCGCCTCGCCGAGGAGCGGCGCGATGGAGACGACGCGGATGTTGTGGGCGGCCTGCATCGCGCTCGTCGTCTCGATGGAATCGGTGATGACGAGCTCGCGCAGCTTCGAGGCGGTGATGCGGGCCACCGCGCCGCCGGAGAGCACGCCGTGGGTGATGTAGGCCGTGACCGACACGGCGCCGACCGAGATCAGCGCGTCGGCCGCGTTGCACAGCGTGCCGCCGGAATCGACGATGTCGTCGACGAGCAGGCAGTGCCGGCCCTCGACGCTGCCGATGATGTTCATCACCTCGGATTCGCCCGGCCGCTCGCGGCGCTTGTCGACGATGGCGAGCGGCGCGTCGATGCGCTTTGCGATGGCGCGGGCGCGCACCACGCCGCCGACGTCCGGCGAGACCACCATCACGTTGTTGGTCTCGTAGCGCTCCTTGATGTCGCGGGTGAAGACCGGCGCGGCGTAGAGGTTGTCGGTCGGGATGTCGAAGAAGCCCTGGATCTGGCCGGCGTGGAGGTCGATCGTCAGCACGCGGTCGGCGCCAGCCTCGGTGATGAGGTTCGCCACGAGCTTGGCCGAGATCGGCGTGCGGGCCGCCGATTTCCGGTCCTGCCGCGCATAGCCGAAATAGGGCAGGACGGCGGTGATGCGGCGCGCGGAGGCCCGGCGCAGCGCATCGATGATGATGAGGAGCTCCATCAGGTTGTCGTTCGCCGGGAAGCTCGTCGACTGGACGACGAAGACGTCCTCGCCGCGGACGTTCTCCTGGATCTCGACGAAGATCTCCTGGTCGGCGAAGCGCCTGACGGCGCATTGCGCGAGCTCGAGATCGAGGTAGCCGGCAATCGCCTGGGCGAGCACGCGGTTCGAATTGCCGGCGACGATCTTCATCGGGAGGGGGCCTCGCTTAGGGCGCAGGAGCGGCCGGCCGGGGCTCTGCAGCGCCGCCGACGGAACGGGCGCGCTTTTAGCAATGTCGCTGCGCCGCGACAACAACGCCGTGGCGCATGCACGGCCGCCATGCGCGGCCGGGGCATCAGCGCGTCAGAAGGTCGAGGCCGTGGCGGGACAGCGATTCCGGGTCGCCCTCGGTGGTGAGATAGGTCCGGCCGAGGCACATCGCGGTCTCGGTGTCGGAATCCATCAGGATCATGTGCGCGAAGAGCACCATGTTCGGCACGATCTCGGCCGGGTTCTCCCGGTAGAACATCGGCCAGTCCATCCAGGACGGCGCATAGCGCGCGCCGAGCGAGTAGCCGCAGGCATTCAGCCGGTGGCGGGCGAGGCCGTGCGAATCCATCGCCTCGGCGTGCGCAGCATAGACCTCGCCGAACGTGTGGCCGGGCCGCATCACCGCCTCGCAGGCGGCGAGCGCCTCCACGCAGGCGGCGTGCAGCTCGCGGTGGCGGGGGCTCGGCTCCCCGACGATCACGGTCCGCATCAGCGCGACGTGGTAGAGCCGGTAGGTGCCGGCGAATTCGAGCGTGATCTGGTCCTGCGGGTCGAGGCGGCGGCGGCCGGTCTTGGTGCGGCAGAGCAGGGCGTCCCGCCCCGAGCCGATGATGAACGGGTTGGCCGGGTAGTCGCCGCCGCCGCGGAAGACCGTGCCCTGCATGGCGGCGAGGATCTCGCCCTCGTCGGCGCCGGCGCCGATCCCGGCGAGTGCGGCGTCGAGCGCATCGTCGGCGAGCGCGGCCGCGCGGCGGACGTAGTCGAGTTCGGCTGGGCTCTTCACCGAGCGCAGGCGCGGCACGAGGTTCGAGGCGTCCTCGATCGTGCCGAAGCTCTTCAGCGTGTCGTCGACGGCGCGGCCGTTCGCCGCCGTCAGGCCGTGCGTGTCGTACTCGATCCCGATCCGGCAGCCGAGGAGGTCGAGCTCGTCGAGGAGCTCGCGCAGCTGCGCGGCCGGCGAGGCGTTGAGCTGGTCGGTCCACAGCACGATCGATTCGATGAGCGAGGTGTGGCGCGCCTGGCGCAGATCGGCGGAGCGGGTGAGCAGCGTCACGTCGCCGTCCCGCTTCAGCACCAGGCACTGGAAGAAGCAGTAGCCGAACGTGTCGTAGCCGGTCAGCCAGTAATGGCTTTCGGGCGCGAACATCAGCAGCGCGTCGAGCTTGCGCGCGGCCATCTCCTCGAGCACCTGCGCCTTGCGCGCCTCGAACTCGCCGCGTTCGAAATGGAGCGCCATGCCTAATGCTCCCTCAGCGCGATGGCCGACAGCTGGCGGCCGTAATCCGGTTCGCCGCGATGGGTCGCGCGCCGGTAGGAGAAGAAGCGCTCCTCGTCCGCATAGGTGCAGAGCGCGAGCGTCTCGACCGTGCCCAGGCCGGCCGCGCGCAGCCGCGCGGCGATGTAGCCTGGCAGGTCGAAGCGGGCGCGGCCGTTCGGCCCGTCCGCCCGGAAATATTCCTCGTTGGCCTCGTCGGCGGCGAGGAAGCGGGCGACGAATTCCGGCCCGACCTCGTAGGCCTCCGGCGAGATCGTCGGCCCGAGCACGGCCACCATGCGGGAGCGGTCGGCGCCGAGCCGCTCCATCGCCTCGATCGCGGCCTCGAGCACGCCGGTGAGCGCGCCCTTCCAGCCGGCATGGGCGGCGCCGATCACGCCGGCCTGCCCGTCGGCGAAGAGGATCGGCCCGCAATCGGCGGTGCCGACGCCGATCGCGATCCCCGGCCGGTTCGTCACCACGGCGTCGGCCTGCGGCCCGAGCCCGGGGCCCCAGGGCGCGTCCACGACGACCGCTTCGGCGCTGTGGATCTGGTAGGGCGTGGCGAGCCGGTCCGGCGCGACGTCGAGCGCCGCGGCGGCGCGGGACCGGTTCTCCAGCACCGCCTGGCGGTCGTCCTGCGACCCCAGGCCGGTGTTCATGGCGCCGTAGAGGCCGGTCGAGACGCCGCCCTGCCGGGTGAAGAAGCGGTGCGCGACCCCGGACGCCTGGTCGAGGCCCGGCGCGGCGACGCCGAGCGGCTGGTGCTCTGATTTCATGCGCGGACGTTGCCGCCGCCTCGCCGCCAAGTCAAATGGCTTGGCCGAAGGGCGGCGGCGTCAGCCCGTGCGGCGTGACCGCGACGACCTTGAAGAGCTCCCCCATCGCATCCCGGCCGGCGAGGCGCTCGACCGCGGCCCGGATCGCCTCGCGCGCGGCCTCGTCCGCCGCGGCGCCGAGCTGCCCGGCGCGGTTAAGGAGCCCCAGGTCGAGCAGGAACCGGCCCTGCGCGATCGGGCCGTGGACGGAAGCGCCGCCGGCCCGCGCCGCCGCGGCGAGCGCCTGGAAGTCGACATGGGCGGTCAAGTCGGATTCGCCCGGCGCCTCCAGCGGATCGCAATAAGCGTGCCGCCGGACGGCCTGAAGCGTGTCGCCCGGCGCAGTCGCCGCGTGACCGTAGTCGATGACGAGCGCGGCCCCGCCGTGCCGGGCGATGCGGCCCGCGATCGCCTGCATCATGGCAGCGGCGGGCGGGTTCACCTCCAGGATCGCCCCGTCGGGTGCGGCGAGCGGGGTGTCGATCATGCCGGGCCCGATCCCGAAAGCGAGGCGCTCGCCTTCGCCGAGACCGACCATCCGCTCGCGCCACGCGCCGCGCGCGCGCACGAACTGCCGGATCGGCAGGGCGTCGAAGAACTCGTTCGCGACGAGAAGGATCGGCCCCTCCGGCACGGCTTCGAGGCGGTCGTGCCACGCGATGCTGCCGGCATGCCCGGAGAGCGTCTCGCGCTGGCGGGCGCAGAGGGCCGGGCTGGTCTCGACCAGGTGCACCGGCGCCGCCGCGAGGCCGGGCACCCTGGCGAGGACGCGCAGGACGTCCGCCATCAGCGTGCCGCGCCCGGGGCCGAGCTCCACGATCCGGACCGCGGCAGGCGCGCCGGCGAGCGCCCAGGCGTGGGCGAGCCAGGCGCCGACGATCTCGCCGAACATCTGGCTGATCTCCGGCGCCGTCGTGAAATCGCCGGCGGCGCCGAGCGGATCGCGCGTGGCGTAGTAGCCGTGCTCGGGATCGCCGAGGCAGATCGCCATGTAGTTGGCGACCGTGATCGGCCCGTTCGCCCGGATCAGGCGCGCGAGCTTCGCGGCGAGCGGCGTCCCGGTCACGCCTGGCGCGGTCGCCGGAGCGCCCACACGGCGGCGCCGAGGCCGACGAGCATCATGGGGATCGAGAGCAGCATGCCCATGGTGAAGAAGCCGGTGATGAAGCCGAGCTGCGGGTCCGGCTCGCGGTAGAACTCCACGAAGGTCCGGGCGAGCCCGTAGAGCCCGACGAAGGCGGCGCCCGTCAGGCCGGGCCGCTCGAGGCCGCGGCACCAATGGGTGATGATGCGGAGCGCGAGGAAGAGCGCGACGCCTTCGAGCGCGGCCTCGTAGAGCTGGCTCGGATGCCGCGGCTCCGGCCCGGCGCCGGGGAAGACGACCGCCCACGGCACGTCCGCCGGCCGGCCCCACAGCTCGGCGTTGATGAAGTTCGCGATCCGCCCGAAGAACAGGCCGAAGGGCGTGGCCGCCGCAGCGACGTCGAGGAGCGACAGGATCGGGATGCCGCGCCGCGAGGCGAAGACGACGATGGCGAGGATGGTGCCGAGCATGCCGCCGTGGAACGACATCCCGCCCTCCCACAGGCGGAAGAAGCCGAAGGGATCGTCGAGATAATGGCCGGGCTGGTAGAAGATCGCATAGCCGAGCCGCCCGCCGAGGATGATGCCGAGCGTGACCCAGAGCAGGAGGTCGTCGATGTCGGCGGGCGTCATCGGTGCGGGGCGCCCGCCCCACAGGCGCGGCGAGGCGACGAGGCGGCGCGCATAGTGCCAGCCGAGCAGGATGCCGGCGAGATAGGCGAGACCGTACCAGCGGACGGCGAGGGGACCGATCTGGACGGCGATCGGGTCGATGTCTGGAAAGGGCATTCGGCTCCGTCGGGCTGTGGACGCGGCGGACCATGCGTCCCGGGCCGGACGGGCGTCAAGGCGCGCCCTTGTTTCGGCCCCGCGGCGACTTTATCTAGGCACGGGGCGGAAACCGTCTCGCCGGCGCCACAAAGCCCTGCTTTCTCGATCGGGGTCGATCGGGCGTCCATCCGGCGGCAGGTCCGGCGCCGAACGACGGCAGCCCGCGGGAGAGTAGCATGACCCAATCCTCCAGCCGCATCCTGGATGAATTCGCAAAGCTGATGACCGATGCGGCCGGCGTCGCCCAGGGCGTGCGCCGGGAGGTCGAGACGGCCGTCCGCCACCAGGCGGAGCGCTTCCTGAACGACATGGACCTCGTGCAGCGCGAGGATTTCGAGGCCGTTCGGGAGACGGCGTCCCGCGCGCGTGCCGAGGCCGACACGCTGCGCGCCCGCGTCGGCGCACTGGAGGAGCGGCTCGCGAAGCTCGAGGCAGCCGGCGGAGGGTCTCACACCCCGGGCGCGCGCTCCCGTACCCGCAAGTCCGGGACGAGCGAGGCGGCGTCCGAGGCGGGCACCGACATCTGAGCTTTTCCGCGGGATAACTACCCGCCCATCATCCAGAGAGTGCCATCCCTGCCGCAGCGTGTTTCTATAGTCCGGAACGAAGAGAGATTCGCGCTGTCATTCGTTCGTCACGCGGGGTCAACAGGCTTGGGTCAATCGACGGCACCAACAGCCGAATCGGCCGGGAAGGCCGGACCCGACCCGTTCCGCGTCCCTTCCTCACAACTCAGCGAGGACATTCCATGAGTCTCATCGACATCGACATGTCCACGGCCAACAATCCCGTCGATCTGGTCGAGCAGATCGCCTCGTCGCACGACTGGGCGTTCGACCGCTCCGGCGAGGACGAGATCACGATCTCGGTGGCCGGCAGCTGGTGCGACTACAACATCTCTCTTTCGTGGATGGGCGAGCTGGAGGCTCTGCACCTCGCCTGCGCGTTCGACTTCAAGGTCGCGGAGCGGCGCAAGACGGAGGTCATGCGCCTGCTCGCGCTGGTGAACGAGCAGCTCTGGATCGGCCATTTCGACCTGTGGCAGGCGGAAGGCGTGGTCATGTACCGCAACGGGCTGCTGCTGACCGAAGGGCTGGAAGCCGGCTCCGGGCAGCTCGAGGCGATGCTGAACGCCGCCGTGGACGCCTGCGAGCGCTACTACCAGGCTTTCCAGTTCGTGATCTGGGCCGGCAAGACGCCCGAGGAGGCGCTCGGCGCGGTGCTGTTCGAAACGCTCGGCGAGGCCTGATGCTGGAACGGGCTGCGCCGCTCCTCCTCGTCGGGGCGGGCAAGATGGGCGGCGCGATGCTCGACCGCTGGCTGGCGCTCGGGCTCCCCGGCCCGGCCGTGACGATCGTCGATCCCCATCTGGACGGAGCCCGCCGCGCAGAGCTCGCGGGGCTGGGGGTCCGGTTTGCCGACGAGGCGGATGAGGGTATGGCGCCTGCCGTGCTCGTCCTCGCCGTGAAGCCGCAGTCGATGGCGGACGTGCTGCCGAAGGCGGCGCCTGCGGCGGGGCCCGCCACCCTCGTCGTCTCGATCGCGGCCGGCACCGGCATGGGCACGATCGCGGCCGCCTTTCCCGCGGGGCAGCCGGTCGTGCGGGTGATGCCGAACACGCCGGCACAGATCGGGGCCGGCATGAGCGCGGCCTTCGCGAACGACAATGTGGACGAGGCGGGGCGGGCCGTTGTCGGCGCGCTGCTCGGCGCCGTCGGCGCCGTGGAGTGGCTCGACGACGAGGGCCATCTCGACGCCGTGACGGCCGTGTCCGGGTCCGGGCCGGCCTACGTGTTCCTGCTCGCCGAATGCCTTGCCGTCGCGGGCCGGGAGGCGGGCCTTCCCGCCGACCTCGCCGAACGGCTCGCCCGCCAGACCGTGATCGGCGGCGGCGCGCTGCTTGCCGAGAGCACGCTTCCCGCCGGCCGGCTGCGCGAGAACGTCACCTCGCCGAACGGCACGACCGCCGCGGCGCTCGCCGTCCTGATGGCGGACGACGGCCTGCAGCCGCTCCTGACGCGGGCGGTGGCGGCCGCCAAGGCGCGGTCGATCGAGCTCGGCTGAAGGTGCCCGTCCGCATCGGTTGACGGTTCCGCATCGCTCCTGCTCTATCCCCGGCAGCACGCAACGGAGGCATTGATGGCCACTGCGAAGGTCCGGCAACGGATCAGGGACGCGCTGCTCTCGCTCGCCGCCGAGCGCGGCTGGGAGGAAGCGGGCCTCGAGGCGATCGCCGCGCGTGCGGAGGTCAGCCTCCCGGCGCTGCGCTCCGCCTATGACGGGCGGCTGGCGATCCTCGACGATTTCGTCCGCACGGTGGACGAGCAGGTGCTGGCGGCACGCGATCCCGACCTGTCGGGGGAGGCGCCGCGCGAGCGCCTGTTCGACGTCCTGTTCAGCCGCATCGAGGCGCTGCTGCCGCATCGTCCCGCGCTGCGCAGCCTCGCTGCCGCGGCGCTCAGGGATCCGCTCCTGGCGCTCGAGCTCAACCGCATGACGGTGCGCTCGATGGCCTGGATGATGACGGCGGCCGGCCTCCCCGCGGCCGGCCTGCGCGGCACCGCACGCGCGCAGGGGCTGGCGCTCGTCTGGGCGCAGGTGATGCGGGTCTTCCTCGACGACGAGGACGCCGGGCTCGCGCGCACGATGGCCGAGCTCGACCGGCGGCTGCGGCAAGGGGAACGCGCGGTGATCCGCCTCGACCGGATCGGCCGGCTGTTCGGCCGGGACGGGCGCGCGCCGCGCGCCGACGACCCGGACATCGCCGAGGGCCACCCTTCATGAGCGGCGAGCGGGCGCCGGCCATCTCGTTCGCGGACTTCCTGAAGGTGGACGTGCGGGTCGGGCGGGTGGTCGAGGCCGCGCCGTTCCCGCAGGCGCGCAAGCCGGCCTACCGGTTGGTCATCGATTTCGGCGCCGAGATCGGGCTGAAGAAATCGTCGGCGCAGATCACCCGGCACTATCGCGCGGAAGAGCTGGTCGGAAAGCTGGTGCTGGCGGTGGTCAACTTCCCGCCGCGGCAGATCGGGCCGATGATGTCCGAGGTGCTGACCCTCGGCGTGCCCGACGAGGACGGCGAGGTGGTGCTGATCGCGCCCGACGAGGACGTCCCGGTCGGCGGCCGGCTGTTCTAGGCCGGGATCCGCAGCATCGCCCGCAGCCCGCCGAGCGGGCTGTCGTCCAGGGTGACGTCGCCGCCGTGGCTCCGGGCCACGTCGCGCGCGATGGTCAGCCCGAGGCCCGTCCCGCCGGCATCGACGTTGCGCCCCTTGTCGAGGCGGAAGAAGGGCCGGAACACCGTCTCCCGGTGTTCCTCGGGAATGCCGGGGCCGTCGTCGTCCACGGTCACGGTCAGCCAGCCGCCCTCGTGGCGCGCCTCGACCGCCACGCGGTGCGCGTGCTTGCCGGCATTGCCGACGAGGTTGGCGAGACAGCGCCGGAAGGCGACGGCGCGCACCAGGATCGTCGGCTCGCCGGCGAACGAGACCTCGACCTCGTCGCCGCCCCGGCGCGCGGCTTCGCCGACCGCCTCGAGCTCGGCGGGCAGGTCGAGCGGGACCGTCGGCTCGCCGGCGTCGCCCTTCGCGAAGGCGAGATAGTCCTCGAGCATGCGGCTCATCTCGTCGACGTCGCTGCGGAGCGCCTCCGTCTCCGGACCGTCCTCCAGCATGGCGAGCTCCAGCTTGAAGCGGGTCAGGATGGTCCGCAGGTCGTGGCTGACGCCCGAGAGCATGGCCGTGCGCTGCTCGACATGCCGCTCGATGCGGTCGCGCATGTCGATGAAGGCCTGGCTCGCCTGGCGCACCTCGCGCGCGCCGCGCGGCCGGAACTCCCCGACCGCACGGCCGCGTCCGAACGCTTCCGCCGCCTGGGCCAGGCGCTGGATGGGCTTGATCTGATTGCGCAGGAACAGGAGCGCGATCGCGATCAGCACGAGCGAGGTCACCACCATCCAGACGAGGAAGATGTGGGAGTTCGACGCGTAGGCCTGATGGCGCGGCGCGAAGACGCGCAGGATGTGGCTGTCGAGCTGGATCCGGATCTCCACCATGTCGGAGTTCCCGACCGTGTCGATCCAGAACGGACGGCTGATCCGGTTCGTGATCTCGTTGGAGAGCGCCCGGTCGAGCAGCGAGAAGAAGGGTTTCGGCGCCGTCGGCGGCAGCGGGCCGGGCGGCAGGACGGAAACCGTGAGGCCGAACGTGTTCGCGGCGAGCGCCGTGACGGTGGAGAACCTCGGATCCTGCGGGTAATCCTCGATGACCTGAATGATCGCGGCGATGTCGCGCGTCACCGCCGCGGAAAGGCGCCGCGTCACGGTCTGCCAGTGCCGCTCCATGAAGATGTAGGCGACGACCGACTGCAGGATGACGATCGGCATCACGACGATGAGGATGGAGCGGGCGAAGAGGCCCTTGGGCAGCCGCGTCGAGAGCCGGCCGGCGACCTTCGCCAGCGGGCGCCAGGCGGCGCGCAGCGCGGCGCCCGTGCGCCCCAGGACCCGGGCGGCGCGGTTCACCAGCTCGCGCAGGCGCGGGCGGGCCGCATCATTCGACGAGGAGTCGATAGCCAATTCCGCGCACCGTCTGCAGATGGACCGGGTTGGAGGGATCGCTCTCGATCTTCCGTCGCAGCCGGTTGATCTGGACGTCGACCGTCCGCTCGCCGCCGCCATTGGTGCCGGACAGCAGCTCGTGGCGGCGCACGGTGTCGCCCATGCGCGCCGCGAGCAGCCGGAGCATCTCCCGCTCGCGCTCGGTGATGCGGACCGTCTCGCTGCCGCGCCTGAGCTCGCCGCGGCCGAGATGGAAGAGGAACGGGCCGAAGCGGACCTCCTCGACATCCGGCTGAGGCGGTGTCGCGCCGCGCCGCAGGATGTTGTTGATGCGCAGGAGCAGCTCGCGTGGCTCGAACGGCTTGGCGAGGTAATCGTCGGCGCCCGTCTCCAGGCCCTCGATCCGGTCGTCCGGCTCAGATCGCGCGGTGAGCATGAGGACCGGCACGTCCGAGGTCTCGCGGAGCGAGCGGGTCAGCTCGACCCCGGATTCCCCCGGCATCATCCAGTCGACCACGAGGAGGTCGAAGGCGAGGTGGCCCATGTGGCGGCGTGCCTCCGCCGCCGACGCCGCCGCGGTGACGCGGAAGCCGCTGCCGCCGAGGAACTTCGAGAGGAGCGTGCGGATGCGGTTGTCGTCGTCGACGACCAGGAGATGGGCCGCATCGTCCGCCGGGTTGGCCGCGCTCCGGTTCATGGCGCTCTATCTGGCCTTTCCGTTGGTCCGCGTGAGCGCGGCCGCACGTGAGCGGCCGCTCGCATCGACCATGCCGAACAGGAACCGCGTCACGCTCTCCCGGGCGCCCGCGGGCAGTCCCGCGAGGGCGGCCCGGATCCGTCGCGATTGCGGCTCCGCCAGGCGCCGCGCGAGAACCTGCCCGGAATCCGTGGCGAAGAGGAGGCGCTGCCGGCGGTCCTCGGAGCCGGTGCGCTGCTCGATGAAGCCACCGTCGATCAGCTGCTTCAGCACGCGCCCGAGGCTCTGCTTCGTGATCTTCAGGATCTCCAGGAGATCGGCGACGGTCAGCCCGGGGTTGCGCGACACGAAATGGAGGACCCGGTGGTGCGCCCGCCCGAAGCCGTATTGCGTGAGGATCGCGTCGGGGTCGGACGTGAAATCCCGGTAGGCGAAGAACAGCAGCTCGATGAGATCGATGGGCTGTTCGCCGGCGATTTCGGGCGTGGCGCCGTTCGTTCTCGGCGCCGGCCGGACCGTGCCAGTTACGTCAGTCATGTTGACATATTTCGCCCGGCTGGCTAGCTAAAGCAAGTCTCGCGCCGTAGATCGGAATGGCGTGATCCTCTCTTCGGCAGTTTGCGCGAAAAGCCCAAGCCTGCGCAATCGGCGGCGGCGAGACGATCGCGGCATTCGACCGCCCACTTGAGGAGACGGCAATGGCCGGCGTTCCCTTCGACAGCATGACAGGAAAGATCTGGTACAACGGCGATCTCGTCGACTGGGCGGACGCCAAGGTCCACGTGCTGACGCACGGGCTGCATTACGGCAGCTCCGTATTCGAGGGCGAGCGCGCCTATGGCGGCGCCATCTTCAAGAGCCGCGAGCACAGCCAGCGCCTGCTGGAATCCGCGCGCCTGCTCGATTTCGAGATCCCCTACACGGTCGAGGAGATCGACGCCGCGAAGAAGGCGGTGCTCGACGCCAACGGCTTCAAGGACGCCTACATCCGGCCCGTCGCCTGGCGCGGCAGCGAGATGATGGGCGTCTCCGCCCAGGCCAACCGCATCAACCTCGCGATCGCCGCCTGGGAATGGCCGTCCTATTTCGATCCGGCGCAGCGGCTGAAGGGCATCCGGCTGGACATCGCCGAGTACCGCCGGCCGGACCCCCGCACGGCGCCCTCGCGTTCGAAGGCGGCCGGCCTCTACATGATCTGCACGATCTCCAAGCATCAGGCGGAGCGGAAGGGCTATGCCGACGCGCTCATGCTGGACTGGGAGGGACGGGTCGCGGAGTGCACGGGCGCGAACATCTTCTTCACGAAGAACGGCGTGATCCACACCCCGATCGCGGACTGCTTCCTGGACGGCATCACGCGGCGCACCGTGATCGATCTCGCGCGGGCGCGCGGCATCGAGGTGGTGGAGCGGCGGATCATGCCGGAGGAGCTCGGCGACTTCGAGGAATGCTTCATCACCGGCACGGCGGCCGAGGTGACCCCGGTCGGCGAGATCGGCCCGTACCGCTTCACGCCCGGGCCGATCTGCACGGCGATGTTCGAGGACTACATGGCTGCCGTGCAGCCGAAGGCGGAGCGCAAGTCGGCGGCCGCCTGAGCCTCCGGCGGGCAGGACGGCGGGCACCGCTCTCCGTCTGCATCGCCGCGCTCGCATTCGAAGCAGCGCGCTTCCCACGCATTATCGTCATCGCCGGACTTGATCCGGCGACCCACTCGCGCGCGTCGGCTGGATGCCCGGGTCGGGCCCGGGCATGACGACAGTGGAGACGGGATGGCGAAGGGGAGGAAGGGAGGCGTCCGGACAGCGCCACGCCCTCCGTCGTCATCGCCGGACCGCCCCTTTCTCTGTCGTCATCGCCGGACTTGATCCGGCGACCCATCCGGCCTCTCTGCGGCCCGCGTCCAGCGGCCGGCCGCGGCGTCGTCGCTCGCCTTTGCGGCGACCCAGCCGCCCGAGCCGGTGTCGCGGCGATGCTCCTTCTTCCAGAACGGCGCGCTGGTCTTCAGGAAATCCATCAGGAACGCGGCGGCCTCGAAGGCCGCCTCGCGGTGCGCCGAGGCTGCCAGCACCAGCACGATCGGTTCGCCCGGTGCGATCCGGCCGTGGCGATGGATGACGGTCAGCCCGTCGAGCGGCCAGCGTTCGGCCGCCTGCCGGGCGATCGCCTCGATGGCGTGCTCGGCCATGCCGGGATAATGCTCGAGTTCCAGCGCGGCGAGGCTGCCGCCTTCGTCGCGGCAGAGGCCGACGAAGGAGACGACCGCCCCGATGTCGGTCCGGCCCGCGGTCAGCCGATCCGCCTCCGCGGCCGCATCGAACGGTGCGGCCTGCACGCCGATCCTCGGGCTCCAGGCCGTCATGGCCCGGATCAGCCGCCGGTCATCGGCGGGAAGAAGGCCACCTCGCGCGCGCCGGCCAGCGGCGCATCGTGGTCGGCATGCTCGAGGTCGAGCGCGGCGCGGATGACCTGCGGTTCGGCGAAGGCCGCGGCGTAGCCCTCGTCGCGGGTGGCCAGCCAGCCGATCAGGTCGCCGACCTTCGTCACGCCCTCCGGCAGCTCGACCGTCTCTTCGGCATGGCCGATCCGTTCGCGCACCCAGGCGAAATAGCGGATGTGCATTGCCCTACTCCTTGACGATGTGGCGCAGCCCGGCCCGGAAATAATCGTACCCCGTATAGAGCGTGACGATGGCGGCCGCCCAGAAGAAGGTGAGGCCGATATCGATGATCAGGCCGCTCTGCGCCCCCTGCACGGCCGGCGCGACGAGGAGAGCGGCGATCGCCACCAGCTGCATCGCCGTCTTCCACTTGGCGAGCCGGGTGACGGGCACGCTGACGCGGAGCTCGGCGAGGAATTCGCGCAGGCCGGACACGAAGATCTCCCGCATCAGGACGATGATCGCCGCCCAGATCGACCAGCCGGCGAGCATGCCGTTCGCCACCAGGACCAGGATCGAGACTGCCACCAGCAGCTTGTCCGCGATCGGGTCGAGCATCCGGCCGAGCACGGATTGCTGCTCCCAGGCGCGGGCGAGATAGCCGTCAACATAGTCGGTGATGCTGGCAGCGGCGAACAGCGCGAACGCGAGCCAATGGCCGATGTCGCCCTCGATGAAGAAGGTCGCTCCGACCAGGGGAGCGGCCGCGATCCGGCCGTAGGTGAGCAGGTTCGGCACGGAGAGGGCGTGCATTCGGATTGGCCGCACGTGACCGCTCCGATCCATCGGCACCGTCATGTCTGCACCATCATCATCAGGACCCAAGGCGGTCAAGCCCCGCCGATAGCGCATCGCCGTGACCATCGCATGTCGCGGCGCCCGCGCGCCGCCTGGGGCCCGCCGTCGCGACCGCCGTCATTTCGGTGCGCCTTCGTTGAAATGGTCGTAGATGGCCTCGGCCACCGACTGCGAGATGCCCTTCACCGCCATCAGGTCCGGGATCCCGGCGCGGCTGACCGCCTTCGCGGTGCCGAAGTGCTGGAGGAGGGCGCGCTTGCGGCCCGGGCCGATGCCGGCGATCTCGTCGAGCGGGTTCGCCCCCATCGCCTTGGCCCGGCGGGCCCGGTGCGAGCCGATGGCGAAGCGGTGCGCCTCGTCGCGGAGCCGCTGCACGAAGTAGAGCACGGGATCGCGGTGCGGCAGCATGAACGGCTCGCGGCCCGGCATGTGGAAGGTCTCGCGGCCGGCCTCGCGGTCGCGCCCCTTGGCGATGGAGACGATCGGCTGGCTCTCCAGCCCGAGCTCGCGGAGCACCTCCATTGCGGCGGAGAGCTGGCCCTTGCCGCCGTCGATCACCACGATGTCCGGCCAGGCCGCGTCGACGGCTTCTGCGTCTGCGTCCTCGCCGGGCCGCGGGCCGCTTTCCTTCACGAGCCGCGCGAACCGGCGCCGCAGGACCTCGCGCATCATGCCGAAATCGTCGCCCGGGACGAGCTCGGCCGAGCGGATGTTGAACTTCCGGTAGCTCGACTTCTGGAAACCCTCGGGTCCCGCCACGATCATGGCGCCGACGGCATGGGCGCCCATGATGTGGCTGTTGTCGTAGACCTCCACGCGCCGCGGCGGCCGCTCCAGGCCGAACACCTGTGCGAGCCCGGCGAGCAGCCGTTCCTGGCTGGAGGTCTCGGCCAGCTTGCGTCCGAGCGCCTCGCGGGCGTTCGTGAGGGCGTGCTCGACGAGCCGCACCTTCTCGCCGCGCCGGGGCACTGCGATCTTGACGCGCCGGCCGGCACGCTCGCAGAGCGCCGCGGCGAGGAGCTCCCGCTCCTCGAACTCGGTCGAGGCGAGGATCAGGCGCGGCACCGGCTTGTCGTCGTAGAACTGCGCGATGAAGGCCTGGAGCACCTCGCCCGCTTCCATGCTCTTGTCAGCCCGGGGGAAATAGGCCCGGTTGCCCCAGTTCTGCCCGGTCCGGAAGAAGAAGACCTGAACGCAGGTCATGCCGCCGTCCTGGTGTGCGGCGAAGACGTCGGCCTCCTCGATCCCGCGCGGATTGATCTCCTGGTGCGCCTCGATGTGGGAGAGCGCGGCGAGCCGGTCCCGGCAGATCGCGGCGGCCTCGTAATCGAGATTCTCGGCCGCGCGGTTCATCTGCTCGGCCAGGTGCGTGCGCACCGCGTTGCTCGACCCGGACAGGAAGGCCTTCGCCTCGGCGACGAGCGCCTGATAGTCCGCGATCGCGATCTCGCCGGTGCAGGGCGCGGCGCAGCGCTTGATCTGGTGGAGCAGACAGGGGCGCGTCCGGCTCTCGTAGACGGAATCGGAGCAGGTCCGGATCAGGAACGCCTTCTGCAGCGCGTTGATCGTGCGGCCGACCGCGCCGGCGGACGCGAACGGGCCGAAATAATCGCCCTTCTGCCGACGCGCGCCGCGGTGCTTCAGGATCGCCGGCGCCTCGTGGTCGCCCGTGATGAGGATGTAGGGGAACGACTTGTCGTCCCGCAGGAGCACGTTGAAGCGCGGCCGCAGGCGCTTGATGAGGTTCGCCTCGAGGAGCAGCGCCTCCGTCTCGGTGCGGGTGCGGACGAAATCCATCGTCGCCGTGGCGGCGATCATGCCTGCGATCCGGCCGTTCTGGCCGGCGATGCGCGTGTAGTTCTGGACCCGCTTCTTGAGGCTGCGCGCCTTGCCGACATAGAGCACGTCGCCCTTGGCGCTGATCATGCGGTAGACGCCCGGCGCGTTCGGGAGCGTGCGCACCGCGGCTGCGATCACCTGCGGACCCGGCGCGGCCGAAGCCTCCGCGGTCTCCCAGGCGAGGTCGCCGCGGGCCGGTGTCGTCTCGTCGATCATGTCGGCGTGGGTTTCCATCGCAGCCGTGTGAACCGCGCCGAGCCTTCGCGCGCGGCGGCTCTCGAGCCTCAACAATGACGGGAGATTCGCAAGGCATTGCGGGGTTGCCCCGCGCCCGGCAGATGCGTCGCCGCCGGCGTTGATGTAAGGGCCCGCGTCCCCTCAGTCCACTCGCAGGCGACCTCCGCCGCACGCGCCGAGCCTATTCGAGCGCGGCGAGGAACCGCTTCACGCGCAGGCGCTTCGCACGGGCGTGCTCGAGCGCGTAGCGGAAGCCGTCGATCCCGCCCGTGAAGTGCCTGCGGCCGACGTAGTAGCGCAGGAAGTGCATCGGGGTCTCCGTCAGAAGCCTGAGCCGGAGCTTGGCACGCGACCGCCCGGGCGCCTTCTCGCGGGCCTGCAGGTCGGCGTAGCGCGTCAGCTTCTCCCCGATATGGTCGAAGGACCGGAAGGAATGGTGCCAGACCGAGCCGGGCAGGAGCGCGCTTTCCATCCCGCCGTCCATGACGCGGTCGTCGGTCAGGCTCGGCGAGTAGCGTGCGGCGCGCCGGTCGTAGAGCCGCACCGGGGCGACGTAGTCGGCGAGCGGGCGGGGCCGGCTGCGGCCCGGATACACGGTCTCGATCCTGATCCGGTAGAGCTTCAGCGGCGGGTCGCCGTCCCGGAAGAGTCGCTCGATGGCGGCCGCCAGATCCGGCTGGACGATCTCGTCGGCATCGAGGTTGAGGAGCCAGTCGTGCCGGCATTGCTCCTCGGCGAAACGCTTCTGCGGGCCGTAACCGGTCCAGTCGTGCCGGATCACGCGCGCGCCGTACCGTTCGGCGACGGCGACCGTGTCGTCGGTCGAGCCGGAATCGACCACCACGAGATCGTCGCTCAGGCCGCGAACGGCAGCGAGCGTCGCGCCGAGCCGGTCCGCTTCGTTGCGCGTGATGAGGAAGATGGAGAGGCGCAGCGGCAAGACTGTCGATCGACTCCCATTAGCCGGCAACGCAAGTGTTGCGCGCATGTCACGTCCGGCCTTTTCGCGGGGCCGGCCGCTTTTCCGCCCTGTTCTCGTCGGCCCGCCCTCACAATCTAGATACAGGTTCGGGCCATGAAACGCAGCGCCCATTCACCGCGTTCATGGTGTCCCGGGCATCAGGAGGTCTTGTAAATGCGTATTCGTGTTCTTCTCGCGGCGGTCGCCGCGTCGGTTCTGGCGGCACCGGCCCTCGCGGCCGATCTGGGCGCCATGGAGCCGATGCCCCCCGCACCCCAGATGGAGCCGGTGTCGACCGTCGCTCCGACCTGGTCCGGCTTCTACATCGGTGCGCTGCTCGGGTACACGTGGGGCGAAACCGACACCAATGCGGCGCGTCCGCTCAACAACGTCGACGTCGACGGCATCGACGGCGGCGTCTATGTCGGCGGCAACGTGCAGCTCGACCAGTTCGTGGTCGGCCTGGAAGGCGACATCCTCGCCTCCGGTGTCCGTGACGACACGGCCGGCGTGAACATCCGGCAGGATTGGTCCGGGTCGCTCCGCGCCCGCGCCGGTATCGCGCTCGACAACTTCCTGCTGTACGGCACGGCCGGCGGCGCCATGACCAACGTCAAGATGACGGCCGGCGGCGCGAGCGACGACCACACCCTGATGGGCTGGACGGCCGGCGTCGGTGCCGAGGCGCTCGTGACGGACAACATCACCGCGCGCGTCGAGTACCGCTACACCGACTACGAGAACAAGACGTTCAACCTCGGCACTCCGGTGCGCGGCGATCTCAGCACGCATTCCGTGCGCGCCGGTGTCGGCTTCAAGTTCTAAGCGTCCCTCCCAAGCGGACCACCTGGGGCCCGGGTCTAAGCACCCGGGCCTCTTCTTGTCTGGAGCATGCCGGCGGCCGCGTGACCGCGCGGCGCCGGGCAAAGCCTCTTCTCCCTTCGCGCGAACGGCGGCGATCCGCTATGGTGCCGAACGGGCGAGACCGGGGATCGGGCGATGCTGACGCTCTATTCGCAGCAGGATTCCGGCAATTGCTACAAGCCGAGGCTGCTGCTCGCGCATCTCGGCAGGCCGTTCCGGCTGATCGATGTCGACGCCAATTCCGGCGTCACCCGCTCCGACGACTTCCTCTCGCTCAACCCGATCGGCAAGGTGCCCGTCCTCGAATTCCCGGACGGCAGGCGGCTCGCCGAATCGGGCGCCATCCTCCTCCACCTCGCCGAAGGCACGGCCTTCCTGCCGGGGGACGCTTACGCGCGCGCGAAGGCCTACGAGTGGATGTTCTTCGAGCAGTACAGCCACGAGCCGACGATCGCGGTCCGGCGGTCGCTGCTGATCTATCCGGAGCGGGCGGACGAAGCGACGCCGGAGCGCCTCGCAGCGCTCTTCGAAAGCGGCACCAGGGCGCTGGAGGTGATGGAGAAACGCCTGCGCGACGCGGACTGGCTGGCGGGAGAGGCCTTCTCCGTCGCCGACATCGCCCTCTACGCCTACACGCATTGTGCAGGGGAGGGCGGCTTCGACCTCGGCGCCTATCCGGGCATCGGCGCATGGCTCGACCGGATCGATGCGCTATCTGGTCACGTTACGATGGACTGGCGCCCGCCCGAATGATCCAGCTCAATTCCGCCGCGCCGGATTCAGGATAGCCGTTCGGTCGGGAACAAGCGATTCGCGAGGAGAGCGCATGTCCACCAGGTTTCGCATCACCATGCTGATCTACGGAATGGTGAATGCCGTGCTGTTCGGCGCCGGCGCGATCACGGTCCTGTCCGTCCGCGCCTGGCAGGAGCAGTGGAAGTTCCTGATCCCGGCCGTGGTGGTGGCGAGCATCGTGCTCGCGGCACCCATCGCATGGCTGATCGCGCCGTGGCTGCGGGCGCGCTTCTGGCGGGACCACCCGGACCGCTGAGGCGATCCCCGCCGGCGGCTGCGCCGGCGGGATCGGCGCGTCACGCCATGACGGCCGGCATCGGAATGTCGCCGGTGTGCTTCGGCACGTGATAGCCCTTCTGCACCGCCGGACGCTCCGCGATGCGCAGATACCAGTCGCGCACGTTCGGGAACTCGGCGAGGTCGACTTCCTGCCACTCGAAGCGCGCGGCCCAAGGCCAGATCGCCATGTCGGCGATCGAGTATTCGTCCACCACGAAGCGCCGTCCGGCGAGCCGCTGGTCGAGCACCTTGTAGAGCCGGCGCGCCTCCTTGCCATAGCGCTCCTCGGCATAGGGCGCCTTGCCCTTGTTGTAATGGAGGAAGTGGTGCGCCTGGCCGAGCATCGGCCCGAACCCGCCCATCTGCCACATCAGCCATTCCATGACCTGCCAGCGCCGATCCGGATCGGTCGGCATGAACCGGCCGGTCTTCTCGGCGAGGTAGAGCAGGATCGCGCCCGATTCCATGACGCTGCGGCCATTGTCGCGGTCGACGATCGCCGGGATCTTGTTGTTGGGCGAGATCGCCAGGAATTCCGGGCGGAACTGCTCGTCCTCGCCGATGTTCACGGCGTGCGCCTCGTAGGGAAGGCCCATCTCCTCGAGGGCGATAGAGACCTTGCGGCCGTTCGGCGTCGTCCAGGTGTAGAGGTCGATCATCGGGTCACGCGAAGGTCACGTTGAGGATCTCGTAGGAGCGCGCGCCGCCCGGCGCTGCGACCTCGACCGTGTCGCCCTTGGCCTTGCCGATGAGCGCGCGCGCGATCGGCGACGAAATGGAGATCCGGCCCTCCTTCACGTCCGCCTCGACGTCGCCGACGATCCGGTAGACCTTTTCCTCCTCGGTGTCCTCGTCGACGAGAGTGACCTTGGCGCCGAACTTGATCGTGTCGCCGGACAGCTTGGAGACGTCGATCACCTCGGCACGCGAGAGCTTGTCCTCGATCTCGGCGATCCGGCCCTCGTTCAGGCTCTGCTGCTCCTTGGCGGCATGGTACTCGGCATTCTCCGAGAGGTCGCCATGGGACCGCGCTTCCGAGATCGCCTGGATGATGCGCGGCCGTTCCTCGGCCAGGAGGCGCTTCAGCTCGGCTTCGAGCTGCGCGTACCCGCCAGCGGTCATCGGAACCTTTTCCATTCTCAACCTCCAGACCCGCATCGCGCGGGGCAGACAACAGGAAAGGGCGCCCCAGCGCGTTTCGGCGCCGGGACAACCCGGTCATCAGGGCTCAAGCCGCTGCGAAATAGGCCTGCAGCGGCTTCACCTCAAGCCTGCCGCTCAACAGCGCCTCGATGCCGAGCGCCGCGGCAACCGCACCTGACAGGGTCGTGTAATAGGGGACCTTGTGCAGGAGGGCTGCGCGCCTGAGAGAGCGACTATCGGCGAGAGCCTGCAGGCCTTCGGTGGTATTGAAGACCAGCTGCACCTCGCCGTTCTTGATAGCATCGACGATATGCGGCCGGCCTTCAAGAACCTTGTTGACCTTGTCGCACTCAATGCCCTGCCCGGCCAAGAAGTGTTGCGTCCCCTGCGTGGCGATGATGCGGAAGCCGAGCTCCGCAAGCCGGCGCACCGGCTCCACGATGCGCGGCTTGTCGCCGTCGCGCACGGAGACGAACACGGTGCCGCCGGTCGGGACCTTGGTGCCGGAGCCGAGCTGGCTCTTGGCGAAGGCGATCGGGAATGAATTGTCCAGCCCCATCACCTCGCCGGTCGACCGCATCTCGGGGCCGAGCACGGTGTCGACGCCGGGGAAACGGGCGAACGGGAAAACCGCCTCCTTCACCGCGATGTGATCGAACGCGGGGCGCTTCAGCCCGAAGGAGGCGAGCGGCTCCCCGGCCATCACCCTGGCGGCGATCTTGGCGATCGGGATCCCGATCGTCTTCGCCACGAAGGGCACGGTGCGCGAGGCGCGCGGATTGACTTCGAGCACGTAGATGTCGCCGTCCTTCACCGCGTACTGGACGTTCATCAGGCCGCCGACCTCCAGCCCGCGGGCGAGAAGCTCGGTCTGCCGTTCCAGCTCGGCGATGATCTCCGCCGGCAGCGAGTGCGGCGGCAGCGTGCAGGCCGAGTCGCCGGAATGGATGCCGGCTTCCTCGATGTGCTCCATGATGCCGCAGACGAAGACGTCCTTGCCGTCGCAGAGCGCGTCGACGTCGACCTCGATCGCATCCGCGAGGTAGCTGTCGATCAGGACCGGCGAGGTGCCGGAGACGACGACCGCGTCGGTCATGTAGCGCTCGAGCTGGGCCGGATCGCGGACGATCTCCATGGCGCGGCCGCCGAGCACGTAGGACGGCCGGATGACCACCGGGTAGCCGATCCGGTCGGCGACGGCGCGGGCCTCCTGGGCGGAGCGGGCGATGCCGTTGTTCGGCTGGCGGAGGCCGAGCTTCTCCAGCAGCGTCTTGAAGCGGTCGCGGTCCTCGGCGAGGTCGATCGCGTCGGGCGACGTGCCGAGAATGGGCACGTTCGCCTCCTGGAGCGCGCCGGCGAGCTTCAGCGGGGTCTGTCCCCCGAACTGGACGATCACGCCGTGCAGCGTCCCGTTCGACTGCTCGGTTCGGATGATCTCCAGCACGTCCTCGGCGGTGAGCGGCTCGAAATAGAGCCGGTCGGAGGTATCGTAGTCGGTCGAGACCGTCTCCGGATTGCAGTTGATCATGATCGACTCGTAGCCGGCATCGTCGAGCGCGAAGGCGGCGTGGCAGCAGCAATAGTCGAACTCGATGCCTTGCCCGATCCGGTTCGGCCCGCCGCCAAGGATGATCACCTTGCGGCGGTCGGACGGCCGCGCCTCGTCCTCCGGCAGGCCGGCGAACGGCGTCTCGTAGGTCGAGTACATGTAGGCGGTGGGCGAGGCGAACTCCGCGGCGCAGGTGTCGACCCGCTTGAAGACCGGGTGCACGGCTAGGGCGTGCCGATGGGCGCGGACGTCCGCCTCGCTCGCGCCGGAGAGCGTCGCGAGCCGCGCGTCGGAGAAGCCCATGGCCTTCAGCCGGCGCATGAGCCCGGCGCTTTGCGGCAGCCCGTGCTCGCGGACGCGGGCCTCGGTCTCCACGAGGCCCTCGATCTGCCGGATGAACCACGGATCGATGTGGCAGGCGCGGTGGATTTCCTCCACGGTCATGCCGAGCCGGAGCGCTTGCGCCACCGTCAGCAGCCGGTCCGGCCGGGGGGCGGCCAGCGCGGCGCGGACGGCGTTCCGGTCGTCGCCCTGCCCGAGGCCGGCGATCGCGACCTCGTCGAGGCCGGTGAGCCCGGTCTCCAGGCCGCGGAGCGCCTTCTGGAACGATTCCTGGAAGGTGCGGCCCATGGCCATGACTTCGCCGACCGACTTCATGGACGTGGTCAGCGTGGGCTCGGCGCCCGGGAACTTCTCGAAGGCGAAACGCGGGATCTTGGTGACGACGTAGTCGATCGTCGGCTCGAAGGCGGCGGGCGTCGCGCCGCCGGTGATGTCGTTCTCCAGCTCGTCGAGCGTGTAGCCGACCGCCAGCTTCGCCGCGACCTTGGCGATCGGGAAGCCGGTCGCCTTGGAGGCGAGCGCGGAGGAGCGGGACACGCGCGGGTTCATCTCGATCACCACCATCCGCCCGTCGGCCGGGTTGATCGCGAACTGCACGTTCGATCCGCCGGTCTCCACGCCGATCTCGCGCAGCACCGCGATCGAGGCGTCGCGCATCGACTGGTATTCCTTGTCGGTCAGCGTCAGCGCCGGCGCGACCGTGACCGAATCGCCGGTATGGATGCCCATCGGATCGACGTTCTCGATGGAGCAGATGATGATGCAATTGTCGTCCCGGTCCCGGACGACCTCCATCTCGTACTCCTTCCAGCCGAGCACCGACTGCTCGATCAGGACCTCGTTGGTGGGTGAGGCGTCGACGCCGGTGAGGACCAGGTCGTAGAGCTCGTCGATCGTGTAGGCGATGCCGCCGCCCGTGCCGCCGAGCGTGAAGGACGGCCGCACCACGGCGGGGAGGCCGGTGACCTTCGTCGCCTGCAGCGCCTGGGTGCGGGCGTTGAGATGGTATTCCTCGATGAGGTGCTGCCGCTCCGCGGCCGGCATGCCCGCGGCGTTCGCCGCCGTCAGCCGCCGCGACATCTCGTGCATGTTGACGAAGGCGGCACGCGGCGTCTCCAGCCCGATCTTGCTCATCGCATCGCGGAAGAGCTCGCGGTCCTCGGCCTTGTCGATGACCTCGGCGCGGGCGCCGATCATCTCGACGCCGTACTTCTCGAGCACGCCCATCTTGTTGAGCGAAAGGGCGCAGTTCAGCGCCGTCTGACCGCCCATGGTCGGCAGGAGCGCGTCCGGGCGCTCCTTCTCGATGATCTGTGCGACGATCTCGGGCGTGATCGGCTCGATATAGGTCGCGTCCGCCATCTCCGGGTCCGTCATGATCGTCGCCGGGTTGGAATTGACCAGGATGATCCGGTAGCCCTCCGCGCGCAGCGCCTTGCAGGCCTGCGTGCCGGAATAATCGAACTCGCACGCCTGCCCGATGATGATCGGGCCGGCGCCGATGATGAGGATGGAGGAAATATCGGTGCGTTTCGGCATAATCCGCGCGTGTTTGAAGAGCCTGGCGACGATGCCCGGCCGGAGAGAGACTGCTTCCCGACGTGAGAGTCCGGGGCTTATAAAGGAAAAGACCGGACGCGCAAAGGCGACCGGCTGGCCGCTGAGGCGCGGCGCGGCGGGCGTGCGCCGTGCAATCTCCCTGCAGCAGCAGCGCCCTGCCGCGACCGCAGCGAAGTATCGCATGGACCGGAACCGGCGCACGGCTCCGCTGCTTACATAGCCGGGTGAATTCTCGCGGGAGCGACCGTTCGATGCGTTGGCAAGGGCGCCGTCAGAGCAGCAACATTGAGGATCGGCGCGGCGGCGGCGGCGGCTTCCGGATGCCGACCGGGATGGGTCGCGGCGGCGGCCCGGTGATCCGGCGCGCCGGCGGCGGCGGGATCGGCATGCTGATCCTCGCCGTGATCCTGATGGTCTTCTTCGGCATCAATCCGATGGACCTCCTCCAGGAGGGCGGAGGCCCGACGTCCCAACCGACGGAGACGCAGCGCGCAGATCGCCCGGGCCAGACCGGATCGGTCAGCGCGCAGAGGACCGGCCCGGCCGTCAGCGACGAGACGAGGGCCTTCGTCGCAACCGTGCTCGCCGAGACCGAGGACACCTGGAACCGCATCTTCGCCGATGCCGGCGCCGAATATCGCGAGCCGACGCTCGTCCTCTTCGAAGGCGGCGCGCGTTCGGCCTGCGGCTTCGCGAGCGCCGCCGTCGGCCCCTTCTACTGCCCGGGCGACCAGCGCATCTATCTCGATCTCTCCTTCTTCGAGGAACTCCACCGCCGCTTCCAGGCGCCCGGCGACTTCGCGCAGGCCTACGTCATCGCGCACGAGGTCGGGCACCACGTGCAGAACCTGATCGGCATCCTGCCCGAATTCGCGCGTGCCCGCGCGCGCCTCAGCGAGCGCGACGCGAACGCGATGTCGGTGCGGGTCGAGCTGCAGGCGGACTGCTTCGCCGGCATCTGGGCGAACCGCACCGAACGTCGCGGGCTGCTGGAGGAGGGCGACATCGAGGAGGCGCTCAACGCCGCCCAGCAGATCGGCGACGACATGATCCAGAAGCGTTCGCAGGGCTACGTCGTGCCGGACAGCTTCAACCACGGCACGTCGGAGGAGCGGATGCGCTGGTTCCGGCGCGGCTTCGAGACCGGCGACCTGGACGCCTGCGACACGATGACGGCGTCGAACTGAGGGGGATCGCGTGATCAGGCGGGCGATCGTCATCGCCGCCGCGCTGGCCGGCGGCGTGGGCGCCTCCCAGCTGCCGGAATTCGCGCAGCAGTACCGGCAGCGGCTCGGCGGCGCACTCGACGAGATCAGGCAGGTCGTGGCCGATTTCGACGCCGACGCCGGGCGCAACCGGCTGACCCGCGAGGAGGCACTCGCCACCTACGACCGGTCGGACGAGAACTTCCTGCGCGACCGCGGCGAGACCATGACCGGCGTGGTGCGCCGCTACGAGAACCTCGCCCGCCAGCGCGAGCGGATGGACGCCGTCGCCCCGGCGCTCAGGCCGCTCGCGGTCCTGCAGTTCCCCGACGAAAGGGTGGTGGAGGGCGCCTGGTCCGATTTCGAGCCGGCGGTGCCTGTCACCCCGGCCGGCCTTCTCTGGGCCGGCCTCGGGCTCCTGCTCGGCGCGCTCCTCGCATGGCTCGTCCTCCTGCCGTTCCGGCGGCGCAGCCGGAGGGCAGGGCCCGCACCGGCAGCCGGGGGTCGCGCGAACTGGTAGAGCCGGGCGCGCGGCCGGCTTCTCCGCCGGCGGCGCGGCGAGACGGGTGGGGCGCGACGGGGGCGGCTGGCCAAGTTCGCTTCGGCGGCGTAGAAAGGCGACCCTCGCCGCACCGGCCGTTCCGGATGCGAGCGGCCGCTCCTCCGCGTCTCGCGAGTTGTCCGCGCCATGCAGCCGATCATCGAAGTCTCCGACCTCTCGAAGACCTATGCGACCGGGTTCCGGGCGCTGAAGCACGTCGACCTGGAGATCCGAAAAGGCGAGATCTTCGCGCTGCTCGGGCCGAACGGCGCCGGCAAGACCACGCTCATCAGCGTCGTCTGCGGCATCGTCAACCCGACGTCGGGGACGGTGCGGGTCGGCGGCCACGACATCGTATCGGACTACCGGATCGCCCGCTCCATGATCGGCCTGGTGCCGCAGGAGCTCACGACGGACGCCTTCGAGACGGTCCGGGCGACGGTTTCCTTCAGCCGCGGCCTGTTCGGCAAGCCGGCCGACCCGGCCCATGTCGAGCACGTGCTGAAGGCACTCTCGCTCTGGGACAAGCGCGATTCGAAGATCATGACGCTGTCGGGCGGCATGAAGCGGCGCGTGCTGATCGCCAAGGCGCTTTCCCACGAGCCGTCGATCCTCTTCCTCGACGAGCCGACTGCCGGCGTCGACGTCGAGCTCCGCCGCGACATGTGGCGCCTCGTGCGCGAACTGCGGGAGACCGGCGTCACCGTCATCCTGACCACGCACTACATCGAGGAGGCGGAGGAGATGGCCGATCGGGTCGGCGTCATCAGCCACGGCGAGCTGATCCTGGTGGAGGAGAAGACGGCGCTGATGCGCAAGCTCGGCCGCAAGCAGCTCATACTGGAGCTGCACGAGCCGGTGGAGGCCGTTCCGCCCGCGCTCGCCCGCCACGGCCTCGAGATCGTGAACGGCGGCGACAGGCTCGTCTACACCTACGACACGCAGGCGGAGCGGACCGGCATCACGACGCTCCTGCAGGACCTTGCCGGCGCCGGCATCCGCTTCCGCGACCTGCAGACGCGCGAGAGCTCGCTCGAAGAGATCTTCGTCGGCCTGGTGAGGGAGCGGTGATGAACCGGCACGCCATTTCCGCCATCTACCGCTTCGAGATGGCGCGCGCCTTCCGCACGCTGCTGCAGAGCATCGTGTCGCCGGTGATCTCCACCTCGCTCTATTTCGTGGTGTTCGGCTCGGCGATCGGCTCGCGGATCGAATCGATCGACGGGGTGAGCTACGGCGCCTTCATCGTGCCGGGCCTGATCATGCTGTCGCTGCTCACCCAGAGCATCTCGAACGCTTCCTTCGGCATCTATTTCCCGAAGTTCACGGGGACGGTCTACGAGCTGCTCTCCGCCCCGGTCTCGTACTGGGAGATCGTGATCGGCTATGTCGGCGCGGCGGCGACCAAGTCGATCATGCTCGGCCTCATCATCCTCGCCACTGCCGGCCTGTTCGTGCCGCTGCGGATCGAGCATCCGCTCTGGATGCTCGGCTTCCTCGTGCTCACGGCGGTCACGTTCAGCCTGTTCGGCTTCATCATCGGCATCTGGGCCGACGGCTTCGAGAAGCTGCAGCTCGTGCCGCTCCTCATCGTCACCCCGCTCACCTTCCTCGGCGGCAGCTTCTATTCGATCGACATGCTGCCGCCGTTCTGGCGCACGGTGACGCTCTTCAATCCGGTGGTCTATCTCGTCAGCGGCTTCCGCTGGAGCTTCTACGGCAGGGCCGATGTCGGCATCGGGGTGAGCGTGTTCATGACGCTCGTCTTCCTCGCCATCTGCCTCGCCCTCATCGCCTGGATCTTCCGCACCGGCTACAAGCTGAAGAACTGACGCCCGCGCCCCGGTTCCTTCCGCCGGGAAGGCCTGCGCCGTCACCAGCCCCGCGCTGTGCGAGGCCGCGCGGCCGCGCGGACCGCCCGTGAGAAGGTCGGGCATGAAATCTCCGCACTTCCCGGCCATGCAATGCGCGTGCGGCCCAGCCACGGGTTCGTGACCGTTGGATCGGCGCAGTCCCGGCCGCTTCGGATTCAATTGCCCCCATTCTCCGACTAGACTGCCGATTCGGAACACGAAGGAGCCAGCCCCACATGCGCCTCGCGGTCCTTGCCGTCCTGCCCGTCCTTTTCGCCTCGCCGGCGCTGGCGAACTTTTCCGCCTGCGTCGGCGGGCTGAAGGACGCCGCCGTGAAGGCGGGGGTCAGCCGCGCCGTCGCGGATCGCGCGCTCGCCATCAGCCAGCCCGACGAGAAAGTGATGCGGCTGTCGCGCGCGCAGCCGGAGTTCAAGACGCCGATCTGGGACTATCTCGGCTTCCTCGTCGACGAGGAGAGGGTCGAGCAGGGCAGGGTGATGATGCGCCGCTACGACAACGTGCTGCGCGCGGCCGAGGAGCGCTTCGGCGTCAACCGCTTCGTGATCGCCGCGGTGTGGGGCGTGGAATCGAATTTCGGCCAGGATGCCGGCGACAATTTCCTTCCGCACTCGCTCGCCACGCTCGCCTGCCAGGGCGGGCGCCGCACGGCCTTCTGGCGCGGAGAGCTCATCGCGGCGCTGAAGCTCGTCACTCGCGGCGACCTCCAGCTGAACGAGCTCTACGGGTCCTGGGCGGGCGCCTTCGGCCAGACCCAGTTCATCCCCTCCACCTACGAGCGGCTCGCGGTCGACTTCGACGGCGACGGCCGGCGCGACCTGGTCAAGTCGGTGCCGGACGCGCTCGGCTCGACCGCCAACTATCTGCGCAGGGCGGGGTGGCAGCCGGGCGGGTCCTGGATGATCGAGGTGAAGGTGCCGCCGAACTATTCCGGCCCGACGGGGCGTAAACAGAAGGCGCCGCTCTCCACCTGGGGCAGCCGCGGCGTGGTGAGGGCCGACGGTGCCGCCCTTTCCGGCGGCGCCCAGGCGGGCCTGCTCCTGCCGTCCGGCCCGCGCGGCCCCGGCTTCCTGGTCTTCAAGAACTTCGATGCGATCTACGCCTACAACCAGGCGGAATCCTACGCGCTGGCGATCTCGCACCTCGCCGACCGGATGGCCGGCCTGCCGACCTTCCGCACGCCCTGGCCGACCGACGACCCGCCGCTTTCGCGCGCTCAGCGCTTCGAGCTGCAGCGGCTGCTGGTCGCCGCCGGCTACCAGATCGGCGAGCCGGACGGCAAGGTCGGCCCGCTCACGCGCGAGGCGATCAGGGATGCCGAACAGCGCGCCGGCATGCCGCCGACGGGTCGGCCCGGCATGAAGATCTACCGGGCGCTCGGCGGCCGCTAGAGCGCGGCGCGGCCGCGGAGGGGCTGGAGCGGCGGAAGGCGCTCTCCTATGGTCCCGCCATGCCGCTGCCTTCGTCCGCTTTGGCGGGCCTTGCCTTCCTGATCGCTGCAATCGGATTGGCGTCGGCCGGTCCGGGGCGCCTGCCCGCGCCGGATTGGCCCTGGCCGGGGCTGCTCCATCGCGCCAACATCATCGACGGCCGCGACGACCGCGACTCGCTCCTCGTGCTGGCCCCCTCGCTCGGCCTTTCCCAGCAGGAGGTCGAGCGGATCCGCCGCGTCTCGGGCTATGTCGGGTGCCTGTCGCCTTCGCCCTCCGTCGGCAGCGGCGCGCTCTATCTCACGAACCGGCAGGTCCTCACCGCCGGCCACATCTTCTTCGAGCCCTCGGGGCGGAAGCGCTCCAAATGCTTCTTCCGCAACCAGGCGGCCGATTGGATGATGATCGACCTCCTGCTCGACCCCGCAAATGCGCGGTTCGGAGCCTCGCCCCCGAAGCCTGGCTCCAACGACGACTGGGCGGTCGTTCGCCTCGCCGAGCCGATCCCGGGGGCCGAGCCGTTCCCTGTGGCGGACGCCCCGCCCGTTGCCGCGGGCGACCGGCTCATCGTCGTCACCGCGCATCCGGCCGGCATGGAGAAGGAGGTCGACAAGGCGGTCCCGGTCACGCAGGGCTGCTCGATCCGCCGCGCCCCCATCTCCAGTGCGGCGACGAGCTTCTACCGCACCGACTGCGACGCCAGCGGCTCGTCTTCGGGCGGCATGCACCTGGCAAGGGTCGACGGCCGCCTGGTGTTCCGCGGCATGACGATCACGACGGGGCCCTGGCGCGAGGACCGGTTCCGCGGTGCGCCCTACGACGAGCGGACGGGAAGCGTGACGACCGCACTCGGGACCGACGCCGCCGTGCTCGAAGCGGGGCGGAGCCTGGCGGAGCGCATGCCGGCCGCCGGGCAGAAGCCCGAGTGACGATCCGAACCGGCGTCCGGTCGTTCTCCCGGCCGTCTCCTTGTTCTGGCGGACCATCCGCTAAAAATCGCATAAATTTACGCGCATCGGTTGCGTCGACCCCGTTAACGCAATCCGAACCGATCCTCGACTAGCGGTGGAGGAACGAAAGATCGGGCGCCGGGACATGGCCAGCGAGAAAGAGCGTCTGCGGTATCTCGACCGCCTTCAGATCGTCGATACCGAACGCACGCCCGGCTTCGACCGCATGGTCGATCTCGCCTGTCGCGTCTTCGACCTTCCGATGGCGACCGTGTCGCTGGTCGGCGCCGACCGCCAGTGGTTCAAGGCGAGCCGCGGCATGTGCATGACCGGCACCGACCGGCGCGTAGCCTTCTGTGACGCGACGATCCGCTCGGATGAGGTCTTCGTCGTTCCGGATGCCGCCGCCGATCCCCGCTTCGCCGACAATCCGCAGGTCACGGGCGAGCCCTTCCTGCGCTTCTACGCCGGTGCGCCACTCATCGTCGGGCCCGACGTCCGGATCGGCAGCCTGTGCGTCATGGACCGCGAACCCCGGCAATTCTCCGCGCGCGACTGCTCGCTGCTGGAGCTCCTGGCGGCTCAGACGGTCGAACTCATCCGCCAGCATCAGGCCGGTCTCAGGCTCGAACGCAACCTCCGGCAGCGCAGGCGGCAGCTGCACCTCCTCCTCGAGCAGAACCGCCTGCTCGAGGACCAGGAGCGACAGCTCCGGCAGATTTCCCGCCTGGCGCGGATCGGCGGCTGGTCCGTCGACCTGGCGACCGGCGATGCGAGCTGGACGCCGGAGGCGCTCGCCATCCTGGGCTGCACCGGTGAAGCCCCGGCGACCTTCGCCGACGGATTCCGGCAGCAGCCGGCGCGGGATCGGGCGGCGCTGCTCGATGCCTTCCGGGCGACGGCTTCGTCGGGGCGACCGTTCATTCTCGAATCAGGCCTCGATGGCGACGTCGACGAATCGAGGTGGGTGCGCGTGATCGGCGAGCGCGACGCTCGCGACCGCGTCATCGGCACCGTCCAGGACGTCACCCGCGAATGCGAGATGAAGGCCGAGCTGGAGCGGCTCGCCACCCGCGACGGGCTGACCGGGCTCGCCAACCGCCGGGTGTTCCGCGACACGCTGACGAGGGCGGCGGCGGAGGCATCGCAGGAGAACCCCGCCGCGCTCCTTCTCGTCGACCTCGACAATTTCAAGGACGTGAACGACACGCTCGGCCACCATGCAGGCGACCAGCTCCTCCGCGACATGGCCGCCCGCCTCACGGGCTGCCTCGGAGACGATGCGCTGATCGCCCGTCCCGGCGGCGACGAGTTCGCGGTGTTCCTGCAGGGGGACGAAACCGTTTCGCTGCCGGAGATCGCCGACCGGGTGCTGGCGACCGCCACGGCGCCGATTCAATACAACGGGCAGACGCTCCGCGTGGGCGCATCGGTCGGGATCGCGGTCGCGCGCGGTCCCAAGCCGAGCGACGAGCTGCTCCGCCGCGCCGACATCGCCGTCTACGAGGCGAAGCATGCCGGCGGCGACCGCTGGGCGGTCTACAGCCCGGAGCTCGGGGCACGGGTCGAGCACCGGCACAGGCTGTTCCAGGAGGTCCGCGAGGCGATCGACCAGCATCATTTCACGGTCGCCTACCAGCCGGTCGTGTGCCTCCGTTCCGGCGAGGCGGTGGCGCAGGAAGTGCTGATCCGCTGGTGCCATCCGACGGACGGGCTGCGGTCCGCCGGCGAGTTCATCGACGCGCTGGAGGACCCCGCGATCGGGCGCCTGCTTTCCAACAGGGCGATCCAGCTCGCGGTGCCGCAGTTTGCCGACTGGCGCCGGACCGGCGTTCCCGTCCACGGCATCGGCGTCAACATCGCCGCCGGCCAGCTGCGGGACTCCGCCTTTCCCGATACGCTCATCCATCTCATCGAGAAGCACGGCCTGAGCCCGGCCGACATCCGCCTCGAGATCACCGAGGGCGTGCTGCTCGGCCGCGGCGCCGACGTCGCCATGCGCAAGGTTTCGGAGATGCACGCGGCCGGCTTCCGGATCATCCTCGACGATTTCGGCACGGGCTACGCCTCGCTCACGCATCTGCGCGAGCTGCCGGTCGACGGCGTGAAGATCGACACGTCCTTCGTCCGCTCCATGACGCGCGAGCCGGCCGACCGGATCATCGTCCGTTCGGTGATCGAGATGGCCCACGGGCTCGGCATGACGGTGGTTGCGGAAGGCGTGGAGACGCCCGAGATGGACGCGCTCCTCAAGATCATGGGCTGCGATTTCGGCCAGGGCTTCTATTACGGCCGGCCCGTGCTTGCCCCGCAGATCGAGGCGGCGGCCGCCTTTCGCCGCGCCGGCTGAGGCGGCGCACCCGCACGCCGGATTGCCCCGGCGCGCCGCTTCCCTTAAACAGGCGCCGACCTTCCCGACATCCCTCCGACGGAGCATCGGCAGCCATGGCGCGCCAGTTCATCTACTACATGCACGACCTCTCCAAGGCCTATTCGGGCGGCAAGAAGGTGCTCGACGGCATCAACCTGCAATTCTACCCGGACGCCAAGATCGGCGTGCTCGGCCCGAACGGCTCGGGCAAGTCGACGCTGCTCAGGATCATGGCCGGCATGGACAAGGAGTTCACCGGCGAGGCCTGGGCGGCGGAGGGCGCCCGCGTCGGCTACCTCTCGCAGGAGCCCGTGCTCGACCCGTCCAAGGACGTGCTCGGCAACGTGATGGAGGGGGTCGCCGAGCGGCAGGCGATCATCGACCGCTACAACGAGCTGATGATGAACTACTCGGACGAGACGGCGGCGGAGGCGGCCGAGCTCCAGGACGAGATCGATTCGAAGAACCTGTGGGACCTCGAATCGAAGGTGCAGATGGCGATGGACGCGCTGCGCTGCCCGCCGGGCGACGCCGACGTGAACACGCTCTCCGGCGGCGAGCGCCGCCGCGTCGCGCTCTGCCGGCTGCTGCTGTGGGAGCCGGAGCTGCTGCTCCTCGACGAGCCGACCAACCACCTCGACGCGGAGACCGTCGCCTGGCTGGAGAAGCACCTCGTGCAATATCCGGGCGCCGTCCTGATCGTCACCCACGACCGCTACTTCCTCGACAACGTGACGGGCTGGATCCTGGAGCTCGACCGCGGCCGCGGCATCCCCTACCAGGGCAATTACACCGCCTATCTGGAGCAGAAGGCGAAGCGCTTCGCCCAGGAGCAGCGCGAGGACGCCGCCCGCCAAAAGGTGCTGGAGCGCGAGCGCGAATGGATGGGCCGCAGCCCGCAGGCGCGCCAGGCGAAGTCGAAGGCGCGCATCAAGGCCTATGACGAGCTGCTGAAGGCCAACGAGGCGCGGCTGCAGTCGCGCGACGCGCAGATCGTGATCCCGCCCGGGCCGCGGCTCGGCGAGGTCGTCATCGACGCCGAGCACCTCTCCAAGGGCTTCGGCGACCGCCTCCTCATCGACGACCTCTCCTTCAAGCTGCCGCCCGGCGGCATCGTCGGGGTGATCGGCCCGAACGGCGCCGGCAAGACGACGCTCTTCAAGATGATCACCAACGAGGAAGAGCCGGATTCCGGCTCGATCCGGATCGGCGACACCGCCGTGCTCGGCTATGCCGAGCAGAACCGCGGGCTCGACCCGAACGCCACCGTCTGGGAGGAGATCTCCGGCGGCGCCGAGGTGATCCAGCTCGGCAAGCGCGAGATGAACTCGCGCGCCTATTGCGGCGCCTTCAACTTCAAGGGCGGCGACCAGCAGAAGCCGGTCGGCCGGCTCTCCGGCGGCGAGCGCAACCGCGTGCACCTCGCCAAGATGCTGAAGTCGGGCGCGAACGTGCTCCTCCTCGACGAGCCGACCAACGACCTCGACACCGAGACGCTCGCCGCGCTCGAGGAGGCGCTGGAGGATTTCGCCGGCTGCGCCGTGGTCATCAGCCACGACCGCATGTTCCTCGACCGGCTCGCCACCCACATCCTCGCCTTCGAGGGCGACAGCCACGTCGAGTGGTTCGAGGGCAACTTCCAGGCCTACGAAGAGGACAAGAAGCGCCGCCTCGGCGCCGACGCCGTCGAGAACCCGCGCAGGATCAAGTACAAGCCGCTGACGCGGTGAGGAATTGCATAAAACTCAGAGTCCGACGCGCGCCTTAATTAAGGTACATTTGGTCACATTCTTAAATAGAGGCGCTAGGTATGAATCGGGAAATTCAGCTTGGAGCGCCTCCTCTATTCTGGAGATCATGAATGTAGTTGCCTCCAAGATTGCGTCGTCAGAAATCAGGTCGTCGCCATCCAGCGCATAAGACTGTTCGAGTCGTTTCAATACGCAATGCATCAGGAACCTGTTTCCGTGAACGACTATTCCACGAGCTATCGGAGAATTCTTATCATGGTTGTTCTTTACGACTAAATCAATCCGTCGGCACAATGACACTAACGCCCACAGTCGTTTTGAAGACGTTCCCGAATTAAATAGTGAACGATATGGCGGGGCGCCAATATCGGCATACAGGCCGCCAACATATCCCTTGGATAAAGCCACATATGACATCTCGTTACTAGCGCAAGCAAGTGCAATAATCCCCTCAACAAACTCAAAACCATTTGCTATTTCAGTTAGCGGTTCGCCCTCCCGGTATTCGTATCCAACGCCTGATATCAAAAGCTCCATTCGTATTCTTTCTTGATTAGCGTCGAGTGCGACAAAATTTCGTGAATCAATTTTGTTCTGCGTATTGGATGCGCGGGTAATCTGTTGACCAATCATCGAGTTCGGATCATCAACGACGATGATCCGCGCATGTAGAGATGCATCTGAGTTTTGTGACACTGACCGTCCAATAGTCCCAACGGTTTGAGCGCCGTTTACAATTGTAACCCCATCGCACTCGAAAATACCTACCGATCGGTCTGCACCTCCGATTGCCTGCTTCTTCATCTTTTCGACAATTATTGTCATGCCGTTATTAAAATACCAAAAATTGGAGGGGTTCTCTGCCAATGTTTTCTGGATGGCTGCGTTTACTTCTGAGCGCAGCCCCAAGAAATTGCGAATATTTCCAGCAAACAAGTTATTCCCGTGCTCCCGATACCATTCGGAAACATCAGTCGCCGACACTTGGCCGTAAACGGCCTGAAGTGGCGCCTCGACTAGTCCGTAATGGGACAATCGTATTGTCAACTTAATCTGTGGCGGTGCGGCCTCATGTACGAAGTATTGGAATAGTTGCTTCTGAGAAACAACAGCATAGGAAAATAGTTCTGATGTATCATTCTGGGAGCTAACGAAATCACGAAGCCCGAATTCAACATCCCGATGTATATTTGATGATCCAGAATAAGCAACGACCAGACGGACGTGAGCCAGGCGCATTAGGGCATCTTCAATCTCCGGCCATCGAGTTTGAACCTTAGTGTTAAATCGAAGCCGTTTATTAGATATAAGATCCCGAACGCCCTGAATAAATTTTAAAACGCCAGCTGAGTCTATGGACGAGCTGTGTGTATTGCTCCACTTAGACTGAACTAGAATAAGCGTTCCAGTGGAAGTGTCGTAATAAATAGCGTCAATTCCATTATCTTGGGCGCCATCAACAAGCGAATCGCATGCGAGTGGGATTTCGATCTGTCCAATTATGCGAACGGAAACAGCTGCTATTGCGCGGGACAAGAGGTGATCGGTTTGGCCGGGACCAACCGGGATGTCGGTTCCATCAATGTGTGGAACAACCTGTTCTAGGAGCTTTGCTCTGATCTGAGCGTGTTGAAGTTCAGCCACTTTCTAAGCCTCAAAAAGGGATGAGTTATACGCGTACGTGCTCCACGTCGGGCTGTAGCTCTCGTCCGCCTGATTGCCCCAGTAGGTCCAGCCCGGCCGGGTGCCGCGGGCGAAGAGCTCCAGATACGGGCCCTTGGAGCAGCTCTCGATCAGTTCGTACTGCTCGTCCGGCTTGCGCGAGTGCTCGCGCTTGCGCGAGGCGATGTAGTTCACCTGGCTCCGGCCCGGCGGCAGGGTTCTCGCGTTCTTGCCGCGGACGCCGAAGAGGAGGATTTCGGTCACGTTGCGGAAATAGAAGCCGACGCCCCGCCCGTCCGATCCGCCGTCCTTGCGCACCTTGTGCCAGACGATGTTCGACTTGTACTCGAAGCCCCAGGCCGCCAGCACGCGAATGCCGTCCGGCAGGAGCGCGTTCGGCACCCAGAGATAGAGGTGCGCCGGCGATACCGTCAGGTCCGCGACGGGCAGTTCGCAGATTTCGTCGGTGGTCATCGTTCCGTAGCGCGCGAGGCGGCGATGCTCGGGCGCCACCTTGCCGGTCCGGTTCGTGAAGCGCCACGGCGGATCGGCGAGCACGGTATGGAAGCGCTTTCCCGCCGTATGGCGGGCGAGATCGAGCACCGTATCCACCTCAGGCTTGCCCATGACCACTTCCTCGGACGGCGACGTACAGGAACATAAGAAGAACGATTTTACAAGTTCTACTGAGCACGATTCGGCGCGCTAGGATACCATCGTCGCCGGCCCGCTCGCCGGGCACACGAAAGGCCACGGCAGATGACCTCCCTCTCAGACCTCCTCGTGAAGCCCGGCTCCAGGCCGCGGCTCTCCGAGCGCGATCCGCGCTCGACGCTCTCCTTCGCGGACAAGGAGGTCGCGAAGGCGCGCACGGCCGACGACGCGGCGGAGATCGACCGGCTGCAGGACATCCTCTACGCGGAAGGGCGGTGCGCGCTGCTCGTCGTGCTGCAGGGGACGGACACCGCCGGCAAGGACGGCACGATCCGGGAGTTGTTCAACCGGACCGGCCCCCTCGGCGTGCGCGTGACGGCGTTCCGGGCGCCGAGCGAGGAGGACCTCGACCACGATTTCCTGTGGCGCGTGCACCGTGCGGTACCGCCGCGGGGCACGATCGGCATCTTCAACCGCTCGCATTACGAGGACGTGCTGGTGGTGAAGGTGCGCGGCCTCGTGCCGGCCGAGGCGGTCGAGAAGCGCTACGCGCAGATCAATGCCTTCGAGAAGATGCTCGTCGAGAACGGCACGACGATCCTGAAGTTCATGCTGCACATCTCGAAGGAGGAGCAGCGCGAGCGCCTGCAGGCCCGTCTCGACGATCCGCGGAAGCGCTGGAAGTTCCAGCAGAGCGACCTCGACGACCGCCTGCGCTGGGACGCGTTCCAGGAGGCCTACGAGACGATGCTCGAGCGCTGCTCGACGGACTGGGCGCCGTGGCGGGTGATCCCGTCCGACCGGAAATGGGTGCGCAGCGCCGTCATCGCGACAATCGTGCGCCAGACGCTCGAGGAGATGGACCCGAAATATCCCGTGCCGGGCTGGAAGCCGGAGGATTTCCGGATCCCGTGACGATGCGAGGCATCGGCGCGAGCCGCAGGTCGGATCGGGCGGGGAGGGAGGAGAGGGGGCCCCGGCCGACCGCGAGGGGGAAGGGGGCATGAGGAGGAGGTCGGCCGGGGTTGTGTCTATCCGTCACGTCCGCTCTCGGCACCAGGCAGTTGGGACGTCTGCTGGAACGGTGCCTCGGTAATGCGGCCGTGGCCGATCGACACGTCTGCTTTTTTGCTTCGCTCTGGTGACCAGGTCGGAACATCCAAGCGTCGAGGAAACGGCGCACTTCGCGATGGGTTCCGCCGGTTCGAAATTTTATTTTCGCTTGCCAAGCAAGGCTTCTGTCCGCAGAACCCTGCCTGCGGCCGGCTTGGCACCCGACCAGGGCCGATCGGCCGGACTCCTCTGCCGGCAGCGCCTCCGGCAGGACCGAAGGTCATAAGGCTTCGGTAACCAGGACGTGTGCAATTTGAGGAAAGTTGACGTGCGCCGGAACGTGGCGCGGCGGACGCCGTTGTTCATCCGGAACGGGTGCAGGCCTCGCGGAGGCTCTGGGGAGAGGGCCGTTGCAGCGGACGGATGACGAAGATGGCGATGGCGCACGGATCACTACCGCGTCTGGAGTGGATGAGTATGGCCGGTAACGACGAGCGCGACGCGCACGCGAAGGGCAAGGCGGCTGCGGCTGAGCCCGGCGCGGCCCAGATCGATCCGCGGGTGCAGTCCGAGATCGGCAAGCACCTGCGCGCCGCTTACGACGACGTCATCAACGAACCCGTCCCGCAGCGTTTTCTCGACCTTCTGGCGAAGCTCGAACATTCCCGCAAGAGCTGAGGCGCCCATGCCCGTTTCGGACGCCCTGCGCGACGATCTGCTCGCTTCGATCCCGAATCTCCGCGCCTTCGCCGTGTCGCTGTGCGGCAGCAGCGAGCGCGCCGACGACCTCGTCCAGGAAACCCTCATGAAGGCCTGGGCGAAGTTCGACACGTTCCAGGAGGGCACGAACCTCCGCGCCTGGCTGTTCACCATCCTGCGCAACGAGTTCTACTCGCAGGTCCGCAAGCGCGGCCGCGAGGTCGAGGATGCCGAGGGCACCTATGCCGCGCGGCTCGCCTCGCAGCCGGCGCAGACCGGGCACATGGACCTCCGCGACTTCCGGCATGCGCTCGTCAAGCTGCCGCCCGACCAGCGCGAGGCGCTGATCCTCGTCGGCGCGTCGGGCTTCTCCTACGAGGAAGCGGCCGAGATCTGCGACTGCGCCGTGGGCACGATCAAGAGCCGCGTGAGCCGGGCACGGACCCGCCTCGCCGAGCTCCTCGCGCTCGAGCCGGACGACACGTTCGGCGCTGATCCCCTCTCGGCCACCGTCGTGCACGGCCCGTCCGGCTGAAGCCGGGCAAGGACTTGCAATCGTTTGCAGTTGCGGACAATCTTGACCGGCCGCGCGGCGGCCCTGCTGGGAGAGTCCTCATCGTGCAACGTTCCAAGCCTTACCGCACCTCGCCGACCAATTCGGGCATCGGGGAGATCCACACCGAGCCCGATCGCGTGGCCGACATGCCCTATGCGCCGGCGATCCGCGTCGAGGCGCCCGGCGATCTCCTGTTCGTCTCCGGCGCCACGCCCTCGCCGCTCTACCACAAGCATCCGCACGACTGGTCGGAGCACGACCATCCGAACGACATCCGCGAGCAGACGCGGCGCGCCATGCGCTCCATCCAGACGATCCTGGAGCACGAGGGGCTGACCTGGACAGACGTGGTGAAGATCACGAAGTTCCTGACCGACATGCGCGAGATCGAAGTGATGACCGGGACGCTGAAGGAGTTCCTCGGCGACTGGTCGCCGGCGAGCACGACCATCTGCGTGAACTCGCTCTCCACCCCGGGCGCCCGCATCGAGATCGAGGTGATGGCCGTCTACCCGAAGGCCTGACGGGAGGGCGGCGGCCGTTCGGCCGCCGATTGTCCCCCTCATGCGTCCTCCTCAAAGGAGGACGAGGCTGAGGCCCGGGAAGCTCATCACCACCACGGTGACGAGCACCATGGCGAGGACGAAGGGGAAGGCGCCGGCGAAGATCTCGTTGAGCGAGGCGGTGCCTTCCGGCAGCGTCCCCTTCACGACGTAGGCCGCCAGGCCGAACGGCGGCGTGAGCAGCCCGATCTCCACCGCGATCGTCGTGACGATGCCGAACCAGACGAGGTCGCCGCCGAGCGACTGGACGACCGGCAGCATCAGCGGCAGCACGACCAGCATGATCGACACGGAATCGAGGAACATGCCGAGCACGATCAGTATCACGAGGTAGACGGCGAGGAAGCCGGCCAGCCCGAGATCCGCCGACACGATGAAGGCGGACACCGTCTGCGGGATGCTCGTCAGCGTCAGCATCCGGCTGTAGAGGTTGGCGGCGATGATGAGCACCAGGATCGCGGCGGTGATCTCGGCGCATTCGATCATGATCCGGCGGAACTTCTCCCAGTCGAGGCTGCGCCTTCCGAGCGCGATGAGGAAGGCGCCGGCGGCGCCGACCGCGCCCGATTCGGTCGGGGTGAAGAAGCCGGCATAGATGCCGCCGAGAACGAGCGCGACGAGGAGCACGATCGGCAGCATCTTCGTGGAAAAGTCCACGAGCGAGATCGTCTCGACGTCGTCGGCCGCGGACGGCCGCCCGAGGAAATCGGGCGCGAAGCGCGCCATCGCGAAGATCATCACGGAGAAGGTGCCGGCCAGCAGGAGGCCCGGCAGGATCGCCGCCGTGAAGAGCTTGCCGACGGAGACCTCGGCGATCAAGCCGTAGACGATGAGGAGGAGGCTCGGCGGGATCAGCATGCCGAGCACGGAGCTTCCCGCCACGCATCCGACCGCGAAGCGCCGCGTGTAGCCGTGGCTCATCATCTGCGGCGCGGCGACGCGGGTGAAGACGGCGGCCGACGCGATCGAGCTGCCGGTGATGGCGGCGAACACCGCGTTCGAGAACACGGTGGCGATCCCCAGCCCGCCGCGCAGGCGCCTGAGGAGGGTCGCGGCCACGGCGAAGGCGTCGCGGCCGACATTGGCGACCTCCACGAAGAGCCCCATCAGGATGAAGAGCGGGATCACGCCGAAGCCGTAGGAGCTGATGGCGCCGGTCGCGGCGAGCGACAGCGACCGGTCGGCGATCGCGGGATTGCCGCGCACCATCCAGATGCCGAAGAAGGAGAGGAGCAGGAGCGCGGTCGCGATGTGCAGCCCCGAGAGCACGAGGAGCAGCATGCCCGCGATCGCGACGAGCCCGATCTGCACGGGCGAGAGATCGCCGTAGAGGAGGACGTAGAGGCCGGTGCCGGCAACGGCGAGGAACGCCGCGAGCACCGCCCAGCCCGTGCGCTCCCGGCCCGCCGCCCGTCCGTCCCCGGAGCGGGGGTCCGCCAGGCGCGCGAGATCGGCCAGGACGAGCGCCAGGAACTGCGCCGTGGCGAGCGCCGATCCGGCGAGCATGGCGGCGAGGAACGGCCAGACCGGCCCGGTGAAGGCGCCGACGGCGCCGAAGAACTCCGAATTCGTCCAGGCGGAGGCGAAGCGCGGCCAGATGCCGAGCGTCATCTTCCAGAAGATGACGAGCCCGGCGGCGTCGAACAGGAAGGCGAGGACCGCGCCGGCGCGCGGATTGTTCCGGACGAATGGGCCGAACAGGAAATCGGCGCGCAGGAAGCGGGCGGTGCGGATCGAAAGCCCGGCGGCGAGGAAGACGATCGCCGGCACCGACAGCGACACCATTTCGGGCACGCCCATCAGCGGCGCGTTGAAGAGCGACCGCATCAGGACGTCCGAGCAGATCAGGATCATCAGTCCGAAGATCCAGGCCGCGCTCATCGCCGCGAACAGCCAGGCGAGGGCGCCGAGCGCCCGCGAGGGCATGTCCGCTGCGGCGGGTCGGTCTTCCTTGTGCATGGGCACCGGTTTCAAGCAAGGCGGCCGGCCCGAGGGCCGGCCGGATAGATTGGGCGTCGGCCGGACGAGGCGCTCGTCAGAGCTCCTTGTCCCACTCGCGCAGCGGCTCGGCGCCGCGCGCCCGCGCCTCGTCCATGAACTTGGTCAGGATCTCCTTGCCGGGCAGGCCGGACTTCTCGACCTGGTCGACCCACGTCCTGGCGAGGTTCGTGAGGCCCGCCACCCATTTCCTGCGCTCCTCCTGCGGAAGCTCGGTGATGGTGGCGCCGGCCTCCTTCATCTTCTGGAGCGAGGAATCGTAGCGGGCGGCGACATCCTCGGCATGGACGCGGCTATACTCGCGGCCGAGTTCGGAAAGCACCTTCCGCACGTCCTCCGGCAGACCCTCCCAGCGGTCCTTGTTGACCGCGAGGCCGCCGATCGTCGTCACGCCCATGTCGACCAGCGTGATGTAGGGGGCGACCTCGTAGAGCTTCAGCGAGAAGGCTCCGGTCGGGATGATGATGCTGCCGTCGGCGACGCCCGTCTGGATCTGCTGGTAGAAGGTCGGCAGCCCGCCGCCGACCGGGATCGCGCCGGTCCCTTCGAGCCACGGCCCGAGCGCCGGCGCCCCGACGATCTTCTTGCCCTTCAGATCGTCCAGCGAGTTCACCGGGAACTTGGTGAAGAGGTGGTAGGTGTCGGAGACGGTGGCGCCGAGGAAGACGAGATTGTGCCGGTCCCACTCGTCCTTCATCTCGGGGATGGTGTCGTTGAGGGCGTTCATCACCTCGATCGACAGCACCACGTCGCTGGTCACGAAGGGCGTCGCGAACATGATGTTCTGGAGCGGCATCTTGGCCGGCTCCCACAGCGAGCCGACCCAGCCCATGTCGGTCAGGCCTTCCTCGACCGCCTCGAGCGTGTCGTTGAAGTCGTAGAGCGAGCCGCCGAACGCCTCGGTCCATTCGATGCGGTAGTCGGACCCCATCTCCTCGAGGCGCGTGTTGGCGTTGTCGACGACGTGCGTCTTCAGCGCGCCGACCCAGGCGACCGCGGTCGGATGGCTCGACGACATGGTGAGGCGAACCGTCTCCAGGGCGAAGACGGGCTGCGCAAGAAGGCTGCTCCCGGCCAGGAATGCCGCGGCGAGTGCTGCTCTCATCGATCCCTCCCGATGTGGAGCGATCAGTATGCAAACGTTTGCGCAGTTGGCAATTCGAATCTACGGGGCGGCCGCTTGCCGGGATGGCGAAGACCGTGCCTTCAGGCGGTGGCCGCCATGTGGGTGAGGGCGGACACCGGGTTCCGGATGCGCTCGGCGTGCTGCCGCTCCTGCTGCGAGCGCGCCTCCAGGAAGCGCATGAGCGCGGTCTCCTCGCGCGAGAGGCCGCGCCGCTGCGGTCCCTTCAGCATCCCCGGGCCGAGCTCGCCGGCCTCGTAGGCATCCACCACGAGCGGGTGGACGTAGCTCGCCCGGGCCACGGCGGGGGTGTTCGCGAGGCGCTCGGATACGGAACGCATGACCTGCGCCACCACGCGCCGGCGCGCCCGCTCGCCGTCCGGCCGGCCGGCCGCCGCGAGCTCGGCGAGCGCCTGCGCGGTGGCGGCGAAGGTGCGGAAGTCCTTCGCGGTCACGTCGGAGCCGCCAGCCTCCTGCAGGTAGGCGTTGAGGTCGCGGGCGGCGAGATAGCAGCAGCGGCCGTGGTCGTCGTGGAAGGCGAACAGGCGCTTGCGGCCGATCGATTTCAGCTTGTGCATGCGGCGCAGGAGGACCGGGTCGTGGACCGTCTTGTCGATCCGCTTGCCGGACTTTCCCGTAAAGGTGAGGTGGACCTTGGTGCCGTTCAGCCGGACGTCGCGCTTCAGGAGCGTGGTGGCGCCGCGGCCGCCGTCCTCCAGGCCGTGCGTGTTGTGGCCGGACCGGAGCAGCGCCCGGTCGACGAGCCGGCCGGCGACGGCCGCGGCATAGTGCCGGTCGGGCTTGCGGCGGCGGAGGTCCACCTCGAGCCGGGCGCGGATGCGCGGCAAGGCCCGCCCGAACCGCACCAGCCTCTCGGCCTTCACCTTGTTGCGGAGCGTGGTCCACTCCTCGTGATAGCGGTACTGCAGCCGGCCCTCGGCATCCCGCCCGACCGCCTGGATGTGCGCCAGCGGATCCTCCGCGATGCACACCTCGGTCCAGGCCGGGGGCACCGCGAGCGCCTTGATGCGGGCGAGGATCACCGGGTCGCGCACGGGCCGGCCGTCCTGGTCGACATAGCGGAAGCCCTTGCCGCAGCGGCGGCGCCCGACGCAGAGCTGGGCGACCTCGGTATAGTGGAGGCCCAGTTCGTCCGCGCGGGCCGGCAAGTCGAGCTTCATCAACGGGTTCCCCTTCAGCGCCGGTCAACGCGCCGCCGCCGGCCGGTGTTCCGGAAGGCGCGCGGCCGTACCCTCGGCCTTTCATTCGTCTGCCCCCGCGCTATTGTCGGGGTCCTCTCGAACGGCCTCAGGACACCCGATGAACGAGTTCGCGCCGCTGAAATTCGGCATGGGCGCGCCGGTGCGGCGCCTTGAAGATCCGGCGCTCATCCGGGGCGAGGGCCGCTTCACGGCAGACGTCGCGCCGACGGGCGCGCTGCATGGTCACGTCCTCCGCTCCGCAGCCGCCCATGCCCGGATATCGCTCGCGGGACTGGAGGAGGCGCGTCAGCTGCCGGGCGTGCGCCTCGTCTGGACGGCGGCAGATGTCGCCGATCTCGGCTCGATGCCGTGCGAAGCGACGGGGCCGGCCAAGCCGAGCGGGCCGACGGACAAGCCGCCCTTCCCGGTCCTGTGCGGCGACCTCGTCCGGCATGTCGGCGACGCGATCGCCTTCGTCGTGGCCGACGATCCGCTGACGGCGCGCGACGCCGCCGAGGCGATCGGGGTCGACTACGACCCGCTGCCGGCGGTCACCGGCTCGGTCGCGGCGCTCGCGCCCGGCGCGCCGCTCGTCTGGCCCGAGCGCGGCACCAACGTCGCCTTCGAATACGAGCGCGGCGACGCCAGGGCAACGGCCGAAGCCTTCGCGAAAGCGGCGCACGTCGCGGAGCTGACGCTCGTGAACAACAGGCTCGTCTGCAACTACCTCGAGCCGCGGGCCGTGGTGGCGGAGTACGACGAAGCGCGCGACCGCTACGTGCTCACAATCCCCACCCAGGGCGTGCACAACATGCGCACGTCGCTCGCGAGCGTGCTCAAGGTGCCGCACGAGAGCATCCGGGTGCTCACGCCCGACGTCGGCGGCGCCTTCGGGGTGAAGGCCGTGCCCTATCGCGAGTACGCGCTTGCCGCCAAGGCCGCGAAGGCGCTCCGCCGCCCGGTCAAGTGGGTGTCGGATCGCAACGAGCATTTCCTCGCGGACGCGCAGGGGCGCGACCATGTCACGACGGCTGCGCTCGCACTCGACGCCACGGGGCGGATCATTGCGATGCGGATCAGGCTCCTCGCCGACATGGGGGCCTACCTGTCCCGATTCGGGCCGCTGATTCCCTGGCTCGGGCTCACGATGGCGCCCGGCGTCTACGACTTCCAGACGCTGCACATCACCTGCACCTGCGTCTTCACCAACACCGTGCCGACCGACGCCTATCGGGGTGCGGGCCGTCCGGAGGCCACGTACGTGATCGAGCGGCTGATCGATCACGCGGCGCGCGTCGTCGGCCTGTCGCCGGTGGAGATCAGGCGCCGCAACTTCATCCGCCCCGAGCAGATGCCGTACCGGACGCGGACGGGCCGGACATACGATACCGGGGATTTCGACGGCCACCTGACGCGGGCGCTCGAGGCCGCGGACTACGACGGCTTCGAGCGGCGGCTGGAGGAGAGCAGGGCGCGCGGGCGCATCCGCGGCATCGGGCTCTCCACCTATATCGAGGCCTGCGCCTTCGCCGGTTCCGAGCCGGCGCGCGCGGAGCTCGGGCCCGACGGCGTGGTGAGCCTCCACATCGGAACGCAGACCAACGGGCAGGGGCACGCCACCGCCTATGCCCAGTTTCTCGCCGAGCCTCTCGGCCTCGACTACGACGCGATCCGGGTCGTCCAGGGCGACAGCGACGACCTGCCGAGCGGCGGCGGCACGGGCGGCTCGCGCTCGATCCCGATCGGGGTTCCCTCCGTCGACCTCGCAGCGCGCGCTCTGGCGAAGCAGATCAGGGAGCTCGCCGCCGACCAGCTCGAGGCTTCGCCGGCCGACATCGAGCTCGCCGGCGGCCGGGCGGTGATCGCCGGCACGGATCGCAGCGTGTCGCTCGCCGAGCTGGCGCAGAAGGCGAGCGACCCGGCCAGGCTCGTCGCCACCGGCCAGTTCAAGAGCGAGGACGCCACTTTCCCGAACGGGACGCATGTCTGCGAGGTGGAGATCGACCCGGAAACCGGCGAGACGCACATCCTCGCCTATACCGTCGTGGACGATTTCGGCGCGACCGTGAACCCGATGCTGCTCGCCGGCCAGATCCACGGCGGCGTCGTGCAGGGCGTCGGCCAGGCGCTTCTGGAGCGCACCGTCTATGATGCCGACGGGCAGCTCGTGACCGCCTCGCTCAACGATTATGCGATGCCGCGGGCATGGGACATGCCGTTCCTTCATTTCGAGACGCGCAACGTCCCCTCGAAGAACAACCCGATGGGGATCAAGGGCGCCGGCGAGGCGGGGACGGTCGGCTCCTGCCCGGCGGTGATGAACGCCGTCGTCGACGCGCTTCACCGCGCCTACGGCATCGATCACATCGACATGCCGGCCACGCCGCAGCGGCTGTGGGAGGCGATCAGGTCCGCAAAGGCTTGAGCAGGCGAAGGAACATGCCTTCGGCTCGGTCGTTCTCCGGGGCATGCCGCAGACCGACGCCGCCATCAGCACCGGGATCGAGCGCCTCGCCCGGGCAGGCTATGCCGCGCGCGGAACCGTTTACCTGATCATCGGCTTCTTCACGATCCTCGCGGCGCTCGGCGGCTCCGAGGCCAAGGACAGCGAAGACGCGCTCGCCGCGGTCCTCGGCGCTCCCTTCGGTACGATCCTGGTCTGGGCGATGGTGATCGGCCTCTTCGGCCATGCCGGATGGCGGGTGATACAGGCCGTCAAGGACCCCGACCATCACGGCAAGGGGGCCAAGGGGATTGCCGTTCGCGCCGGACTGCTCGGGAGCGGGGTCGTGAATTTCGCGCTGGCGATGTTCGCCCTCGGCCTGGTCTCCCGCTGGGGCAGCTCCGGCGGCGACAATGGCGACCCGACCGGCGGCTGGATCGCGGCGGTGTTCGACGCGGGCCTCGGCTGGCTGGTCGTCTGGGCCGTCGCGGCCATTCTGCTCGCGGTCGCCGGCGCCCATTTCTGGAAGGCGGCGACGGCCGGCTTCGAGAAACACATGCGCTGTCCGCCCGACATCGGGCGCTGGGTCCGACCGCTGTCGCAGGCGGGCCTCTTCGCGCGCGGCGCGGTGTTCCTGATCCTCGCCATCCTGATCGTCACCGGCGGATTCGCCTACAGCCCCGAGAACCAGCCGGGCCTGAAGGATGCGCTCGCTGCCGTGCAGGGCCTCGCCTTCGGCTGGGCGATCCTGCTCGCGATGGGGATCGGCTTCCTCGCCTTCGCGGTCTACAGCTTCGCCGAGGCTCGCTATCGCCGGATCGATCCCGGCTGACCCCCGGTCCGGGCTGGAGCCCTGCGAATCGCGCATGGCGGAGCCGCGCATCGGCGACCGGTCCGCATGCGCGGCCGGCCCGACTCCATGCTAGGCACCGGACGATGAGCCCCGCCTACGGAATCGTCCTCAAGATCGCCTCGACCCTGCTCTTCACCCTGATGCTCGTCTGCATCAAGGCGACGGCGGGGCGCGTGCCGGAAGGCGAGGTCGTGTTCTTCCGCTCGGCCTTCGCGCTCATCCCGATCGTGGCGATGCTCGTCTGGCGGGGCGAGTTCCTGGTTGCGCTGAGGACCGACAAACCGATGGTCCATGCGGGCCGCGGCCTCGTCGGCGTCGCCAGCATGGGGCTGTGGTTCGCCGCGATCCAGCGCCTGCCGCTGCCGGAGGCGTTGGCCATCAACTATGCCGCGCCGCTCTTCATCGTCGTGCTCGGGGCGCTCGTGCTGCACGAGACGGTGCGTGCCTATCGCTGGAGCGCCGTCATCGTCGGCTTCGCCGGCATTCTGGTCATCCTGTGGCCACAGCTCGGGCTCCTCGGCGCCGGCGCCGTCGCCGATACCGCGCTCCTCGGCGCCGTGCTGGCGCTCGTCTCCACGGTGCTGTCGGCAATCACCGGCATCTTCGTGCGCAGCCTCACCCACACCGAGCGGACCGGCACGATCGTCTTCTATTTCACCGTGACTTCGAGCGTCGCCGGGCTGGCGACCCTGCCGTTCGGCTGGGTCGTGCCGGACCCCACCGACGCGGCGCTCCTCATCGCCTCGGGCCTCTTCGGCGGCATCGGCCAGATCCTCATGACCTCGGCCTACCGGCACGCCGACGCCTCCACGATCGCGCCCTTCGAATACGTCTCGATGATCTGGGGGCTGGCGCTCGGCTATCTCGTCTTCTCGGAGCTGCCGGGCCCTTCGCTCTTCATCGGCGGGCCGATCGTCATCGCGTCCGGCATCTTCATCATCCTGCGCGAGCGGCAGCTCCGGATCAGCCGGGAGCGGCAGCGCAAGGCGCAGCTGCCGCAAGGCTGAGGGTCAGAACGCCTTGAAGGTGATGATGGTTTTGGTGTCCTGGATGCCGGAGATCGGGTGCACCTTCTCGTTCACGAAATGGCCGATGTCCTCGCCGGGATTGACGTAGAACTTGGCGAGAAGGTCGTAGTCGCCGGCCGTCGAATAGATCTCCGAGGCGATCTCCGCGTCCGCGAGCTCGGTCGCGACCTGGTAGGATTTGCCGAGCTGGCATTTGATCATGACGAAGAAGGGGGTCATGCGGGCCTCCGGATTCGGCCGGAGTGAAGCGGATCGGGGCGTCCGCCGCAAGCGCCGCTCGCCGCAGGAACGGGTTGCGCGGCGCCCGCCTGCCGATTATGTCCTGGGAAGCTTGGCTCAGGGGGTGCCGCTGCGGCGGCTGAGAGGCGACACGCCAACCCCTCGAACCTGATCCGGTTAACACCGGCGGAGGGATGGGCACGATGGACGACAGACACCCTCATTTTGCCGTCGCAGGACTTCGGGGCCTCTGATGCTCGCCCCTGCGCCGTCGCCCGCGCCGGTTTTCGGCGCCGTCCGGGCGCGCCGTCCGCGCGTCCACTGCCTCACCAACTCCGTCGCGCAGGCCTTCACCGCGAACGTGCTGCTCGCGATCGGCGCCGTGCCATCCATGTCGACCGATCCGGCCGAGATTGGCCCCTTCGTGGCGAGCAGCGACGCGCTCCTCGTCAATCTCGGCATGCTGACCGGATCGTCGCGCCAGGCGATCGAGCGCGCCGTCGCCGCGGCCGAGGCATCAAGCAGGCGCTGGGTGCTGGACCCGGTCTTCGCCGACCGCTCGCCGGAGCGCGCCGCATTCGCGCGCGTGCTGCTGGCGCGCGGCCCGTCAGCCCTCCGCCTCAACGAAGGCGAGGCCGCGGCGATCGGGGAGGCGGCGCTCGCGGAGGCCGAGGCGCGCGGCACCGTCGTGGCGGTGTCCGGCGCCGTCGACCTCCTGCGCGGCGCAGGCCGGCGCGCGACGGTGGAGACCGGGCACCCCCTCATGGCGGAGGTGACGGCGATGGGCTGCGCCCTCGGCGCGGTCGCCGCGGCCTGCCTCGCCGTCGAAGCGGATGCCTTCGCCGCCATCGCCGCTGCGCTCGACGGCTTCGGCGAAGCGGGCGCGCGCGCCGGCGCGGAGGCTGCCGGCCCGGGCAGCTTCGTGCCGCTCTTCCTCGACGAACTGCACGGCCTCGGCAGGCCGGCCGACCACCAAGGACATCCAGGATGAACCCAGTCGACCTGACGCTCTACGGCATTCTCGACCCCGCCCGCAGCCGCGGACGCCCGCTGCCGGACCTCGCCCGCGCGGCGGTCTCCGGCGGCGCGACCCTCCTGCAGTACCGCGACAAGACCGGCTCGACGCGGCAGATGGTCGACGCGGTGCGTGCCATCCGCGCTGCCGTCGCGGGGAGCGGCGTGCCGCTCCTCGTGAACGACCGCGTCGACGTCGCGCTGGCCGCGGGCGCCGAGGGCGTGCATGTCGGGCAGGACGACATGGCGGCCGGCGATGCGCGCCGGCTGCTTGGGCCGCAGGCGCTGATCGGGCTGAGCGTCAAGACGGAGGCGGAGGCGACCGGCTCCCCGCTCGACGAGATCGACTATGTCTGCGTCGGCGGCGTGTTCGAGACGCAGTCGAAGGACAATCCGGGCGCGGTCGGCGTGGCCGGATGGCGGGCGCTCGCGGCCATCCTGCGCCGCCGGCGGCCGGGCCTGCCGGTCGGCGCCATCGCGGGCATCGACGAGACGAATGCGGCGGCGATCGTCGCAGCCGGCGCCGAGGGCGTCGCGGTCATCTCAGCGCTCTTCATGGCGGACGAGGTGGAGGCGGCGGCCGCACGGCTCCGGCGCATCGTGGAGGACGCGCGCGGCGCGTCGGGGGCAGCCGCATGACGGCGATCGCGGTCACCATTGCAGGCTCGGATTCCGGCGGCGGCGCCGGCATCCAGGCCGACCTGAAGACCTTCTCCGCGCTCGGCGTCTACGGCGCGAGCGTGATCGCGGCGCTCACCGCCCAGAACACGCGGACGGTGACGGGCGTCCACGACGTGCCGCCGGCTTTCGTGCGCGCGCAGATGGACGCCGTCTACGGCGACCTCGCCGTCGGCGCGACGAAGATCGGCATGCTCTCCAACCCGGCGGTGATCGAAGCCGTCGCCGGCGGCCTCGACGCATGGGACACGGGCCCGGTCGTACTCGACCCGGTGATGGTCACGACGAGCGGCGCGAAGCTCATCGCCGACGAGGCCGTCGAGGTCCTGGCGCACACGCTCTTCACGCGCGCGCTCCTCGTCACGCCGAACCTGCACGAGGCGGCCCGGCTGCTGGACGAGCCGGTGGCGGACGGCAAGGCGGCGATGGAGCGGCAGGCCGACGCGCTGCTGGCGCAGGGCGCCCGCGGCGTCCTCCTCAAGGGCGGCCACGGCGAGGGGCCGACGGCGGCCGACCTCCTGGTCACGCCGGAGCTTCGCCGCTGGTTCGAGGCGCCGCGGCTCGACACGCCGAACACGCACGGGACCGGCTGCACGCTCTCTTCCGCGATCGCCGCCGGACTCGCCCGCGGCCTCGACCTCGAAGGCTCCGTGGCAGCCGCCAAAGCCTATCTCCACGCCGCGATCGCGGCCTCCGACACGCTCACGATCGGGTCCGGCCACGGTCCCGTCCACCATTTCCACGCCATCTGGAGCCGCTGATGACTTCCATCACACGACGCACGCTGATTGCCGGCGGGAGCGCCGCCGGCGCCGCCGCGCTCGCCGCACCGGCGCTTGCGCAGGCGCGCATCGAATGGCGCATGGTGACGTCCTGGCCGAAGAACCTGCCGGGCCCCGGCATGACGGCGGAGCGCCTCGCGCGCCGCATCGGCGAGATGAGCGACGGCCGGCTGACGGTCAGGGTCCATGCCGCCGGCGAGATCGTGTCGGGCCTCGAGGTGCTCGACGCCGTGCGCGGCGGGGCCGCCGATGCCGGCCACACCGCCTCCTTCTACTGGCAGGGCAAGCACCCGGCGACGGTGTTCTTCACCACCATGCCCTTCGGGCTGACGCCGACCGAGCACATGGCCTGGATCGAGCATGGCGGCGGCCAGGCGCTCTGGGACGAGCTCTATGCCGGCTTCGAGGTGAAGCCGTTCATGGCCGGCAATCCCGGCTTCAACATGGGCGGCTGGTTCGTGCGCCCGATCAGGACCCTCGACGACGTCCGCGGGCTGCGGCTTCGCGTCGCCGGCACGGGCGGGGAGGTCTACCGCCGGCTCGGCGCGACGCCGGTGACGACGCCGGTGGCCGAGATCCTGCCGGCGCTCCAGTCGGGCATGATCGACGGCGCGGAATTCCTCGGGCCGCAGAGCGACCTGGCGAGCGGCTTCTACAGGATCGCGCGCTACTACCACCATCCGGGCTTCAACAAGCCGAACGGGACCGGCGAGCTGATCGTCTCGCTGGCGGCGTGGAACGCCCTGCCGGCGGCGCTGAAGGCGGTGGTCGAGAACGCCGCGCGCGCCGAGAACGCCTACTCGCTCGCCGAGGCCGAGCTGATGAACGCGCGCGCGCTCGCCGCCCTCAAGGAGAAGGACATCGAGCTCGTCCGCTTCCCCGGCGACGTCATGGCTGCGGCCCGTTCGGCCGCCGGCGACATCGTGCGCGAAATCGCGGCGCGGGACGATCTTAGCGGCCGCATCGCACAATCCTATGCCGATGCCCGGACCGTGCTCGCGCCCTGGAGCGAGGTGTCGGTCCAGAGCTTCCTCGACGCGCGCCAGCCGGATTGAGGCGCGCTTGTCCGCCGGTTCGCCCGGCGGACGATCTCGCGCGGGGATCAGCCCTGGAAGGCGACGACCTTCTGGCGCTGCTCGCCGAGGCGATCCATGCCGAGGCGCATCTCGTCGCCCGCCTTCAGGAACTTCTGCGGCTTCATCCCGAGGCCGACGCCCGGCGGCGTGCCGGTGATGACGAGGTCGCCGGGCTCCAGGTCCATCTTCTCGGAGCAATAGGCGATCAGTTCCGAGACCGGGAAGATCATCGTCTTCGTGTTGCCGGTCTGCATGCGCTCGCCGTTCACGTCGAGCCACATGGCGAGGTCCTGCGGGTCGGAAATCTCGTCGGCCGTGACGAGCCACGGGCCGATCGGGCCGAAGGTCGGCGCGCTCTTGCCCTTGATCCACTGCCCGGTGCCCTCGATCTGGAAGGCGCGCTCGGAGACGTCGTTGGCGAGCACGTAGCCGAACACGGCCGAGAGCGCGTCTGCCTGGTCGACGTAGTGGCAGTGGCGGCCGATCACGAAGCCGAGCTCGACCTCCCAGTCGCCCTTCACCGAGCCGCGCGGCAGGATGACGTCGTCGTTCGGTCCGCTGAGCGAACTCGGCGCCTTGGAGAAGATGACCGGCTCGGCCGGGATCGGCTGGCCTGCTTCCTTGGCGTGGTCGACATAGTTGAGGCCGATCGCGATGAAATGGCCGGTCCGCGCGATCGGCGCGCCGAGGCGCGGATTGCCGTCGACGACCGGCAGGCCGTCGAGGTCGAGCGCGGTGAGCCGGTCGCGCAGCTCGATCGTCATCACTTCGGGCGTGAAATCGGCAACAATCCCGGAGAGGTCCCGGATGCGCCCATGCGCATCGATCGCCCCGGGCTTCTCCCGGCCCTTCTCGCCATACCGCACCAGCTTCATTGAGGTTCTCCCATCTGAATGTCGGCGGCGACGGTTGCAGGAGCGCGTTCGCCGCGTGCCGCGCCCGCAGACGCAGGATTTCGTTGCGCGATTGCCACACGGACGGCGCGGAATGATGTCATCCCGGCCGCCGTGTCAACTCGCAATTGCTCGCCGCTTGCGGCTGCTGGCTAACTGCAAGTTGCGATTCGCGCATGTTCAGCGACGCGTCATCGCGAGTGGGGGAAACGGTCCATGCCAAGTTCGAAGCGGATTGCCTTGCTGTTCGGCTCTGCCGCCGTCCTCGCACTGGCGGTGTCGGACGCCAATGCCGGCGCCTTCGCGCTTCGCGAGCAGAGCGCCTACGGCCAGGGCATGAGCTTCGCCGGCATGGCCGCGGGCGGCAGCCTCTCCTCGATCTTCTGGAACCCCGCGACGCTTTCGCAGGTCATGGGCTTCGAGGCGGAAGTGGTCGGCTCCGGCGTCTTCCCGAAGGTCGAGATCACCCCGTCCGCCACGACGGTCGGAACGCTGAACGCGCTGAGCGGCGGGCTCGCGGCCACCGGCGCAACCGGCGACATGGGGCAGGACGCCTTCGTGCCCGCAACCTACAGCGCCTACCGGCTGACCGACAGCCTCATCGCCGGCATCGCCGTCAACGGCCCGTTCGGCCTGGTGACGAACCCCGCGACGCAATGGGCCGGCCAGTCCTATTCGCGCACCTCCAAGGTGTTCTCGCTCAACGTGAACCCGATGATCGCCTATGAGATCAACCAAATGGTCTCGATCGGCGCGGGCCTGCAGTTCCAGTATTTCGACACCACGCTGAAGACCGCGACCGGCATCCTGCCGAACGACCCGACCGCGAACCTTTCCGGCGACGACTTCGGCTTCGGCTTCAATCTCGGCGTGCAGTTCCGCCCGTTCGACGGCACGGAGATCGGCATCGGCTTCCGCTCGTCGATCACGCAGTCGCTGGAAGGGACGCTCGCGATACCGGGCGCGGCGCCGCTGCCCATCACGGCCGATCTGGAACTGCCGGAGATGGTGTCCGTCGGCATCCGGCAGCGGGTCACCCAGGCCTTCACGGTTGCCGCTACGGCCGAATGGACCAACTGGAGCCGCGTCGACAGCATCGCCGTGCGCAGCCCGCTCCTTGGCGGCGCCCTGGTCGATCTCAATGCGGCGCAGGCCGGCAGCCAGGGGCTCGAGTTCGAGTACAGCGACGGCTGGTTCTTCGCGATCGGCGGCGAGTATGCCTTGAACGAGGCGACGACGCTTCGCGCCGGCATCGGCTACGAGCTGTCGCCGATCAACGATCGGGTCCGGTCCACGCGCCTGCCGGACAACGACCGCCTGTGGCTGTCGGCCGGCCTATCGCATCGCTTCGACGACCGGTTCTCCTTCGATCTCGGCTACAGCTTCATCAAGGCGGCCGACACTGATCTCAACATCACGACGGCGGCCAACCCGCACTTCAACGGGCTGCCCTTCACGGGCACCGCCGATTCCACCGTCCACGTGATCGCGGCAGCCCTGAAGGTGAAGCTCGGCGGCGCCCGTCCGCCCGCCGCGGACGTCTACGACGAGCCGCTTGTCCGGAAGTACTGACCAGGGCGCGGGCGGCGACGGGAAGAGGCCGCCCCGCCGGGCGGCCCGGCCGGCTTCTCAGAAGGCGGTCGGCTTCAACCCGCCGTCGAGCAGGAAATTCTGCCCGGTGATGTAGCCGGCGTGGTCGGAGCAGAGGAAGGCGCAGAGCTTTCCGAACTCCTCCGGCGTGCCGAACCGGCCGGCCGGCACCGCCTTGCGCTGGCGCTCGGCTTCCGCCTCCTCGCTGATGCCGGCCTGCTCCGCCGCCCAGCGCATGCCGCTGCGCAGCCGGTCGGTATCCATCTTGCCCGGCAGCATGTTGTTGATCGTGACGTTGGAGGCCGCAACCTGGCGGCAGATGCCGGCGAGGAAGGCGGTGAGCCCGGCCCGAGCGCCGGAAGAAAGGTCGAGCCCCGCAATCGGCATCAGCACCGAGGACGAGGTGATGTTCACGATCCGCCCGAACCGGCGCTCCACCATGCCGTCGAGGACCGCCTGAACGAGCTCGATCGGCGTGACCATGTTCTGGATCACGCCTTCGATCATGGCCTGGCGGTCGAGCTGGCGGAAATCCTTGCGCGGCGGCCCGGCATTGTTGTTGACCAGGATGTCCGGGTCCGGGCAGGCGGCGAGGAGGGCCGCCTGGCCCTCGCGGGTCGAGACGTCGGCGCCGACGGCGGTGACGGTGCCGCCGGTGGCGCGCCGGATCTCCTCGGCCGTCCGCTCGGCCGAGTCCTGCGTCCGCCCGTTGACCACCACCGACACGCCCTCGGCAGCGAGCGCCTCCGCGCAGCCGCGGCCGAGGCCCCGGCTCGATGCGCAGACGATCGCCTTGCGCCCCTTCAGTCCCAGTTCCATTCAAGTCTCCCTGTGCTGACCGGGCCGTTACGGCGGCCGCTCCGGCGCCGTCACAAAAGTGAGATCGGAATCGTGTCTTTGCCGGTCAGGCACATAACCGATGACCGACATGCTCGATCAACCTCCCTCGCGTCATCTGCGTACGATTTTCCTGTCCGATGTCCACCTCGGGACGCGCGGCTGCCAGGCGGGGCTCCTGCTCGACTTCCTGCGCGTGCACGACGCCGAGACGATCTATCTGGTCGGCGACGTCGTCGACGCGTGGCGCCTTCGCCGGGTCTGGCATTGGCCGCAACTGCACAACGACGTGGTCCAGAAGCTGCTCCGCAAGGGCCGCAAGGGCAGCCGGATCATCTACATCCCCGGCAATCACGACGAGTTCCTGCGCGACTATGTCGGCACGCATTTCGGCGGCATCGAGGTCCGTCGCAACGCCATCCACGAGGCTGCCGACGGGCGGCGGCTCCTCGTCGTCCACGGCGACGATTTCGACATGGTCGTCCGCCACGCCAAATGGCTCGCGCTGCTCGGCGACTGGGCCTACAGCCTCGCGCTCGGCGTGAACACCTATCTCAACGTCGTCCGCCGCGGCCTCGGCTTCTCCTATTGGTCGCTGTCGGCCTGGGCGAAGCTGAAGGTCAAGAACGCCGTGAACTTCATCAGCGCGTTCGAGGAGGCGCTGGCGCGCGAGGCGCACCGGTTCGAGGTCGACGGCGTCGTCTGCGGCCATATCCATCACGCCGCCATGCACGACCGGTTCGGGATCGCCTATCTGAACTGCGGCGACTGGGTGGAAAGCTGCACCGCGGTCGTCGAGCACCATGACGGCCGCTTCGAGATCATCCGCTGGACGCAGGCCATGGGTGCGGCCGACGTGACGGCGCCGGCCGCGCCGGAAGCGGTGGCAGCCTGAGCCGGTCCATGCGCCTCGTCATCGTGAGCGACGCCTGGCTCCCCCAGGTGAACGGTGTCGTGCGTTCGCTCCAGAGGGTCGCCGAGGTGCTGGTGGCGCAGGGCGACGTCGTCACCGTCATCGCGCCGCATCTCTTCCGCACGGTTCCCTGCCCAAGCTATCCCGAGATCCGGCTCGCCGTCACCACCTCCGCGAAGGTCGGCGCGCTCATCGAGGCAGCCGGCGCCGACCGCGTCCACATCGCGACCGAAGGGCCGCTCGGGCTGCTGGCGCGCCGGCACTGCCTGCGGACGGGCAGGGCCTTCACGACGAGCTACCACACCAAGTTCCCGGAATACCTGGCTGCCCGGCTGCCGGTGCCGCTCGCCTGGGGCTATCGCTTCATGCGCTGGTTCCACAATGCCGGCGGCGGCTGCATGGTGGCGACGCCGTCGCTGGAGGCCGACCTCGCCGCCCGCGGCTTTGGCCGCCTGATGCGCTGGTCGCGCGGCGTCGATGCCGATCTGTTCCGGCCGAGGCCGGATTGCGACCTTGGCCTGCCGCGCCCGGTCTTCCTCTCCGTGGGGCGCGTGTCGGTGGAGAAGAACCTCGAAGCGTTCCTCGGCCTCGATCTTCCGGGGACGAAGGTTGTGGTGGGCGACGGCCCGGCGCGCGCGGACCTCGAAGCCCGCTTTCCGGATGCACGGTTCCTCGGCATGCTCGAGGACGAGGCGCTTGCGCGCGTCTATTCGGGTTCGGACGTCTTCGTGTTCCCCAGCCTGACGGACACGTTCGGCAACGTCCTTCTCGAGGCGCTCGCGTCCGGCCTGCCGGTCGCGGCCTATCCCGTCACCGGCCCGAAGGACGTGCTGACTGACCCTGCCGTCGGCGTGCTCGATCCAGATCTCCGCAAGGCGGCGACTGCCGCGCTCGACCTGCGCAAGGACGACGCCCGAGCCTTCGCGCTGCAGTTCAGCTGGGAGGCGAGCGCGGCCGCGTTCCGGGCCAACGTGCTCGCGGTCCATTGACGGGCACTGCACGCGCCGCTTGCCGTTTGTGCCTGTGATCGTCTACGCCGCTCAAATGCCGATCCCGACCTACAGCGACATAATCGGCGCCGCGGAGCGGATTGCCGGCCGCGCGGTGCGTACGCCCCTCCTCGATGCGCCGGCGCTCTCCGAAGCGACGGGAGCGCGCGTCTTCCTGAAGCCGGAGTGCCTGCAGCGGACCGGCTCGTTCAAGTTCCGGGGCGCCTGGAACGCCGTCTCGCGGCTCGGCGCGAACCGCGCGGCCGGCGTCGTGGCGTGCTCCTCCGGCAATCATGCCCAGGGTATTGCCGAGGCAGCGCGTCTCGCCGGCATTCCGGCGACGATCGTCATGCCGTCGGACGCCCCGCTGGTGAAACGCGAGCGGACCGCCGCGAGCGGGGCGCGGATCGTGCCCTACGACCGTACGAGCGAGGACCGCGACGCGATCGCGGCAGCGATCGCGGCCGAGGAGGGCGCCACGCTGGTCCATCCCTACGACAATGCCGACGTCATCGCCGGGCAGGGGACCGTCGGGCTGGAGATCGCCGACGATCTCGATCGCCTCGGCCTCGCGCCGGACCTCGTCTTCGTCCCTTGCGGCGGCGGCGGCCTCACGGCGGGGGTTACGCTCGCGCTCACCGAGCGCTTTCCGGCGGTCCGCGTGAACGCGGTCGAGCCCGCCGGCTTCGACGATTACGGCCGCTCGCTCGCGGCCGGCGCGATCCGGCGCAACGAGCGCCTGTCCGGGTCGGTCGCCGACGCCCTGCTGTCCCCGTCGCCGGGCGAGATCGGCTTTGCGATCAACCGGTCACGCCTCGCCGGCGCGGTGACGGCGACGGACGACGAGGCGATGAACGCCGTCGGCTATGCCTTCGATCGCCTGCGCCTGGTGCTGGAGCCCGGCGGCGCCGTGGCGCTGGCGGCGGTTCTGGCGCGGTCGGCGGAGCTGCGGGGGCGCACCGTGGTGGTGGTTCTCTCCGGCGGGAATGTCGCCGACGAAATGCTTGCGGAGGCGCTGCGGCGCTACCGTTCCGCGTCGGCCTGACGGCGGGGAAAGGCGACCAGGACGAGGTCGTCTTCCACGTCGTCCGAGGCGGCGCGCTCGCGCGGGATCTCGGGGGCGAATATGTCGGCCGCGCCTGCGTCGTACAGGCCGGGCCGGCCGTGAGCCTCGGCGGCCGCGCCGGCGAGGCCGGCGGCCAGGCCCCGCAACTCCATCTGCAGCGAAGCGAGCTCCGACTGGGCGGCATCGCTGCGGCAGAGCCGCGCGACGCTGGAAAGCCGGCCGGCGAGATCGCTCAGCTCCTGCGGGACCGAGTCCGGGAGCAGTTCGTCGCGCACGAGCGCGATGTGTGTCTCCAGCCGCCGCATCGAGGCGACGAGCGTCTTCAGGTCCGCCGGCCGCTGTCGGCGGGCATACTCGCTCAGGAACGAGCGCCCCTTGGCCGTCGAAGTCAGCGCGTCGAGGATTTCCTGGTACTCACGGTCGTCGAGTTCGCATGGCCACGCCATACCCGCCATCTGCTCGCTCCCCTTCGCATCGAGTGTGCGGGCGGACAATGCGGCAACAAGGCTGAAAAATGCGTAAGCCGGCTTCAGCCCCAGAGCGCGGGGCCGGGCGGCTCCACCATCGAACCGGCATAACGGAGCCCCGGCTGCCGGTCGCGGGCGAGGAGGAGGGGGCCGTCGAGGTCGACGATGTGGGCGTGCTGGGCGAGCAGAACCGCAGGCGCCATCGAAAGCGACGTGCCGACCATGCAGCCGACCATCACGAGAAAGCCCCTCGCCCGCGCCTCGCGCACGATGCGCATGGCTTCCGTCAGCCCGCCCGCCTTGTCGAGCTTCACGTTCACGGCGTCGTACTTGCCGGCCACCGTGGCGAGGTCCTCGTGCGTGTGCAGGCTCTCGTCCGCGCAGATCGGCACCGGGTGCGGCACGCGGAGCAGCAGGTCGTCCCGTCCGGCGGGCAAGGGCTGCTCGATCAGGGCGACCTCGGCCTCGAGACAGGCGAGCATGTTCTCGAGGTAGTTCTCCTCCGTCCAGCCCTCGTTGGCGTCGACGATGATGCGCGCCTTGGGCGCGGAGGCCCGGACGGCACGGATGCGCGACACGTCGCCGTCCGCGCCGAGCTTGACCTTCAGGAGGGGACGGCCGGCCGCCATGCGGGCAGCCTCGGCCATGTCCTCCGGATCGCCGAGGCTGAGCGTAAGGGCGGTCTGCACCGGGCGGAGCAGCGGTCCCGCGCAGGATTCGGCGACCGAGACGTGCGAACGCTTGGCCTCGAAGTCCCAGAACGCGCAATCGAGCGCGTTGCGCGCGGCCCCTGGCGGCAGCAGGCCCTGCAGCGCGTGGCGGTCGGCGATCACACCGCGCACGGACTCGATCTGCGCCAGCACGCTGTCGGGCGTCTCGCCGTAGCGGGGATAGGGCACGCACTCGCCGCGGCCGACCGCCTCGCCTTCGGCGATCTCCACCGTGACGACCGTGGCCTCGGTGCGCGAGCCGCGCGCGATGGTGAAGCTTCCGGCGATCGGCCAGGTTTCGATCTGGGCCGTGATCGTGGGACTCATGGCGATGCGAACTCCTCGGCGATGCGGTCGACGATCGGCCCGACGCCGGTCCGGATCGGGTCGACGCTCGGCAAACCGAACCGGGCCTGCGTCGCCGCGAGGACCGCCTCGGCGGCGTGGGGGGAAAGCGCGGCGGTGTTCACGGCGATCCCGACGGGCCGGATCGCAGGGTTGGTCAGCCGTCCGAGGCGCACGGTCTGGTCGATCACGTCGCCGATCTCGGCGATCGGGTGATCGACGTTCCGCATGGTCCGGCGGGTCGGCTCGTGGCAGATCACGAAGGCGTCGGGCTGGCAGCCGTGGAGCAGGCCGAGCGAGACGCCGGCGAAGGAGGGATGGAACAGCGACCCCTGGCCCTCGACGATGTGCCAGTGGTCGGCATCGGCCTCGGGCGTGAGCCATTCCGCCGCCCCCGAGATGAAGTCGGCGACGACGGCATCGATGGCGACGCCGCGCCCGGCGATCAGGATCCCGGTCTGCCCGGTGGCGCAGAAGTCGGCATCGAAGCCGCGGAGCGTCATCTCGCGCTCGAGCGCGAGGGCGGTGTACTTCTTGCCGACCGCGCAGTCGGTGCCGACGGTCAGCAGGCGCTTGCCCGATCGCGGCGTGCCCTTGCCGACGGCGAAGGTGCGGCCGGCATGGCGAACGTCGACGAGGGCGACATTGCGCCGCGCCGCCGCCTCCCTGATCCCCTCGACCTCCCCGAGGCGGATGTGGAGCCCGCTCGCGACGTCCATGCCGGCCTCGATGGCCTGCACGATCGTCTCGACCCAGTGCTCCGGCAGCACGCCGCCCGGGTTGACCGCCCCGATCACGAGGGTTTCGGCGCCGGCCTTGCGCGCCGTCGCGAGATCCATGTCCGGCAGGCCGGTGTCCGCCCGACAGCCCGGCAGGCGCAGCTGGCCGACGCACCAGTCCCTGCGCCAATCGACGATTCCCTGCGCGGTCTTCGCCGCGAGCGGGTCCGGCACGTCGCCGAGGAAAAGAAGATAGGGTGTCCTGATCGCCATGGAGTGTGGCTTTCCTGCGCTTGCGAAGCCGGCTTCGAGGCTGCACCTTGCAGTGCAGCGACGAGTGCGTAGCACGGGCAGCGATCACCGTCAGCCGCTTGGGATTTGATGACCGCAGCGCTTGATCACCAGCTCGAGGCGGGCCGCCTCGTCATGCGGCCCGCAGGAAGCTGGGTGATCGAGGACGCGCGCCGTCTGGAAGCGGGGCTGACGGAGTTCGCGCCCGCCTCGGCCAGCGCCTCCACCGGCACCCTCGTCATCGACGTATCCGCGGTAAAGACGCTCGACACCGCCGGCGCCTATCTGCTGGTGAAGCTCGAGCAGGCCTGGAAGAGCGCGGGCCGCCAGGTCGAGTGGCTCGGCGCCGACCAGGCGCGGACCGTGCTCATCGACCGCGTCCGCGACGTGATCGCCGAGGAGCCGGCGCCGCCGCCGCCGTCGCGGCCGAACATCGTCTCGGAGATCGGCGCGACGATGATCGGCGTCGGCGCCGACGCACGGAACCTCGTCTCCATGCTCGGCGCGGTCGTGCGGGAATTCGGGGTCGCCATCGTCCGCCCCTCGACCTTCCGCGGGCATTCCGTCATCCAGCAGATGGACGTCGCCGGCCTTCGCGCCGTCCCGATCATCGCGCTGATGTCGTTCCTCATCGGCGGCATCCTCGCGCAGCAAAGCGCGTTCCAGCTTCGGGTCTTCGGCGCCGAGGTGTTCGCGGTCGATCTCGTCGGCATCATCGCGCTCCGCGAGATCGCGGTGCTCTTGACCTCCATCATGGTGGCCGGCCGGTCGGGCAGCGCCATCACCGCCGAGCTCGGCTCCATGAAGATGGCGGAGGAGATCGACGCGCTGCGGGTGATGGGGCTCGACCCGGTGAACGTGCTGGTCCTGCCGCGCGTGCTCGCCCTCGTGATCGTCGTCCCGCTCCTGACCTTCATCGCCGCGCTCGCGACACTCGCCGGCGCCATGCTGACCCTCTGGTTCTATTCCGGCATCGTACCGGAGGTGTTCCTGGTGAGGCTGCGCGACGCGGTCGACTTTACGTCACTCTTCAGCGGCCTGATCAAGGCGCCGTTCATGGCGCTCATCATCGCCTGCATCTCCTGCGCGGAAGGCATGGCGGTCGGCGGCAGCGCCGAATCCCTCGGCCGGCACACCACCGCCGCAGTGGTGAAATCCATCTTCATGGTCATCGTGGTCGACGGCGTGTTCGCCATCTTCTACGCCTCCATCAACTTCTGAGGGCGGGGCGTGGCCGAACAGGATACGGTGATCAGCGTGCGCGACCTGTCGGTCGGGTTCGGCGACCGGTACGTGCTCGAGAATCTTCAGCTGGACGTCCGCCGCGGCGAGATCCTGGCGATCGTCGGCGCCTCGGGGGCGGGCAAGTCCGTGCTGCTGCGCGCGATCCTCGGCCTGGTGCCGCGCGCAGCAGGCACGATCCAGGCCTTCAACCAGACGATCGGGGCGGACGGCCCGGACGTGGCGATCGAGAAGCGCTGGGGCGTGCTCTTCCAGTTCGGCGCGCTCTTCTCCGCGCTCACTGTGGCGCAAAACGTCGCGGTGCCGATGCGCGAGTTCCTGGACCTGCCCGTGCCGCTGATGGAGGAGCTCGCGCAGCTGAAGATCGAGCTCGTGGGCCTGAAACCCGGCGACGGACAGAAGATGCCCTCGGAGCTCTCCGGCGGCATGATCAAGCGCGCAGCGCTCGCCCGGGCGCTCGCGCTCGACCCGGAGATCGTCTTCCTCGACGAGCCGACCTCCGGGCTCGACCCGATCTCCGCCTCGGCCTTCGACACCCTCATCGAAGACCTTAGAAACACTTTGGGTTTGACTGTGGTGATGGTAACCCACGATCTCGATACGCTCCATGCGATCGTGGACCGGATTGCGGTCGTGGGGGAGCGGCGGATTCTCGTGGAGGGCGACATTGCGGCCATGCGCCGCTTCGATCATCCGTGGGTGCGAAGCTACTTCAACAGCCCGCGGGCGCGCGCGGCGCTAGGTTAGTGCGATGGAAACCAAGGCCAACACGACGCTCATCGGCGCCTTCACATTGGTCGTGCTCGCGCTCGCCTTCGGCTTCATCTACTGGCTCGCGCGGGGGCACGAGACCTCCGCGGCGAGCCGCATGTCCATCGTCTTCAGCGACCCGGTGACCGGCCTCGGCACCGGCGGGCAGGTGGTCTTCAACGGCATCAAGGTCGGCGACGTGCAGCGCCTGCGCCTCGATCCGAACAATCCGGCCCGCGTCATCGCCGACGTCGGCGTTGCCAGGGACACGCCGATCAAGACGGACACCGTCGCGACGCTCGGCTTCCAGGGGCTGACCGGCGTCGGCTACATCGAGCTGCAGGGCGGCACCGCCTCCGCGCCGAGCATCTGGACGATGGACCCGCCGGTGATCGAGGCGCAGCGCTCCAGCATGCAGGACCTCCTCGCAGGCGCCCGCAACATCCTCGCCCGCGCGGACGATACCCTGAAGGCGCTCGAGGGCCTCGTGTCGGACAACCGCGAACCCGTGAACCAGGCCGTCCGCAACGTCGCCTCCTTCACCGGCGCGCTCGCCGACAGCTCCGACGAGGTGACCGACCTCTTGCGCAACGCTTCGGACGCGTCGCAGGCGCTCTCCTCCATCAGCTCGCGCCTGGAGGCGCTCGTCGACCGCACGGAAGCGGTCATGGCGGCGGTGGACCCGACCGACATCCGCCAGACGATCAGCAACGTCCAGACCTTCACCTCGGCGCTCTCCGCGCGCACGGAGGACATCGATGCGCTGGTCACGCGCCTTTCCGCGATCTCCTCCGACGTGAGCGGGTTCACCGCGCGCCTCGGCGGCCTCGGCGACAAGGCGGACACGCTGATGACGGACGTCGCCGCGGCCGGCCAGCGCGTCTCGGAACTCGTCCAGGCGGTGGATGCCGAAGCGGTGAACCGCAGCATCACGCGCGTCGAGGAGATCACCGCGGCGGTCGACCCGGCGCAGGTCCGCTCGGCCGTCGCGTCCTTCGCCAGCGTGGCCGAGGCGATCGGCGCGCGGCGCGACGACATAGACGGCATGGTCACGCGCCTCTCCGCCATCACCTCCGACGTGAGCGGCTTCACGGCGCGGCTCGGCGGCCTCGGCGACCGGGCGGATACGCTGATGACGGACGTCGCCGCGGCCGGCCAGCGCGTCTCGGAACTCGTCCAGGCGGTCGATGCCGAGGCGGTCAACCGCAGCATCGCGCGCGTCGAGGAGATCACCGCGGCGGTCGACCCGGCGCAGGTCCGCTCCGCAGTCGATTCCTTTGCGAGCGTCGCCGAGGCGATCGGCGCGCGGCGGGACGACATAGACGGCATCGTCACCCGCCTTTCCGCCATCTCCTCCGACGTGAGCGGCTTCACCGCGCGGCTCGGGACGTTCGGCGACAAGGCCGATGCGCTGATGACCGACGTCGCCGCGGCGGGCGAGCGCGTTAACGAGATCGCCTCGTCCGTCGACACCGAGGCGCTCCGACGCACCATTGCCCGCGTCGACGAGATCGCCGGCTCCGTCGATCCGGCGCGCGTGCGCAGCACCGTGGATGCCGTGGCGAGCGTGGCCGAGGCGATCGGCGCGCGACGCGAGGAGATCGACGACCTCGTGACGCGCATCTCGGCCATCTCCGTCGACGTGGGTACCTTCGCCACCCGGCTCCCGACGATGGGCGCGCGGGTCGACGACCTGCTGGCCGCGGTGGACACCCAGAAGGTGCGGGAGTCGATCGACGGCGTGCATGAATTCGCGGACGCGCTCGGGCGCAACAGCGGGAACATCGACGCGATCGTGGCCGACGCCCGCGCCGTGTCGGGCCGCCTCAACGGGCTCAGCGAGCGTGCCGACGCGCTTCTGGCGAAGCTCGACGGCATGGTCGGCGAAAGCTCCGGCGACGGCATCATGAGCCAGGCGCGCGAGACGCTCGCAGCCGTCCAGCAGGCGGCGCGGACCTTCGATCAGCAGACCCGCGCCATCGGCGGCGGCGTCGACGACTTCACCAACAGGGGCCTGCGCGATCTGCGCAGCCTCATCAACGAAGGCCAGCGGGCGGTCAGCCGGCTGGACAGCGTCATTTCGAACCTGGAACGCGATCCGAGCCAGGTTCTGTTCGGCCCCGACGCCGTTCCGGAATATCGCGGCAGTCGGCGGCGCTAGGGGCAGGGGGCTCGGGACGTGAACAGCAGGTCGTTGACAGCCGCTCTCCGGCCCGGCCGGCCGTCGGCCCGGGCCATCCTCGGCCTGGCCGTGCTGATCGGGCTCTCCGGGTGCGCGCGGCTCCTGCCGCAGACGCCCGACGCGATCTTCGATCTCAGCGCCCCCTCGGGCTTCGCCGTGCCCTCGGGCACCAACGCGCAGATCCTGGTGCCGACGCCGTCGGCGCTGCGGGCCCTCGACACCGAGCGGATCGCGGCACGCCCCGCCGCGTCCGAATACGCGTATCTCCCCGGCGCCGTCTGGGCCGACAGCCTTCCGCGCCTCCTGCAGGCCCGCCTTCTCCAGACCCTCCAGGACAGCGGGCGCGTGCGCGCGGTCGCCCTGCCCGGGCAGGGCGTGCTGATCGATTACCAGATCATCCTGGACATACGGTCCTTCGAGATCGCCAACGGCGCGGCCGTCGCCGAGTTCGCGCTGAAGCTGATGGATGACCGGACCGGCCGCGTCGTGGCGACCGAGATCGTCCGCCAGTCGAGCCCGGTCGCCGGCAGCACGAACCCGGATTACGTGGCGGCGCTCGACCGCGCGATGGACGAGGCGTTCGTCGAGATCACGCGCAGGGTGCTCGCCCGTATCTGAGGCCGGATCGGCCGGGTCCGGCTTGCGGCCGGTTCGGGTCGGCCGCTCCCCCCGTCATGCCCCCCGGCCTGCCGTCAGCGCCGCCGGCGAGCTTGCCGGCGCGCCGTCGTTTCGCGGCTCTCCGCAAAGCGCCCGGCGAGCGCCGCCGGAGAGCGCCGTCGGCCGGTCGTCAGTTCAGCCGGCCGGCCGCGTGCGCGAGCATCGTGTAGACCTTTCCGGTGTCCGACGTCAGGTACATCTTCGCCATCGCCGGATCGGTGTCGTTCTTCGAGACCTGGGCGAGGAGCCGCTCGAAGTCGCCGATGTAATTGTCGACCGCACGGCGGAAATCGCCGTCGCGCTCGTACTTGCGACGGATCTCGTCGAACGTCTTCTGGCCCTGGAGCGTGTAGAGCCGCCGGGTGAAGACGTTGCGCTCGCCGCGCTTGTAGCGGTCCCACAGCTCCACCGACGCCTCGTGATCGATGGCGCGCGCGATGTCGATCGACAGCGAGTTCAGCGATTCCACGACCTGGGACGGCGACCGGCCGGGCCGGCCCGCCTGGGCGGGAGCAGGGCCGGGGTTCGCCGCCTCCCGCGCGGGCGCGGGCTCGGCCGCCGACGGCGCCGCCTCGGCAGGCTCGTTCGGCTTTGCCGCCTTTGCCGGTGGGAGATCCTCGTCGGACGACGCCCGGCGCAGGAGATCGGCGACCCAGCCGCGACCCTCGCCGCCGGGGCGGCTCCGCTCCTGCTGCGCGGGCGGGGCAGGCGGCGGCGCAGCGGGGCTCCGCAGCACCGGCGCAGGCGCCGACGGCGTGGCCGCCTTGCGCGGCTCGGCAACAGGCGCGGAGGGCGCGGCAGCGGGTTGCGCGGGCCGCGCCGCCGGCGTGCCGGCCTGGGCCTGACGCGCCGGTTCGGCACGGCTCGCCGGTTCCGCGGCCGGGCGGGGCTCGGCGATCCGGATCGGATCCGGCCGGGCGGGCGCTGCGGCGAGCTCGGACTCGCCCGCATACTTTGTGACGATGCGGGACAGCTCGGTGATCGCCTCGACCTGCTCGGCGATGGCGCGCCGCATGGTCGAGGTCACCTCGCGCGCCTCCGCCGGCATGTCCAGCACGCCGCGGCGAAGCTCCTCGCGCGTCTGCTCGAGTTCCTGTTCCATGCTCTTCGCCGCCTGGCGCATCTCCTGCGCAGTCTCGGCGAAGCGGCGGGTTGCATCGGCGACCGAACGGCTGACCTCCGAGACGAGCGCTTCCGCGGCACTCCGCACCGCCTCGTCCGTGCTCGCGCCGGCTGCGGCGAGCCGCTTCTCAAGTTCCGCCCGCGCCGCCTCGACGCCCTCCACGGCCTGACGGCCCTCGGCGATCGCCGCCTTCCGGAGCGCCTCCATCTGAGTGATTGCGGCGCGCGCGGAGTCTTCCGCACGCCGCCCGAGCGCCTCGGTCGCCTCCGCGATCCGCACCTCGGCCGCACCGAGCGTGTCGGCGAGCCGGCCGGTCGCGGACGTGCTGGCTTCTTCCGCCGCCTGGCGCAGGCTCGCCGCGAGCGCCTCGATCTCGCCCCGCGCGGAGCCGAGCGTCTCGCCGAGGCGCTGCGAAGCGCCGCGGCTCGTCTCGTCGGTGACGCGCGCGATCTCCTCGGCAACCTTGCCGAGATCGGTCGTGAAGGACTCGATCTGCTCGCGGGCGCGCACCAGCGTGTCGGTGACGAGCGTGCTCGCGTGCAGCGTGGTGTCCTCGGTCCGGCGCCCGATCCCGTCCGCGAGCGCGCTGAGCCGCTGCTCGGCGGTGCCGAGCGTGTCGGAGATCAGCGAGGTCAGCCCGGTGAGCCGCTGCTCCACGGTTTCGGCATGGCCGGTGAGCGCGGCGGCAACCGATTCGAGCGCCTCGCGGCGCTCGTCCAGGCTGCCGCGCATCGTCTCGCCGGTCTCGTTGAGCGCGACCGTCGCGCCCTGCAGGGCGTCCGTCTGCGTCTGGAACTGCGTGGCGATCGCCGAGATGTCGCGCAGCACGTAGGTGGAGACGTCGCGGAGCGTCCGGATCTGGTCGGACAGGAGCGAATGCGAGCTCGTCGTGTCCCGCGCCGCCGCTTCGAGCGCCTCCCGCAGGCCGGTCGCCTGTCCCGAGATGTTGGATTCGATCGCGGTGAGCTGTTCGCCGGTCGCCCCCACGACGGCCTGCAGCTCCTCGTGGGTCGTGGCGAGGCGCCCGAGCATCGAATCGATGTCGGTGCGGAACCGCTCGTTCGTCCCGGTGATCGCCTCGATGATGCCGCGCGTCTGGTTGCCGAGCGTGGTGAGGAGCCGGCGGACGCTGCTGTCGAGCGCCTCGCGCGCGCCTTCGCTCTCCTTCCCGATCGCCTCCACGACCTCGCGACCGGATCCCTCGATGCTCTCCACGATGTTGCCGCGGCGGGATTCGAGCGCTTCGAGGAAAGTCTGGGAGCGGACGTCGACGCCGTCGAGGATCGTCCGGGCGCCTTCGTCGAGGCCGGCGGTGAAGCCGCGGCTGCGCGTCGAAAGCTCGTCCAGGATGAAGCGGGTGCGGTCGTCGAGCCCGCCCGCCAGTTCCTCGCTGCGCTTGGCGATCTCGTCGAGGAGCAGGCGGTTGCGCTCGCCGACGCCCTGCTCGAGCTGCTCGAGGCGGGCGGCGAGCTCGTCGAGCAGGCTCTGGGTGCGGCTGTCGAGGCCTTCCGACAGGCTCGACGCGCGCTCGGCCAGTGCGGCGAGAAGCGCCTGCGAACGCTCGTCGAGGCCGCCGGTCATCTCCCTCGAGCGGCTCTCCACCGCCTCGATGAGAGTGCGGCTGGTCAGGTCGAGGTTCTCCGCTATGCCGCGGGCGCCGACCTGGATGCCGTCGACCAGCATGCTGGCACGGCTGTTGAGGTCCTCCACGAGCATCCGGCCGTGGCTGTCGACCGCCTCGACGAAACCGCGGCCCTGGCTCTCGAGGCTGTCGAGGACGAACCGGCCGCGGTTCGTGATGGCGTCCACGAGGCCGGAGGAGCGGGTATCGAGAAGCTCGGAGAGCTCCGCGTGTCGGGTCGCGAGCATGTCGTTCAGGAACTGCGTCCGTTCGCCGAGCGAGCCCTGCGCGGAATCGAGCGCAGATTGCAGGCTGTTGGCCCGGTCGGAGAAGGTCTCCGCGGCGCTCGCGAGGCGCTCGCCGAGGCCCTGGTTGATCTCCGCCATGCGTTCCGCGATGGAATCGGTGAGCGCCTGCGACCGGGTGCTCAGGCTGTCGCGAAGCTCGTTGAGGCGCTCGTCGAGCGCGGCGGTGACCTCGGCCTGCGTCTCGGTGAACGTCTCCGCGATGCTGCGGGTGCGCGCGACGAGGGTGTCGCTGATCTGGCGCGCGCGGGCGTCCAGCGCCTCGTTAATCCGGCCGAGCCGGTCGTCGAGGGTTTCAGCGAGCGTGTCGGCCCGCTCGCCGAAGGTCTGCGTCGCCTCGCCGATCCGGGTCGTCACGCGCGTCTCGAACTGGGCGAGGCGCCCGGCGACCGCCTGCTCGACGGAACTTGCCGAGGTCGCGATCCGGTCGGCGGCGCCGAGCGCGGTCGCAGTCATGCGGCTCTCGAAGCCGCCGAGATTGGTGTCGAGCGCATCGCCCATCTGCGCGATGCGGGCCTCGATGAGCGAATTGAAGGCTTCGCTCCGTTCGCCGAGCGCTGCCGCAAGCTCCCCGCCGCGGGCGGTCAGCACTTCGGAGATCTGCTCGAGGTTGCGCTCAATGTCGCGCCGGATGCGGTCGCCGCGCGCCGAGATCACAAGGCCTGTGCTCTCGCCGGCGGTCGTGATCGTGTTGCGGACGAGGTCGATCTGCGATTCCACCTGCGCCGCAGCCTCGCGGCCCGATTCCGCGATGCGCTCCTGCGCCTCGCCGAGACGGCCGGCGATCTCCTGGCTCTGCTCGGCCAGCGACCCGATGAGCTGCTCGCCCGAAGCGCCGATGGTCCGGCCGGCCGTCGCGAGCGCCGTCTCGACCAGGCCGAGCTGAGCCCGGATCGTCCCGTTGACCCGCTCGCCGGTCTGGCCCAGGCGCTCGTCCGCGCTCGCCAGCGCCGCCTGCGCGAGCGCGACGCGTTCCTCGATCGTGGCGGCGATGCGGTCGCCGGACGAGGCGAGCCGCTCGTCGGCCGACGAGAGTGCGGTTTCGACCGCACCGAGCTCGGCGCGGATCGCCTCCGCCATCCGCTCACCGGTCGCGCCGAGCCGGCCGTCCGCAGCTACGACGGCCGTTTCCACCTTGCCCAACTGGCTTTCGACGGTCTGGGCGATGCGGGCGCCGGCGCCGGCGAGGCGGTCATTGGCCGCCGAGAGCTCCTGCTCGATGCCCTCGATCCGTTCCCCGACGGCCCGGATCAGCCGCTCCTGCGCGCCCTCGATCCTGCCGTCCGCAGCGGCGATCACCTCGTGCAGGCTCTCGACCAGCCGCTCCCCGCGCTCGCCGATGCGCTCGTCGATGCCCGCGATCGCGGCCGTGACCTGCGCAACGCGGCTCTCGACGGAGCCGACCAGCCTTTCGGCGGTGGAGCCGAGCCGCTCGTCGGCGGCCGACAGCGCCGCCTGCACGCCCGCCACGCGTTCGGCGACGGCCTCCGCCACCCGGCTCGTGGTTGCCTCGATCCGCTCGTCTCCGGCGATGAAGGCGGAGTCGATCCGGTCGAGCCGCCGATCGATCTGCTCGACGACGCGGGATCCGGCCTCGCCGATCCGGCCGTCGAGAAGCCCGATCGCCGTATCGACCTGGCCGATGCGCTCCTCCACCGCTGCAACGAGCCGCTCGCCGGTCGCATTCAGCTGGCCGTCTGCAGCGGCGAGGGTCTTCTCCACCTCTCCGAAGCGGTCGCCGAGCGCGGACAGCACGCGCTCGCCGACGGCGCCGAGACGCGCGTCGGCCGATCCGAGCGCGGATTCCAGATGCTGAACGCGCTCGTCGAAGCCGCCGAGGAGGCGGGTGCCGGCACGCTCGATACGCGAATCGGCGGCAACCAGCGCGCTTTCGATCCCGCTGATCCGTTCGCCGATCACGCCGGCCATCTTCTCGCCGACGGCGCCGAGCCGGCCCGTGGCGTTTCCGAGCGCCGTCTGGAGGGCCGCGACCTGACCTTCGATCTGCTCGGAAATGCCGTCGCCGGCGGCGCCGACACGCTGCGCGACGGAGGCGAGGGCGTTCTCCACGCGTCCGATCTGCAGGCTGATGTTGCCGGAGATCTCGCGGCCGGCATCCGCGAAGCGCTCGTTCGCGGATCCGAGGCTGGACTCCGCCTGTTCGATCTGCGCCCGGACGGCAGCGCCGATGGTCTCGCCGCGTTCGGCGAAGCGGTCGCCGGCATGGCCGAGCAGGGTGCTCGCCTCGTCGAGGCGGCGTGCGACCGCATCCGTGACGTCGCGCCCGACGCCCTCAAAGCGTTCGCTCGCGGCGTCGAGGTTCGACTGCACTTCCTGGAGCTGGGCCGCCATGCTGCGCGACACGGTGTGGGCCGTCGCGCCGAGATGCTCGATGACGGTGCGCGAGCGCGCCTCCATGGTGTCGACGACGATCTCGCCGGCGCGCTCGATGCGGCTCGTCGATTCCTCCGAGCTCGCCTTTATCGCCGCGGCGATCTCCTCGTTCCGCGCCGCGATCTGGGCGACGAGGGCGTCGCCCTCCACGCTGATGCTGTGGTGGATCCGCTCGCCGGCGCGGGCGAGTTCGCCGACCAGGCTCGAGGATCCGTCGGCGAGCGTCGTGGCGAGGCGGCTCTGCGCCTCCTTCAGCCGGCCGTCCGCTTCCGCGGTTTGCATCGTGAGCGTGTCGGTGATGGCCGATCCGGCCGCGGCGAGCCGTTCGACGGCTTCCCGGCTGACGGCCGCCAGCCGCTCGTCGAACTCCCGGCCGGTGCGGCTCATGCCCTCCACGAGCTCGGCCGCGCGGGACGCAAAGCCGTCCGAGGCTTCGGCGACGGTGCGGTCGGCGCGCTCTGCCGCTTCCGCGCTGCGCTGGGCGATGGCGGACGACAGACGCTCGCCCGAAGAATCGAGGCGGGCGAGCAGCGCTTCACCGCGCTCCACCACCGCGGCGGCGACGTTATCCGTGCTCTGGTCGAGGCGCGCGACGAGATCGTCGCTGCGTCTCGCCACCGTGTCGGAGAACCGGTCGCTCGCCGTGTCGAGGCGCTGGAAGAGCGAGTCGGTCTGGGCCGACACGAGCTCGACCATGGCTTCGCCGCGCGACCCCAGGGCGGCGGCGATTGCATCGCCGCGTTCGGCGAGGAGGCTCGTCACGCGCTCCGCCGCGCGGTCCGCGGCGAGCGTGATCTGCTCCGCGGTGCGGACGAGCTCGCTGGAGAGGTTCTCGTGCGAGCCGTTCATCGCCTGCCGGACGCGGTCGGCGTTCTGGACGATCGCCTCGCGTTCGGTGACGAGCTCGTCCACCAGCCGACGGACGCGCAGCTCATTGTCGGTATAGGAGCGCTCGAGCGTGGCAACCTCGTTGCGCACCAGCACCTCGAGCTCGCTCGCCCGCGCGAGCGCCCGCTCGATGCCGTCGCCCATCGCCGCCACCTCGCGCCGGATCGCCTGGCCGACAGTCACGACCGATTCCTTGGCGATGTTCTCCGGTTCGGCCAGCCGGAGGGCCACCTCGGTCATGGTGCGCGAGACGAGCCGCAGCTCGTGGCTGCGCCAGATGAGCGCCGCCATCGCCCAGAACAGGAGCGGCGGCAGCACGATGCCGGCAAGCAGCGCGATCAGCTGCGGCGCCTGGCGCAGGTCGGCGAGGGAGCCGATGGCGGCGAGATCCTCCCGCCAGACCCCGGCCGCGAAGCTGATCCCGAGCGCGACCCACAGGATCGTCAGCACGAGCGCCGTCCAGTAGGGCGTGTAGGCCGGCCGCCGCTGCAGCGCGTAGAGGATGTTGCCGACGGAGCGGACGTCGTCGTTGGCGGCGCGGCGCGTGCGCACGCGCTCCTGCGCAGCCGCCTCCTTGCGCTCGGGCTGGGTCGCCGGCGCCGACGGCGCGGCGCGCCGCTTGGGCGGCTGCGCACCCGCCCGCTCGGCTGTCCTTGCATCGTCGGCGGTCGCCGCGGCGAAATCGATCTTCAGGGCCTCTTCGACGGCCGAAAGGGCCGCTTCGGTCGCTTCGCTTTTCGGAAGTTTGCTCATCGATCGTTCGCCCCGGCCCGTACGCGTGAACTCAAAACGGATGCGCCGTCATCGCGCGGATGCGTGCCGTCTCCACGCTGACGGCGCGCATACTACTGACACTGCTGCGGTCGTGAAAGGCCGAAACCGCCGATTCCCCGGCGGAATCCCAAGCTTTCCGAACGATCTGAAGGTCGGGCCGCAAGTATCGTCTCAATTCTGGACAGGTCGTGGCCGGGCCTGTCGCCGCCCATCGGGAAAGCGCAACCTGCAAAGCGCGCGCAGAGCGTGTCCCTGCATCGGGACTGTGGCTGCCGAAGGGCAGGAGCGGCCCGGCGCCAGCGCGTTTTACCGTCGGCAAACCGGCCGCTCGTGCGGCAGTTGCTCGCCTTGACAGCGGGGGGTGGCAGTCTAAACCGCGTCCCGCATTCCAAAGGGCGCCGACAAGATGGCAAGAATTACCTTCATCACCTCCGACGACACGCGCTACGAGGTGGAGGCCGGATCCGGATCCACCGTGATGGAGGCGGCGATCAGGAACGGCGTTCCCGGCATCGAGGCGGAATGCGGCGGCGCCTGCGCCTGCGCGACCTGCCATGTCTATGTCGAGGACGAATGGCGCGCCGCGACCGGCACGCCGGAGCCGATGGAAGAGGACATGCTCGACTTCGCCTACGACGTCCGGCCGGGCTCCCGGCTTTCCTGCCAGATCCGGGTGACGGACGCGCTGGACGGGCTGATCGTGCGGGTTCCGGAGCGCCAGGCCTGATCCTTTCCGCGGATCGCACCGATTGGAGTTGCCATGCTTACCAACCTGGTCGAAACCGATGTCGTGATCGTGGGAGCGGGCCCGTGCGGCCTGTTCGCCGTGTTCGAGCTCGGGCTGCTCGACCTGAAATGCCATCTCGTCGACATTCTCGACCGTCCGGGCGGTCAGTGCACGGAGCTCTACCCCGAGAAGCCGATCTACGACATCCCGGCCTGGCCGGAGATCTCGGCCCAGGGCGTCGTCGACAAGCTGATGGAGCAGATCCGGCCCTTCGCGCCCGAGTTCCATTTCGGCGAGATGGTGACCGAGCTCGAGCGCACCGAAGAGGGCGACTTCCGCCTGCGCACCGACGGCGGGACCACCTTTCGCTGCAAGGTGGTGGTGATCGCCGCCGGCGGCGGCTCGTTCCAGCCCAAGCGCCCGCCGATCCCCGGCATCGAGGCCTATGAGGGAAAGAGCGTCTTCTATTCGGTGCGGCGCATGGAGGATTTCCGCGGCCACGATCTCCTGATCGTCGGCGGCGGCGATTCCGCGCTCGACTGGACGCTCAACCTGCAGCCCCTCGCCAAGAGCCTCACGCTCGTGCACCGCCGGCCGGAGTTCCGCGCCGCCCCCGATTCCGTCAACAAGATGTTCGCGCTGCGCGATGAGGGCGCGATCGCCTTCCAGCAGGGGCAGATCTCCGCGCTCGCGGGAGAGAACGGCGAGCTGCGCGCCGCCGTCGTGAAAGGCCCGGACGGCGAGATCGAGGTGCCGTGCACGCGCATGCTGCCCTTCTTCGGGCTCACCATGAAGCTCGGCCCGGTGGCCGACTGGGGCCTGAACCTCCACGAGAACCTGATCGCGGTCGACACGGAGAAGTTCGAGACGTCGGAGCCCGGGATCTTCGCCATCGGCGACATCAACTGGTATCCGGGCAAGCTGAAGCTCATCCTGTCCGGCTTCCACGAGGGCGCGCTGATGGCGCAGGCGGCGAAGCGGATCGTCCACCCGAACCAGCGGATCGTGTTCCAGTACACGACCTCGTCCTCGTCGCTGCAGAAGAAGCTCGGCGTGATCTGAGCCGCGCCGGCCCGGCCGTCTCAGATCCGCAAGGCCCGGCCTGCGATGGCCGAGCGGATCGGGGCGGGGAGGGAATAGAACACGCGCTTCATCCCGGGTCGCAGGCGCCGCACCACGAGGTCGAGATAGAGCTCGCCGCGCCGGCTGGTCGGGATGGCGTAGTCGAACACCTCGACCTCGCCGGTGCTCCAGTCCGACTTGTGCTGCGAGCGCGGCGCCATCATGTCGTAGACGCCGATGCCGTTCTCCGCGCACCACTCGATCGCCTGCTGGGCCAGCAGGTTGCCGGTGCTGAACTTCGCGTAACGCTGCGAATAGGTGCCGAGATAGAGGAAGTATCGGCCGGCATCGATCAGGCCGACCTCGTAGGCGGCGGGCTCGCCGGAGACGGTCAGCCGCGCGACCGCCAGGCGGACCGGCGAGGTCGCCTCGCCGAGGCCGCGGGCGAGCGCGGGGAAGAGCTCGTTCGTGCGCTCGTCCATGTAGGTCGTGCTCACCTTGCCCGTATCGGTGAGCCACTGGCGCTTCATCTCGATCGCCTTCGCCAGCCAGTCGGCCGCCGTTCCGCTGTCGCCCGAGACCTCGAAGCGGACCTCGCCTTGCTCGCCGAGGAGCCGCAGGCGGCGGCGCTGCTCGCGTCCGACCTTCTGCTTGATCCGGCTCATGAATCCCGCGAAGCCGTCGGGCCCGATCTCGGCATAGGGGGCGCCTTCGGCGCTGATCGGCTCCTTGTCCGCGAGCAGCGTCCGAAAGAGGGCGCTGTCCTTCCGGACCTGCGCGAACTGCAGGATGTCGGGCCTGACGTCGGCCATCAGCCGGTCGTAGGCGGCGCGCGTCGCCTCGGCCTGGCTGCAGCGCGGATCGAGGATGAACTCGTCATATTGCGAGAAGGGCCGCCCGGCGGCGACCGCGACCTTCGCAAGTTTGCCCCCGGCAATTTGAAGGGGCCAGATCAGCACGGGCCGGCCAGCCTGCCGCACCACGATCGTCTTCAGCGTCCGGTCGAGAGGCCCCTTGGCGAAATGGTCTGCCCAGAGGCTGAGGAAATCCGGTGCCTGGAACACCGAGGCGCTCGGCTGGAGAGCCTTGACGAGCAGCCAGTCGGAGCGCAGGGCCGCATAGGCTCCCGCGCCCGTCAGGACCTCGGAAGCGAGCCCCGGAGCGGGTCGCGCGGGCGCCGCATCGTCGTGCGCTGCAGGCTCGTCGTTCATCGCAAATGCCGGTTCTGCCACGGATCCGCCCCGTTACCCACGGACCCCGTTCTAGCGCCGCACCTCTTCAGGAACGGTAAAGGCCGGGCACCTGCTAGCGGGCGAGCGCCCGCATCGCCCCCTCCAGGCCGTCGAGGGTGAGGGGGTACATCCTGCCGCCCATCAGCTCGCGCACCGCCCTGATCGTCCAGGTGTGGCCCCAGTGCTCCTCCGGCACCGGGTTGAGCCATGCCGCCTTCTCGAAGCGATCCAGCATGCGGGCGAGCCAGACGGCGCCGGGCTCCTCGTTCCAGTGCTCGACGGAGCCGCCCGGGTGGGTCAGCTCGTAAGGGCTCATCGAGGCGTCGCCCACGAAGACGACGCGGTAGTCGGCAGGGTAGGTGCGCAGGATGTCGACCGTCTCCAGCCGCTCGGCGTGGCGTCGCGCGTTCTCCTTCCAAACCGTTTCGTAGAGGCAGTTGTGGAAGTAGAAATGCTCCATCGTCTTGAACTCGGAGCGCGCCGCGGAGAACAGGTCCTCGGTGACCTGGACGTGCCAGTCCATCGAGCCGCCGACGTCGAAGAAGAGAAGCACCTTCACGGCGTTCCGCCGCTCCGGCCTGAGGCGCACGTCGAGAAAGCCGCGGTGCGCGCTGGAGCGGATCGTCCCGTCGAGATCGAGCTCCTCGGCGGCGCCCGTGCGGGCGAACCGGCGCAGCCTGCGCAGCGCCACCTTGATGTTGCGGGTGCCGATCTCGCGGGTGGAATCGAGGTCGCGGAAGCGGCGCTCGTCCCAGACCTTGGCGGCGCGGAAATTGCGGTTCTCGTGCTGACCGATCCGGATGCCCTCCGGATTGTAGCCGAATGCCCCGAACGGCGACGTGCCGCCTGTGCCGATCCACTTCGATCCGCCTTGGTGACGCGCCCTTTGCTCGGCAATGCGCTTCTTCAGGGTCTCCATCAGCGCCTCGAAGCCGCCGAGCGACTCGACGAGCCGCTTCTCCTCTTCGCTGAAGTGCCGCTCTGCGAGCCGGCGGAGCCAGTCCTCGGGGATGTCCGCCGCGATTCCGTCGCCGGGCGCCTCCAGGCCCTTGAAGACGGTTCCGAAGACGCGGTCGAAGCGGTCGAGATTGGCCTCGTCCTTCACCAGCGCCGTGCGCGCGAGATAGTAGAAGTCCTCGACGCTCTTGCCCGGGAGGTCGGCCTCCATCGCCTCGAGCAGGGTCAGGTATTCCCGCAACGTGACGGGAACGCCCGCGCTTTTCAGCTCCGCGAAGAAGGTGAGGAACATCGCGCCATCCGGAATGCCGGCGCGATCCTAGACCGGCGGGGCTCCGGCCGGTAGCCCGGCAAGGCCGGTCCTATCGGACGTTGGCGAGGCGGCTGCGCGAGGAGGCGTCGAACTCCGACAGGTCGATGTTCGGCAGCCCCATCTCGGACGCTTCCTTCCGCGTGAAGCCCATCGCGGCGACCGGGATGTGCCGGTCGTTCTTGCGGTCGTAGAGGGACAGCACGACCTTCATCTGCTTGTCGCCGATCGGCTCCGCCACCATGCTGCCCTGGGCCGGGCCGCGGACGAGGCGCAGCGAGACCCCCTTGTCGGTCTGGCTTCCCATGAGGTCGACGCCGTTGCCCGCCGCCCCGTCCATGAAGGCGCCGTAGAAGCGGGCGGTCTCCTCGTTGTAGCGGATGTTGGCGTAGACCGGCGCCGACAGCGATCCCATCCAGCACTTGCCGGTCATTCCGAGCGTCATCTGCGTCCGGCTCGGGTCCCCGGCGAGCGCGCAGTGGAACTTCGTCCCGACCTGAGGGCCGATCAGCAGCTGCCCCGTGCCGAGCCATTCGCCCGAGAAGCGCTGCATGAAGGTGAGTGCCTCGTCCGGGGCGGCCATCGCGGCCGGCGCGGTCGCGACGAGGGCGGCGAGGGCGAGTGCGGGCACGCGCGGCATCTTCGGACTCCATGGCTCGCGAACGGCGGCTGTGGAGCGAGTCTATTCGTCCAAATCCAAACGGATCGTTAACCGTAACGGACGTTCAGCGGAGCTGCTGGAGCGCCTCGCGCTCGCCGCCCGTGACGAGCCCGGAGGCGAGGTCCTTCAGCCGCGGCCGCTCCTCCTTGATGAAGGGCAGCGGGCGGCAGACATCCATCGCGGCGAGCCCGATCCTGGCGCTCATCAGCCCGTTGACGACGCCTTCGCCGAATCGCGCCGATAGCCGCGCGGCGAGGCCGTGGCCGAGCACCTGCTGCAGGACGGTGTCGCCGACGGCGATGGTCGCGGTGACGGCGAGATGCGTGAACACCGCCTTGGTGAGCCGCACCATGCCGAACGTCCCCGGCCGTCCGCCGTAGAGCGTCGAAAGCCGCCGGATCAGCCGGAGGCTCTCCCAGAGCACGTAGGCGATGTCCATGAAGGCGCGCGGGCTGACGGCGGTCACGACGGAGACGCGGCGCGCGGTTCCGGAGATGATTGCGCGGGCGCGCTCGTCGAGCGGCCGGACGAGGTCGCGTTCGGCGAGGATCAGGAGATCGCGCCCGTCCATGATCTCGGCGGCGTGCTGCGCGACCATGCGGCGGCCCTTGGCCGTGTCGGCGCGGCCGGCGAAATGGGCGAGCAGACCCGCCACCGCGCGGTCCGCATCCGTGCGCGCGTTGCTTTCGGCCGCCTTGTCGGCGGCGAGGCGCAGGCGCGCCAGCCGCTTCAGCCGCGCGATGCCCAGGAGTTCCCGGCCGACCATCGCCAGGACGGCGACCACGAACAGGCCGGCGAGGCCGAGCGCCAGCCATCCCAGCCAGTCGGCGCGCGCGAAGAGATCCCGGATGAGCCGGTCGATCGAGAGCCCGATGGCGAGCGAGACGAGCATGCCGCCGGTCGCGGCCGCGAGCGCGCCCCAGCGGATGCCGCGCCGGGCCGGATGGACGATCATCTCGACCGCCTCGTGCGCCTCGTCGGCCGCCGGCTCGAGATCATCGAGCAGGCTCTCGCGGACCTCCGCGAGGTCGGGATCGTCGAGCCGGAAGGCGGCCGGGCGGCGCTGGCCGCGTACTGGTCCCTCGCTCATCGGAGCTTGTCCCCGACGAGGTACTCGATCGCCTGGTCGAGCCGGATGTGCGGCAGGGAGAGCGTCATGCCTTCGGCGGTTCGTTCCAGGCGCGGGGGCCGGAAGCGGAGATAGCGGAGCGTGGCGGCGTCCTTGCTCATCCCGGTGCGGCCCGCGGCGGCGCCCGCCTCGAACAGGATCTCGGGATCGCGCGGCAGGTCGCCCGGGAAGAGGGCAATCTCCGTGTTCCCGTCATAGGTCTCGCCGTCCACCCTTTCGCCCTCGATCGGGGTCCCGACGAGCGCCGGCAGGCTTTCGCCGCGGCGGTCGATCGTCACCTCCCGGGTGGCGCGCACCGCCGCGAGCGGCATGACCCGGACCTCTGCCCCGGCGAAGGAGGCGCGCACGGCCGCCTGCTTGGTCAGGCGGGCGAGCAGGCGCGCGAGGTTCTCGTGGTCGGTGTGATGCACGTGGTCGGCCTTGGTCGCGACGAACAGGATGCGGTCGATCCGGCGGGTCAGGATGGACGTCAGCCAGCTTGCCCGGCCAGGCCGGAAGCAGGCGAGCACGTCGGCGAGCGCGGCTTCGAGATCCCGCATGGCGGCCGGGCCGGCATTGAGCGCGGCGAGCATGTCGACGAGGACGATCTGCCGGTCGAGCCGGGCGAAATGGTCCCTGAAGAACGGCTTCACGACATGGCTGCGATAGGCCTCGTAGCGCCGCTCCATCATCGCTGCCAGCGTATCGCGGCCGGCGCGATGATCGGGGGGCACGTCGAGCGGCGCGAAGGTGAGGGCGGGCGAGCCCTCAAGGTCGCCCGGCATCAGGAAGCGCCCCGGCGGCAGCATCGAAAGCGCGTGCTCGTCGGCGCGCGCCGCGCGGAGATAGCGCGTGAACGCCTCGGCGAGCTCGCGTGCCGCGCCCTCGTCCTCCGGCCCGTCCGGCGCCACCCGGGCGAGCGCGCCGTGGAATTCGGCGGCGAGGCCGGCGCGGTGGGTCTCCCGCGACAGCCGCACCGCCTCCTCCGACCACCCGGCGTAGGATTTCCGGAGGAGGGCAAGGTCGAGGAGCCATTCGCCCGGATAGTCCACGATGTCGAGGTGGAGGCGGCCGCGGCCGAGGCGGCGGCGCAGGCCGCTCGCCGATTCGAACTGGATGGTGAGGCGGAGCTCGCTGATGCGGCGCGTCGAGCGCGGCCAGACGCGTTCCGTGACGAGGTCGTGGACGTGCGCCTCGTAGTCGAAGCGCGGCACCTCGTCGTCGGGCTGCGGCTGGAGCCTGGCGTCGGCGAGCCGACCCGAAGAATAGGCCTCGAAGAGCGGCAGCCGCCCGCCGTGGACGAGGTTGTGGACGAGCGCCGTGATGAAGACGGTCTTGCCGGCGCGGGACAGCCCGGTCACGCCGAGCCGCAGCGTCGGCGTGCCGCCGCCAAGGATGGTGCCCACCACGTTGTCGATCGCGATGCGGGCTTCGTCGGTGATGGTCGTGATGGATGCCAAGCCCGTCTCCCCGGCCCCAGATAGGGCAGGAACACGGATCCTTCAAAGCGTCCCGTGACCTGCGAGGTCGCGCGGCCGGATGAAGGCCCTGAGAACGGCGGCGCCGGGGCGAAGGTCGGACCAGGGGCCGTCGAAGTCGAGCACGGCAAGGGCGGCGGTCGGGTACTTTCCGGCCATCGCATCCCGATCGGCGTCCGGTCCGCTGCTGCCGGCGAGCGCGAGCGCCGCCTGCTCGATGGACGGATTGTGCCCGATGACGAGGAGTGCGCCGGCCTCCTTGCCCTCGAGCTTCACCAGTGCGAGCAGGGTCGCCTCGTCCGCCTCGTAGAGCTCGTTCACGAACCGCACGTCGTCGACTGGCGCGAGGCGCGGCAGGACGAGGTCCAGCGTCTCGCGCGTGCGGGCCGAGGGCGAGCAGATGACGGTCTCGGGCTGCAGCCCGCGCTCAGCCATGACGCGGCCGATGGCGGCGGCGTCGCGGCGGCCGCGCTCGGAGAGCGGACGGTCGATGTCGGCCGTCCCGGACGGACGGTCGGACTTGGCGTGTCGAAGCAGCATCAGGCAGGGCATCCTGCCTGCCTAGCGGGCGGAGGCGGTCTCCGCAACGGCCGCAACCGGACGGGCATGCGGCGGATCGCCGGCGACGCGCTCCGGTTCGAGCTCCGTCGCCAGGCCGTAGCTCGTCAGCTCATCCGGCGTGAACAGATAGAGCTTGGTCTTGGGCGTCGCCATCGCGTGGACCCAGACGCGCGGGTCTACGCCGAGTTCGACCAACAGGAGCTGCGCCTCCGCGCTGACGCGCTGCGCCTGGTCCATGCCTTCGGCGAGCGAGCCCATCGCGGACGGCAGCGTGTAGACCTGATGGACACCGATCCAGGCCTTCGGGTGGGCGATCCGCTCGGCGCCCCCGGCAAAGAGGAGGGGGCAGGACGAGGCGCAATAGCCGTCTTCGAGCACGTGGGTGGCGAGCCCGCTCTTCCGGATCGCCCGCGCCATCGCCATCGCGTCGGTCACCGAGCCGCCCGGCGAATGCAGCACGATCTCCTTCAAGCCCCTGGCGCGCTCGCCCGCGAGAACGGCCTCCAGCAGGCCTGCCGTGCCGGGCGTCACCGTGCCTTCCGCGTAGAGCGCGCCGCCCGCACCGAACCGGAAGGTCATCGGCTCCGCCTCGCGCGCGTCGCGCGGTCGCGTGCGGCCGGGGCTCGGCCCTGTTTCGTCAGGGGCGACCGGGCGGGCCGTCGGCAGATAGGGCCGGATCTGGTCGTTCTTCTCCGGGCGCTCCATGCGGACCGGCGTCGGCATGGCGAACGGCGCGAGCGACTGCTGGTCCAGAAGGTCGCGCAGGTCGGTATGCAGCATGACCGCGGTCGTCGCGACGAGGCCGCAGAAGGTGAACCAGAGGAAGCTGCCTTCGGGAAATCGCCGCCTGCGGAGAGCCATCGCTAGCCTCCCGTCTCGGTGCGGCCGCGCGCACCGGGCGTGAGCGGGGTGACCTTGCCGGAAGCCGGCTCGGCGGCGACGGTCGGCGGGACCGCGGCGGCGGGTTCGTCTGCAGCCGGGGCGGGGGCGTGGGCGGCGGGCGGCTGGTCGAGGCGGTTGATGGCGATGTCCTCGCGCCGCATCCGCTCGTAGAGCCGGAGCGCCGACATCATGTCGGCCGCCGTCATCACCGCCTCCGACGCCTGCGGCTCCTCCTCGCGGCGGATCGCGGCATGCACCGCAACGAGGATGAAGACGAGCACGGCCGGCAGCAGGTCGATCGAGATCGCGCCGGCCCAGGACGGCAGGAAATCGCCCGCATAGCGGAGCACGGCCTCCGGGGTCGACAGGGGCACGAAGCGGCCGGGCACGACGGACGGACGGGCGAGGATCTCGTTGGCGGCTGCGGCGAGCGCCTTAGACTGCGACTCCACCGCGCCGGCGACGTTGCCCACCACCTCGGTCTGCCGGTTGCGGAGATCCTGGTCGAGGCCGCCGGCGATCGGCGCGATGAAGGTCGTGCTGAGATCCTCCGCGGCGCGCTTGACGGCGGGCGCCACCGACGTCTGCTGGAGGCTGGCGATCACGCCCGTCAGCGCCACCGCTTCCTCGGAGAACGCGTCGGCGCGCGGGGCGATCGCGCCGCGCGCCGAGACGAGCCCGCGCATCGCCGCGAGGTGCTTGCCGCCCTCCTCGAACAGCACCTTGACGCGCTCGCGCGAGGCCGCGACCTCCTCGCCGAGCGTGCCCAGGTCGCGGCTCGTCTGCTGCAGGAGCTGGACGACGGTGCCGAGCCCGGAGGTGCCGGTGAGCGCGCCCGAGGCCCGCTCCTCCTCCGCGAGCCGTGCGAATCGCTCGGAGGCAAGCTGGATGTCCGGAAGGAGGGACTGCGCCGCGAGCGCGTTGTTGTGCGCGGCGTCCAAGTCCTGCGCGAAATCCTCGAGCGTGTTGGCGAGGTGCTGTTCGAGCGCGGCCGAGCCGGCGAGCGCTGCGGCGTTGAGCCAGGACGACATCGCCACGATCATCAGCGAGCCGAGCACCATCGCGGCGACGAGGGCGCGCCGCGCCGCGCCGTCCCGCACCAGCGGCAGGAAGCGCATGAGGTAGGTCCAGAAGGCGTAGATGGCGACGGAGACGGCGGAGGAATAGATGATCGCGCCGAAGAAGGTGAGCGTCGCGTCGCCGTTCAGGAGCTCGCGCACGCCGAGATAGGTGTAGACGCCGGAGGCGAGCGCGAGCACCGCCAGCGTCGCCCTGGTCGTAAGTTGAAGGGATTCGATGCCCTGCCGGAGCGCCCGCGCCATTTGCCTCTCCCTCGGCGCCGCTGCCGGCACGGATGGCGGCGTCGGCCGGTTGGCGGCATCCGGCCGCATGATCCTATACTCGCTGCGAACACGGCAATCGAAATGTGGCCGCTGAAAGGCGCCGAGCGCCGCCAGCGGCGCAATCGGGAGGTCGGATGAGCGCGGACGAATGCAACGGGATCGAGACCACCACCTGCCTCGTCGCCGGGGGCGGGCCGGCCGGCATGATGCTCGGCTTCCTGCTGGCGCGGGCGGGCGTCGACGTGATCGTCTGCGAGAAGCATGCCGACTTCCTCCGCGATTTCCGCGGGGACACCATCCACCCTTCCACGCTGGAGGTGATGAAGGAACTCGGGCTGCTCGAGCACTTCCTGGAGCGCCCGCACGCCGAGACCCGCCGGCTGGCGGCCTGGGTCGGCGACGAGGAGGTCGTCGTCGCGGACTTCGCGCATCTGCCGACCACCTGCCGGTTCGTGGCCTTCATGCCGCAATGGGAGTTCCTCGATTTCCTCGCCACGGAGGGCCGCCGCTACCCGGGCTTCCGCCTGATGATGGAGACGAAGGTCACGGGACTGATCGAGGAGGAGGGGCGGGTGACGGGCGCCCGCGTCGAGGGGCCCGACGGCCCCCTCGCGATCCGTGCAAGCCTCGTGGTCGGCGCGGACGGACGGCATTCGAACATCCGCGCGCTGGCCGGGCTGACGCCGGTCGATCTCGGCGCGCCGATGGACGTGCTCTGGATGCGGCTGTCGCGGCGCCCGGACGACCCGGAGCTTTCGCTCGGCCGGATCGACGCCGGGCACATGGTCGTCCTGATCAACCGCGGCGACTATTGGCAGTGCGCCGACGTGATCCCGAAGGGCACCTACGACTCGCTGCGGCGCGAGGGCCTCGACGCCTTCCGGCGCACGCTTGCGGCGCTCGTGCCGTTCCTGAAGGACCGCGTCGAGGAGATTGCGAGCTGGGACGAGGTGAAGCTCCTCACCGTCGCGGTCGACAGGCTGGAGCGATGGTGGCGGCCGGGGCTGCTGTGCATCGGCGATGCGGCCCATGCGATGTCGCCGATCGGCGGCGTCGGCATCAACCTCGCCGTGCAGGACGCGATCGCCGCCGCGAACATCCTGGCGGAGCCGCTTCGGGGCGGCACGTTGGCCGATTCGGACCTCGCCGCCGTGGAGAAGCGCCGCATCTGGCCGACGCGCGCCACCCAGCGGCTGCAGGTCCTCCTGCAGAATCGCGTCATCGCGCCGACGCTCGCGCGGCGGGAGCGCGTCGCCGTTCCGCCCCCGCTCCGGTTGCTCGCCCGCTTCCCGGTTCTCCGCCGCATTCCCGCGCGCCTGATCGGCATGGGGTTCCGCCCGGAGCACGTTCGAACCGCGGAACGAATGCCGGCCTGACGCCTTCGCGATCGGGCGGGATGCCCTATCTTGCATTCGCGACGGCAATGAAAAGGAGCGCATCACATGGACGGTGTCTCGATCCGGAACGGGGACTGGGTGCTGGTGGGCGACGGCGTCAAGGCCATGCTCTTCCGCAATGACGGCGACGCCGACTACCCGAACCTTGCGGTGATCGACCTCGTCGAGCACGAGAACCCCGCGACGCGCGAGCAGGGGACGGACCGGCCGGGCCGCATGTATGACGCCGGCCCTGGCCACAAGAGCGCGATGGAGGAGACCGACTGGCACCGCTTCGAGAAGGAGCGGTTCGCCAAGGACCTTGCCGACATGCTCTACAAGAAGGCGCACCGGCGGCAGTTCGACCGCCTGGTCATCATCGCGCCGCCGACCACGCTCGGCGACCTGCGGAAGGCGCTCCATGGCGAGGTGAGCGCGCGCGTCGTCGCCGAGGTCGACAAGACGCTCACCAACCACCCCGTCAACCAGATCGAGAAGATGCTGACCCGATCCTGATCGGCCGGGCGCCTCTTCAGGGCTCGGCGTCGGCCGGGCCCTCGCCCGAGACGGCGCGGACGTAGCGCTCCGCGGAACGCAGGACGGCGTCCTTGCCGCCGCTCCGGATCGAGCGCTGGCGGAAGGCGCCGTGGACGCGGTCGAATGCGAGCGGCTCGAGCCTCTCCACGATCCGGCGAACCACCGCGCCGGAGAGGGGGATGAGGTTCGGGTAGCTGCGCATGAAGGAGACGTGCCGGTTGTCCTCCACGACCTGGAGGACGTCGCCGGGAAGAAGCGCTCCCTTGCCCTCCGCTCCGGCGGACCAGTGCAGCACCGTGCCGCCTTCGAAATGCCCGCCGCACCGGATCAGCGTGACGCCATCCTGCAGGACGAGGCGGTCGCCCGACCAGAAGCGCAGCATCGGGCTCGGCCGCATCACCCATTCGCGGTCGCCTTCGTGCAGGTGGACGGGTGCGTCGAACGCCTCCGCCCATTCGACCATGGTCGTATAGTAGTGGGGGTGCGAGATGGCGATCGCGGACAGGCCGCCGAGCGCGCGGACGATCTCGATGGTCGCGCCGTCGATCAGAGCGAGACAGTCCCAGAGCACGTTCCCGGCCGGTGTGCGCAGGAGGAAAGCGCGCTGGCCGATGGCGAATGCGGGCACCGTGCGGATTGCGAAGAGATCCGGCTCGCATTCGGCGAAGCTGTTGGCGTGGCGCGACCGAAGCTCTTCAAGCGTGGTCCAGGACTGACCGCCCGGCCCGACATATTGCCGCTCGTCCTCGCAGATCGGGCAATGCTCCGGCGGACGGGTGCCGGGCGCGAACTGGGTGCCGCAGGTCGTGCAGATGAAGGGCGTCACGCCGCCGCCCCGCTCAGCCGCGCCGGCTCATGAAGGCGAGCTTCTCGAAGATATGGACGTCCTGCTCGTTCTTGAGGAGGGCGCCGTAGAGCGGCGGGATCGCCTTTGCCGCGTTCTTCTCCCTGAGCGTGGCGGGGTCGACGTCCTCGTTGAGGAGGAGCTTGATCCAGTCGAGGAGCTCGGACGTGGAGGGCTTCTTCCGGAGGCCGGGCACCTCGCGGAGGTCGTAGAAGGCGGCGAGCGCTTCCCGGAGGAGCCGCTGCTTCAGCCCGGGAAAATGCACCTCGACGATCCGCTCCATCGTCTCGCGGTCGGGAAAGGCGATGTAGTGGAAGAAGCAGCGGCGCAGGAACGCGTCCGGCAGGTCCTTCTCGTTGTTCGAGGTTATGATGACGACGGGGCGGACTTCGGCCCGCACCGTCTCGCCCGTCTCGTAGACGTGGAACTCCATGCGGTCGAGTTCCTGCAGGAGATCGTTCGGGAACTCGATGTCGGCCTTGTCGATCTCGTCGATGAGGAGGACCGGCCTCGCCGGGCTCGTGAAGGCTTCCCACAGCTTGCCGCGGCGGATGTAGTTCCGGATGTCGGAGACGCGCGGATCGCCGAGCTGGCTGTCGCGCAGGCGGGCCACCGCATCGTACTCGTAGAGGCCCTGGGCCGCCTTCGTCGTCGACTTGACGTGCCATTCGATGAGCGGCGCGGAAAGGCTCCTCGCCACCTCGCGCGCAAGCTCAGTCTTGCCCGTGCCCGGCTCGCCCTTCACGAGGAGGGGGCGCTGCAGCACGACGGCGGCGTTGACGGCGACCTTCAGGTCGTCGGTGGCGACGTAGCGCTCGGTTCCGGAAAATCCCATCGTGGCACCGTCCCTCCTGGAGAGATCACGGTGGTACGGGCTCCGCTCGCCCGCGGCAAGCCGGCCGTCAGGCGGCGGCGTCGAGGGGCGGTACGCCGTCGAACGCGGCGGCGGCCCGGACGGCGGCCAGCACGGCGAGCTCGATCTTGAGCAGCGCGGCGAACGCGCTGCGCTGCGCCTCGAGCCGCAGCCGAAGGTCGGGGGCCGTCCGCTCGAACGCGGCCAGCCGCGCCTGCGCCATGCGGATCGCTTCGAGATAGCCGCGCGAGGCGTCGCCGAGGCGGAGCTGCAAATGCTGGGCCTCGTCGCGGCGGCCGGTGCGGAGCGCGGCGCAGACGCGCTCGATCGCGTCGATCACCGCCGATTCGGCGCGTGCGACTGCAGCGAGCATGGCTTCTGCCGAGCGAACCGCGTTCGAAGCGGCGCCCTCACCCGATTCGGTCATGAACGAAATGTCCCCTTCCGGCCCTTAACAGCCGGTAAGTATGGCCAAGCTAAGGCGTTCGGGTCGCGCGCCTTTTCATGAAAACTTCATTCCCGCATAGCTTGTCACCGCCGCTCGATCTCCGTATATGCGCTCCCCACAGGGAACGGGGCAACACATTGGGGTCGGGCCGATGATGTTGGAGGAGGATCGGGTTTATAGCCCGAGCGACGACGAGCCGTTCATGAATGAACGGCAGCGCGAGTATTTTCGCCAGAAACTGCTGGACTGGAAAGAAGAGATCCTGGTCGAGAGCCGGGAAACCTTGGAAGCACTTCAGCTCGATAACCAGAATCATCCTGATCTGGCGGATCGGGCATCTTCGGAGACCGACCGGTCGATCGAGCTCAGGGCGCGCGACCGGCAGCGGAAACTGATCGCCAAGATCGATGCGGCACTGAAGCGCATCGAGGACGGCACCTACGGCTATTGCGAGGAAACGGGCGAGCCGATCAGCCTGAAGCGGCTGGATGCCCGGCCGATCGCCACGCTTTCCATCGAGGCGCAGGAGCGCCACGAGCGCCGCGAGCGCGTCTACCGGGACGAATAGAGATCCCGGAAAGGGCCGGGGCGGGCGTCCCGGCCGACCCTTTCATCGCCTGTTCGTTTCCGTGGTGAGCTCGCCCAGGAGGCGCGCCATCTCGTCCTCCAGCGCGTCCTGCGTTTCGCGGCGCCGGGCCTCCAGGTCGATCACCGCCGCATCATCGGTGCGCTCGATCTGCGCGACGGATTCGCGAACCGGCTGGACCGCAGGGGCCGGAGGAATGAGCGGCGGGGCCGGTCGATCCCGGCCTTCCGGCGCGGCGGGGGATGCGGGGGCGCGCTCCGTTTCCATCGGGCCAACCTGCCTCCGCAGGTCTCCGGCCGGTTCCCGCGCCTGTTTGGCGAGCGCCACTTCGAGCTGCTCGGCCAGGTCGCCGAGCGTGGTCGGAGCGGTCGCAGGCGCCTTCGCGCCGGGCACGCCGCCGGCTGGGGGCTGGGAGGAAGACGACGCCGGAGCCGGCGCCGCGGTCGGCTGCCGCATGGCCGGCGAATGGGGCACCGGAGCCGGCGGTGCCGACCCGGCCGGGAAAGCGGGCGGAGGCGCCGTCACCCCTTGCGAACGAAATGCCGGCCTCGCCTCGGCGGCTGCCGGGCCGGGTCGTGCCGCCGGAGGCGCGGCCGGTGCGGCCTGGACCGCCGTCTCCCCGAGCGGCGGCAATGGCGGCACGGGTGTCGGCTGCTGCGCCGGACGCCGTGCCGCCGTGTCCGCATCGGGCGGAATGTCGATTGTCGTGGCACGGGGTGCCTGGCGCGGCGGGTCCCGCGGCGGCGGCTCCGTTCCCCTGGCGCCCTCGTTCGGGCGCGCACGCTCGCCGCGTTCGGCGCGCGCTTTCGCGGTCTCCTGCTGCGCGGCCGCCCGATCCCCCGCGGCAAGGGTGGGGGCTGGCCCGACCATGGGCGGCGGCGGTGCGGCAGTGCGGCTTGGAGCCGCGCTTGATGCCTTCGCCGGCTCGGCAGGTGCGCCCGCCGATGCCGGTTCGCGGCCGATGCCAACCGGGTCCCTCTCGGCCTTGCGCACGTGCATCGGCGCTTCGGCGCCGGTCTTCAGCGGAGGCCGGAGCTCGGCCTGGGCTCTCGCAGGTTCGGGAGAGGGTGCTGCCGGCGGCCGAATCCCCGACCTGTTCGCTTCCGCCGCGGCCTGTGGGCGGGGACGGCCCGGCGCAGGGGCAGGCGTATCGAGCCGCGCTTCGGCGCGATCCCGCACGGGCGCGGGCCGCTGCGCAGGCTCCTGCTGCGGACGCACCGCGCCGATCCCGGCCTCGACCACGATGTCCGATGGCCCGCCGATCATGATGAGGTGCTCGACCCCGTCGCGCCGGACGAGGACGAGCCGCCGACGGTCGTCGATCGCGACGTGATCGACGACGGCGAGGCGCGGCCCGCTGCCCTCATGGCGGCGCACGCGGCCCCGCAGCAGGCGGCTCAGCATGATCAGCAGCAGCCCGAGCAGGAGAACGACCGCGAGCGCACCGGCGACGATCGCGATCGCTGAGCCCTCGCCCAGCAGTGCTGAAATCATATCGCCCATCTGCATCTCCTCCGCGGTCCCGTCGGATGGGCGGGCGCGTTGTTCCTGGCCTTGCATCCATACCGTTCGGGCGGCTCCTCTTCAAACGCATCGTCGGCTTTCGACGGGCGTGCGCGGCGTTGAAAAGCCGCCGCGCCCGGTCCAAGGTCGCCCGGGCAATGCCGCGCCGAATCGGCCGCCCATGGGGCAGAGTTATGGCGATGGGGCAAATCGAGACGGATGCGGCGATGACGACGCGGCCCGCCCGGACGGGCAATCCTCTGCTGCTTCTGTTGCTTGGGCTGGGGCTTCTCGTCGCCGCCGGCGCCTACTGGGCGTTGCCGCCGGCTCTCGCCAACGTCATCGTCCTGGCCGCGCTGGGGCTGCTGGCGACTGCCGGGGTCGTAGCGCTCTTCGCCGCGGCGGCCGGCCTGCTCGCCTTCCGTTCCTCGCCGCCGTCGGGCACGGAAGAGGGCGAGAACGCGCGCGCCTTCCTGGAGGCGCTCTCCGACGGCGCCCTGATCGCCACGGGTCACGGCAACCCGGTCAAAGCGAACCCCGCCTATCTGAAACTCGCCGGGGTGGAGCAGGGCGCGGACGTGCCGTCCGTGGAACGGCTCTTCTCGGGCAATCCCGACGCATCGGAAGCGATCTACCGGCTGGCGGCCGCGGTCGAGCAGGGCAGGCGCGCGACCGAGGAGGTCCGCATGCCGGGCGGCATCGGCGGCCGGGCGAGCGCGGCGCGCTGGTATCGCATCCGCGTCAACCCGATCGCTGCCGGCCGCGACCAGGTCGCCTGGCTCGTCGCGGACATCACCCGCGAGCGCGAGCACCAGGAGAACATCTTCCGCGAGCTGCAGAACGCGATCGATTACCTCGACCACGCGCCGGCCGGTTTCTTCTCGCTCGAGCCGGACGGCCGGATCCGGTACCTGAACGCCACCCTCGCCGAATGGCTCGGCATCGATCTGGCCGAGTTCGAGCCGGGCGCCCACCACATCCGGAGCTTCCTGACCGTCGAGAGCCTCTCCGTTCTCCAGGCGGCGAGCCCGACGCGCGGCGGATCCGGCTCGGAGAGCATCGACGTCGACCTCGTCCGCACCGACGGCACGCGGCTGCCGGTCCGGCTCCTGCACCGGGTGCCGCTCGCGCCGGACGGCACGATCGGCGCGTCCCGCACGCTCGTCCTCGACATGCGCCTGCGCGACGACAGGGAAGCCGGCCGCATCGCCGAGATGCGGTTCGCGCGCTTCTTCAACAACACGCCGATGGCGATCGCATCCGTCGACAGGAGCGGCCAGCTCGCGCTCACGAATGCCCGGTTCGTGATGCTGTTCGGCCGGGCCGCCGCAAGCGGGCAGCCGCGACGCCTCGCCGACGTCGTCCAGCCGGGCGACCGTGCGGCGCTCGCCGCCGCAGTCGATGCGGCGATCGCCGGGCAGAACGACATCCCGCCCGTCGACGCTGCCTTCGCGGACGCGCCGGAGCGGAGCGCGCGCTTCTTCGTCAGCCCGATCGTGGAGGCGCAGGAGAGCGAGGACGCGGCGATCATCTATGCGCTCGAGACGACCGAGCAGCGCGCGCTGGAGGCGCAGTTCGCCCAGAGCCAGAAGATGCAGGCGGTCGGGCAGCTCGCCGGCGGCATCGCGCACGACTTCAACAACGTCCTGACCGCCATCATCGGCTTCTCGGATCTGCTGCTCACCAGCCATCGGCCGACCGACCCGGCGTTCCAGGACATCATGAACATCAAGCAGAACGCGAACCGGGCGGCGGGGCTCGTGCGCCAGCTCCTCGCGTTCTCGCGCCGGCAGACGCTGAGGCCGAAGACGATCGACCTCGCCGACGTGCTCTCCGATCTCTCCGTCCTGCTCGACCGGCTGCTCGGCGAGCGGGTCCAGCTGAAGGTCGAGCACGGCCGCGATCTCTGGCCGATCCGGGCCGACCTGAACCAGCTCGAGCAGGTGATCGTCAATCTCGCCGTGAACGCGCGCGATGCCATGCCGGAGGGCGGCACGCTGACGATCCGGACCCGGAACGTTCCCGAAGCGGAGACCGCCGGCTATCGCGAGCAGGGTTTCCGGCCCGGCGACTTCGTCCTGATCGAGGTCGCCGACACCGGGACGGGCATGGCCCCGGACGTGGTGGAGAAGATCTTCGAGCCGTTCTTCTCCACTAAGGAGGTGGGCAAGGGGACGGGCCTCGGCCTTTCAACCGTCTACGGGATCGTGAAACAGACCGGCGGCTACATCTACGTGGACAGCAAGCCGGGCGAGGGCTCCGTCTTCCGCATCCTGCTGCCGCGCCATCAGCCCAAGTCGGACGAGGAGGCGGCGCGAAAGTCCGCTTCCGCCGCCCCTGCCGATCTCACCGGCAATGCGCGCATCCTGCTGGTGGAGGACGAGGAGGCGGTCCGCGCCTTCGCCAGCCGGGCGCTCGCGGCACGCGGCTACCGCGTTCACGAGGCCGCTTCGGGCAGCGAGGCGCTGGAGGTCATGCGCCAGCTGGAGCAGCCGGTCGATCTCGTCATCAGCGACGTCGTCATGCCGGGAATGGACGGGCCGAGCCTCATCGCGGAGGTCCGGAAGCTGCAGCCGAAGGTGAAGGTGATCTTCGTGTCCGGCTATGCCGAGGACGCCTTCGCCAAGCACCTGCCCGAGGACGAGTCGTTCCAGTTCCTGCCGAAGCCGTTCTCGCTCAAGGAGCTCGCGACCGCGGTCAAGAAGAGCCTGGGGGAGAGCTGATCGCCTCTTTACAGACGTGAACAAAAAGAGTACGGATCAGGCTCATCCGGAGCCGGGATGCGGTCGAATAGCCCTTGAACGGGAGTGCGCGAGATGGTGAATTCGCTGAAAGTTGTCGAGGGAAGCAAGGGCGGCATGGACAAGACCCGGGCGCTGGATGCCGCCCTCAGCCAGATCGAGCGCTCGTTTGGCAAGGGCTCGATCATGCGCCTCGGTCGCGAGGGCAAGGTCGTCGAGATCGCGACGATCCCGACCGGCTCGCTCGGCCTCGACATCGCGCTCGGCGTGGGCGGCCTGCCGCGCGGCAGGATCGTCGAGATCTACGGGCCGGAATCCTCGGGCAAGACGACGCTGGCGCTTCACACGGTCGCCGAGGCGCAGAAGCGCGGCGGCATCTGCGCCTTCATCGATGCCGAGCACGCGCTCGACCCGATCTATGCACGCAAGCTCGGCGTCGATCTGGACGAGTTGCTGATCTCGCAGCCGGATGCCGGCGAGCAGGCGCTGGAGATCGCCGACACGCTGGTGCGTTCCGGCGCGGTCGACGTGCTCGTGATCGATTCGGTCGCGGCGCTGACGCCGCGCGCCGAGCTCGAGGGCGAGATGGGCGACTCGCTCCCGGGCATCCAGGCCCGGCTGATGAGCCAGGCGCTCCGGAAGCTGACGGCGTCGATCTCGCGCTCGAACACCATGGTGATCTTCATCAACCAGATCCGGATGAAGATCGGCGTCATGTTCGGCAGCCCCGAGACGACCACCGGCGGCAATGCGCTGAAGTTCTATGCCTCGGTCCGGCTCGACATCCGCAAGATCGGCCAGATCAAGGATCGCGACGAGGTCGTCGGCAACCAGACCAGCGTGAAGGTGGTGAAGAACAAGCTCGCGCCGCCGTTCAAGCAGATCGAGTTCGACATCATGTACGGCGAGGGCATTTCGAAGCGCGGCGAGCTCATCGACCTGGGGGTCAAGGCCGGCATCGTGGAGAAGTCCGGCGCCTGGTACTCCTACGACAGCCAGCGGCTCGGCCAGGGCCGCGAGAATGCCAAGCAGTTCCTGAAGGACAACCCGAAGATCGCCGACGAGATCGAACAGGCGATCCGCCAGCATTCCGGCCTGATCGCCAGCCAGCTGCTCGATTCGCCGCCTGCCGACCTGGCCGAGGAGGCCTGAACCGGCACCGCCCGGCCGGGCGTCCGGCCGGGCCTTTGCCGCGCGTCGCGGACCGGCGCTTCGCTGGGCGGCGGAGCGCTAGCTTGCCGGGTAGACCCGGCGCCAGTCTGCCGGCCGCCGGCCCTGGCATTTCTCCTCCACGGCGAAGCGGTCGAGGCGGTAGGCGTAGTCGGTCCAGGTCCATTCGGCATAGGTGCCGCAATCGCCCTTCGGCGAAGCCTTGTAATGTGCCGTGAGGCGCGGGCCGTCCAGGGCGACATTGTAGAGGAGGTCGGTGCCGCTCCAGCCGTGCTCCTTCGACCAGGTCGCGAAGTAGAGAACGGTGACGCCGCCGACTTCTCCGCTTTCGCGGACATAGAGGCGATAGGTGGTGTTCACGCCGCTTGCGGTGCACGGGATCGCGAAGAGCGTGGCGGTCGGGCTAAGCGCCGACGCAATGCCAGGAAACCGTTTCATGTGGTCGGAGGCCGGGTCCTCGCAGTCGGATTCGGCATGCCTGGCGAGCACCATGCCGATCGAGGTCTCCTGCTCCGGGGGCGCGCCGTCAGGCGGTACCGGGCCCGTCTGGGCGGCCGCGGCGGGGGCCGCCGCGAGCAGGATCAATCCGGCGAGGATTCCGTCTCTCATCGTCGTTCACCGTGCAGCGGGGAGCCTCAGTCGGCGATCCTGGCAGCCGTTCCGGTCGACTTCGGGGCAGCGGCGGAACTGGAGTTCGCGCGTCATGCAGATGCGGACGTCGGCGAGATGGCCGCCGCGGCAGGACAGTGCGATCCCGCGCTCGCTCATGCCGGGATTGGCCGCGATGAAGGCGTGCTCGACATCGCGCGCCGAGAACGTCCGCGCCCGATCCGCATCGCCGAGGCTTTCGGGAATCCGCACCCGGGCGAAGGCGGCGCGCATCGTTTCGAAATAGCCGTCCTGGTCGAGCCCGGTGCAGCGTCCATGCTTGCGCCACTGCCAGCCTGCGGCGCCGGCATCGGGAATGAGATCGGCAACCGAGCGGGCCAGGCTGTTCGGCACCCGGGACGGGCCCGCGCTTTCGCAGAATTCGGGATAGCCCGCCTCGTGCTGCGGCCAGAGCCCGTGAACCGTGAAGGCGTGGCGGACGCCATCGTCGCATTCGGGGCTGCGCCGCCCGGTGTCCCTGAGCGCGCAATGGCTCGGATGCCAGGAGAGAGCGAGCACGTAGAAGGCGAAGTCGCCAGCCCTATGGCCCACGCTTTCGCCCGCCGAAGCGCTGCCGGGCGCCGCATGGAGGAGGTACGCGGCGAACGCGGCGGCCGCGAGCCTCAACGGACGGTTCGGCAGGCCGCGTCGTGCACGTACCAGGGATCGAGCCCGAGCACGCAGAAGTCGATGCCCGTCCCGATCGAGGCGAAGCCGGTCTGCTCCTCGATCGTATAGTAGACCGTGCGCACGCTTCCGTCGGTCATCACCGCGGAGCCCTCGCAGAAGGTGGTCGGGATCATCCGGATCGCCTGGTGCTCGTCGGGACGCACGCGCGGATAGTCGATGCGCTGCATCGCGAAGCCGCGCTGCCAGGTGTGGCGCTCGGCCCAGGCAAAGCGCTCCAGGATGCGGCCGATGACTTTGGGGCGGCTGCACGGGGTTTCCACGACGGCGACCGCGGCCGCCGGACCTATCCGGACCGAAAGATCGGCGGCCGATGCGGTCCCCGCCATCGTCGCGGCGGTGAGGCATGCGGCGGCGGCGGACAGCAGGCATGAGCGCATCGGGACCTCCTTGGGGCTTCGAACCATGCCTGCGCAGCGGCGCGGAATCAAGAATCTCCGCGTGCGGGCGGGCTCCGGCGCGGCAATGCGCACGGCCCCCCCGGCGGACTCCTCTTGCCAAAGCCCGTGCCGACTGAGACGATTTCACGAGCCCTCGGCCGGGGCGGGCGCAATGCCGTGCCCCACCCGCGCCCGAAGGAAGAGATCGGACCTCTCACGCTTCGGCAAAGGCCGCGTGGCTGCCCGCCGGTGGCGATCGAGGGCGCGCAGGGAGGAATCATGACCGATAGCGCACGCAGGAGCGGACCCCGCTGCATTGCCATTGTCGGCCCGTTCGCCAGCGGCAAGACGACGGTGCTCGAAGAGATCCTCGCCCGCACCGGCGCGATCGAGAAACCGGGCTCCGTGACCGGCGGCAACAGCGTCGGCGACAGTTCCCGCGAGGCGCGCGCCCACGGCATGAGCGTGGAGTGCAACATCGCCGAGACCGACTTCCTCGGCGACAGCTACACCTTCATCGACTGCCCCGGATCGGTCGAGTTCACATACGAGATGGAGCCCGCGCTGGCGGCCGTCGATGCGGCGATCGTCGTCGCCGAACCCGACGAGAAGAAGATCCCCGCCCTCCAGGTCGTCCTGCGCGGGCTCGAGGAGCGCAACATTCCGCGCTTCCTCTTCCTCAACAAGATCGACAAGGCGAATATCGGCGTGCGCGAGGCGCTCGCGCTTCTCCAGCCCGCGTCCCAGACGCCGCTCGTGCTCCGGCAGATTCCGATCTGGAAGGACGGCATCGCGACCGGGTTCATCGATCTCGCGCTCGACCGCGCCTTCGTTTACCGCGAGCACGCGGCGAGCGAGATCATCGACGTCGGCGGAGACGACGAGGCGCGGCGGAAGGAAGCGCGCTACACCATGCTGGAGACGCTCGCCGATCATGACGACGCCCTCATGGAGCAGTTGCTCGAGGAGATCGAGCCGCCGCGCGACGCCATCTTCGCCGACCTCGTCCGGGAACTCCGCGAAGGCGAGATCGTGCCGGTCCTGATCGGCTCGGCAATGAACGGCAACGGCATCCTGCGGCTCCTCAAGGCGCTCCGTCACGAGGCGCCCGGCATCCGCGAGACGTGCGAGCGGCTCGGGCTCGGCGACTTGGCAGGCCCGGTCGTTCAGGTCATGAAGACCATCCACACCACCCACGGCGGCAAGCTCTCGGTCGCGCGCATTCTGGCCGGGCGCGTCGAGGAGGGGGCCGAACTCCTGGCGCCGCAGGGCGAGGCGGGGAAGGTCGGCGGCATCAGCCGCCTCGTCGGCCAGAAGGCGGCGAAGCGCGGAGCAGCGGAGGCGGGCGAGACGGTGGCGCTCGGAAAGATGGATGCCGTTCGCACCGGCGATACGCTCGTCGCGCGGGGCGCCGCGGCGCCGGCCGTTGCGGTCCGCGAGCCGCAGCAGCCGGTTCTCCAGAAGGTCGTGAAGCTCGGCGAGCGCAAGGACGAGGTGAAGCTCTCCGCCGCGCTCGCCCGCATGGGGGAGGAGGATCCCTCCCTCATCGTCACCCATCGCCAGGACACCGGCGAGACGCTCATCGGCGGCCAGGGGGAAATGCATCTGCGCGTCGCCGTCGAGCGGCTCGCCAACAAATACGGCCTCGCGCTGGCGACGAGCCCGGCCCTGGTACCCTACCGCGAGACGATCCGCGGCTCGGCGACTAAGCGCGGCCGGCACAAGAAGCAGAGCGGCGGGCACGGCCAGTTCGGCGACGTGGTGCTCGAGGTGAAGCCGCTGCCGCGCGGGTCGGGCATCGAGTTTTCGAGCGCGATCACCGGCGGCGTCGTGCCCAAGCAGTACATCCCGGCGGTCGAGGCGGGCGTCCGCGAAGCGCTGCAGGCGGGTCCGCTCGGCGGATTCCCGGTGGTCGACGTGGCGGTGACGCTCGCCGACGGCTCCTATCACACGGTCGATTCCTCCGAGCAGGCGTTCCGCATGGCGGCCATCCTCGGCATGCGCGAGGCGCTTCCGGAGTGCCAGCCGGTCCTGCTTGAACCGATCCTGAAGGTCTCCGTGGCGGTGCCCAACGAGGCGACGGCACGCGTCAACGCCATCGTTTCCAGCCGGCGCGGCCAGCTGATGGGCTACGACGCGCGGCCGGGCTGGAACGGCTGGGACGTGGTCGAGGCGCTCATCCCGGAGGCGGAGATCGCCGACCTCATCATCGAGCTCCGCTCCGCGACGGCCGGCGTCGGCACCTTCACGACGACCTTCGACCACCTCGCCGAGGTGCAGGGCCGCCTCGCCGACGACGTGCTGGCGAGCGCGGGGAAGAAAGCCGCTTAGGCCGGGGGAAGGCGGGCGGGGCGGGTCAGTAGTTCCAGCGCCGCGCGTTCGACAGCAGGAAGTCCCGGAACACCGTCACGCGCGCGGAATCCTTCAGCTCGGCCGGATAGACGAAATAGGTGTCGAAGCTCGGCACCTCCGCCTCCGGCAGGATCGTGACGAGGTTCGCGCCCGGATTGATGATGTAGTCGGGCAGCATCGCAATGCCGAGCCCGCGCTCGACCGCGCGCTTGATCGCGACCACGTTGTTCACGGAGAAGGCGACCACGCGCGGGTTGGACGGATCCCGCCCTGCCGTGCTCAGCCGGTTCATGTCCTTCAGGTAGGTCGGGGCGTTCTCGCCGAAGGTGATGATCCGGTGCTGGTCGAGATCGTCGACCGATTTCGGCTGGCCGAACCGCTTGAGGTATTCCGGCGACGCATAGACGTGGAAGTGCACCGTGAAGAGCCGGCGCTGGATGAGGTCCGGCTGCGTGGGCGCGCGCAGGCGGAGCGCGACGTCGGCCTGGCGCATCGCCAGGTCGAGCTCGACGTCGTCGAGGATGAGCTGCAGCGAGATCGCCGGATAGAGGTCGAGGAACTCGTTCACCCGCGAGGCGAGCCAGGTCGAGCCGAGGCCCACCGTCGTCGTGGCCCGGAGCACCCCGCCCGGCTGGCCGCGCGAATCCTGGAGCCGGGCACGGACGGCCTCGAGCTTGATCGTCACGTCCTGGGCGGTGCGCATCAGCAGCTCGCCCTCCTCGGTGAGGATCAGGCCGCGGGCGTGGCGGTGGAAGAGCGGCGTCCCCAGCTCCTGCTCGAGCGCGCTCACCTGCCGGCTCACCGCCGACTGGCTCATATTGAGCGTGTCGCCGGCATGGGTGAACGACCCGGCCTGCGCAGCCGCGTGGAAGATCCTCAGCTTGTCCCAGTCCACGGAATTCCCCCCTGCTGCAGCCCCAGCGACGGCGTCCGCCCCACCGCCGCCGGACCGCTTTCCCTTGCGCCGCCTATTCCGCGGCGTGGCGCTCCATGTCGAGCCCCATCAGGTACTTTTCCGCCTCCAGCGCCGCCATGCAGCCGAGCCCCGCCGCCGTCACCGCCTGCCGGTAGACGTCGTCGGTGACGTCGCCCGCCGCGAAGACCCCCGGGACGTTGGTCGCGGTGGAATCGGGGGCGGTCCAGAGATAGCCGTTGGGCTTCAGCTTCAGCTGCTCGCGGAAGAGCTCCACCGCCGGCGCATGGCCGATGGCGATGAAGATGCCGTCCGCCGGCACCTCGGTGACCGCGCCGGTCTGCACGTTGCGCAGCCGCGCCCCCGTCACCGCCGGCGGGAAGCCGCTCTTGCCCACCACCTCGTCGAGCACGCTGTTCCAGATCACCTCGACGTTCGGCTGCGCCGCGAGCCGCTCCTGCAGGATGCGCTCGGAGCGGAACTGGTCGCGCCGGTGCACGACCGTCACACGGGAGGCGATGTTGGAGAGATAGAGCGCCTCCTCGACGGCGGTGTTGCCGCCGCCGATGACCAGCACCGCCTTATCCTTGTAGAAGAAGCCGTCGCAGGTGGCGCAGGCTGAGACGCCGAAGCCCTTGAAGCGCTCTTCCGACGGGATGCCGAGCCAGCGCGCCTGCGCGCCGGTGGCGACGATGACGGTATCGGCGGTCCAGGTGTCGCCGCCGTCGAGCTTGACCCGGAACGGGCGCTGCGCGAGGTCGGCCTCCACGACCGTGTCGTGCACCATGCGGGTGCCGACGTGCTCGGCCTGGAGGCGCATCTGCTCCATCAGCCAGGGTCCCTGGATGACGTCGGCGAAGCCGGGGTAGTTCTCGACATCGGTGGTGATGGTGAGCTGGCCGCCCGGCTGGAGCCCGGCGATCAGCACCGGCTCCAGCAATGCGCGCGCGGCATAGATCGCGGCCGTGTACCCGGCCGGACCCGACCCGATGATCAGCACGCGTGCGTGATGGACGGCGTTCATGACCGCTTCCGTTGCTCCGTGGACGTGAAACTGGAATAGGCGGTGAGGACGCGGGCGGCAAGTTCCGCGGTCGCGTCGAGCGGCCGCCGGCGCTCTCGCGAAATGATGCCGGGAAACGGCCGGATCAGCTCGCGCGCGGTCGCGAGATCGAGGAAGCGGGCGATGCGGCGATTGAGCACCTTCGGCCGCAGCACGTGGACGGGCGCGCCGGAGGCGAGCGCCTCGCTCACCATGTTGTGGCTGTCGCCGGTCACGACGAGCGCGTCGGCGAAGGCAAGGATGGCGGGCAGGGGGTTCTCGCCGGTGCCGTCCCAGACGAGGCCCGGCTTGCCGGCTGCGACGTTTCGCACCGCCTCGGCGAGCGCGGGCGGCGTGCGGCGGGACGGCGTGGCGAGGATGCTGCCGAAGGCGGGCAGGGCGGCGGCGAGCGCTTCGGCGAAGCCGGCGATCTCGGCGGGCGCATAACGGGTGCCGCCGGCATCGCCGCCGAGCACGATTCCGAGGATCGGGCGCGGCAGCGCGGCGAAGGCGGAAGGCGCCTGGCGCAGGGCTGCGAGGCGCGCCGGCGAGAACCGGTGAGGGGCGGTGAGCGTCGTCACGACGTTCTCGCCGGCGAGCCCGTCATGCTCGGGCGCCCAGACGAGGTCGGCGATGCGTGGGGAGACCCGTGGGTTTTTCAGGAAGACGGTGAACGGGCGCGCGCCCTCGCGACGGCGAAGGCTGCGCACGGTCGGCACGGTGCGCCGGCCGGTGGCGATGACGAGGTCAGGCAAGGGGGGCGCGTACCGGCCGCCCGGGCGTTTCGGATCGTCGAGCGGGTCGGGCGGGCCCCAGGGCGCGAGCCACGACCATGGCCGGCGGGCGGCGACGTCCCGCCGTTCCCACTTGCCGCCGAGTGCGGCCGCGAGGCCTTCGGCCTGCGCGAGGTCCCCCGCCTTGCCGTCGGTGATGAGCCAGATCGTCCCGGGATGTCCCATGCGCTTCCGTGTTTGCCGTTCGATGCGCGGCGAAGTCTTCCGCCGCAGGCCTGTTCGTTCGGGAATGCCTAAAATGCTATCCTTTGCCCAAGCCGTGTGCAGGACGCATGACTGGTATGCAGTCGACCAACTTGCCGGTTGCACGCGGTTCGGGCAGATCCCGTCCTAGCTGATGGCTCGACGGCGCGCGACGCTTCCTCCCCTGTCGCGTGTCAGAGGCGCCAGCTGTTCCCTCCTTGGAAGCCCGGCCGGCATCCCGAATGCGTCAGGTGGGCCTCTATCCCCTGCCGGACCCGTCCCCCCGGGTCCGGCATTTTCTTTATGCGGGCCGCTCTCCGGTGAGCGCCTCGATCCGCCAGCCGCCGGGGAACCGCGCATCCTTGTCTGCGAGGCGCTCGACGAGCGCAGGCAGGATCCTGCGGAGCTCGCCCTCAAGCTTCCAGGGCGGGTTCGCCAGGATCAGGCCCGCGCCGTTCATCCGCTCCTTCCGGTCCGCGCGCCGCACGGTCAGTTCCACCCGCAGCGTCTTCGGGATCGCGAGCGCCGCCACGCGCCGCGCAAGCGCGGTCGCGTCCGCCTGCGCCTTGATCGGATACCACGCCATCAGCACGCCGGTGGCGAAGCGGCGGTGCGCTTCCGCGAGCCCCGCGAGCAGCTTCGCCTGCTCGTCGGCGGCCTCGTAGGCGGGGTCGATCAGCACGAGGCCGCGCCGCTCCGGCGGGGGAAGCAGCGCCTTCGCCGCCACCCAGGCGTCCTGCCCGGTGATCCGGATGCGCCGATCGCCGCCGAAGCGCTTGGAGAGCGTCCGGTGGTCCTCCGGATGCAGTTCGTTGAGGACGAGCTTGTCCTGGTTGCGGGTCAGCCGCCGCGCGATCTCCGGCGAGCCGGGATAATGCAGGAGGCGGGCGCCGTCGTTCGCCGAGGCGATCGCCTGGCGCCACGGCGCGATGAGGGCCTCGGCGGCCGCCGTGAGCGGCACCGGCGCCATCGTCCCGTCCGCGTAGAGCCGGCCGACGCCGTCGAGCCACTCGCCGGTGCGGCCGGCCTCGTCGCCGGCAAGGTCGTAGAAGCCGATCGCCGCATGCAGGTCGATCACACGGAAAGGGGCGGGCTTCGCCTTCAGGTGCTCGATGACGCGCGCGAGCACGACGTGCTTCAGGACGTCGCCGAAATTGCCGGCGTGGAAGGCATGGCGGTAGTTCACGCGCGTCTCACCCCCGGAACACGAAGAACGCGCCGGCGGCGATCAGCGCGAAACCGATGAGATGGTTCGGCGTCAGGCTCTCCTTCAGCCAGAGCACCGAGAAGCCGGCGAAGATCGTGAGCGTGACCACCTCCTGGATCGTCTTCAGCTCGACCGCCGAATAGACCGAGTGCCCGATCCGGTTGGCGGGAACGGCGAGCCAGTACTCGAAGAACGCGATGCCCCAGCTCACCAGCACCGCGGCCCAGAGCGGCGCCGCCTTGAACTTCAGGTGCCCGTACCAGGCGAACGTCATGAAGACGTTGGAGGCGACGAGCAGGGCGATCGGCGCGACATAGGGCCAGAGGAAGGCGGAGGCGACGTTCGGCACCATGGGCGGCGCTCTGTTCCTTGCGGTCGGCCGGAGGGAACATGCCCATAGCGCAGCCGCCCGGCGCGGCAAAGCGGCGAGAAATTGCGTTCGATCGGCGGAATGCTTGCGCTGGATCAAGGAGCGCCGGGCGAAGCTTTCATATTCATGCATGCGCATGTGACGAATGGCGCGTCCGGAGAGCGCAATGAACCTCGAACCCCTGATGGAATTCTTCGGCGAGGACGCGACGCTCGCGCTCGGCGGCCTGGCCGTCGGGATCCTGTTCGGCGTCTTCGCCCAGCGCAGCCGCTTCTGCCTGCGTGCCGCCGTCATCGAATTCCGCCGCATGAATTTCGGCCGGAAGCTCGCCGTCTGGCTGCTCGCCTTCGCCTCGGCTCTGGCGGGAACGCAGGCACTCGTTCTGGCCGGTCTGCTCGAGACCGGGGACGTCCGCCAGCTCGCCACCACCGGCAGCCTGTCGGGCGCCGCGATCGGCGGACTCATGTTCGGCGCGGGAATGATCCTCGCGCGCGGCTGTGCGAGCCGTCTCCTCGTCCTGTCAGCCAACGGCAATCTGCGTGCGCTCCTCTCCGGGCTCATCTTCGCGGTCACCGCGCAGGCTGCCTGGACGGGGGCGCTCGCGCCGGCGCGCGAGGCGCTCACCGGGCTGTGGCTCGTCGAGGGCGGGCCGTCGCGCGACCTCCTCGCCATCACCGGGCTCGGCCATGCGGGCGGCCTCGCCTTCGCGTTCGTCTGGCTCGCGGCAGGCCTCTATTTCGCGGCGCGGAGCCGGCTCGAGCTGCGCGGCCTCCTGGGCGGGATCGGCGTCGGTCTCGCCATCGCCGCCGGCTGGTTCTTCACCTACCAGGCCGGCACGCAGGCCTTCGGCCTCGTGGAGACGAAGTCCGTCACCTTCTCCGGCCCGTCCGCGGAGACGCTGATGTACGTCCTCGACCGCGAGCGCTCCCCCTTCGATTTCGACATCGCGCTGGTGGTCGGCGTCTTCCTGGGCTCTTTCGTCGCCGCCTGGCTCGGGCGTGAACTGACGCTCGAAGGGTTCCGCGACGCGCGCTCGATGCGGCGCTACATTGCGGGCGCCGTGCTGATGGGCTTCGGCGCCATGCTCGCGGGCGGCTGCGCCGTCGGCGCCGGCGTCACCGGCGGCTCGGTCTTCGCCATCACAGCCTGGGTGACGCTCTTCGGCATCTGGATCGCGGCCGCCGCGACCGACTGGGCGCTGGAGCGCTTCGGCACCGGGGACGCCTTCCCCGAGCCGTCCCGCACTCCCGGCTTCCCCGCCCCGCCCGTGCCGCTCGTCCCGGCAGAGTGATACGGGCCATGTGAAACGACGCTCGGCCGGCGCAAACCCCCGGCCAGGCGATCTTTCCGCCTGGCCGGCCCCATCTCCCGGCGGGCCCAAGCAGGGCAACGCCTCCGCGCCCGGCGCTCCTGCAGCGCGGTTCAGCCGCGCGGCGTGATCGTGACGGTGCAGCCGTTGCCGGAACTCAGCGTCAGGCTGGTCATGCCGTACTGAGCCTCGTCCGCCGCGCCGGCGCTGGCCCCGGCCGTGTCCGACGCGGCTCCGGCGCCGGCATCGGCGCGGGCGCTCGGGCTCGCCGGTGGCGAACCGGCTGCGTCGGATGCCGAAGAGGCCTCGCTGCCGGCCCCGCCGCCCGGAGCGGCCTGGCCCGCGCCCGCGGTCGCGGCTGCTCCGGCATCCGGGGTCCCGGTGGCCGGCGCGGCGGCCGGATCCGCCATCGAGCCCGTGCCGAAGGCGCCGCTGGCCGAGCCGGTTGCACCGGCCGACGCCGCGTCGGAGCCGGATGCCTGCGCGGATGGCGCGGAGGGCGCGGCCCCTCCCGTGTCGGCCGAGGCCGCGCCGCTCGCGGGCGCCGCATCCGAGCCGGTGGCGGCGGTGCCTTCGGGCGCCGGGCCGATTGCGCTGATCGTGACCGTCATGCCGGGTTCGACCACGATGGTGCGGGCCTGACCGTTTCCGTCTCGCACCGGCCCGCCGGAGGCGTCGCCCGCTGCGCTGCTCGCCGCTGCCGACATGGCCTCTGCGCCCGCTGCCGCCGTGCCGTCTCCGGACGGCATCGCGCTCCCGGACACGCTCGCCGCCCCGGCGGCCGCCGAGCCGGAAGGCGCGCCGCCCGTTGCGAGCGTGGCCGATCGCGGCCCTGTCTGGATGATGGTGCAATGGACTTCGCTTGCGGCACCGGCCGCCGCTTCCGTGCCTTGAGCCCCTGCCGCCTGGCCGCCTGTATCCTGCCCGAAAGCCGTGCCGGACAGCGCGAATGCGCAGGTGAGGGCCGTGCCCAGCATGAAACGTGTCTTCATGGGTGTCTCCTCGGTTGGTCGTGTCGCCACGCCGCGGCGCTCGCCGCAGGGCATGGAAAGGGTGGCAACGGTCGGGCACCCCGTTCCGCTCCGGCGAAAAGCGCGAATCGTCTTCGACGCCGCCGCGCGCTTCGGCTGCGGCCGGCGCGAGCGGCTCGTCGCCGCTTGCGGCGCCGGTTGCGCTCGCCTAGACCGCCGCCGCCATGACCCGTCTTGCCGCCAATTCCCTCCTCCTCCTCGCTGCGCTGATCTGGGGCGGCGGCTTCATCGCGCAGGCGACGGCCATGCAGAAGATCGGCCCGCTCGCCTTCATCGGCGCGCGCTTCCTGGTCGCCGCGCTCGTGCTCCTTCCCTTCGCGCTCGCCGAGCGGAAGACCGCCGGCGCCGCAAGCGGCAGTGCGGGCGGCGGGGCGGTACGGATCCTTGCGCTGGTCGCGCTCGCCTTCCTGGCGGCGCAGACCGTCCAGCAGTTCGGGATCGTCCACACCAGCGTCACGAATGTCGGCTTCCTCACCACGCTCTACGTCGTGATGGTCCCCGTCCTCGCGATCGCGCTCTACGGCGAATGGCCGCATCTCGCGGTCTGGCCGGCGGCGGCGCTCGCCATGGTCGGCACCTGGCTGCTCACCGGCGGGATCGATGGCATCCGGGTCGGCGACCTGCTGGCGGTCGTCTGCGCCTTCTTCTGGGCGCTGCACGTCGTCTTCGTCGGCCGGGCCGTCGCCGTGACGGGACGGCCTGTGAGCGTGGTCTTCGTCCAATGCCTCGCGACCGGGCTGGCCGCGGGCGTCGCGGCCTATGCGCTGGAGGCCGTCGAGATCGCCGCGCTCGCGGCGGCATGGCCGGAAATCCTGTTCGCAGGTGCAGTCTCCGGCGGCCTCGCCTTCGCCCTGCAGGCCATCGGCCAGCGCCGCACCCGCGCGGCCGACGCGGCCATCATCCTGTCGGCAGAGGCCCCCTTCGCGGCTCTCTTTGCGGCCGTCCTGCTAGGCGAACGGGTCGATCCGGCCGGCTGGGGCGGCGTCGTCGCCATCTTCGCGGCCGTGCTGGCGGTCCAGCTCGCGCCCGTCCGGGGTTCCCGCCGCCGCGTCAGGGTTGCAGAGCCGCTTCTTTGACATTCCTCAATGGAACTTATTCACGATCCCCGTCATATTCTCCACGAGGGGTCATCTCGGAGCGGAGAGCGCGATGAGGAAACGTATCATTCTGGCCGCTGCCGTGCTGCTCGGCCTCGCTTTGCCGGGCGCGGCCGCGGCTGCCACCGGCGGATATACGACCGGCAACGTCAACATGCGCGCGGGGCCGGGGACGCAGTACCCGCCGGTCACCGTGGTGCCGAGGGGCAGTTCCGTCACGATCCACGGTTGCACGAGCGGCTATTCCTGGTGCGACACGCAATGGGCGGGCTATCGCGGCTGGGTCTCGGGCTCCTATCTGGAGTTCGTGTACCAGCAGCGCCGCGTCCTGGTGCCGAATTACGGGCCCGCCATCGGCCTGCCGATCATCGCCTTCAGCATCGGCGACTATTGGGGCCGCTACTACCGCCATTATCCGTGGTGGAACGACTGGGGCCGGTGGGCGCCGCCGCCGCCGCGCCGCATCGCACCGCCGCCGCCGCGCGGGCCGATCGTCGGACCCGGACCCGGGCCGCGTCCCGGACCCGGACCCGGACCACGCCCCCCTCTACCTGGACCGGGACCCGCCCCGCGGTTCTAAGTCTTTAGGACACTTCGCAAAAGTGCGCCGCGCCGCTTTGAAAGAGCGGCGCGGCGCACCATCTGATCCGTACAGAGTGGGGCGCCAACACAGGACCATGCCGATGAGACCACGATCCATACTGGCCGGCCTGGCGCTGCTCGCGGCGACGCTTGCGCCCGCCATCGCCAACGCCGCCACCACCGCCTACACGACCGGCAACGTCAACATGCGCGCGGGGCCGAGCACGCAATATCCGCGCATCGCGACCGTCCCGCAGGGAAGCCGCGTGACCGTCTACGGCTGCACCCAGGGCTACGGCTGGTGCGACAGCGCCTGGGCCGGTCGCCGCGGCTGGATTTCCGGCCGCTATCTCTCGTTCGCCTATCAGGGCCGGCGCGTGCTCGTTCCCGATTACGGGCCGCGGATCGGGTTGCCGATCATCGGCTTCAGCCTCGGCACCTATTGGGGCCGCTACTATCGCGACTACGACTGGTACGACCGCTGGCCGCGTGATCGAGGCTGGCGCGACGGCCGTCCGGTCCGTCCGCCGGTGCGCGTCCAGCGTCCGCGCGACGAACGCCCGGTTGCGCCGCGGCGTGTCGTGCCGGGCCAGGTCCAGCCGCCCGCGCGCGGCGTGCAGCGTCCGCCGGCGGGCTCCAACGAGAACTGGTACCGCTTCCGGCAGCTCAGGGATCAACGGAGCTAGCCGCGCGCCGCAGTGTCCTTTTGGGCCCGGGTCGTTCCCGGGCCCTTTTTTATGCCGGATCGAAGGGGCATATTGCCGAAATGTCCTCACCCCGGAAATCATCCCCGCCGCGTCCCGACGAGGCGGCTGAGGAGCCGCCGCGCGGCTTCGGCGAGGCGCCGCAGCCGTCGCTCGAAGGCGCCCCGGTCTCGGAAGCCTTCGCCGGCCCCGTCTCGCGCTGGGCCGATGCGCTCGCCGACGAGGCCGAGCAAGAGGGCCGGCGTAACCGGCAGACCGCGAAGCGCGTCGGCAGCCGCAATCCGATGATGACGGACCAGTCCGTCCCCCTCGTCCCGTCCGCCGACGAGGCTGCGCCGAAGCGGCGGGCGCGGTCGAAGGCCCCGCCCGCCGGGCCGGAGAAGGACGCGAGGCCGCTCAAGACTGCGCGCGGCACCTCGATCGGCGGGCCGGGCACGGCGAAGGAGCGCGCCGCCGCCGGCCTCAACCCGATCGCCGGGCTCGACGTCGCGCTGGAGGACGTGGCGAGCCTGCCGCAATCGGGCGTCACCGCGACCGTGCAGGCGCTGTCGGCGCTGATCGAATCCGGCCGCCCCGAGTTCCGCGACAAGACTTGGGTGCCGCACCGGCCGCCGCGGCCGGAGAAGAGCGAGGGCGGGCGCGCGCTGCGGATCGTGTCGCAATACGAGCCGCGCGGCGACCAGCCGGCCGCGATCGCGGAACTCGTCGACGGCATCGCGAACCAGCACGAGCGCACCCAGGTGCTGCTCGGCGTCACCGGCTCCGGCAAGACCTTCACCATGGCCAAGGTCATCGAGGCGACGCAGCGCCCCGCGCTCATCCTCGCGCCGAACAAGACCCTCGCAGCCCAGCTCTACGGCGAGTTCAGGTCGTTCTTCCCCGACAACGCGGTCGAGTACTTCGTCTCCTACTACGACTATTACCAGCCGGAGGCCTACGTCCCGCGCACCGACACCTATATCGAGAAGGAATCCTCCATCAACGAGCAGATCGACCGGATGCGCCATTCGGCGACGCGGGCGCTGCTCGAGCGCGACGACGTCGTGATCGTCGCCTCCGTGTCGTGCATCTACGGCATCGGCTCGGTCGAGACCTATACCGCGATGACCTTCGGCCTCGCTCTCGGCGAGCGCATCGACCAGCGCCAGCTCCTCGCCGACCTCGTCGCCCTGCAGTACAAGCGCGCCGACCTGAACTTCGTGCGCGGCACGTTCCGCGTCCGCGGCGATACGGTCGAGATCTTCCCCGCCCATCTGGAGGACCGGGCCTGGCGCATCTCGCTCTTCGGGGACGAGATCGAGCAGATCGCCGAGTTCGACCCGCTCACAGGCCAGCGCACCGGCGACCTGAAGAGCGTGAAGGTCTACGCCAACTCGCACTACGTCACGCCGAAGCCGACGCTGCAGCAGGCCATCCGCTCCATCAAGGAGGAGCTGACCTGGCGCCTCAGCGAGCTCGAGAAGGCGGGGCGGCTCCTGGAGGCGCAACGGCTCGAGCAGCGCACCAGGTTCGACATCGAGATGATGGAGGCGACCGGCTCCTGCGCCGGCATCGAGAACTATTCGCGCTACCTCACCGGCCGCAAGCCGGGCGAGCCGCCGCCGACGCTCTTCGAGTACCTTCCCGACGACGCGCTCGTCTTCGTCGACGAGAGCCACGTCACGATCCCGCAGATCGGCGGCATGTATCGCGGCGACTTCCGCCGCAAGGCGACGCTCGCCGAGTTCGGTTTCAGGCTGCCGTCCTGCATGGACAACCGGCCGCTCCGCTTCGAGGAGTGGGACGCGATGCGGCCGCAGACGGTCGCGGTCTCGGCGACGCCCGGCGGCTGGGAGCTTGGCGAGACCGGCGGCGTCTTCGCCGAGCAGGTCATCCGCCCGACCGGCCTCGTTGATCCCCCGGTCGAGGTCCGCCCCGCCAAGAGCCAGGTCGACGACCTGCTCGGCGAGGTGAAGCGCGTCGCGGGCCTGGGCTACCGCGCGCTCGTCACCGTGCTGACCAAGCGGATGGCCGAGGACCTGACCGAATACCTCCACGAGAACGGCGTGCGCGTGCGCTACATGCATTCCGACGTGGAGACGCTGGAGCGCATCGAGATCATCCGCGATCTCCGGCTCGGCGCCTTCGATTGCCTGGTCGGCATCAACCTGCTGCGCGAGGGCCTCGACATCCCGGAATGCGCGCTGGTCGCGATCCTCGACGCCGACAAGGAGGGTTTCCTGCGCTCCGAGACGTCGCTGATCCAGACCATCGGCCGCGCGGCGCGGAACGTCGACGGCAAGGTCGTCCTCTACGCCGACCGCGTCACCGGTTCGATGGAGCGGGCGATGGCGGAGACGGAGCGCCGCCGCGAGAAGCAGCTCGCCTACAATGCCGAGCACGGCATCACGCCGGAATCGGTGAAGCGCTCAATCGGCGACATCCTCGATTCCGTCTTCGAGCGCGATCACGTCCGCGTCGATACCGGCCTCGCCGAGGAAGGCGCGCTGATCGGGCACAATCTCGAGGCGCATCTCGCCGATCTGGAGAAGCGGATGCGCGACGCCGCCGCCGATCTCGAGTTCGAGACCGCGGCGCGGCTGCGCGACGAGATCAAGCGTCTGCGCGAGACCGAGCTCGCGATCTCCGACGATCCGCTCGCCCGGCAGAGCGCCGTGGAGGGACGCGCCGGCGGCTTCGGCGCGGGCGGCCCGCCCGGCGCCCCGCGCGGCAAGGGTCGAGGCGGCGCGACAGCCTCGCGCGTCCGTAAGCCGACGCTCGACGAGATGACGGTCGGGCGGACGGAGGTCCCGCTGGGCGGCCGAGCGCCGGCGAAGCCGGAGGACGGGCCGGGGGCCGTTCGCCGCGGCCGGATCGGCGCCGGTTCCTACGAGGATCCCGCCGAGGAGCGCCGCCGCGCCCGCCGCTCGCGCAAATCGGGGCGGCCGGGGAACTGAGCGGCCTTCGCCCGGAACGCGGGGCGGAGCCCTCGCGTTCAGCATCCGTGGAATCACGGAGCGCTGACGATGGCGAAGAAGAAAAAGAAGAAATCGGGGCTGCCGAAGACGATCGCCGGGGTGAAGATCCCGAAGGAGATCCGCAAGGGCGCGGTCGGCCAGTTCATCGCCTCGCCGGCCGGCCAGGCCATGATCGGCGAGATGCTGTTCGCGGCGGTGGCCGCGTTCCGGAACAGCGGCAGCCGCTCCAAGCTCGCCATCGCGGCGCGGCATCCGGCGGCGACGGCCGAGTTCGCCGCTTCAAAGGCGGCGGACGTCACGTCCGACGCGATCGAGGCGCTCCGCGAGCGCACGGCGAGCCTTTCCGAGGCCTTCGGCGAGGCCGCGCGCCAGTTCATCGACACCATGGCGCAGGGTGCCGGCGGCGAGCCGGAGGAGACGGACCGCAGCGGAGAGCGCCCGTCTCGCCGGCCGCGCGCCGCACACTAGCTCCGAACCGGCCACGGGAGGTCCGTTCATGCTGCCCGGCACGGAAGAGCGGGTTCCCGCTCACACCGAATACGAGATCAACCGGCGCATCGCCCGCGAGACCGCCGAGCGCATCCGCGCCTGCATGGCCAGGCCGGAGCTGATCGAACGGCGTCTCGCCGAGCTCGAGCGCGAATGGGACATCGAGCGCACGCTCGAGGCGAACGCCGCCACCTTCGCCTTCCTGGGCACGATGCTCGGCGCGCTCGTCCGCCGCCGTTTCCTGCTCCTGCCGGCAGCGGTCTCGGGCTTTCTGTTCCAGCACGCGACGCAGGGCTGGTGCCCGCCGCTCCCCGTGCTCCGCCGGCTCGGGTTCCGCACCGCGCGGGAGATCGCGACGGAGCGTTTCGCCCTGAAGGCGCTGCGTGGCGATTTCGACCGGCTCGCCGGCCTGGAAGGTGCTGCCCGCGCCGACGCGGCGCTCGCTGCCGTGAAGCGCTGAGGGGGCAACGAAGAGCCGCAACGCCGGCCGGCGCCGGCATCGCCAGCCCCTTGTCGTCTCCGCCGGGCATCGTCCGGGCATCCAGCCCTGCCGTACCGCGACGGAGGTGCTGCTTGAATCGCCGGGTCGATGCCCGGCGATGACGACAGAGAGCGAGGCGGCCGCCGCTCAGGCCGCGGCCTTGCGGTTCAGCTCGAGCTGGGCGTCGACGAGCGCCACCGTCTCGTCGACGACCGGGTTGCGCATGCCCTTCTGCGCCGCGATCTTCTGCACGAGGCGGTCGACGCGCTCGATGTTCGGCGCTCCGGCATAGAGCGCGCGCGCGGCCGAGGAGGGCCGCACCAGCCCCTGCGCCGCGTTGGCGTACTTCTCGAACGGCACCAGGTCCGCCGGATCGGCGCCGAGCGCGATGCAGACCCCGCGCACCCAGTCGTAGACCGAGCGCGACGCTTCGATGTCGGTGTGGACCGCCTCCTTGATGGAGCGCGCGCCGGCCCTGGTCACGCAACGGTAGTTGCCGGTGAGGAGCATGGCCCACTTGGCGAGCGGCACGAAAATGGAATCGTGGACCTTCAGCTTGACCGGCAGCTCGGTCGGGCCGTCGCCGGCGTCGAAGCGGACCGCCTCGATGCCGGCCTGCATCCGACGGAGCATCTCGGTGTGGTCCTCCGAATCGAAGCGGGCGACCTTGAAGTTGGTCGGGAGCGTCACCTGCAGCACGTTCACCTTCTCCTCGGGCGGACGGAAGGCCTGCGGGTCGGGGCTGCAGAGCGTCATCAGCGCCGGGTCGAAGTTCCGCCAGACGGAGGCGTCGGTGAAGCAGTCGGCGAGGCCCTCCGTGGAGAGGCCCGGAATGCGCTTGAGATAGGGGAGGGGCGGCATGTTCATGATCGACATGCACGGCACCTTCTTCGTCGCGACGCCGTCGAGAAGTTCGCGCACGCCGGCGGCGCGGTATTGCGGCTCCTGCATCGCGAGGCCCACGAGGTCGTACTCGGCCGGATCGACCGCCGTCGGCACGTCGGCGGACACCGTGCCCGGAAGCTTGCGGGAGTCGATCTCGACGAGGCCGCTGCGGCCCTTCACCGGCAGCCGCACGCGCGTGCCTTCGCGGTTGATCACCTCCGCCTCGCTCGGCAGGCAGACGAGCTTCACGTTGTGGCCGGCGAGCATGTGTTTCGTGGCCAGGAGCGACCCGTAGGACGCGCCGAGGATCAGGACGTTGTAGGGCTTAGCCATCAGACGTTTTCTCCGGTCGGTTCTCTAGAGTTCTACCCGGGTGCGGCCGGACGATCCGGCCCGCGCTGCGGTCCGACGTCCGCGCGCTTGTAAAGATTATGACAGGATGAACGCCGAATCCATGCGCAATCGATTGCGCGATTGCATTATGAATGCATTTCGGCGGGTTTCGGCCGGCTCAGGTCGGCGTGCCGTGGGTGTGGAAGCTCTCGATGGTCTTCAGTCCCCAGGCCTGGCCCTTCTTCCGCTCGGCCTCGGTCCAGGTGACGGGCTGCCAGTCGGGGGCCAGGATCAGCCGTGCGCCGGCATTGGCGACCTCCACGCGGTTGCCGGCCGGCTCGTAGACGTAGAGGAAGAAGGTGCCCTGGATCGCATGCTTGTGCGGCCCGGTCTCGATGAAGACGCCGTTCTCCAGGAAGATGTCGGCCGCCCGCAGCACGTCCTCGCGCTGGTCGACGGCATAGGTGACGTGGTGGAAGCGCCCCTGCCGGCCGGTGTGGTCGCGAGTGTAGGCGATGTCGTAGCTCTTGTTGTTGACCGTGAACCAACAGCCGGCAACCGTGCCGTCGTCGAGCACGATCTGCTCCGTGACGCGCGAGCCGAGCGCCTTCGGCATGAAGTCCCTGATCGCGCCGACATCGGCGGCCAGCATGTTGAGGTGGTCGAGCCGGCGAACGCAGACGCCGCGGCCGTGATAGCGCTGCGCGATGTTCTTCAGCGCCGGCCGTTCGCCTTCCGGCGCGGCGTAGCGGTGGGTCTCGTAATAGAGCTCGAAGACGTGCCCGTCCGGGTCGCGGAAGCGATAGGCCGGCCCGTGGCCGAGATCGCCGTCGCTCCAGCCGATGCCGCAGCCGAGCGCCTCAATCGCGCGCACCCGTCGCACGAGCGCCTGCGGGCTCGCGCAGCGATAGCCGACATGGCCGACGCCGGTCGTGTCCGCCGCAGTCAGCTTCAGCGTGTGGAACTCGTAATCGTCGAAGGCGCGGAGAAAGACCGAGCCGCCGTCCCGCCCGCTCTCGGTGAGCCCGAGCACGTTCACGAAGAAGGCGAGGCTCTCCTCGGGCCTGTTCGTGAGGAGCTCGACGTGCCCGAGATGGGCGACGTCGAAGCAGGGCTCGGTGTCGGACATGGCGTGGCTCCGCGAGGGGCTCCGGCTCACTTCATCCCGGCGAGGGCGTCGGCGCCGGCCGACCAGTCGACCGGCCCGTCGACATAGCGCAGGCCCTTCTCGCGGAGGCGCTCGCGCATGCCGTATATGTCGAGGCCGAGCTCGCCGGCGGCGAGCCGCTCCCGCGCCGCCGCCTCCTTGTCGATCCTGGCCTGCGCGGCTGCAAGGATTTCGTCGGCGCGCTTGCGCGGGACGACCACCACGCCGTCATCGTCGGCGACGATCACGTCGCCGGGCTGCACCGCCGCTTCGCCGCAGGTGATCGGCACGTTGACGGAGCCGAGCGTCTCCTTGACGGTCCCTTGCGCCGAGACCGCGCTCGACCAGACGGGAAACTGCATTTCCGCGAGCTCCCGCACGTCGCGCGCACCCGTGTCGGTCACCACGCCCCGGCAGCCGCGGGCGCGCAGCGAGGTCGCGAGCAGCTCGCCGAAGAACCCGTCGGAGGAGGGCGACAGCGTGGAGACGACGAGCATGTCGCCGTCCTGCACCTGCTCGACCGCGACGTGGATCATCCAGTTGTCGCCGGGGGCGCAGAGCGCCGTGACGGCGCTCCCCGAGGCGCGCGCGCCGGGATAGACGGGCCGCATCCGCGGCCGCATCAGCCCGATCCGCCCCATCGCCTCGTGCACCGTGGCGGTGCCGAGCTCGCCGAGCGCGGCAATGGTCTCCGGCCGCGCGCGCTCGATGTTTCGGACGACGATACCCATCATGATGTGATCCGTTCGGCTTCGATGCTTTGGACAGTGCGGGCGGCCGCGCCGAGGTGCGCGGCCGCCCTCGGCGCGGGGACGGCCGTCACGCGGCCTCGGCCATGCGCCGGTTGTTCCAGATCGCGCCGGGCACGAAGATCTCGCCCGACATGAGCTTGCGCGCGGTGCGGATCGCGCCGCCGCTCACGACCTCCATGTTCGGCCCTTCGCCGCGGGTGACGAGCGCCACGTCGAAGACGCCCGAGGGATGCTCGATCAGGATCTCGCGGTCGTCGCCGGGCGGGACGTTGGCCAGGCCGTCGGCCACCGAGCCCCTCAGCACGGCGCAGCTCGCGATGCAGAGGCCGCCGGTCACCGCCATCGCGGCATGGGCCTTGTGCGGCACGAAATAGCGCGCGGCGATGGCGCCGCCCGCCTTCGGCGCCGCGAGGATCGCGGCCTTCGGCACCACCATGTCGGCGACGTCGCCGAGCCCCATCATGCGGCCGGCCTCGCGGCGCAGCGCCTCCAGCCGGGCGAAGAAGGCGCGGTCGCCGTCGAGTTCGGCCGGGCTCTCGTAGCCGGTCTTCCCGAGGTCGGCGGCGCGGACCATCATCATCGGCACGGAGACGTCGATGAGCGTCACCTCGGTGCCGTCGATCACGTCGGTCGCGTTGCCGGTGGCCAGCAGCGAGCCCGTCTTGGATCCGACGATGTCCATGAAGTTGAGGCGAATGGGCGCGGCGGTGCCCGGCACGCCGTCGATGCGCGCGTCGCCGTCGTACCGGACCATCCCGCCCGGCGTCTGCACCACCGCCTCGATGCGGCTCTTCGTGTTGACGTTGTAGATGACGACCCGGGTCTCGCCATCCTCGGCCTTCACCATGCCGGTCTCGATCGCGAACGGGCCGACGCCCGACAGGATGTTGCCGCAGGACGGCGCCACGTCGACGATCGGCTTGTCCACGGAAACCTGGGCGAACAGGTAGTCGACGTCGGCGTCCGGGCGCTCCGACGGCCCGACGATCGCGACCTTGCTGGTCAGCGTGTCGGCGCCGCCGATCCCGTCGATCTGGCGGGCGTCGGGCGAGCCCATCGCCGCCAGGAGCACGCGGTCGCGCGTCTCGGCGTCCTGCGGCAGGTCGGAGCTGCGGAAGTAGGGGCCCTTCGACGTGCCTCCGCGGAAGATCATGCAGGGGATAGCTGTCTGGATGGTCATGGCGTTTATCCTCTGAGAGGCCATGGCAGATCGGGGTAGTAGCCCTGGAGAAGGCCGCCCGGAAAGACGAGCGACAGCCCATTGGCGAGCGTCAGCAGCATCGCGATGGCGAGCAGCGTGAGCACGATCGTCATGAGCCACGACGCCTTCGAGACGATCCGCAGGAACGCGACGAAGAAGACGACGAGCGCGATGAAGAAGCCGACCAGCGCCACGCCGCCGACGAACGCAACGATCCAGCCGAGATAATAGTACGTGCCGCGGTCGCCCGGCTCGCGCGGCCGGTCGTCGAGGTCGAAGTTGGCGGAGGAGTTCCGGCCGGTCGTCATCAGCGAGAGGAGCACGAGCAGGGAGGCGACGCCGCCGATCCCGGCGATCATCATCGGGAAGACGGCGCCGAGGAAGGTGAGGTCCCAGGCTTCCCAGAGCGTGAAGGCGAACAGGGCTATCGCGAAGAGCACGAAGGCGATCTGCGGCCACAGCGTGTCGGCCTTCGAGCTGTCGGCGCTGCCCTCGGTGTGGAGGATGCCGCCCTCGGCCGACCGGCTGCGCGCGGCGAACCAGGAGGAGGCGAGGATCAGCGCGATGATGACGAGCACGACGGGCCGGGTGAGGAAGCCCCAGCCGTCGAACTGCACCGCCTGGTAGAGGTAGCGCTCGCTCTGCGTCGCCAGCACGAAGCCGATGAGGAAGGCCGGCCGCGACCAGCCGAACCGCCGCATGAAGACGCCGACGAAGCCGATCGCGAGGAGGGCGATCAGGTCGTAGAGCGTGAAGTTCGACTGGAATGCCGCGAACGAGATGATCATCACCATGAAGGGTGCGATCAGCGCGAAGCGGACGGTCGTCAGGCGCGCGATGCCCGGCGACAGCACGATGCAGAGCACCGTCCCGATGATGTTGGCGATCGCGAGCGACCAGATGATCGTGTAGGTGACGTCGAGGTTGCGGCCGACCATGGCGGGACCGGGCTGGAGCCCGAGCAGCAGCATGCCGGCCATGAAGATGGCCATCGAGCCGGAGCCGGGAATGCCGAAGAGGAGCGTCGGCACGAGCGCGCCGCCGTCCTTCGCGTTGTTGGCCGATTCCGGTGCGATCACGCCCCTGATGTCGCCCTTGCCGAACTGACTCCGGTCCTTGGATGTCTGCATCACGTGGCCGTAGGCAATCCAGTCGATGACGCTGCCGCCGAGGCCGGGCAGGGCGCCGAGCATCGCGCCGATGGCCGAGCAGCGCAGCGCCAGCCACCAGTTGCGCATCGTGTCCCGGAGGCCCTGCACCCAGCCGCGGCCGAGCCTGCCGTCGCCGGCGATCGAGCCGCCGCCGCGCAGGAGGTCGATGATCTCGGGTATGGCGAAGAGGCCGAGGCCGACGATGGCGAGCGGCAGGCCGGTGGAGAGATAGAGGGTCTCGAAATCCATCCGGTACTCGCCGGTCGCCGGCGCGGCCCCGATCGAGCCGAACGCCAGGCCGATCGCGCAGGCCGCTATGCCCTTGGGCAGGCTCGCTCCCGAGAGCACGCCCACCATCGACAGGCCGAAGATGGTGAGCATGAAGAGCTCGGCCGCGCCGAAGGCGAGGATGAGCGGCCTCGCGATGAGGACGAAGGCTGTCAGCAGGAGCGCGCCGAAGACGCCGCCGATGAAGGAAGCGGAGAACGCGGCGCTGAGGGCGCGCGCGGCTTCCCCCTTCTTGGCCAGCGGAAACCCGTCGAGCACGGTCGCCTGGGAGGAGGAGGAACCGGGGATGCCCATCAGCACCGACGAGAAGGTGTCGGACGTGGGAATGACCGCCACCATCCCCATCAGCATGCCGAGCGCCGCGGTCACCTCCATGCCGTAGATGAAGGGCAGCAGCAGGGACATGCCGGCAATTCCGCCGAGCGCGGGCAGGATGCCGACGAGAAGGCCGACGCTCACCCCGAGCAGCATGTGGAGGAGGTAGTTGACGCTCAGGATGTGCGACAGGGCGGTCGTGACTGCGTCGGCGATCATGGGGTGCCTTTCAGGTCGGCGGCCGAAGTCTTCCGGGCGAGTTGTTACTCCGCCGCCTCGCTGCGCGCCTCCCGCGGCGCCTCGGTCGTCGCGTAGCGCTCATGGCGGTCGGCCACCGCATCGGCGAGCGAGCCGTCCATCCCGAGATCCCGGAGCATCCCTGCCACTTCGCGCATCTCGGCCGAGCGGCGGACGCCGTGCCTGGCGACCCGGCCCGGCATCGTCGCCGCGATCTCGTTCCAGTCCATGCCGGGATAGCTGTCGTAGAAGCTCTTGAAGACGTCGTCGGTCACGCCGAAGGCGGCGGCCGCGCGGGTGCAGTCGATGATCAGGGCCTCGAGCCCCTTGATCATGATGCTCCGGCAAAGCTTGGTGGCCGACGCGCGCCCGATCTCGGCGGCCACCGGCCGGATGTTCATGCCGACGGCGTTGAGCCTTTCCGTTATCTCGGCCGCGCGTCGGCCGGCGCTGAGGATCGGCACCTTCAGATTGGGGCCGATGACGGGCGCCATTACGGCGCCCTCCACATAGGCCGCGGCCGACTTCTCGACCGCCGCCGCGGCCGCCTGCTTGGTCGCGGGCGAAACCGAGTTCACGTCGAGGAAGACCTGGCCGGGCTGGAGGAAGCCGGCCGCGCCTTCCGCGACGCGGAGCGCCTGGGAGGCGGTCACGCAGGAGAACACGATTTCCGCCCCGCCGCAGGCCTCGGCGGCGCTCGGGGCCGGCGTGACGCCGGCGCGCCTGGCATCCGCGATCCGGTCCGGCCCCGCCTTCGGGTCGTCGAAGAGGATGTCGTAGACGGCGATCTCCGCGCCGTTCTCCAGCAGATCCTTCGCGAACACGTGCCCGACTTCGCCGAAGCCGATCATCGCCAGTCTCAGACGCGGTTTGGCGCTCATCGCGGTCTCCCTTCAGCGGCATCTGCCGGCCGCATTCGATGTCCCCGTGCCCGGGCCGGGGGGTGGTCCGTGACGCCTAACGCGGCGCGCAGGAGATGATCTTGGTGGTTGCGGCCGGGACGCGGACCGTTCATTGCGGCGCCAGCTTCTCCCATAGCAGGCAGGCCTTGGCGCACCAAGTCGGTCTCGTCCGGGCTCTGCGTCCTTCTCGCTGCCGATTGCATACAATTGTTGACAGGGAGGTCAAGCTCGTCAAGCATAAGGGCATTGCTCCTGACCATGCTGTCCTTCGGCAGCTGGTTGCGCCAGAACGGCATGCCCGCGTCGGAATCCGGTATCCGGGTCCGCGGCGCTGGCCGTCGTGCTAGGGTTGCCTGCCGGCTGTCGCTGCGGTTGGAACGAGTGTGTGCATGAGGCGATCGGCGGTGAACCGTCGGGAAGCCCGCTTTCAGCGTCTGGGAGGATCGAAATGAAGATTGATCGCAGAACTTTCCTGGCCGGAACGGCCGCCACCGCCGGTGTCGCCGCGGTCTCCGGTCCGCAATCCGCGTTCGCCGCGGCCGACTTCTCGGGGCAGACCGTCGAGTGGATCTGCCCGTTCAGCGAGGGCGGCGGCAGCAGCGTGCTCGCGCGCTACTACCAGCCCTACCTGAAGAAGTACCTGCCGGGTAATCCGGACGTCGTGATCCGGAACATCCCCGGCGGCGGCTCGATCACCGGCACCAACGAGTTTGCGGCCCGCGCCCGTCCCGACGGCAAGATGATCATCGTCACGTCGGCGACCACGCAGTTCCCGTACCTGCTCGGCGACCCGCGCGTCCGCTACGACTACAAGAACTTCACGCCGGTGCTCGTCTCGCCGACCGGCGGCGTCTGCTACCTGCCGCCGAACCTCGGCGTGGAATCGGCGGCCGACCTGAACAAGATCAAGGACCAGGAGCTCATCTATGGCAGCCAGGGGCCGACCTCGCTCGACCTCGTGCCGATGATCGCGTTCCTCGTGCTCGGCCTGAACGTGCGCTACGTCTTCGGCATGCCGGGCCGCGCCGACGGCCGCCTCGCCTTCGAGCGCGGCGAGACGACGATCGACTACCAGACGTCGGGCGCGTATCTCTCGAATGTCGTGCCGCTCGTGGAGGCCGGCAAGGCGGTGCCGATCTTCTCCTGGGGCGTGCTCGACGCGAACGGGGAGTTCGCCCGCGACCCGACCTTCCCGGACCTGCCGCATTTCGTGGAAGCCTACGAGATGATGCACGGCAAGAGGCCGGAAGGCATCGAGTTCGACGTCTACAAGGCCGTGTTCGGCTCGGGTTTCGCCGCCCAGAAGCCGGTCATGCTGCCGAAGGGCACGCCGCAGGACATCGTCGACGCCTACACCAAGGCGTTCGAGGACGCCGTCGCCGATCCCGAGTTCCAGGCCGGCAAGGGCGAGGTCCTCGGTGAGTACGAGCAGGCGACGGGCGACGCCGCGCTCCGCCTCTACGACGTCGCGACCAACATGCCGGACGAGGCCCGCGACTGGCTGCGCAACTACCTCACCACCGAGTACAATGTGAGGTTCTGACGCTGAAGCGCGGCGGCCTTTCCGCCGCGCTCCACGGCACGTGACGAGGGGCGGCTTCCGCGGGAGCCGCCCCTTTTCCTTCAGGGTGCAGGTGCAGGGCGGGTCGAGCGGAGCGTCAGCAGCGTCGGAATGGCGAGGAAGAAGGCTAGCCCGGCGATCACGAAGACGTAGCTCGGCTCGTAATGGTCGAGCACAATGCCGAAGACGAGCGGCGCCACGAAGAAACCGATGTCCAGGCCGGAATAGGTGATCCCGAACACGCGGCCGAGCGTCTGCGGCGAAGCGATGCGGCGCACGAGCACGTCCCGGGAGGGGAGCGCGACGCCCTTCGTGAAGCCGCCCACGCAGAGCAGCGCGACGCAGAGAACGGGGACATGGGTCGTGAATCCGGCCGCGAGGATGGCCGCCGCCGTGACGGTGAGCGCGGCCATCGCCACCGCCTGGTGGCGGTCGGTGCGGTCGGCGAGGATGCCGCCGACGAACATGCCGCCGGAATTGCCGAGCTGGTAGCCGGTCACGGCGAAGGTCGCGAGCGCGAGCGCGACCGCGTAGCCCTCCGTCAGGACGGCGATGCCGAAGCTCTGCACGCCCGAGCCGGCGATCGAGGTGAGCACGAAGAACGCGAGCAGCGTGAAGACCACCGGCTTCAGCAGGATCTGGAGGAAGCTCGCGGTCGCCGGTGCCGCCGGGCCTTGATCTTGCTTCGCATCGTGCCGGACGGGCGATCCGCAGGCGATCGCCTTCCAACTCGAGAGCACGAACAGGAAGAGGCCGGCGGCGATCAGTGCGGCGGCCACGATCGCGCCGCGCCAGCCCAGGACGGTGACGAGCGCGGCCACCACGAGGGGGGACACGGCAGCGCCCGTCGCGCCGCCCATCGCGTGATAGGCGAAGCCGCGCCCGAGACGTTTCGGCTCGACGCGCCGGCTGATGATCGACAGATCGGCGGGGTGATAGACGCTGTTGCCGAGGCCGGCCACGAAAGCGAGGGCGATCAGCGCCGCCGTGCCGGGGGCGAAGCCCATCGCCGCCGTCGCCGCAGTCTGGAGCGCCATTCCCGCCAGGAGCAGGCGGTCGGGCCCGATCCGGTCGACGAGCACCCCGGCCGCCATCTGGCCGGCCCCCGACGTGCCGTAGAAGACCGCGAGGACGAAGCCGAGCTCCGTGAAGCTCACCCCGAGATCGCCGCGAATGAAGGGCAGCAGCGGCGCGAGCGCGAGCTGAAGGAAGTGGCTCACGAAATGGGCGAGGGTGACGGCCAGGATCGTTCGCGTGCTCGACCCGCCGAGCATGTCGGATCCGGTCACATGGATGGCGGTCATGGTCGCGCGGGCTCGGCGGGCATCGATCGGGTCATTGTGCAGGAAGCCGCGGCAGCCGAAGAAGGTTTCGGACGGACCTGACGGCAACCGGATCTGCTAGGATCGCCTCGTCTGTACACAACCGCATGCGACAATGGCAATCGCTGCAGGCGGCGCGGCTTGACACCCGTGGCCCTGGATGCAAGCGAATGCAACGCGCCGGGACCGGGCGCGATCGGCAGCGCCGCAAGGCGCTCCGCATGCCTAAATCCCGCAACTGCACTCGCAGAGGACGATCCATGCACCTTGGCACCGACAGGATCCTCGCCGAGGCGGGCGACGGCATCGGGTGGCTCGTCCTCAACAATCCGGAGCGGCGGAACGCCATCTCGCTGGAGATGTGGAACGGCATCACGGCGGCGCTCGACGCCTTCGAGGCCGATCCGGCCGTCCGCGTGGTGGTGCTGAGGGGCGCGGGGGATCGCGCCTTCACCGCGGGAGCCGACATTTCGGAGTTCGACGAGAAGCGCGCCGACGCGGCGGCCGGCGAGCTCTACAAGGAGATCACCACCAGCGGCCGGATGCGGCTCGCCTCCTTCGCCAAGCCGCTCATCGCCATGATCCGTGGCTTCTGCCTCGGCGGCGGGCTGGCGGTCGCCATGAAGGCGGACCTCAGGATCGCGTCGGAGGACGCGCAGTTCGGAATCCCGGCGGCGCGCCTCGGCCTCGCCTACGGCATCGAGAACCTCAAGATCCTTACCGATCTCGTCGGCCCGGCCTACGCCAAGGAGATCCTCTTCACCGGGCGCCGGCTGGACGCGGAGGAGGCGTGGCGGATCGGGCTCTTGAACCGCGTCGTGCCGGCCGACCGTCTGGAGGAGACCGTGCGCGGGATCGCGGCGCAGATCGCCGAGAACGCGCCGCTCACCGTTGCCGCCTCCAAGGCGACGATCGACGCCGTGCTGAAGGATCCCGGCGAGCGGGACGTGGCGCGTCTCGACGCCCTCGCCGCCGCCTGTCTCGACAGTGCCGACTATGCCGAGGGGCGCCGCGCCTTCAAAGAGAAGCGCAAGCCCGTCTTCACCGGCCGCTGAGCCTGACGCGGGACTGCGAACGAGACAGGACGACGATGACCCAGCAAGAACCGGCCCCGGGCCAGCCGCCCGAAACGGTCTACGCGGACCCCGAGGCCGCCCGCCGCTTCGTGACGGCGCTCCTGGAGACCTACGACCTGCCGGCGGCGGACGCGCGCATCGTGGCGCAGTGCCTCGTGCGGGCGGATCTGCGCGGCGTCGACACGCACGGCCTCATGCGGCTGCCCGGCTATCTCGACCGGCTCCGCCGCGGCCTCGTCAACGCCCGCCCCAACCTGAAGCCGCGCCGCGTCATGCCGGCGGTCGCCCATCTCGACGGCGAGGACGGCCTCGGCTTCGTCGTCGCCACGCGGGCGATGGCGGAGGCGATGGCGATCGCGCGCGAGATGGGCATCGGGATGGTGTCGGCGAAGCGCAGCACGCATTTCGGCATGGCCGCGACTTACCTGCTCCAGGCCATCGAAGCGGGATTCATCGCGCTCGTCTTCACCAATGCCTCGCGCGCGATGCCGCCATGGGGCGGCCGCGAGGCGCTGCTCGGCACGAGCCCCTTCGCGGCCGGGGCGCCCGGCGGCGAGAAGGGGCCGTTCATCCTCGACATGGCGCCGAGCGTGGCCGCGCGCGGCAAGATCCGGCGCGCCATCCGGCTCGGCGAGCCGATCCCGATCGACTATGCGCTCGATGCCGACGGCAAGCCGACGACCGATCCGGTCAAAGCGCTGGCTGGCGTTGTCCTGCCGATGGGCGGGCCGAAGGGCTCCGGCCTCTCGATGCTGATGGACATCCTCGGCGGCGTCATCTCCGGCGCGGGCTTCGCCGGCGACGTCGCCGACCAGTACAAGGACTACACGCGGGCGCAGAACGTCGGGCACTTCTTCCTGGCCATCAAGCCCGACCTCTTCATGAGCGCGGAGGAGTACCGGCAGCGCATGGACGTCCTCGTCGAGCGCGTGAAGGCGGTGCCGCTCGCCGAAGGGTTCGAAGAGATCCTGATGCCGGGCGAGCCGGAAGCGCGCCAGGAGCAGCGCCGGCTAGGCGCCGGGATCCCGTACCAGACGAAGGATCTCGAGCCGCTCCAGGAGGATGCCCGAGCGCGCGGCGTTCCCCCGCTCGCGACGCGAGCAACACCGCTCGACGCCTGAACGAGGAGGGACCGGTGAACGCCAGCAACGAAACGCTTGTCCGCAACCCGCTGAAGGACCGGATGGCGGCCGACGACGTCGCCCTCGGCATGGTCGTGCGCCTCGGCCGCTCGGCCGAGATCGCCCGCATCGCGAGGGCGACCGGGCACGACTTCATCTTCGTCGACGGCCAGCACGCGCTCTACTCGCCGGAGACGATCGGGCACATCGCGCAGGCCGCGATCGGCTGCGGCGTCGCGCCGATCGTGCGTGCCCGCCACCTGGCGGACGCCGATGTGCCCCGCTTCCTCGACAACGGCGTCATGGGCATCGTCTATCCGGACGTGAACAACGCCGAGGAGGCGCGGCGGGCGGTCGAGGCCTGCAAGTTCCCGCCGGTCGGCAGGCGCTCCGTCTCGGGCGCCTATTCCATCTTCGACTTCAAGCCGATGCCCGTGGCCGAGAGCAGCCGCATACTGAACGACACCACCCTCGTCATCTGCATGATCGAGACGGCGGAGGGGCTGGAGAACGTCGAGGCGATCGCCGCCGTCGAGGGCGTCGACGTCGTCCATATCGGCTGCAACGACCTGCTCACCAATCTCGGCAGGCCGGGCGCGTTCGGCGATCCGATCATCATGGATGCCATCGACCGCATGATCCGGGCCTGCAAAGCGCATGGCAAGTGGGCCGGCCTCGGCGGCGACAGGGATCTCGGCCGGCAGGCGGAGCTGATCGGCCGGGGCATCCGCTTCATCACCACCCAGACCGACATCGGCTTCCTGATGGCGGAGGCGGGGCGGCGCGTCTCGGAGCTGCGCAAGGTCGCGGAGGCCAACCGCTGACGCGGCCGGCCCGCCGGCGGGCATCGGCTCAGGCGTAATCGAACATCATCGAGAGGCGGGCGTCCTGCGCCTTCTCGATGTGCTGCCGCGCCTCGCGCTCCGCATCGTCCGGGTTCCGCCCCTCGATCGCCGCGAGAACGCGGCCATGCTCCTCCACCGCCTTCTCGGTACGGCCCGGCACCGTGAAGGTCGTGCTCGGCAAGAGCGCCATCGCGTCGTGGATCTCGTCGAGCGTGCGCATGAGATAGCGGTTGTGCGCCGCCTCATAGATCGCGCCGTGGAACTCGCGGTTGTAGCGGGCGAGCTTGTCGGGGTCGCCCGCCGAGCGCGCGAAGGCCTCCGCCAGGCGGTGCAGGTTGGCGATCTCGCTCGGCGAGGCGTGCTGGGCCGCGAAGCGCGCGGCGGAGCCCTCGAGGATCTCGCGCATCGCGTAGAGCTCGATCGTCTGCGGCCGCGTCAGCGTCGCGACGACGAGGCCGCCCGGCGCCATTTCGAGCAGGCCGCGGGCCTGCAGGCGGGACAGCGCCTCGCGCACGGGTGTGCGGCTCACCCCGAGGGCGCGCGCGACCTCCTCCTCGCGGATGCGTTCGCCGCGGGCGTAGCGGCCTTCCTGGATCCCGTTGCGCAGCGATTCGAACACCCAGTTGGCGCGCGAGGTCTTGGACGGGCCGCCGGCTCCGACGCCGACGGCGGGAGAGGCGTGCATCGCTGCGCTCTTGTCTGCCATCTCGGACTGATCCCGATCTGAACCGATCCCGCCGACGGCGTCGGGAGACGGAAAACATTTCCATGTAGCGGGAGGCGACGCGCGAGTCCAAGGTGGACCGCGGTTCCGGGTCCCCACGGCGCATGCAACCCTGGGACGGAATATACATGGAGGGACGCGCCGTGGCATCTTCCGTATACATCTGCATTCCCGAACGCGGCCCGGGTGCGGCAGGTCGGCGATCGTGGCCGGCCCATGCAGGCGTTCCAAGCGAACCGATGGCGCCGGGAAGGCCTCCGCGGGCCGGGCTGGACAGCGCGGCCACGCTGTTGCATACGCGCGTATACGAACAAGGGATCCAGCATGGCGGCGGACAGCACGGCAGCACTGCAACAGCCATCGCCGGAGATCGCCGGCCGCTATGACGTGCTGGTGATCGGCGGCGGAAACGCGGCGCTCTGCGCCGCGATCAACGCCCGTCGCGCGGGGCGCACGGTCGCGGTGGTCGAGGCGGCGCCGAAATTCTATCGGGGCGGCAACACCCGCCACACCCGCAACATGCGGGTCGCTCACGACGAGCCGAACGAGGTGCTGACCGGCCCCTATTACGAGGACGAGTTCTGGGACGACCTGCTGCGCGTGACCGGCGGCCAGACCGACGAGGAGCTCGCCCGCTACACGATCAGCCAGTCCAAGGAGCTCTGGGACTTCCTCTTTGCGCAAGGCGTCAGGTTCCAGCCATCGCTCGGCGGCACGCTCAGCCTCGGCCGCACCAACGCCTTCTTCCTGGGCGGCGGCCGCTCCATGCTGAACGCGCTCTACCGGACCGCCGAGGATCTCGGCATCGCGATTTTCTACGACGCTCCCGTCGTCGACATCGACATCCGGGACGGCATGTTCCTCTCGGCGACGGTGCGCAGCGGGGAGCGCGACCACGTCGTGCGCGCCGGAGCGCTCGTGGCGGCGAGCGGCGGCTTCGAATCGAACATCGAATGGCTGAAGGAGTACTGGGGCCCGCCCGCCGACAACTTCCTCATCCGCGGCACCCGCTACAATCGCGGCAGCGTCCTGAAGATGTTGCTCGACCGCGGGGTCCAGCCGGTCGGCGACCCGACCCAGTGCCATGCGGTGGCCATTGACGCGCGCTCGCCGAAATATGACGGCGGGATCGTGACGCGGCTCGATTGCGTGGTGTTCGGCATCGTCGTCAACCGCGATGCCGAGCGCTTCTACGACGAGGGCGAGGATTTCTGGCCGAAGCGCTACGCCATCTGGGGGCGCCTGGTGGCCGGGCAGCCGGACCAGATCGCGCACATCATCATCGACCACAAGTCGGTCAGCGCCTTCATGCCCTCCGTCTATCCGCCGCTGAAAGCGGACACGCTCGGCGGGCTTGCGGCGCAGCTGAACCTCGACCCGCAGAGGCTCGAGAAGACGGTGTCTGAGTTCAACGCTGCGGTGAGGCCGGGCACGTTCGATTCCACCGTGCTCGACGATTGCCGGACGGAGGGGCTGACGCCGCCCAAGAGCCATTGGGCGCGCACGATCGACGTGCCGCCCTTCTACGCCTATCCGGTGCGTCCGGGCATCACGTTCACCTATCTCGGGACGCGCGTGAACAAGGAGGCCCGCATCGTCATGGACGACGGCATGCCATCGGCGAACATGTTCGCCGCCGGCGAGATCATGGCCGGCAACGTGCTCGGGAAGGGCTATCTCGCCGGCATCGGGATGACCATCGGAAGCGTTTTCGGTCGGATCGCAGGACGAGAGGCAGCTGCAAATGCCCGCAACTGACACCACCGCGGAAGCGGATCGCATCATGACGATCTGCAATGCCTGCCGCTATTGCGAAGGGCTTTGCGCCGTCTTCCCGGCGATGGAGATGCGCCGGGCCTTCACGCCCGGCGACCTGAACTACCTCGCCAATCTCTGCCATGCCTGCGGCGCCTGCTACTACGACTGCCAGTTCTCGCCGCCGCACGAGTTCAACGTCGACGTGCCGCGCACGCTGGCGAAGCTGCGCGGCGAGACCTACCAGGCCTATGCCTGGCCACGCGCCTTCGCCGGCATGTTCGAGCGCAACGGCCTGATGATCAGCATCGTGGCGGCGCTGAGCGTCGCCGTCTTCATCATCGGCTTCATCGCCTTCAACGATCCGTCCGTGCTCTTCGCCACCCATACCGGGCCGGGCGCGTTCTACCGGCTGATGCCGCACAATGCGATGGTCGCGATCTTCGGCGCGGCCTTCCTCTATGCCGTCGTCGCGCTCGTCATGGGCTTCCGCAACTTCTGGCGCGACATCGGCGAGCCGAGCAAGCCGCTCTCCGACGGCGGCTCGATCTGGCAGGCGATGAGGGACGCCATGTCGCTGCGCTATCTCGACGGCGGCGGCATGGGCTGCATGAACGAGGACGAGCGGCCGAAGAAGGACGGCCGCAGGCATGCGCACCACGCGACCTTCTACGGTTTCCTGCTCTGCTTCGCCTCGACCAGCGTCGCCACGCTCTACCATTATGTCCTGGGACGCGAGGCGCCCTATCCGTGGTACGACCTGCCGGTCGTCCTCGGCACGCTCGGCGGCCTCGGTCTCGTGATCGGGCCGATCGGGCTCTACATGGCGAAGCAGCGCCGCGACCCGGCCCTGCTCGACCATTCGCGGCTCGGCATGGACGTCGCCTTCCTCGCCATGCTCTTCCTGACGGGGGTGACGGGGCTGCTGCTCCTCTTCCTGCGCGCCACCCCGGCGATGGGGATCCTGCTCGCCGTCCATCTCGGCTTCGTGTTCGGCTTCTTCGTCACCATGCCCTACGGCAAGTTCGTCCACGGCATCTACCGCTTCGCGGCGCTCGTCCGCTACGCGCGGGAGTTGCGGGCGCACGAGACGCCGCCGGTCAAGGCTGCGCCCGGCGCAGCGCGCCCGGCTTCGGCGGCCGCCTGAAGGATAAGGAAGGCTGCCGCGCGACTTGAGAGGGCGCCGGGGGACGCGTGCCTACCTGCCGGGCTGCAGCGCGTCGGCCAGTTCGCGGAACGGGTCGAGTGCGGGGGGCGACGACGGTTCCTGCACGAGCGCGCGGTAGAGCGCCGGGACGAGCGCCACGGCCTGATCGAGATCCGGATCCGCCCCGGCATGGTATCCGCCCATCAGGCGGAGGTCGCGGCTGTCCTCGAAGCTCGCCACCATCGCCTTCAGCTTCGTGACGAGGCCGCGCTGCTCGGGCGCCCACGCGTGATGCGCCAGGCGTGATACAGATGCCAGGATGTCGACGGCCGGGTAGCGCCCCTGGTCGGCGATCGACCGGCTCAGCACGATGTGCCCGTCGAGCGTGCCGCGGATCGCGTCGGACACCGGCTCATTGAGGTCGTCGCCGTCCACGAGGACCGCGAAGATGCCGGTGATCGTGCCGCTGCCGTCCTCGCCGGGGCCGGCGCGCTCGAGGAGCCGCGGCAGGTCCCCGAAGACGCTCGGCGCATAGCCCCGCGCCACGGCTGGTTCGCCCGCGGCGAGCGCCACGTCGCGCGCGGCATGGGCGTAGCGCGTGATCGAATCGACGATGAGAAGCACCGATTCGCCGGCGTCGCGCAGGGCTTCGGCGACGGTCATCGCGGTGCGCGGGGCGAGGCGGCGCATCATCGCGCTCTCGTCGCCGGTGGCGACCACGGTCACGGCGCGCTTGCGGTTCGGCCCGAGGCTCTCCTCGAGGAACTCGCGCACCTCGCGGCCGCGCTCGCCGACGAGCGCGATCACGATGCTGTCGAAGCCGCGGGCGTGCGCGAGCATGGAGAGGAGCGTCGACTTGCCGACGCCGGAGCCGGCGAAGATGCCGACGCGCTGGCCGCGGCAGATCGGCGTGAAGATGTCGATCGCCCGCACGCCGGTCGCCACCGGCTCCCGCGCCCGCGCACGCCGGATCGCCGGCGGCGGCGCGGCATCGACGGGGCGCGGCTCGATGCCGGGGACGAGCGGCCCGTCCCCGTCGATCGGACGGCAGATTGCGTCGATGACGCGGCCCTTCCAGGCGATGTCGGGTGCAATGGCGAGCGGGCCGATCCGGAAGGCACGCGTGCCCGGCCCGACCTCGAGCCGATTGGCATAGGGCTTCACGGTGGCGCCGGCGTCGTCGATGCGGACCACTTCCCCGATCGGCTCCGGCCCGTGCTCCGCCGCCCCGATGCAGTCGCCGAGCTTCAGGAAGTGGGACAGGCCGGCAAGCCGGAAGTGGGTCGGCGCGACCTCCGTCACGACGCCGCTCATGCGCAGCGCCGGCACCCGGCCCGGCCCGGAGGCGGCCGCGAGGCGGTCGAGGGCGCTCACCGCCCCGGCCGCTTCGGAGAGCGCCGACCGGACGGCGCCCCGTCAGGGCTCAGCTTCTCCCCCCGAGCGTGCGGATGCCGTCCTTCAGCGACGATTCGGTGTCGGCAATCGCGGTCGCAGTCGCCTCGAAGGTGCGCGACACCATGATGAGCTTGGTCAGCTCGCGGATCGGGTCGACGTTCGAGCCCTCCACGAAACCCTGGGCGATCCCGTTTGCCGTGAAGTCGAGCACCGGCGCCGCCGCGATGTCGGGGATGACGGCGGCGTTCTCGTACCGGGCGAGGCCGGCCGCCGGCTCGATCCGGAACAGCCCGATGGCGCCGACCTGCTGGCCGTCCTGCGTGATCATGCCGTCGCGCGCGATCTTCACCTCGCCGCCGTTCGGGTCGAGCAGGATGGGCGCGTTGCCGACGTCGAGGACGGGATAACCGTTGAGCGTCTGAAGCTCGCCGGCCGGGGTGATCCGCATGCGGCCGTCGCGGGTGTAGGCGGTGCCAGCGGGCGTCGCGATGCCGAGCCAGGCGTCGCCGTCGACCGCCACGTCGAGCGGATTGCCGGTCTGCGTCAGTGCGCCCGGCTGCCGCAGGATGAAGGTCTCGCCGGCGGAGGCGAAGGCGACCGGATCCCGCATCCCTGCAATGACCGCCTCGAAGCTCACCTCGTCGGCGCGATAGCCTGCGGTGCCGACATTCGCCATGTTCCGCGCGATCGTGTCGAGCCGCCGCTCCAGCGCGATCTGGCCCGACAGGGCGACGTAGAGCCCGCTCTCCATCACGAGCCCCCGAGCTTCAGGCGCTGCAGGCTCATCAGCAGGTCGGCGCCGATGCCCGCCTCGCGCGGCTGGCTGATGAGGATCGCGGGCGAGGTCGCGGCGGCAGTGCCGTTCTCGATGTCCCACATTGCGGTGAAGCGCTGCATCAGCCTCTTCACCTTCTCCGGATCCTTCAGATCGGCGACGTCGAGCTTGGAATCGAAGAGGGCCGCCTGGCGGTCGATGTCCGCCGTCGACATGCTGGCCGGGATTCCGAACGTTACCTGCACGACCTTCAGGAGCGCCGGATCCGCGAGCAGGCCGTAGGCGCTCTTCACGGACGACGCCTTGCGCTCGAAATAGAGCGCGAGCCGCACCCCCTCGTTGGCCGCGCCGGCATCCTCCTCGAGCGTCTGGCGGACGTAACGGTCGACGGTGCCCTGCTGCGCCCTGGTGAACACCGTCGCATTGGCGCCGTTTCGGACGAAATTGAAGGTCTCGACGAAGTCGCGGTAGCGCGTGTCGCTCAGCTTGTTGGCGAAGCTGTCCGGATCGTCGATCCCGCCCTCAAGCGCCTTGCGCATGAACGCCTTGGCGTAGGTCATGTCGGCGAGCCCGTGCGCCTTCATGGCGTAGGCGAACAGGCGGTCGTCCTTCATGAAGTCCTCGATCGACTTCACCTTGACGATGGCCTCCAGGTAGTACGCGCTCTCGCGCGCCACGACCGGCTGCGCGGCGGTCCGCGTCAGCGACTGCGTGATGTTCCCGGCGACGAACTGGTAGGCGGTGGCGGTGGTCAGCACGGCGATCCCATCGAGAGCCCGACACGCGCGACCATCGCCGACCCGGCTTGCCCGAAGCTGGCGTGGGCCAGTTTCGCGCAAGCCTTGGCCTCTATGCCCCGCTTCGGGGAGAGCTTGCATCCGGAGCTGAGGCGTTGGGGTTCTTCATCGGTCTCGTCATCGCGCTCGGCTGCATGCTCGGGGGCTTCGCCGCCATGGGCGGGCATATCGGGGTCATCTGGCAGCCCTGGGAGTTCGTCATCATCGGCGGGACGGCGCTCGGCACGTTCATCATCGCCAATCCGCTCGCCACCGTCGCCGACACCGGGCGGGCGAGCGTCAGCGCGGTGCTCGGGTCCGGTCCCAAGCCGCGCGACTATCTCGATCTCCTCGGCCTGCTCTACGTGCTGATGCGCGACCTGAGGAGCAAGGCCCGCAACGAGGTCGAGGAGCACATCGACAACCCCGACCAGTCGGAGATCTTCAAGCGCTTTCCGAGCGTCCTCGCCGACAAGGATCTCACGCATTTCATCTGCGACTATTGCCGCCTCATCATCATCGGCAATGCGCGCACGCACGAGATCGAAGCGCTGATGGACGAGGAGATCCACACCATCAACCGCGACAAGCTCAAGCCGTATCACGCGCTCGTCTCGGTCGCGGAAGGCCTGCCGGCGCTCGGCATCGTCGCGGCGGTGCTCGGCGTCATCAAGGCGATGGGCGCGCTCGACCAGTCGCCCGAGCTTCTCGGCGGCCTGATCGGCGCAGCGCTCGTCGGGACGTTCGCCGGCATCTTCCTGTCCTATGCGATCGTCTCGCCGCTCGCCCACAAGGTGAAGGTCGGGCGCGAGAAGAGGTGCCGCCTCTTCGTGATCGTCAAGCAGACGCTGCTCGCCTTCATGAACGGCGCGATGCCGCAGATCGCGCTCGAGCACGGGCGGAAGACGATCTCGTCGCTCGACCGGCCCTCCATCGACGAGGTGGAGAGCGAGACGATCTCGGGCGGCTCCCGGGACGTTCCCCAGAAGCAGGCGGCGTGAGGCCGATGACGGCGGAAGCGGAAGAGGCCGCGACGATCCGTCCGGGCGGCGTCCCGGACCGGCTCCTCGACGTCGCCGGCATCTCGATCGACCGGATGCCGATGCTGAAGGTCGTGTTCGACCGCCTCGCGACGATGTGCGCGGACAGCCTGCGGCCGCTCTCGCCCTCGCCCGTCCTCCTGAGCCTGGAGGGCGTGGAGACCTGCCGGGTCGGCGACATCATCGCCGCCTACGAGCAGGGCGCCGTCGCGGCGGTCTTCTACGCCTGCGAGTGGGACGCGCGCGTCCTCGTCGGGCTCGACCGGCCGAGCCTCGACGCCCTCATCGAGGCGCTCTTCGGCGGCGACGGGGCCGAGCGGCGCGGCGCCGAGGATCGGCCGATCAGCACGATCGAGATGCGGGTCGGCCAGCTGGTCTTCGATCTCGCCGCAGCCGCCCTCCAGGCGTGCTTCGCCTCCGTCGCGGAAACGCCGTTCAGGTTCGAGCGGATCGAGACGCGGCTCGACTTCGCCGTGATCGGCCGCCGCAACAATCCGGCGATCGTGGCGCGCCTCGCTCTGCAGGCGCTCGATTCCGGCGGCGAGATGTTCGTCGTCATCCCGCAATCGGCCCTCACGCCCATGCGGCAGAACCTTGCCCGGGTGCTCTCCGGCGACGTGTCGCCGCGCGATCCGCGCTGGACCCGGCAGATCCAGTCGGAGGTTGCGCGCACCGAGGTGAGCCTCACCGCGATCCTCGACGAGAAGCAGATGACGCTCGGCGAGATCGCCGGCCTGAAGGTCGGCACGGTGCTGGCGCTCGACGCCGGCCCGCGCAGCAAGGTGCGCCTGGAATGCGGCGACCAGCCGCTCTTCTGGTGCGAGCTCGGTCGCTCCGACTCCGCCTACACCCTCCGGATCGAAGACTTCGTCGACACCAACGAGGACATGATCGATGACCTCCTATCTGGTTGAGGGCGTGCTGCTGATCGCGCTCGTCGTGACGAGTGCGCGCGTGGCGGCGATGTACCGCGAGCTTAAGCGCCTGCGCGCCCATCACGAGGCCTACGAGCGCGTCTTCGAGGAGACGCGCCGCGCGCTCGGCGGCCTGGAGCGGGCGATCGAGGACATGAACGGCCGCTCCGGCGAGACGCTGGCGGCGCTCGGCGAGCGGATCGACGAGGGGCGGGCCGTCGTGGAAGCGCTGGACGGCAGGCTGCGGACGGCCGCGGCGCTCGGCGCCGGCCGCGGCGCGGACGCCGCAGAGAGTTCCTGGGCGGCCGCGCCCGTCTCGGGCAGCGCGTGATGAGGCCCGCGTGCACGGCCCCTTCTGCCAGGTTGCGAGGTGACAGAGATCATGTCTCACAGTGAAGCGCTCTTCGCGGGCGGCGAAGCCCCGGGCCGCGAGCCGTCGAACGGCAGGGCCGGCGGCGAAGGCGGCAGCCACCTCGACGCCATTTTGCGCATCCCCGTCTCGGTGCAGGTCGTCCTCGGCTCGACCACCATGCCGGTCGCCAACCTGATGAAGCTCGGGCGCGGCGCCGTCATTCCGCTGGACCACCGGATCGGCGAGCCGGTGGACGTCGTCGTGAACGGACGCGTCGTGGCGCGCGGCGAGGTGGTGGTCGTGGAGGAGGACAATTCCCGCTTCGGCGTCTCGCTCACCGAGATCGTCGGCCAGTCGGCGACCGATGGCGGCGCCTGACCTCAAGTTCGCCGTCTCGGGCGGATCGGGGAAGCCGGCCGGCCCGGCGAAGCCGCTGCGCGGCACCGACAAGGTGGCCGCGCTCCTGCTCGCCATGGGCAAGCCGCTGGCGAGCCAGCTCCTCAAGCATTTCGATCCGATCGAGCTCAGGCAGATCACGCGGGCGGCGACGGAGCTCGGCCCGCTCTCCCCCGCCGCGATCGAGGCGGTCATCGAGGAGTTTGCGACCGAGTTCTCCGCCGGAACCGGGCTCCTCGGCACCGCGCGGGAGGTGGAGCAGCTCCTGTCCGGCGTCCTGCCGCCCGAGCAGATCGCCGACATCATGTCGGACGTGCTCGGCAGCTCGAACCAGACGATGTGGGAACGGCTCTCAAACGTCTCCGAGACGATGTTCGCCGCATACCTGGTGAAGGAGCATCCGCAGACCGCGGCGCTGATCCTTTCCAAGGTGAGCCCGGCCTGCGCCGCCAAGGTCATGGGCCAGCTGCCGCGGACGGTGCGCAACGAGCTGATGCGCCGCATGTTCAGCATGAAGCCGGTGATGGAGCCGGCGATGCGGCTGATCGAGAGCACGCTGCACGAGGACCTGCTCCTCAACCTCGCGCGCAAGACCGGCGCCGACGCGCATGCGCGCATGGCCGACATCATCAACAAGATGGAGCGCGACCAGATGGAGGACGTGCTCCAGAGCCTGGCCGCGGAACGGCCGAAGGCGGCGGAAGTGCTGAAGGGCCTGCTCTTCACCTTCGAGGACATCGTCAAGCTCGCGCCGAAGGCCCGCATGGTCCTGTTCGATCAGGTCTCGACGGAGCGCATCGTGCTGGCGCTGAAGGGCACCGACGCTTCGTTCCGGGATTTCATCCTGTCCTCGCTCGCGGCCCGCGCCCGGCGCATCGTCGAGGCGGAGCTCGCCAATGGCGAGCCCGCCCCGCAGCGCGAGGTGGCCAAGGCCCGGCGGGCGATCGCGGATATGGCGCTCGCCATGGCCGAGCGCGGCGAGATCGAGCTGAACGCGGCCGATGAAGCCGAATATTACCAGTAGCTTGCATTTACATGGCCGATACGCCTGAAAAAGACAGCAAAACCGAAGAAGCTACTGAAAAGAAAATTCGCGATTCCATCGAAAAAGGCCGCGTGCCGGTCTCGAAAGAGGTGGCGGTCTTCGCATCTTTCAGTGCTGTACTGATCATCTCGGGCTTCCTCGTGGAGGCGAATGCCGCAAGGCTGGCGGTGACGCTGAGCAGGCTGCTCGACGACCCGGCCGGGTGGACGCTCGACAATGGCGCGGACGCGATCCTTCTGTGGCAGGCGGTGTTCCGGGAAGCCGCGCGCTTCCTGGTCCCGATCATCGTCGTGCTCACCGTCGCGGGCATCGCCGCCTCGATGCTGCAGAATGCCCCGCGGCTCGTCGCCGAGCGGATCAAGCCCGAATGGTCGCGGATCTCTCCGAGCAAGGGCTGGTCGCGGATCTTCGGGCTGCAGGGCCAGGTCGAATTCGCAAAGTCGCTGTTCAAGTTCACCGCAATCATCGGCGTGGTCGTGCTGGTGCTCGGGGCCGAATGGCTCGCGATGTTCAACGCCATGCTGATCGACCCGAACGCCGTACCCGCGATGATGCTGGACATGGCGATCCGGCTGCTCTCCGCGGTCAGCATCGCTACGATCCTTCTCGTTTCCGCCGATCTCGTCTGGGCCCGGGTGCAATGGCGGCGCGACCTCCGCATGACGCGCCAGGAGGTCAAGGACGAGTACAAGCAGACGGAGGGCGACCCGATCGTGAAGGCGCGCCTGCGCTCGCTCGCGCTCGACCGCTCGCGCAAGCGCATGATCGCCGCCGTCCCGCGCGCCACGCTCGTGATCGCGAACCCCACCCATTTCGCGGTCGCGCTGCGCTATGTCCGAGAGGAGGGCGGTGCGCCGGTGGTCCTCGCCAGGGGGCAGGATCTGATCGCGCTCACGATCCGCCGCATCGCCGAGGAAAACGGCATTCCCGTCATCGAAGACAAGGCTCTGGCAAGGTCCCTCTACGACAGTACCGAGGTCGACCGCGCCATTCCGGCCGAGTTCTATCGCGCCGTGGCGGAAGTGATATACTTCCTCTACGCCAAGGCGGGCGGTCGCAATCCGGCGAGGTAAGGCTGCTCGGCATGCTTCTGAAAGTCAGAGACGATCATGCGCTGACGCGCGAGGGCATTCTGGCCCGGGGGCTCGGCCGCGTGGCGAGCGAGCTTCGCCTCGTCGACGTCATCGACCTGATCGCGTTCATCCGGACGGAGCAGTACGCGAACATCGGCGACCTGGTGAATTCCTCGGCCGAGCTCTACTTCAAGCCGGGCACCCTCCGGTTCGGCTCGGCCGCGGAGGCGCGCGTCGACTGGGACCGTCCGCCGACAATCCTGCTCGACATGGAGTTCCGCCACCTGGGCGTTTCGGCCTTCTTCGGTCTCGAGCTCCGCGAGCGCGAGGCGGCGATCGACCTTCATTACATCAGCTTCGCCGAGGCCGCTCCGAGCGCGGACGAGAACACGCGCAGCCTGGCCGCCGCTCTTCTCGACGCCCAGCGGCCCGACGCCCTTTTCGACGAGATCCCGCCCTCCCTTTGCCCCTGAGGCGGGCGAGGCGCCAGCCTCGGGCAAGATTCCGCACCTACTCTGCCGGTGAGGAATTGGGGGAACACGTGGACGGCGTCTATCTGTTCGGTCTCGCCGCGCGGCATTCCGCCTGGCTCGCCGTGAGGCAGGCGGCCGTCGCGCAGAACGTTTCGAACGCCGACACGCCGGGCTACCGTGCGCGCGAGGTCGAGCCGTTCGACCGCGTGCTCGACGCTTTCGACGTGCGCCTGGCGGCGACGTCGCCCGCGCATATGGTTGCCGAGCCGGTCGCGTTCCGCCCGGGCAGGGCAGAGAAGGTCGACGGCTGGGATGTCTCCGTCTCGGGCAATTCCGTGACGCTCGAGCAGGAGATGATCAAGGCCGGCGAAGTGGAGCGCGCCTCCTCGCTCAACGTCAGTGTCGTGAAGGCCTTTCACCGGATGGTGATGGCGGGGTTGAGGTGACATGATCGACGCTCTCCAGGCCGCTCTCCGTGTTTCCGCCTCGGCGCTCGCCGCGCAGTCCACACGGCTGCGCGTCGTCTCGGAGAACCTCGCCAATGCGCAGTCCACGGGCCAGGCGCCCGGCGCCGATCCCTATGCGCGCAAGGTGGTCACCTTCGCGGAGGAGCTCGACCGGGCAGCCGGCGTGGATCTCGTGCAGGTGAAGCGGATCGCGACCGACCGGGCGCCCTTCCGCGTGGAGTTCGATCCCGGCCACCCGGCCGCCGACGACGCGGGCTACGTCAAGCTGCCGAACGTGAACGTGCTGATCGAAATGGCCGACATGCGCGAGGCGAACCGCAGCTACGAGGCCAATCTCCAGATCATACGCCAGACGCGCGAAATGGTCTCGCGCACGATCGATCTCCTGAGGTCCTCATGACGGACGGCCTGTCCATCGTCGCCGCTTCGCTGCGGCACGTCTCCGGTGCCGGCGCGACCCCCATTGCGGCCGGGGCCGGGCGCGCGGCGGCGCCCGCCGGCCAGGGCCCGGACTTCTCCGCCGTGCTGGCCGACGTGGCATCCGGCGCGGCCGAGAAGCTGCATGCGGGCGAGGCGGCGGCGATCTCCGGGATCACCGGCACCGCTTCCGTGCAGGAGGTCGTGCAGGCGGTGATGTCCGCCGAGCAGACGCTCCAGGCCGCCATCGCGATCCGCGACAAGGTCGTGGCCGCGTATCAGGAAATCAGCCGTATGGCGATCTGAGGGATCTTCGAATGAGAGCGCTCGCCATTGCTGCCACGGGCATGACCGCCCAGCAGATGAATCTCGAAGTCATCGCCAACAACATCGCCAACATCAACACGACCGGCTTCAAGCGGGCCCGGGCGGAGTTCACCGACCTCCTCTATCAGGCGGAGCGCCTGCAGGGCGTTGCCAACAGGGGCGGGGAGAGCGCGATCCCGGAGGGCGCCCAGCTCGGGCTCGGCGTGCGCACCGCCGCGATCCGCAACCTGCACCTCCAGGGCGCGCTGGCCAACACCGGCAACAGGCTCGACCTCGCGCTGAACGGCCGCGGCTGGTTCCAGGTGGTCGGCCCGGACGGCGAGACGCTCTACACCCGCGCCGGCTCCTTCAACACCAATGCCGACGGCCAGCTCGTCACGCTCGACGGCTATACGGTCGAGCCGGCGATCCTGGTGCCGCCGGAGACGGTCGAGATCGTCGTCAACGAATCCGGCCAGGTCTTCGCCACCCTCGACGGTGACGCCGAGCCGCAGCTTCTCGGCCAGCTCACGCTCGCGAATTTCGCCAACGAAACCGGGCTCGAGCCGCTCGGCGGCAATCTCTACCGCGAGACGACGGCCTCCGGCGCGCCCGTCGTCGGCGTGCCCGCAGATCCGGGATACGCGCGCATCCACCAGGGCTATCTGGAAGCCTCCAACGTCGATCCGGTGAAGGAGATCACCGAGCTGATCGCGGCCCAGCGCGCCTACGAGATGAACTCTAAGGTGATCCAGGCCGCCGACGACATGGCCGGTGTCGTCTCCAAGGGCATCAGGTAAAGGGGGGGGGGGCGCCGTGCGCGCAGCATTCCTCGCAGCCATGCTCGCCCTCGGCTGGGCGGCCGCGTCCGCCGCTCCGGCGGCGGCGCAGTCGCGGCTCCTGCCCGTGCCGACCGTCACGGTCTATCCGGGCGACGTCCTCGGACCCGGCGAGGTCGTCGACCGGGCGTTCCGCAGTTCCGCCAGCCTGCAGAGCTTCGCGGCCGATCGCTTCGAGGTCGTCGGCAAGGTCGCGCGCCGGACCCTCGTGGCCGGCCAGCCGATCCCGCTCGGTGCGCTCGGCGAGCCGCAGCTCGTCGCCCGCGGCGCCTCCGTCCAGGTCGTGTTCCGCGAGGGCGGCCTCGTCATCACCGCCTACGGCTCTGCGCTCGAGCCGGGCCGGGCCGGCGACGTCATCCGCGTCCGCAACCTCGACAGCGGCACGATCATCAACGGCATCGTCCAGCCGGACGGCTCGGTCCGGGTCGGAGCCGGCTGATGCTGAGGCTCGCCGCCGCGCTCCTCCTCTGCCTGACCGTCGCGGCGGACGCCTCGGTCCGCATCAAGGATGTCACCGGGCTGCGCGGCGTGCGCGAGAACCAGCTCATCGGCTACGGCCTCGTCACGGGCCTGAAAGGCACCGGCGACAGCCTTCGCAACTCGCCCTTCACCGAGCAGGCGCTCCAGTCGATGCTCGACGCCATGGGCATGAACGTCCGGCGCAGCCAGCTCCGGACGCGGAACGTCGCGGCCGTCATGGTCACCGCCGAGCTGCCCGCCTTCATCGGCAAGGGCTCGCGCATCGACGTGACGGTGTCCTCGCTCGGCGATTCGACCTCGCTCATGGGCGGGACGCTCATCCTCACGCCGCTCGCCGGCGCCGACGGCCAGACCTATGCGGTGGCGCAGGGGCCGGTGGCGGTGTCCGGCTTCTCCTCCCAGGGTGACGCCGAGACGCTGACGCAAGGCGTTCCGACCGTCGGGCGGATTCCGAACGGCGCCATCGTGGAGCAGCGCGTCCCCGGCCGGTTCGGCGATTCCGGCTCGCTGACCCTCGAGCTGAAGAACCCGGACTTCAAGACCGCCATCCTCGTGACCGATGCGATCAATGCCTTCACGATGGCGCGCTACGGCATGCGCACGGCATACGAGCAGGATCTCCGCACCGTTGCGCTGGTGAAGCCCAGCAATGTCGGCGCGACCCGCTTCATCGCCGAGATCGGCGAGCTGCGGATCGAGCCGGACACGCCCGCCCGCGTCGTCGTGGACGAGCGCACCGGGACCGTGGTCATGGGGCAGGACGTCCAGATCTCGACCGTCGCAGTCACCCACGGCAACCTCACCGTGCGCATCACCGAGATGCCGACGGTCTCGCAGCCGCAGCCCTTCTCGGCTGGCGAGACGGTCGTGACGCCCCAGACCCTGGTCCAGGCCGAGCAGGGCGATGGCCAGCTCGCCATCGTCGGCGGCGCCGACCTCCAGATGCTGGTGCGCGGCCTCAACCGGATCGGCCTGAAGCCGACCGGCATCATCGCCATCCTGCAGGCGATCAAGACGGCGGGCGCGCTCCAGGCGGATCTCGTCATCCAGTAGCGGCCGCGTCGCCAGCCCGGCGCAAGCTTGTCCGGGCAGGGTGTGCGCGGTCCGTCGGAAGAGCCTGCCGCCGAAATGAGATCGCGCTTCGTCCGCTTTGCCGTCTTGTTGCCGGTGGTGGTGTCCGCCGCGGCGGTGCTCGGCTGCGGTCCGGCGCTCGCCGCGGAGGAGCCCGGCGCGGCAACCCTGCGGACCGTGCCGCCCGGTGTCGATGCGGCAACCCTTACCGATGCCGACCGCTACTGCCGCAACATCGCCGACGCCGCGGCCGACGCGCGTGCGGCATGGCAGGCGCGCAAGCTGCGCGAGCTCGAGGAGCAGGTGGAGGCCCGGCTCGTGCTGCTCGAGGCCAAGCAGGCGGAGTTCGCCGACTGGGTGCGCCGCCGCGAGGCGCTGCTCGCGAGTGCGGAGGAGGGCGTGGTCGCCATCTACGGCCGTATGCGACCCGACGCTGCCGCGCGCCAGCTCACCTCCATGGATGGCGACGTCGCGGCGGCGATCCTGGCGAAGCTCAACGCCCGTGTCGCCAGCGCCATCCTGAACGAGATGGAGCCGGCGCGCGCGGCCGGGCTCGCCGACACGATATCCGGCGCGCGGAGCCTGCCCGCCGGGGGGAAGGGATCCTGATGCGCCGCATCGCCGTGCTGTCCGTCTGGCTGCTCCTCGGGGGCTGCGCGGGCGAGGTCCAGGATTTCGGCCGCGAGCCGCGCCTCAGCCCGGTCGGAAGCGGCCTCCAGGCCTATCGGGAGCCGGTGCCGGTCGCGGTCTTCCCGCCCTCGGCCGGTCCCTCGGAACAGTCGCTCTGGGACGCGAGCCGGCCGAACCTCTTCCGCGATCCGCGTGCCGGCAAGGTCGGGGACGTGGTCACGGTGCGGATCGCCATCAATGACCGCGCGACGCTCGACAACGCCTCCGGCCGTTCGCGGGATTCGAGCGCCAAGACGGGGATCGGCTTCGCCTTCGGGCTGGACGGGTCGGGTTCGAAGCTGAGCGCATCCGCCGACGCGGCCGGCCAGTCCACCTCGAAGGGCAAGGGGTCGATCGACCGTTCGGAGCGGATCGAGCTCTCGATCGCGGCGGTGGTGAGCGAGGTCCTGCCGAACGGCAACCTCGTGATCAGCGGGTCGCAGGAGGTCCGCGTCAATTTCGAGGTGCGCGTGCTCAACATCGCCGGCATCGTGACGCCGCGGGACATCGCGAGCGACAACACCGTCTCCTACGAGAAGATCGCGGAAGCGCGTATTTCCTATGGCGGTCGCGGGCGCCTGACGGACGTGCAGCAGCCCGGCTGGGGGCAGCGCCTCTACGACGCCGTCGCGCCGTTCTGAGCGGGAAGGGGAACGGGAGTGGCGCCTCGCAACTTGCCCGCGACAACCGGCGGCCGACCGGACGGCGGCAGGCGGGGTGCGGCGGGCTGGCTGCCCGCGATGGCGGCACTGACTTTGCTGGCCGCCGGGGCCGGCGCTTTCTTCGGGCTGAACCTCGTCGATTTCGTCGCCTCGTCGGGCGCGGCGCGGCATGGTCCGACGGCCGAGGCGGCGCACGGCCCGGTCTCGCCCTCCAATCTCCGGCCGTTGCCGCCCGTCATCACCAACCTCGCCGATCCCCCGAACGTCTCCATCCGGCTCGACGCCGCGCTCGTCTTCGCCGACCCTGCGCCCCCGCAGGCGGAGGCGCTCGCGAGTGCGATCGCGGAGGACATCCTCGCCTTCCTCCGGACCGTGTCCCTGCGGCAGATCGAGGGTCCAAGCGGCCTGCAGCACCTGCGCGAGGATCTCGTCGAGCGGGCGTCCATCCGCGCGGAAGGCGAGGTGCGCGACCTGGTCATCCAGACGCTGGTCGTGCAGTGAGGCGCTGCGCGCTCGCCGTCCTGGCGCTTGCGGCCATGACCGCGCCGGCCGTCGCGCAGATGGCCGGGCTGGAGGCGCTCATCCCGGAGGGGCAGGGCAGCGTCGCGGGGCGGATCATCCAGCTCGTCGCGCTCCTGACGGTCCTCGCGGTGGCGCCCGGGCTGCTCGTAATGGTGACGAGCTTCACGCGCTTCGTCGTGGCGCTCTCGTTCCTGCGCTCCGGCCTCGGCCTCCAGAGCACGCCGGCGAACCTCATCCTGATCAGCCTTTCGCTGTTCATGACCTTCTTCGTGATGGGGCCGACCTTCGACAGGGCCTGGCAGAGCGGGCTGCAGCCGCTCATCGAGAACCGCATCACGGAAGAGGAGGCGTTCGCCGCCATTGCCGAGCCGTTCCGCGAGTTCATGCTGGCGCAGGTCAGGGAGAAGGACCTCCGGCTGTTCGAGGACCTCGCCCGGAACGGGCCGGGCGGTCCGCAGGAGGGCGCCCCGGCGGAGGCTGCTCCGGCGGCGGGGGACGACGCGGTGGAGCTGCGCATCCTCGTTCCGGCCTTCATGATCTCGGAGCTGCGGCGGGGCTTCGAGATCGGCTTCCTGATCGTGCTTCCCTTCCTCGTCATCGACATGATCGTTGCAACCCTGACGATGTCCATGGGCATGATGATGCTGCCGCCGACGGTGATCTCGCTGCCCTTCAAGATCCTGTTCTTCGTGCTGATCGACGGCTGGAACATGTTGATCGGCGGCCTGGTCAGGTCATACGTTTGAATGAGCGGCGAATCGTTGCCGGTTAAGGGTGCCGTAACGTTCGACTGCTAGTCGTATCACCACGGTCGGTCGGGAGCCGGACAGGCGCTCCCGAAGGCATGATGCCGCCCGTCCGTACCGGTGGAAGCCCGGTATGTCCCATCCGCGTACAACTCAATTGGGACACTCAGCATGACCAGCCTTCTGACCAATGCCGCGGCGATGACCGCGCTGCAGACGCTTTCCGCAACCAACAAGAACATGGAGACGACGCAGGCCCGCATCGCCACCGGCCTGAAGGTCGGCAGCGCGGCCGACAACGCGGCCTACTGGTCGATCGCCACCACCATGCGCTCCGACAACAAGGCGCTGTCCACGGTGAAGGACGCGCTCGGCCTCGGCGCCGCGAAGCTCGACGTCGCCTATACCGGCCTCAACTCGGCGATCGAAGTGGTCGACGAGATCAAGACGAAGCTCGTGGCGGCGCGCGAGCCCGGCGTCGACAAGGCGAAGATCCAGTCCGAGATCACTTCTCTCCAGAAGCAGCTGATCAGCAATGCCGGGGCGGCCACGTTCAGCGGCGAGAATTGGCTTTCGGTGGATTCCAGCGCCGCGGGATACAGTGCCACGAAGTCGATCGTCGCGTCCTTCACGCGCGATGCCGCGGGCTCAGTGTCGGTCGGCACGATCGACATCGACATCACGGGCACCGAGCTCTTCGACGCGGACGACCAGTCGGGCATTCTCGACACCACCTTCACGACGACCGGCGGCGGCGCGGTGACGGTATCCGTGTCGGATCTGGACATCACCGCTGCCGGCATCGACAACACGGACATCGACGAGATGATCGCGGCCGTCGACGGCGCCCTGTCGTCGATGACGACGGCGGCCTCCGACCTCGGTGCCGCCAAGAAGCGCGTCGATCTGCAGAACGCGTTCGTGTCGAACATGATGGACGCGATCGGCCGCGGCGTCGGCCAGCTCGTCGATGCCGACATGAACGAGGAATCGACGAAGCTGCAGGCGCTGCAGGTACAGCAGCAGCTCGGCATTCAGGCGCTCTCGATCGCCAACCAGAGCAGCCAGAACATCCTCTCCCTGTTCCGCTGATCGCGGCAGAACCGGCTCGAACGCGGCCGCGCCCTTCGGGGCGCGGCCTTTTTCGTGCAACCCCCGCACAAGCTTCGCGCGCGAAGGTCCGCTCGGACTCTGCGCATGAAGGGATTCGATGGGGCGCGAACAGCTCGAGCGGCTCTGGGCGAGCATGGCGGGGCTCGGCGCGCGCCGCCTTGCGGCGCTCGCCGTCATCGGTCTCACCGTCTTCGCACTGGCGGGCATTGGCGGCTACTTCCTGAGCCGTCCGGAGATGGACGTCCTCTATGCCGGGCTCGAGCGCGACGACGTCGGCCGGATCGGGTCGGCCCTGACCGAAGCGGGCGTCCGCTTCGACGTGAACACCGCCGGCGACACTGTCTTCGTCGGCTACGGCGATACCGCCCGCGCCCGCATGCTCCTCGCCGAGAAGGGCCTGCCGAACAGCGCGAGCGCCGGCTACGAGCTCTTCGACGATCTCGGCTCGCTCGGCCTCACCTCGTTCATGCAGGAAGTCACGAGGGTGCGCGCGCTCGAGGGCGAACTCGCCCGCACGATCCAGACGATGCGCGGCATCAAGGCCGCCCGCGTCCATCTCGTCCTCGCCGACGAGGGGTCGTTCCGCCGCGCCCGGCAGCCGCCGTCGGCCTCGGTGGTGATCCGTAGCGATGCGCGTGCGGAAGCTGGCGGCGCGCAGGCGATCCGCCACCTCGTCTCGGCCGCGATCCCCGGCATGAAGGCCGAGAACGTCACGGTGCTCAACACGGAGGGCGCGATTCTCGCCTCCGGCGAGGCCGGGGCCGATCTCGCACCGGGCAAGCTGGTCGGGCTGGAGGGGTCCGTCAGCGAAGGCATACAGGACCGGATCCGCGCGACGCTCGCGCCCTATCTCGGCCTCGACAATTTCCAGGTGAGCGTCTCGGCGCGGCTGAACACCGACAAGAAGCAGATCAACGAGACGGTGTTCGACCCCGAATCCCGCGTGGAACGCTCCGTGCGCGTGATCCGGGAGAACGCCGTCTCGCAGAACGCGACCGTGAAGCCGCCGACGACGGTGGAGCAGAACATCCCGACCGAGGAGGTTCGCGCCGACGGCGGCGAGCGATCCAACGAAGAGAACGAGCGCCGGGAGGAGATCACCAATTTCGAGGTCTCCTCGAAGCAGGTGACGACGCTGAGCGACGGCTATGTCGTGGACAGGCTGTCGATTGCGGTCCTCGTCAACCGGTCCCGGCTCGCCGCGGCGCTAGGCGAGAACGCCACGCCGGACGCCGTCGAGGCCCGGCTGCAGGAGATCGAGCAGCTCGTGACCTCGGCCGCCGGTTTCGAGCAGGCGCGCGGCGATTCGATCAAGGTTTCGCTCGTGGAATTCCTCGGGGCGGGGGAGCGGCTCGACCCGGTCGATCCGCCAGGCTGGTCCGAGGTGCTGTTCCGGCAGTTTGGCACGATCGTCAACGCCCTGACCGTGCTGGTGGTGACGGGGCTCCTGATCTGGTTCGGGCTCCGCCCGGCGACCGCGGCGATCCTGCAGCGGTTCGAGCCGGCGGGACAGGCGGTTCCTGCCATTGCCGGCGGCCCCGCTGCAGAGGGCGCGCCGGCGCTCGAGCAGGGCGCCGCCCTGCCGGGCCTTCCCGCGCCCGAGGCGAACCTGATCGAGGACCTGACGAGCCGGATGAACCGCAACCCTCAGAAGCGGCTGGAGCAGATGATCCAGTTCGACGAGGAACAGGCGGCGGCGATCCTTAAGCAGTGGATGCACGAGGGCAGCCGGGCATGAGCCTCCTGCCGCTCGCGCACTATCTGATCGATTTCACCGATCTGTCGGCGGCCGGAGGGGTGGGCGCCCCGGCGGCCGGGCCGCAGGCGGAAGCCGTGCCGGCCGACCGGCCGGAGGGCGTGGAGGAACGGATCGGCGAGGCTCGCCGCGCAGCCTGGACAGAAGGATACGCCGCTGCCGAGGCGGAGATGACCCGCCGGATGGCGCTAGAGCGGGAGGCCCATGCCGCTGCGCTGGCCGCGGAGCGGGCGCGTTGGGCGGAGGAAGAGGGCGAGGTGCTGCGGGCCGCCTTCTCGGCCGGCATGGAGCAGCTGCGCGCCGGGATCGAGGCGGGGCTCGGCCGCGCCCTCCGCAGTGTGCTGGAGGAAGGGCTTCGCAGGCGGGCCGTTGCCGCCGTCTCGGAGGCGCTCGCCGTCTTGATCGAGCATCGCGGCCGGGACCTCGTGAAGGTCAGCGGCCCCGAGGACCTCCTGGAAGCGATCCGCCGTGATCTCGGCGCCGTCGGATCCGCGGTGGTCTTCGAGCCTGGCCAGGGCCCTGACGTGCGTGTGGTCGCCGACCAGACCCTCATCGAGACGGAACTCGCGGCGGCGCTCTTGCGCCTCGACGAGGCGGTCGCCTGATGGCCGGCGAACCGAATTCGGGCGAGCACGAGCTCGTCATCATCCGCCGGCGTCACGACGGTGAGCACGAGGGCCATCACGGCGGCGTCTGGAAGATCGCCTACGCCGACTTCATGACCGCCATGATGGCCTTCTTCCTGGTCATGTGGCTCATCAACGCGACCAACGAGAAGACGCGGGCGTCGGTGGCGAGCTATTTCAACCCGATGAAGCTCGCCGACACGACGGCGAACCCGAAGGGCCTCAGCGACCCGAAGCGGGTCGACGGCGGCGGCAGGCTGGACGGCGGAAGCGAGACCAAGCCGGAGGCGACGGAAGGTGACGGCGGCGAGAAGGGGGCTGGCGGCGGACAGGCGCCGCGATCCGTCGAGGGTGCGGCCGGGGCCGCGGGCAGCGCCGCGCAATATACCGAGCAGGAGCTCTTCGCCGACCCCTATGCGGTCCTCTCCGAGATTGCCGGCCGCGCCGGGCCGGACCAGGGCTTTGCGAAGGCCGCTGCGGAGGAGGCGCGGGGTAGCGGCGATCGCGCCGGCATGACAGGCGGCGAGGCCTACCGCGACCCCTTCGATCCGAGCTTCTGGCCGGCCATCAGCGGCTACGCCGAGGATGCGCAGCCCGGGGAGCCGGCCGACTCCCCTGGACCGTCCGCATCGCCCATGGCGCCGGCCATTCCGGCCGAACGCCCGACCGATGCGGGCGCGCCGGTCCCGGGTGTCGGCGGTGACGACGCCGAGCGCGCTCCCAAGTTTGCGGGCAAGCCTGCTGCCGGAACCGCATCGCGGGAGCCAGCCGCTCCTCACGATCCGTCCGGGCGCGGCGAACAGCAGGCCGCCTCCGTTTCGTCGCCCACGGCAACGGATCCGGACGCCGTCGCCGCCGAGATCCTGCGGGCGATCGAGCCGGCGACGACGGGCCGTCGCCTGCCGCAGATCGAGGTCACGGCAACCGGCGAAGGGTTCCTCGTAAGCCTCACCGACGACAGCGATTTCGGTATGTTCGCGATCGGCTCGGCCGAGCCGCGGCCGGAGGTCGTGGCGATCATGGAGAAGATCGCCGGGGTGCTCGCGAGCCGCACGGGGGCGATCGTCATCCGCGGCCACACAGACGGCCGGCCGTTCCGCTCCCGGGATTACGACAATTGGAGGCTTTCGACCGCGCGCGCCCACATGGCGCAGTACATGCTGGTGCGCGGCGGGCTCGACGAGGCGCGCATCGAGCGCCTGGAAGGCTATGCGGATCGTGCGCTGAGGAAGAAGGACGATCCCGACGCGGCGGAGAACCGGCGGATCGAGATCCTTCTTCGGGAGGATCGGCCATGATCGGCCCGCTGCGCGGCGTAGCGGCCGCCGTCGCAATGTTCGCGGCGATATCGGCGCCGGCCTTCGCCGAGGGGGACGAGCCGTACCGGATGGTGCGAACCCTGCAGGCCCTCCAGGACGGCATCGCCGCCGGTGATCCCGCCGCCCAGGAGGCGCAGCAGGAGCAGATCGCCGGGATCGGCCAGGCCTTCGCGGCCGCCGGGGAGGGCGCTTGGCAGGACCCGAGGAATGCGAGGGCCGCGGTCGTTTACGTCCTCAGCGGCGGCCGCCCGGATCCGCTCAGATCGCTGGTGCGCCGTGAGGATTACGGCATCGCCCCCGCGCTCGTGCGCGGCGCTCTCGCCTTTGCTGAAGGCCGTTCGGAGGAGGCGAAGGCAGCTTTCGCGACGCTCGACCCGCGCACCCTTCCGCAGAGCCTCGGCGGGCAGGTGGCCCTCGTCCACGGCCTGCTGGCGATCGGTGCCGATTCCACCGAAGCCGATCGCCTGCTCGATCTCGCCCGGCTCCTGATGCCGGGAACCCTCGTCGAGGAAGCGGCGCTCCGGCGGCAGGCGATGCTCGCTGCGGACGCTCAGGACTATGAGCGTTTCGCCGCCCTCTCCGAGCGGTACTTCCGCCGCTTCGCGCAGTCGCTCTACGCCGGCGGCTTTCTCAGGCAGTTCGCCGCCGCCGCTGCCCAATTCGAGTTCGATACTTTCTCGGCCGGCCCGATGCCGCTCCCGAGGCTGCTCTCGGAAATGGAGCCCGACACGCGGCGTGCCGCCGCGCTCGCGATCGCGCGGGCGGCCCTCGTCGCGGGATCGGTGAGGGTGACATCGCTCGCGGCCGGGCAGGCGTCAGCGATATCGGCGCCGAACACCCGGGAAGGCGCCTCGGGGACGCTCTACCAGGCCGCGGTCCACCTCCTCACGGATGCCGAGGAGGCCGAAAGGCGGCTGCAGGGCATGCCCGACCGCCTGCTCGCGCCGGCCGACCGCGTCTTGCACCGTGCTGCGCTGAGCCTGTCGCGGCGGATCATGGAATGGCCGGTCGGGGAGGAAGCGGGAGGCCTGCCCGAAACCACAGGTGTGGAAGGGGAAACCGGGCTGCTCAGGCGCGGGCGCACAGTGCTCGCCGAAGCCGATGCCCTGCTAGCCGGGGCCCGATGACGGGCATCGGCCGGCATTTCCCCTTGGGGAGCGAGCGCATTGCGACAGTCTCGGATCGGGACCAGTCCGCGCTTCGGGGAAAGGTGCGCAACCGCGACCTCGGGACCGAGGCGTTCGAGGCGCTTCTGCACGCGAAGGCTGATCGTCCCGACGCCGCTGGACGGTCGCCACCCGCCGGGCCGCCCGCCAATCCGCGATCCGATGCGGAGCGTCAGGAAGGCGCGGCACCGCAGAGGAGAGGCGTTCCCAGCGTTCCCGAAGTCCGGGCCATGGCCGCCGGCGGCGTCGCTGGAATGCCTGCGGCGCAGCCTGGCCGCGGCTCGCCTGCTGCTCCCCCTGGCGGGACAGAGGCGGCAGACGGGCTCGGCACGCCCGAGCATGGACGCCCTGCCGCCACCGAGGCGCTGGCGGCCGACCGGCCGCTGCGAGGGAACCGGGCACCAGGTGCGGACCCACTTGAACGCGGCTCCCGCCTCCGACATTCCGGCCCTCTGCCGGAGGCGCCTCCTGTCCGCCCCGAAGAGGGCAATTCAGAGAGCATCGCCGGAGACGGTCCTCCGGACCTGAGCGCGACCGATCCGCATGCTTTCGGCCGCGATGCGCCAGCGGACAGCGGGGCTTGCGGGGCGGGCCGACCGCCCGATCCTGTCGCAACCGCGGCTGCGGTCGTGCCGGTTCTCCATCCGGGCGCCGGGGTTTCGGCGCAGCGGGCCGAGGTGGCGCGTCCGGCGCGGGCGACCATCGAATCGCCGGTGGCGCTGAACCGCCGCCAAGGCTTGATGGCTCGTCCGGCCGCCGGGGCTGAGCCCGGCGAAACGCCCGGCGCATCCGATCCGACCGAATCGCCAGGAACGGCGGGGCCGCAGAGCCCCCCGGCGCGCGGCGCGCTGCTGTCGGCCTTGAACATTCCGCAGGCGCGGGAAGGTCGCCGCGACGGCGGAAACCTCGGCGGGATGCACCTCGCACAGCGTCCACCCGGTGCAGCCTCGGCCCTGCTCGATGCGCCCGTTCCTGAAGCCACAGCGGTGCGGGGCGCTCCGCGGGCGCCGGTGTCCCAAGCGCTTGGAGGCTCCGGGCCTGGCGACGAGGCCAAGCCCGCCGGAGTGCTCGTGACCCGCGTCGAGATGCACTTCACTCCTGCACAAGCCTTCGATGCGATCCGCCAGATCGGCGACAGGATCGCTGCAGGCGCCGCGCCGACTCCGCCCCCGGTCCGGACAGAGCCGGCCGTGCCCGGCCGTACAACTTCCGGCCCGGTGATGCGCAGCCTCGAAATCCGGCTCGATCCGGAGCAACTCGGCGAGGTGGGCGTGCGACTGCGACTGCGCGGCTCCGTCATCGACATCGTGCTCGACGTGGCGCGAGACGATCTCGCGCGGGAACTTCGGGCTCATCAAGGCGGCCTCGCCGAGCGACTGGGGAGAGCTGGCCTCGAACTCGATGCGCTCACGGTCCGCAGCGGCGACCCGGCCGCGCCGCGCGCCGACCCCTTCCCGCCGGCCGCGCGTCCCGGCGATGACCTGCCGGGCGGCGCCGGACGTCAGCACGCCAATCCGGAGCGGCACGACGGCGCGCCGCCACGGCGCTCGCGGGTTGAAGACGATTCCGCTCCCTCCACGACGCAATCCGATGCACAGAACGCACCTGTCGATCGCCGCGCTGGCAGCCATCTCTATCTCTAGTTTCGCCGGGGTTCCTGTCGCCCAAGCGAGCGTTTGCGAGCGCGAGATGTCGGCTGCCTCGAAGCGGTACGACGTGCCGATCGGCATGCTCTATGCCGTCGGCCTTACGGAGACGGGTCGACGCGGTTCGCTGCAGCCCTTCGCCCTCAACATCGCCGGTCGCCCGTTCTTCGGCTCCGACGCCCGCGACGCGCTCGGGGCATTCCGGGCCGCCCGGCAGAGCGGGATCGACCTGATCGACGTCGGCTGCATGCAGATCAACTACCGCTATCATGCGCGGGCATTCGGCTCGGTCGAGGAGATGCTGGACCCGGCCAGGAACGTCACCTATGCGGCGCGGTTCCTGAAGGAGCTGCGGGCCCGCGAGGGCAGCTGGACGATGGCGGTGGCGCGCTACCATGCCGGGCCGAACAACAATCCGGCGCAGAAGCGCTACATATGCGCGGTCATCACCAACATGGTCGCCACGGGCTTCGGCTCGTGGACGCCGGCAGCACGCGCGTTCTGTCGCTAGGCGCCGCTCGCCGGCCGGGCGCTGGTCCGGCCGGGCCGCGGCCTCTCTCTTGCCTGCGGCGGTTTGACTCGCCCGCAACTAGTCCGTGTCGAAACAATTCAAATTGTATGACCGAAAGTGTAAGTTCCCTAAGCGATTCGGGGGAATCGAAAACGATTCGGGGGTTATGGTGTTCGTCATTGTCGACGATCGGGACATCGTCACAAACGGCTATGCATCCAGGTTCAGCCGCGAAGGAGTGTCATCGACGGGGTTCTGTCCAAGCGAGTTTCGAGACTGGGTCGAAACTGTGCCCGAGACGGATTTGACGGCTGTCGAGGCGTTTCTTCTTGGCGAGTGCGTGGATCGGAGCGTTTATCCGAGGCTTATACGTGAGCGTTCGCGGGCTCCCGTAATTGCGGTCAATGAAACGCAGTGCCTGGAGAAGACGCTGGAGCTTTTCGCGGCCGGCGTCGACGACGTAGTCCGCAACCCGATTCACATTCGGGAGCTGCTGGCCCGCGTGGGTGCGATCCGACGGCGCTTCGAGGCTGCCACCGACTGCAGGCTGGTCGGCGAGATGCGGGTCTTCTTCGACGGCCGCGACCCTGAGATCCGGGGCGACGTGCTGCCGCTGCCGCGCCGGGAGCGCCGCATCCTGGAATATCTCGTCACGAACCAGGGGCGGCGGGTCAGCAAGTCCCAGATCTTCAATTCCATCTACGGAATATTCGACGAGGACGTCGAGGAGAGCGTGGTCGAGAGCCACATCAGCAAGCTCAGGAAGAAGCTGCGGCACCGGCTGGGATACGACCCGATCGATTCGAAGCGCTACCTCGGATACTGCCTGGCGGCTCGATAGGGCCGCCGGGTCCACGGAAGGCAGACAGGCGGTGGCGGGCCGCGGCGGCCGGCGAAGCCGGCGTCCGACAGCCTCGCACAAGCTAGGCGGGTTCTACTCTGCCCGTTGAACGCGCACGGGGAGCAGCGCGGATGAGCCTCTACACAGTCATGCGTGCCGGCGTGTCCGGCATGAACGCCCAGTCCAATCGCCTCTCCGCAGTCGCGGACAACATCGCGAACTCCGATACCGACGGCTACAAGCGCGCCGTGGCAGACTTCTCCTCGATGGTCGTGCGCGGCGGCGCAGCGGACTATCAGGCAGGCGGGGTCGCGAGTCGCACGACCTATGCGATCAGCGAGCAGGGCAGCATCCAGTACACCGCCTCCGCGACCGACCTCGCGGTGAGCGGCAAGGGCTTCATGGTGGTGAGCGACCAGGCCGGGAACTCGTACCTGACCCGCGCCGGCTCCTTCGTGCCCGACAGCAACGGCAACCTCGTGAACGCCGCCGGCTATTACCTCATGGGATACCCGCTGGAGAACGGGGACGCCACGCTCGTGGCGAATGGGCTCGCCGGCATGGAGCGCGTGAGCATCTCGGATGCCGCTCTGGCCGCCACGCCGAGCCGCTCTGGCAGGCTCGTCGTCAACCTTCCCGTTGCCGCGGAAGCTGTCGCGGCGGGCTCGCGCCCGTCCGACAACCAGCCGGACGCCGCGTTCGCCGCCAAGACCTCGCTCGTCGCCTACGACAATCTCGGCGGTGAGGTCCTTCTCGACGTCTATTACACCAAGACGGACGCCGACACGTGGGAGGTGGCCGTCTTCGACCGTTCGACGGCGGCTGACGGCGGCGGTTTTCCGTATTCCTCCGGCCCGCTCGCCGTGGAGGGCCTGTCCTTCGATCCGGCGACCGGCGCCCTGACGGGGGCGAGTCCGTCCTCGCTGTCCTTCGCCGTCCCGAATGGGGCGGCGGTGACGGTCGATCTTGCCGGGACGACCCAGCTCGCGGCCGGCTACACCATGATCGCCGCCGTGCTCGACGGAAACGCGCCGAGCGCGATCGAGACGGTCGAGATCACGGGCGACGGCACGCTCTATGCGGTTTACGAGAACGGCAGCCGGCTGGCCGTCTACACGATCCCGCTGGCCGACGTTCCGAGCCCCGACAATTTGACGCCGCTTTCCGGCAACGTCTTTGCCATCAACCTGGCTTCGGGCGACGTGCGTGTCGGGGTCCCGGGAGCGGGTGGGTTCGGGACGATGATCTCGGGCGCCATCGAGAAGTCGAACGTCGATCTCGCCTCCGAACTTACCTCCATGATCGAGGCGCAGCGCGGCTACACCGCGAATTCCAAGGTGTTCCAGACGGGCGCGGACCTTCTCGACGTGCTCGTCAATCTGAAGCGGTGAGCGGCCTCGTGATCCGGGCAGCGCTTCGATGAGCCTCACCGCCGCCCTTACGACCGCGCAGTCGTCGCTCAAGACCGTCGCCGGTCAGACGGCGGTCGTCTCGCGCAACGTCGCGGGCGCGGGCGAGGCGGGGTACACCCGGAAGACCGCCCTCGCAGTGACGGGTGCCGACGGCGGCGTCCGGGGAATTAATGTCGGGCGGGCGACGGATCGCGCGCTCTACGAGCGCGTGCTCCAGGCCAGTTCGAAGGCAGCCGGGGGCGCGGCGCTCGCCGAAGCCCTGGAGCGCCTTCAGTCGAGCCTCGGAACGGATTACGCACGCTCGCCGTCCGTGGCGCTCGGCGCGCTGCAGCAATCGCTGCATCTGTTCGCCGCCGCTCCAGGCGATCTCACCCTCGCCCAAGGCGTGCTCTCGCAGGCGGAGACGGTCGTCACCACCCTGCACGAGGGCTCGGCCGCAGCGCAGGCGCTGCGGGCGGATGCCGATGCGGGGATCGCCGCCTCGGTGGACCGCGTCAACGGCATCCTGAGCAAGTTCCAGAGCGTGAACGCCGCGATCGTCAACGGGACGATCGCGGGTAGCGACGTGACGGCCCTGATGGACACGCGCGACGGCATGATCGCCGAACTCGCGGCGGAGATCGGGATCACCGTGGTCGGTCGCGGCAACAACGACGTGGCGCTCTACACCGAGAGCGGCGTGACCCTGTTCGAGACGGTGCCCCGGACGGTCAGTTTCGTCGCCACCCACGCCTTCGGCGCCGGCACGGCCGGCAATGCCGTCTACGTCGACGGCGTGCCGGTGACCGGCGACGGGGCGATGGCCGTCCGGAGCGGCCGGATCAGCGGGCTCGCCGCCGTCCGCGACGAAGTGGCCGTCGAATATCAGGCCGCGCTCGACGAGATCGCCCGCGGCCTGATCGAGGCCTTCGCCGAGGCCGATCTGAGCGCCGTCCCGACGCTCCCGGATCGACCGGGCCTGTTCACCTGGCCGGGCGAGCCGGCGATTCCGGCCGGCGGCGCGATTCACGCCGGCCTCGCGGCCACCATCGTCATCAACGCGAATGCCGATCCCGCCCGGGGCGGCGACCTCGCGCGCCTGCGCGACGGCGGCATTTCCGACCCCGGCAATCCCGCCTACGTCTCCAACGTGGACGGCGGCGCCGGCTTCTCCGCACGCATCGAGGCGCTCGTCGATCAGATGACCGCTGCCCGTGCGTTCGACCCGGCTGCCGGCGGCGGGAGCACGACCGGCCTCCTCTCCTTCGCCTCGGGAAGCATCGGGCGGCTCGAAGCGGCGCGGCAGGGCGCGTCGGCGGACGGCGCCTACCAGACGGCCTTCCTCGAGCGGGTGAGCGAGGCATTCGCCAACGCCACGGGGGTCAATCTCGACGACGAGATGGCCGAGATGCTGCGTCTCGAACGCTCCTATCAGGCGTCGGCCAAGCTCATTGCGGCGATCGACGCGATGCTCGCCATGCTTCTGGACGCGACGGGGTAAACGATGAAGACCGGCTACGTGGCGACCAGCACCATCGCCTACGCGACCCGGACCTCGCTCCTGCGGATGCAGGCCGAGCTCGTGAACGCCCAGAAAGAGCTGGTGAGCGGCAAGGTGGCCGATCCGGGCCTGGCCCTCGGCGCCCGCGCAGGAAAGCTCGTGTCCATCGACCAGGAGCGAAACAGCCTCCAGGCGATGATCGACGCCAACAAGATCGTCGCTTCCCGACTGCAGGCGACCCAGGCGGCGCTCGGCGGAATCGCCGAGCAGGCGTCGAGCTTCCTCGGCGCGCTCGTGGGCGTTGGCCAGGCAGACGGCGCGGCCTCCGCGCTGCGCTCCGAAGCGGACGCCGCGCTTCGCGCCATCACGGGAACGCTCAATACGGCCTACGGCGGAACGCATCTCTTCGGCGGGATCAATATCGATGTCCGGCCGGTGGCCGACTTCTTCTCCGACCCGCCGTCCGCCGGCCGGCAGGCGATCGATGCGGCCTTCATGGCGGCATTCGGCACCGCGCCCGACGACGCTGCCGCCGGCGCGATCGACGGCGCGGCGATGCAGGCCTTCCTCGACGGCGCGTTCGCGGCCCTCTTCGACGAGGCGGCGTGGTCCGCCGATTGGTCGGCCGCTTCGGACCGCAACATCAGGAGCCGGATCTCCCGGACCGAGCTGATCGAGACCTCCGTCAGCGCCAACGAGACGCCTTTCCGCCAGGTCATGATGGCGCTTGCCATGGTCGGCTCGCTCGCGAGCGACGAACTCAACGGCGCGGCGCGTCAGGCGATCGTCGACTCGGCGACCGCGCTCCTCGGCAAAGCGGTCGGCGGGATCACGGCCATGCAGACCCGGCTCGGCAGCGCGGAGTCGCGGCTCGACGAGGCCACCGAGACGATGACCGTCCAGACCGATCTGCTCCAGAGCTACATGAGCGCGCTCGAGGGCGTCGATCCCCTGGAAGCCGCGGCGCGCGTCAATGGCCTGACCACCCGGATCGAGACGGCCTATGCCCTCACCGCCCGGCTCCAGCAGCTGAGCCTGTTGAACTTCCTCTGACGAAGAGACGCGTGGAAGGACCCTGACGGATGTACCAGTTCGCGTATTCCGAGATCCTTGACGACAGTCCGGACACGATGCGGGACGGCGAGCGCCGCGCCTTCGACCATGCGATCGCGTTGCTGGAGGCGGCCGAGCGCGCGGGGCCGCGCTCCATGGAGGCCATCGAGGCGCTCCATTTCGTCCGGCGCCTCTGGTCGGTGCTGCTGGACGATCTCGTCGCGCCGGAGAATGCGCTGACCGAAGAACTCCGCGCCGGTCTCATCTCGATCGGGATCTGGGTCATCCGCGAGGCGGAGCGGATCCGGCTCGAGGAGGTCGAGAGCTTCGCCGGGATCATCGACATCAACCGTACGATCCGCGCCGGCCTGGAGGGACAGGCCTGATGATCGTGTCGCTTCGCCCAGGCGAGAAGATCTACATCAACGGCGCGGTGCTGAGGGCCGACCGGAAGGTGTCGCTCGAGCTGCTCAACGACGTGACGTTCCTGCTCGAAAGCCACGTCATGCAGCCGGAGCAGGCCACGACGCCGCTCCGGCAGCTCTATTTCGTGGTGCAAACGCTCCTGATGACCCCGGGCGATCCGGCTGCGCGCGACGTTTTCGAGGAGATGCGCGCACGCCTCCTCGAGTCCTTCGCGAATGCGGGAATCCGTTCCGGTCTTGCCGAGATCGAGCGGCAGGTCGCGGCGAAGCGGCCGTTCGATGCGCTCAAGACGATCCGGGGGTTGCTGCCGGTCGAAGAACGAATCCTGGCCGGGGCGGAAGACGTCTCGCCGCCGCGCGCCGCCTGAGGAGGCCGTCATGGAAGTCACGTCCACCACCGCCGCAGGAACCGCCGGCACCGCCCGGACCAGCGCGTCCGCGGCGTCGATCGACTACAATTCCTTCCTGAAGCTCCTCATCGCGGAGATGAAGAACCAGGACCCGACGAACCCGATGGATTCGTCCGACTACGTCGCCCAGTTCGCCGCCTTCTCGAACGTCGAGCAGGCGCTCGCCACCAATGCGAGGCTCGACGCGCTGCTGACCTCCTCCGCGCTGGCCCAGGCCGACGGCGTGATCGGCCGCACCGCGACCTCGCCGGACGGCACCCTGTCCGGCAAGATCACCTCGATCCGCATCACTTCGGGCGCGCCGGTGGCCCTCCTGGAGAGCGGCAGGGAGCTCGTGCTCGACGCGGGCGTGACGATCAGCTGAGATGAACGAGGCGGACGCGCTTGATCTCGTCCAGCAGGCGATCTGGACCGTGATCCTCGGCTCCGGCCCCGCAGTCGCCGCCGCAATGATCGTCGGCGTCGCCATCGCGCTCTTCCAGGCCGTCACGCAGATCCAGGAGATGACGCTCACCTTCATTCCGAAGATCGTCGTGATCCTGGTGGCGATGACGCTGACGGCGCCCTTCATCGGCGCGCAGATCTACGCCTTCACCGAAGTCGTCTACGGCCGCATCGAGAGCGGGTTCTGAGCGAGAGGTCGAAGCTCGTCGAGGCGACGGGCTTCAATACTGCCCGGCGAGGCTCGATTCCAGCAGGGCGATCTCGTCGGCCGTGAGGTCGAACAATCCGTAGACGATGCGGTCGATCTCGCGCTCCGCCGCCGCGATCTCGGCGGAGAGGCGGCGCACTTCTGCTCCGCTAGCGGCGAGGAATCGCTCCCAGTCGCCACGCTCGCGCACGGGGATGTCGGCCTTGAAGGCGCGGTTCGCTTCGGCGCGGAAGCCAGCGAAATCGAGGTCCCACCAGTGTTCCAGCCGCCGCGTCAGCTTGAAAGGCCGGTCCGCCGGGCAGAGATCGCGGAGGCGGTGCTGGACCGCTGAGATTTGCGCCGAGCGCTGTATCGCTGCAGTTGCGCATGATTCGGACAGACCTGCAGCACTTGCGTGAGGCGCTGCCGAATGGAAGGGCATTGCGATTTCCTGAACGTACTGCGCCTCGGCCTCGATGTAGCCTCCACGCTTTAATCTAGCCATTGAAGCCAGTTGAAACCAGGATGCTGTACTGTTCAATACGGCTGATACGTAAGGATCCTCGGCAGAGAGAAAGAAGCATTTGTTGTTGAGGTAGCTCCCGGTGAAATCACTAGCAAATGACCGCTCATCTTGGAAGTGCGGCCAGGCAATCTTCGGCGTCTCAAACTTCGGCTGATACGCCAGCTGTGCCTGCTGCAGCTCCCACCATTCCTGCCTGGTCGCGCGCTTCTCCAGTTCCGGGCGGAAGGGCAGCAGCCAGTCGCGGATGGCGGGATAGCGCTCGATGTCGACCAGCCCCTTCGGCGTGTTGATGAGGAACAGCCCCTCCGGCTCCACCCGCCAGCGCTTGATGTCCTCGCCGCGCAGGAACGGCTTCAGGAGTTCCGCCGAGCGCGGGTCGGCGGCAACCAGCCGGTCGCGCGTCGGCGTGTTGATGACGAAGGCTTCATTCAAGCCTGTAACGATACCGCGCAATGGCGGGCCGTAGACCTCGCCGAGCGTGGGCCGGCCGGCGGTGATCTTGTCGCGCAGGCGCGCCAGCGGCTCGTCCTCGAACCGCCACGAGCCCGTGCCGAGCCGCGCGCGCGACATTGGCCGCGCTTCCTTCTCGAAGGTCGCCGTCAAATCCTTCGGCAGCGTCTCCTGAACCTTGAGGAAGAGCAGGTCACCGCTCTGCGGAGCGTCCGTCTTCTTCAGCGTGACGATTGCGGGGTAGGTGGTGACTCCCTCGAAGAGCTGGAGGTCGCCGAAGTCGACCACCGTCTCCACCGCTGCCCCGTCGCCCAGGAAAGTCCGCAAGTTCTCGCCCGAGCCGGTGCGGAAGAACGTGGAGGAGGAGATGTAGCCGAGACGACCGCCCGGCTTCAGGATGCGAACGCCCCGTTCGAAGAAATAGGCGTAAAGGTCGGCCCGGTCTGCCGCGACGACGTAGTTCTTCTCGAGGTACGGCTTGACCGGCTTCAGGTGCTCCATGCGCACATAGGGCGGGTTGCCGATCGCCACGTCGAAGCCGCCATCCGCGAAGACGTGCGGGAAGGCCGCGCGCCAGTCGAACGGCCGTGCGGTGTAAGCCGGGTCGTCGATGAGGCTGTCGCCGACCTTGATGGTCGCCTCCAGGTTCTGCAGCCGGTGCTTGTAGCGGGCCGTCTTAAGCCAAAGTGCGAGCCGGGTGATCTCGACGGATTCGGCATTGAGGTCGACGCCGTAGAGGTTCTTGGTGACGATCTCGTCAAAGGGATCGAACCCGACCGGCTCCCCGAGATCGAGCAGGCGCTCCGTCACGCGGCGATACTCGGCGGCGAGAAGATCGAACGCGGCGACCAGGAAGGCGCCTGAGCCGCAGGCCGGGTCCACGATGGTGAGCGAGCGAAGGGTCGCGAGGTAGTCGCGCCAGAAGCCCCGCTCGGACGCCTCGCCGTCGCGCCAGCGGATCGCATCGCCGTTCTCGGGCAGGGCACCGTCCTCCGCATGGGTGGCCAGCCGGGCGGCGAAGCGTTCCTCCAGGGTCTTTCCGACGGTGCGCTCGACCAGAAAGCGGGTGACGATGTCGGGCGTGTAGACGACGCCCTCGCGCTTTCGCTTCGAGACCACCGGCGTCGGCTGGCCGGTAAGTTCCGCCCGCTCCTTCTCGAGATCGGTGATTGACTGCTCGAAGATGTGGCCGAGCAAGGTGACCGGCACGTCGGTGCGGTAGTCCCACTGGCCGAGCCTGCTCACGTCCTCGGCGAGTTCGTCCGGCAGGATGAGGTCGTCGGCGATGGGGTCGGGCGCGAAGAGGCCGCCATTGTAGGCGTGGATGTAGAGCCGCGGCTCGCCTTCGTCGATGAAGCGAAAGAGAGCCAAGAAATTGCGCCAGACGGGTTGCGGCACGAAGGTGCTGCGCTCGGCCGCCGCCTTCTCCAGTGTCCGCTCGGGCAGCAGGTCGTGGCGCTGCGCGAAGGCGATGAACAGGATCCGATCGAGCAGCTTCTGCGCCAGCTCGATTGCCGAAAGCGGAGCGAGGCCAGGGCCGTCGGCGGCGTTGATCAGGAATCCGATGAGCCTTTGCCTGAGCTGGCTGTATTCCCGATAGAGTTCGTCGGTGATGGTGCGGTAGGCGCTGTCGGTCTCCGCGAGCAGCTTCTCCGTCGCGCCGCCTAGAAAGCGGTCGGCCGCGAGCAGGAGCCACAACCTTTCGTGCTGGTCGTGCTCGTCCAGTCGCGTCAGGTCGAAACTCTCATACGCTTCGCGTCCGCGGCCGAAAGCATAGAGACGCACTTCGAGGCAATTCGAGACGAGCACCCACCGCGAGCCCGGCGCGTCGATGGCGTAGTCCCAAGCCTGCTGAACAGGGCTGCGGCCCCGACCGGGCGGCACGGCGTCGAGGTCGCGGGCTCCGGGCCCTTTCAGCTCGAAGGGCGCGAGGATGCGGTCGATCCCTTCGGCATCCGGAAACAGGCCTAGCGCGACATCCACTGCACCGCGCCGAATGGATCGCTCGCGATCCAGCGTGAACGGATGGTCAGGGTCGTACGAGCGGTAACCGAGGACGCGACCGAGTACCTGTTCGACGAAGACGTCGCGGACGGCCGTCTCCTTCTGCTTCAGGAACCGTGCGCTGCGGGCCTTGCGGGCATAGTCCTGCGCGGCGGCGAGCTGGTCCGCCGATGGATCGAATGTGGTTCGCTGCAGCGCCTCCTGGAGGACGCGGTAGTTGAACAGCGGCACGCGGAGGCTGCGCGGGGCAGGGCGGCCGCCCTTTCCTCCGCGCCCGCCCGCATGAGAGAGCGGGATGCCCGCCGCCACGAACAAGTCCATGCGGCGAGCCTACTTGGGCCGGCAGGGTCGGTCGAGTTGATGCAGTCGATCTCAACAGCTTTCACCTTGACGGGCGCCCGTACAAGACGGCGGCGGCCCGCCGCCGCGCGCCCGACCACCTCCGCGCAAGCTTGATCGGGCATCGTGCCGGCCGCATGCGCCAAGGTGGGTAATGGCCGACACGCTCGTCTCCTCTGCGCCCGTCGACCGGAAGGGCGGCCGGGACATCGGCTTCGCGCTCGGGATCGTCGTCATCCTGACGATCCTGTTCCTGCCGATCCCGCCGGTCCTCATCGACATGGGGCTGGCGCTCTCCATCGCGATCTCCGTGCTGATCCTGATGGTCGCGCTGTGGATCCAGAAGCCGCTCGACTTCTCCGCCTTCCCGACCGTGCTGCTGATCGCGACCATGCTGCGCCTGTCGCTCAACATCGCGACGACGCGGACCATCCTGTCGGAGGGCTCCCATGGCGTCACCGCCGCCGGCTACATCATCGGCGGCTTCTCGAGCTTCGTGATGAGCGGCGACTTCGTCATCGGCCTCATCGTCTTCATCATCCTCGTGACGGTGAACTTCGTCGTCATCACCAAGGGCGCGACCCGCATCGCCGAGGTCGGCGCGCGCTTCACGCTCGACGCGATCCCCGGCAAGCAGATGGCGATCGACGCCGACCTTTCCGCCGGTCTCATCGACGAAAAGCAGGCGCAGAACCGGCGGCGCGAGCTGGAGGAGGAGAGCGCGTTCTTCGGCGCCATGGACGGCGCGTCGAAATTCGTCCGCGGCGACGCCATCGCCGGCCTCATCATCACGGCGGTGAACATCTTCGGCGGCATCCTGATCGGCGTCACGCGCCACGGCATGCCGCTCGGCCAGGCCGCCGACGTCTTCACGAAGCTGTCGGTGGGCGACGGGCTCGTCACGCAGATCCCGGCGCTCATCGTCTCGCTGGCCGCCGGCCTCCTCGTCTCCAAGGGCGGCACGCGCGGCTCGGCCGAGCAGGCGGTGCTCGGCCAGCTCGGCTCCTATCCGCGCGCGCTCTTCGTCGCGGCGCTCCTCATGATCATCCTCGCCGTGCTGCCGGGCCTGCCGTTCCTGCCGTTCGCGTTCCTCGGCTGCCTGATGGCGTCGATCGGCTACATGATCCCGGTCCGGCTGGCGCGGGTGCGGGCCGCCGAGCAGGCGCGGGTGGACGAGGCCGCGGAGGCGGAGCGCCGCGAGGCCGCCGATTCGGTGAAGGAATCCCTGAAGACGCCGGAAATCGAGCTCTGCCTCGGGAAGCAGCTCGCGGTGGCGCTCCTTTCCTCCCACGGCGAGCTTGCCCACCGCGTCGGCCGCATGCGGCGGAAGTTCGCCCAGCAATACGGCTTCGTCGTTCCCGACATAAAGCTCACGGACAGCCTGACGATCGGGCCGAAATCCTACCAGGTCCGAATCCACGGCACGCTGACCGCGAGCCAGGAGGTGCGGCTCGGCGACCTCATGGTCATCATGGGCGAGGGCCGGGCACCTGACCTTCCCGGCGACGAGGTCCGGGAGCCGGCGTTCGGCATGAAGGCGATGTGGATCCCGGAGGCGTTCTCCGGGGAACTCAAGCGCCAGGGCTTCAGCCCGGTCGACAACGTCTCCATCATTCTCACCCATCTCAGCGAGATCATTCGCAACAATCTCCCGCAGCTCCTCTCCTACAAGGACATGCGGATGCTGCTCGACCGGCTGGAGCCCGAGTACAAGCGCCTGCTCGAGGACATCTGCCCGGCCCATCTCTCCTATTCCGGGCTGCAGGCTGTGCTGAAGCTCCTGCTCGCCGAGCGCGTCTCGATCCGCAACATTCACCTGATCCTCGAGGCGATCGCCGAGATCGCGCCGCACGTCCGCCGGTCCGAGCAGGTCGCCGAGCACGTGCGGATGCGGATCGCCCAGCAGATCTGCGGCGACCTCGCCGAGAACGGCGTCCTGAAGGTGCTCCGCCTCGGCAACCGCTGGGACCTCGCCTTCCATCAGAGCGTGAAGCGCGACGCCAAGGGCGAGGTGATCGAGTTCGACATCGACCCGCGCCAGGTCGAGCAGTTCGGGGCGGAGGCGACGAAGGCCATCCGCGAGCGCATGGACGAGGGCGAGAGCTTCGTCCTCGTGACCGCGCCGGAGGCCCGGCCCTACGTTCGCCTCATCATCGAGCGGCTGTTCGCGACGCTCCCCGTCCTCTCGCACCTCGAAATCGCCCGAGGGGTAGAGATCAAGTCGCTCGGGACGATCTCGTGACGTCCTTCGGCTCGGAGGTTGTGCTCGCCACCTTCGTCCTGTTCTGCCGGATCGGCGCCTGCCTGCTGCTGATGCCGGGCCTGTCCAGCCCACGCATCCCCGTCCAGGCGCGGCTCTTCCTGGCGATCGCGATCACGCTCGCGCTCACGCCGGTCCTGCTGCCGGGCGTGGATCCGGACATCGCGGCCGACGCGCCCGTGGCGCTCACGCGGCTGATCGTCTCGGAGCTCCTGACCGGTGCGCTCATCGGGCTCATGGGGCGGATATTCTTCATCGCCCTGGAAACGCTCGCCACCGGCGTCACGATGGCGATCGGCCTCGGCAACATGCCGGGCGCCCCGGTCGAGGAATCCGAGCCGCTGCCGCCGCTCGTCTCGCTGATCATGCTCTCGGCGACGATCCTGATCTTCGCCACCGAGCAGCACTGGGAGATCCTCCGGGCGCTCGTCGCCTCCTACGCAGCGCTCCCGGCGGGCGAGTTCTTCGCGGCGCGGTTCGGCCTCAGCGAGGTTGCGGACCGGCTCGCGGAAACCTTCGTGCTCGCGCTCCGCGTCAGCAGCCCCTTCATCGTCTATGCCGTGATCGTGAACCTCGCCGTCGGGCTCGCCAACCGCCTGACGCCCCAGATCCCCGTCTACTTCATCTCGCTGCCCTTCGTGCTCGCGGGCGGCCTGTTCCTGCTCTACGACCTGATCCGGGATTACCTGCATCTCTTCGTGTCCGGCTTCGCGGCCTGGCTTGCGACCGGTTGAGCCATGGCCGATCGCCTCGAATCGCTGGAACGGATCGTCGGCCTGCAGCGCCAGCTGCACCGGATGGCCGAGTGGCGGCTGGCGGAGCTGGAGCGCCGGCGTGCCGAGAACGACGAGGCGCAGCGCGTCCTGGTCGAAGCGCTCGGCGGCGATGCCGCGCTGCATGGCCTGTTCGTCGCCCCGATGGCCAGTCGCCTGCGCAGTCTTGCGGTGGAGGGGGAGCGGATCGGGCGAGACGTCGACCGCTGCCGGGCCGAGCTTCTCGACGTTTCGCGACGCCTGAAGCAGGCGGAGCGCGTGGCGGCGGCGCTCGCCGTCGAATCGCTCAGGAAGAGCGAGGCCGAGCAGCTTCGGGAGGTCATCGAGCAGTGCCTGTCCGCCGGCCCCGCAAGCCTCCCGTAAGCTTGTGCGGCCAAGCTGGCGCGCAGAGTTCGTGAGCACGCTGCCGTGGCCGTCAACCTGCCGTCCGACCTGATCCTCGACGTGGCACGCGCCGCCGATCCGTCGCGCCTTCGGGCTGCGGCGGAGAGGCTGCACGCGCTGCCGCTGGTCCCGCTCGAGGAGCAGGGCTCGTTCACCGAGGCGCTGGAGGCCCGAAGCGCATCGCTGCGGCCTGGCCCGAGCGATCCGATGGCGACCCTCACAGCGCTCCGGAACGGCTCTGCGCTCCGGGCCGCCGGTGCAGGCGACGAGCGCAGCGTCTACAGGCGCTTCGAAGCCTTCGTCCTGCAGACCTTCGTGGAATCGATTCTGCCCAAGGAGGCGAGCAGCGTGTTCGGCAAAGGCACGAGCGGATCGATCTGGCGCTCCATGCTCGCCGAGCAGATTGCCGGGCAGGTCGCCGAAGCGGGCGGCGTCGGCATCGCCGACAGGCTGGTTGCGGCCCGTTCCGGCCCGGACGCGGCCTTTGCCGCCCGGACGGCGTCCGCCGTTCCGGACTTCGAGCGGGCCGTGCCCCGTGCGCCCGCCGCGCTCCGGCCGGCCGCGGCAGGGGTCTGATCGCGATGGCTTACGATGTCCCGACCGGCCATGCTCCGGCCACCGCTCCCGGCATGGCCGCCTTCTTCAGGGCCGTCGCAAGGGTGGAGGAGGTCGTCGACCAGGAAACCGAGTGCCTGCGCCTGCGGCGCGGCGCCGATCTCGACGACTTCAACCAGCGCAAGAGCCTCGGGATGCTTGAGCTCAGCCGCGCGATGCGGGCGCTCGACCGCTCCGGCCAGGACGAGGTGATTGCCGCGCGCCTGCGGGCGCTGCGGGCCCGGCTGGAGGAGAACCGGGCGGCGCTCGGGGTCCACCTGCGGGCGGCTCAGGAGATCTCGGAGATCATTGCCGGTGCGATCCAGGACGCGCAGTCCGACGGCACCTATTCGGTCGCTATCGGATCGACGGGCCGCGCGCGGTGATCCGGTTCCTTCTCACCGGCGCCTGGGTCTGTGCGGTCACGGTCGCGTCGAGCTATTTCGCGCTCCAGTGGAAGCTCGGGTCCGGGCCGGAGGCGGGGGGCAGCCCGCTCGCCGGCGTCAGCCTCGAGAAGACGCGGGCGATCAGCGTACCGATGATCGCGGATGGCCGGATCCAGGGCTATGTCGTCGCCCAGTTCGCGGTGACCGTGGATTCGGAGAAAGGGGGGCGCCTGCCGGTTCCGACCCAGGCCTTCGTGATCGACGAGGCGTTCCGGGCGATCTATTCCGACCCGACCTTCGATTTCCGGAACCTTGCCCGCTACGATCTCGCCGCCCTCACGCGGTCAATCGCGGCCAAGGTGAATGCGCGCCTGGCCGACGAGGTGGTCCGCGAGATCCTCGTGGAGGAGTTCAACTTCGTGCCGAAGAGCGAGGTCCCGTCGTGAGCGAGCGGACCGGGCGCAGGATCCCCATCATCACCGCGACGTGGATGCCATGCGAATCGGCCGCCTGACCTGGTGCGGCCTGGCCGTCGCCGGGCTCGGCTGGCTGCTTCTGGCCGCCGCCGCGGCGCCGGGCCTCGTCGGGCTCGACCCGGGGGCCGGAACGGGCGCAGTCGCGCCGACCGCACCTTCTCCGGCGATCGCGCAGACCACGGTTCTGAGCGGCTTCGCGCTCGCTTTGCTCGGCGCCCTCTACGACGGCTTCGGTGCGCTCAACGCCTTTTTCGAGGCCGTGCTGAGGCGTTCGGCCGAGCGCGTCCATGCGCCAGCCCCTCCGGCGGAAATCGCCAGCGACGCGGTCGTGGAGCGCGGCTGGGTCAAGGATCGCGGCTATGCGCTCTTCGCCGACGGCAGCGTCGAGGTGGAGACGCTCCTCGGCACCCGCCGCTTCGCCTCCTTCGAGGAGGTCCACGAGTTCATCGGCGCGTGACGGGGCCGCGGCCGACGGCGTAGAAGCGGCCGGCGAGAGAGGCACGTTCCGGGCCGCTGATCCTCGGGCGCTCCCGGCCGAGCTCGAAGCGCACGCCGATTTCCTGTCCGCGCCGCCAGACCACCGTCGCCCCGATGACTTCGGCGCTGTCGTCCTCGAAGAGGTGGATCAAGTCGGGGACGGGCGCGGGCTCGACGAGCCGCAGGCGGGCGCCCAAATCCGAGCGGTCGTGAATCAGGCATTCGATGAGGAAGGCGTTCCGCGTGTCGAGGACCTTGCCCGACCTCAGCCGGGTGCGCCGCCTCGCCTCGGACCGCTTCTCGCCGCCCGATGCGGGCCCGGTCACGGCAAGGGCGCCCGGCGGAGAGAGCCTTCCCGGGGCGACCGGATCAGCCCCTCGGACGTCACCACGACCCAGCGCCCCGACCGCTGCTCGATCGCTTCGACACGGCCGGCGCCCGGCAGGACCGCGCCGGGCTTCACCTGGCGAAGGCCTTCGTCGCTCTCGATCAGCGCCGAGCCGTCCCAGACGCCGAGGAGCCTGTAGCTGTCGGCGCCCAGGGCCGCGGCGGCGCCGGAACGGCTGGAGCCCGCGGGTGCGTCCGGGCCGCCGCCTGCGCTGCGCGAATCGCTCTTCGCCTCCACGCTGCGGGCGAGCGAACCGGTGACGGCCGGGCCGTCGCTCCAGCTCTCGTGCCGCTCGAAGTCGACAACGATCCTGGATCCGCCGGAGGAGGGGGCGGATGCGCTCTCCGTCTGACGGTCCCGGGTGATCATCGTCCCCGCGAAAGTGCCCGAAGCGACGGCGAGGAGGATGCCGGCCAAAGCGAGGCCGTGCTCCAGCGTGAAGCCTCTCCGCTCCCGCAGGGGCGTCGGAGGCGTGGCGGCGAGCGTGGGAAGCGGCCGCGACCAGGCCGCGCGCCGGGTGTGCCCGATATCCGCTTCGAATTTGGCCGATCTCGCCATTCCGGACCGATGCGCGCCTGATGGTGTCGCCAACCATCCTGCCCGGTCATGGTTACCCGAGGCTTAACTCGAAGGCGAAAGGCCGCGGGGACACATGTCCCGTCGATCCCGCCCGGCAGCGATCCCGGTCAGTCGAAATAGGCCATGAGGGGATCGATCGCCTTGGCGCCCCCCGCCGAAGCAGGTCGCTCGGGCGGAATCACGACCTGACCTGCCTTCCGCGCCTTCACGAGGTCCTCGAGCGTATGCTGGTCGAGCACTTCGAGGAATGCGCTGAACGCGTTGTTGAAGATGCGGTTGATCGGCGCGGCCGGGCGGATCAGGCACTTGTCCTGGACCTGGCCGAAGCAATCGGCCTGGAGGTCGGCGTCCTCGGTCAGGCGAACGACGTCGCTGATCCGGATCTCGCCGGGCGGCCGGCCGAGGCGGAGCCCGCCCTTGCGCCCGCGGGTCGTCTTCACGAGCCCGCCATGGACGAGAATCGGGATGATCTTCAGGACGTTGAACTCGGTGATCTGATACGCCCTGGCGATTTCCGCCGCCTTCACCTGCTGATCGGGATGGAGCGCGCAGTGCAGGAGAATGCGCAGCGCATAGCTGGTCTGCTTGGTCAGTCTCATCTGTCCAATCGTCGGTAATCCGCGCCCACTCCGCCGATACACTTAGCACGTCCGGCCCAATCGGGCCAACGCCAGCAGTCCGGCGGATGCAGGGCTCTCCCGATCCCGGCGGGGTGCCGGCCGAGCGAAGAAGCCGGTCGTTCGGCTGTGCGCAGAGGTCGTGCGGAACGCTGTGCGATCGCGCCGGCGGGGCCTGGTTAACGATTTCTAACCGCATCGCGCGCCAGATTGTCCGAATCAGGAACAGGGAGTCCGATGGATGGCAGCGAAGCACGTCGCCGTGCTGATGGGAGGCTGGTCCTCCGAACGGCCGGTGAGCCTCGCCTCTGGCAAGGAATGCGCCGACGGCCTCGAACAGGCCGGGTACCGCGTCACCCGCGTCGACGTAACCCGCGACATCGCGCGCGTACTCTCGGACCTGCGGCCCGACGTGGCCTTCAACGCGCTGCATGGACCCTACGGCGAGGACGGCACGATCCAGGGCGTGCTCGAGATCCTCGCCATTCCGTACACCCATTCGGGCGTGCTGGCGTCGGCGCTGGCCATGAACAAGCACAAGGCGAAATCGGTGGCGCAGGCGGCCGGCATCCCCGTCGTGGAGCATCGGATCGTATCGCGCCTGGAGGCCGCGCGCGCGCACGTCCTGCCGCCGCCCTACGTGGTGAAGCCCGTGGCCGAAGGCTCCTCGTTCGGGGTGATCATCGTGCCGGAAGGGCAGGCGCATCCGCCGCAATCGGTGCTCGGCGCCGAATGGTCGTACGGCGAGGAGGTCATGGTCGAGCGCTACGTGCCGGGGCGCGAGCTCACCTGCGCCGTCATCGGCGGGGAGGCGCTCGGCGTGACGGAGATCGTGCCGGTCGGCCACGGCTTCTACGATTACGATGCGAAGTACGCCGAAGGCGGCTCCAGGCACATCGTTCCGGCGCCGCTTAAACCATTTGTTTACCAAAATCTCCGCAGGCTCTCCCTCGAAGCGCATCAAGCTCTTGGCTGCCGCGGCGTGACCCGATCCGACTTCCGATACGACGAGAATGGAAGCGGCGAGGTGATCTGGCTGGAGGTCAACACGCAGCCCGGAATGACGCGCACGTCGCTGGTCCCGGAACTCGCAGCGCATGCCGGGATGAGCTTCGCGGAACTCGTGAGCTGGATGGTGGAGGACGCTTCGTGCCGGCGTTAGGCGGGGTGACGACAGGGGCCGGTACAGCGGTCGCGCGGCTCGACGCCGCGCTCGGCCGTCTCGGCACGCCGGTTGCCGCCCTGATGCCGCGCCGCCTGCGCCGGATCATGGAGAAGATCGAGACGCAGCGGACGCGGCCGGTCGGGCAGAAGGCGGCCGCCGCCTTCCTCGGCCTCACCGTCGCCTACGGCGTCACGGCAGGCGGCCATGTTCCCGCCCTCGTCAACGCGGCGCTGCTTCTCACCGGTTTCGGGGTGGAGGAGATCCGGATCGCCGGCGCGACCGAGACGCCGGAGCGCGCCGTCCTCGAGGCCCTCGATCTCCGCCGCACCGCGCTGCCGCTGTTCGACGCGGGCGAGGCGCGCGAGCGCCTGGCCGGCCTGCCCTGGGTCTCGCAGGTCACGGTCCGCAAGCTCTACCCGAATGGGGTCGCCGTCGATCTCGTCGAGCGCATCCCCTATGCGCTCTGGCAGGACGAGGGCGAGATCAACATCGTCGACCGCGAGGGCGACGCGATCATGCGCTTCCGCGACCGGCGCTACGCGCGGCTGCCTTTCGTGGTCGGCCCCGGCGCCAATCTCAAGGTGGCGGCGTTCTGGCCGGCCGTGGAAAGCCAGCCGATGATCGCGGAGCGCACGCGCGCGGCCGTGCTGGTCGCGAACCGCCGCTGGGATCTGCACCTGGAGCACGGCCTGGTGCTCAAGCTTCCGGAGCGTGACCCGGCCGCCGCCCTGGCAGGCCTCGTCGCGCTGGAAGAGGCGCACCGGCTGCTCGACCGGGATCTCGTGGAGATCGATCTCCGCGTCCCCGAGCGGATGACGGTCCGCCTTCCCCAGGGCCAGCCGATGCCGGGCGAGAAGAAGGACCCCAAGGGCGGCCGCAAGGTCGCGGGTGCGCGGACATGAGCGGCGGCAACCATCGCACCGTCGCCGGGGTCTCCCGGATCAAGCCGCTCGGCGCCCGCCGCTCCGCGATCGTCAGCGTGCTCGACGTCGGCTCGACGAAGATCAGCTGCCTGATCGCCCGCCTCAAGCCGCGCGACGGCGAGGCGCTGAAGCACCGCACCCACACGATCGAGGTGCTCGGCTTCGGCACGACCCGCTCCCGCGGCGTCAAGTCGGGTTTCGTCATCGACCTCGACGAGGCCGAGGCGGCGATGCGGATTGCCGTCGACCAGGCCGAGCGCATGGCCGAGATGACCGTCGGCAGCGTCATCGTGAATCTCTCCTGCGGCCGGATCAGGAGCGAGGCGTTCTCCGCGAGCGTCGCCGTCCCCGGTTCGACCGTCACCCAATCCGACATCCAGCGCGTGCTCGCCGCCGGCGGCGCGCACTCGGTGAGCGAAGGCCGGATGGTGGTTCACTCGGTGCCGATCGGCTATTCGCTCGAAGGCCAGCACGGGATCGCGGATCCGGCCGGAATGGTCGCCGAGACGCTCGGCATCGACATGCACGTCGTGACCGCGGACGAGAGCCCGCTGCGGAACCTGGAGCTGGCGGTGAACCGCTGCCACCTCGAGGTCGAGACGGTCGTCGCGACGCCCTATGCATCCGGCCTCTCCACGCTCGTCGACGACGAAGCCGAACTCGGCGTGGCCTGCCTCGACCTCGGCGGCGGCACGACCACGCTCGGCGTCTTCCATGCCGGCCAGTTCGTCTATGCCGACGCAGTGCCGATCGGCGGCAACCACATCACGCTCGACATCGCGCGCGGGCTTTCCACCGGCCTCGCCGACGCGGAGCGGCTGAAGGCAAAGTTCGGATCGGCGCTTCCGTCGAGTTCCGACGACAAGGACATCCTGACGATCCCGCCGGTCGGAGAAGACGAGCGCGACCATCCGAACACCGTGCCGCGCTCGGCGCTGACGCGGATCGTGCGGCCGCGCATCGAGGAGACGCTGGAGATGGCCCGGGACATGCTCGTGCGCTCGGGTTTCGCGGAGCAGGTCGGCCGGCGGGTGGTGCTGACCGGCGGGGCCAGCCAGCTGACCGGCCTGACCGAAACCGCGCGCCGCATCCTCGGCCGCAATGTGCGGCTCGGGCGGCCGCTCGGCATTGCCGGGATGCCGGACGCGGCCAAGGGGCCGGCCTTCGCGGCGGCGGTGGGCCTGGTGATCTACCCCCAGGTCGCGAAGATCGAACAGTTCGACGCGCGCAAGCCGAACTGGATGGCGATGACAGGTACCGACGGCTACCTCGCCCGCATGGGCAGGTGGCTGAGGGACAGTTTCTGACGGAACACCGGAAACGGGATGGCGGCCAAGCCGCTGGTGAACAGGCGGAAGAGGACCAAGCGATGACGATCAATCTGAGAATGCCCGACCTGCAGGAATTGAAGCCGCACATCACGGTGTTCGGCGTCGGCGGAGCCGGCTGCAATGCCGTCAACAACATGATCGAGGCCGGGCTGGAGGGTGTCGAGTTCGTCGTCGCCAACACCGACGCCCAGGCGCTCGCCATGACCAAGGCCGAGCGGCTGATCCAGATGGGCGTCGCCGTCACCGAGGGTCTCGGCGCCGGCTCGCAGCCGGAAATCGGCCGCGCGGCCGCCGAGGAGGCGATCGACGAGATCAACGACCACCTGTCCGGCGCGCACATGGTGTTCATCACGGCCGGCATGGGCGGCGGCACCGGCACCGGCGCGGCGCCCGTGGTGGCCCGCGCCGCGCGGGAGGCGGGCATCCTGACCGTCGGCGTGGTGACGAAGCCGTTCCAGTTCGAAGGCCACCGCCGGATGCGCCTCGCCGAGGCCGGTATCGAGGAACTGACGAAGCACGTCGACACGCTGATCGTCATCCCGAACCAGAACCTCTTCCGCATCGCAAACGAGAAGACCACCTTCGCCGACGCCTTCGCGATGGCCGACGAGGTGCTCTATTCGGGCGTCGCCTGCATCACCGACCTGATGGTCAAGGAAGGCCTCATCAACCTCGACTTCGCGGACGTCCGCTCCGTGATGCGGGAGATGGGCAAGGCCATGATGGGCACCGGCCAGGCCTCGGGCGACAAGCGCGCCGTCGAGGCGGCCGAGAAGGCGATTTCCAATCCGCTCCTCGACGACGTCTGCATGAAGGGCGCGCAGGGCCTGCTGATCTCCATCACCGGCGGCCGCGACATGACTCTCTTCGAAGTGGACGAGGCGGCGAGCCGGGTTCGCGAGGAAGTCGACGGCGATGCGAACATCATCTTCGGTGCGACCTTCGACGAGAGCCTCGAGGGCATGATCCGGGTTTCGGTCGTCGCCACCGGCATCGACCAGGCGCAGCGCGCACAGCAGCAGCAGCCCCCGGCGGAAGCCGGCATCGCCGAACTGCAGCGGCGGCTTCGCTCCGTCGCGCAGCCGGCTGCGGCGGCCCAGCCGCGCGAGGCCGCCACCGGCTACGCGCTCGACAGCCTGGAGGAGGAACTCGCCTCCGCCAATCTCCGGGCGCTTCCCACGGCCCCGCAGCCGGCTCGCGCCGCGGTCCCGCAGCGCCAGGCGGATTCCGGCGTGCGGATCGGGCCGTTCCGTCCCGACCCGTCGCTTGCCGGCGCCAGGGCCGCCGAAGTGGAGCACGAGGCGAGCATGGCCGCGGAAACGAGCCAGCACGTCGCCGCGCCGTTCATCCCGCCGGCCGCCGAGCGGCCCGAAGAGGTTCAGCCGCGCATGCCGCGCGTGGAGGACTTCCCGGCGGTCGCCCAGCGTCCGCAGCGTCCGCAGCCCGTCCATGCCGACGAAGAGCGTCGGCCGCGCGGCCTGCTCGCCCGCATCACGCACGGTCTCGCCAAGCGTGACGACGACGGCGATTACGGCCAGCCGGCGGCGCCTGCGCGCCCGAGCCTGGAGATCGACCCGCGTGCGGCCCAGCCGGCTCCGCAGCCGGCTCCCCGTACCGCGCCGTCGGAGTTCGCCAAGCAGGCGCAGCCCCGCCGGATGGGCGATCCGGCGCCTGCCGCCGGCCATCTCGATCCGCGCGGGCGGGTCGCCCAGCCGGAGCCCCGGCGCGAGGACGATCACCTCGACATCCCGGCCTTCCTGCGCCGCCAGTCGAGCTGATCCGGCTCGACCGAATCGCTCGCACGACAATCCCACCGGCCCGCCAAGGCGGGCCGGCATCGTTTGTGACCGGCTGTATGCGAAGCAATGAAAAACTAGGTTTTACAACAGCTTAGTCGGTAACAAAGCGTAAGAAACCTTGATTGGCAGAGGCCGCTCTCGACTTGTAGTTTCCCGGCAACGAATCGGCGAAACGAGGCCGCAGCGGTCACCCCGCAGCGGCAGCCGCAAAGCGGGGATTAACCGGGAATGGGTGCAACCAGCGCCACCATGCAGAAGACGCTCCGCGCCAGGATAGACATCGCCGGGATCGGCGTGCACAGCGGCGAGCCCGTTCGCATGTCCATGCTGCCGGCGGATGCCGACACGGGCGTTGTGTTCGTGCGGAACGGCGCTGACGGGGAGGTCGAGATTCCCGCCCTGAGCAGTTCGGTCGGCGCAACGGAACTGTCCACCGTGCTCGGCTCGCCGAACGGGACGAGCGTGGCGACGGTCGAACATTTGATGGCCGCGCTTTCCGCCCTCGGCGTGGACAACGTCGTCGTCGAGATCGACGCGCCGGAAGTGCCCGTCATGGACGGCAGCGCGCGCGCCTTCGTGGATGCGATCGAGCAGGTCGGGCTCAGGGCGCAGCGCGTCCCGCGCCGCTTTATCCGCGTCCTGAAGCCGGTGCGGGTCCAGATCGGCAGCGGCTGGGCCGAATTCCTGCCCGATGACGGCCGGCGTTTCGAGACGGTGATCGAATACGACACGCCCCTGATCGGGCGGCAGGCCCTGTCCCTGACGCTCACGCCGGCGACATTCCGGTCCCAGATCGCGCCGGCGCGCACCTTCGGCTTCATGCGTGACGTGGAGCGGCTTTGGTCCGCCGGTTTTGCCCTCGGGTCCACGCTCGAGAATTCCGTCGTGATCGGCGAGGATGGCATCGTCAATCCGGAGGGGCTCCGGTTCAGGGACGAGTTCGTCCGGCACAAGATGCTCGACGCGATCGGCGATCTGGCCCTCGCGGGCATGCCCATCCTCGGTCTCTACCGCTCGTATCGGGGCGGGCACCGGATGAACGCCGCGGCCGTTGGGGCGCTTCTCGGCGATCCGGATGCGTGGACGGTGGTCGGCGCCCAGGTCCGGGAAGAGCAGGCCGAGAACCGCGGCCGGGCGTTCCACGGGCTCGCGGGCGCCTACACGCCAGAGGCGGCCTGACCTTCGCGGCCACAGCGCGGCCATCATTGCATGGAACCGCTTGGACAGGCCGGCACAGTCGGCTAACAGGGGCACGCCCGTGCGCCTGCGGGGCAGACCTGATGGACAGACCGTGACCGAGCATTCTTGCCGCCGTTTCTCCCTCCTTCTGAGCGCACTCCTCGTCGCCGGAATTGTTTCGGGCTGCTCCAGCACCGACAAGTTCGCCGATGACCTGATCGAGCCGGAACCGGCCGACCTCACCTACAATCAGGGTCTCGCCCTGATGAATGCCGGCGACGTCAGCGAGGCGCGCAAGAAGTTCGCTTCGGTGAACGAGCAGCATCCCTATTCGGAGTATGCGCGGCGGTCGCTGATCATGTCGGCCTACCTGAACTTCAAGCGCGGCGAGTACCAGGACGCGATCAACGACGGGAGGCGGTACGTCACGCTGTTCCCGGCGAGCAAGGACGCGGCTTACGCGCAGTACATCGTCGGCGAGTCCTATTTCCGCCAGATCCCCGACGTCACGCGCGACCAGGAGCTTTCGGAGAAGGCCATCCTCGCCATGAGCGAGGTGGTCCAGAAGTACCCGAACTCGGAATACGCCGACGACGCCCGGCAGAAGGTACAGATCGCGCGCGACCAGATCGCCGGCAAGGACATGCAGATCGGGCGCTATTACCTGGAGCGCAAGGAGTACCTGGCGGCGGTCAACCGCTTCAAGACGGTGGTGACCGCCTATCAGACGACGCGACACGTCGAGGAGGCGCTGCACCGGCTGACGGAGGCCTATCTCGCGCTCGGCATCGTGCCCGAGGCGCAGACCTCGGCCGCGGTGCTCGGGCACAATTTCCCCGACAGCCAGTGGTACCAGTACAGCTACCAGCTTCTTCAGAAGGGCGGCGTGGAGCCGCGCGAAAATCAGGGCTCCTGGATCTCGCGCGCCTTCCGCGGGATCGCCGGAGCCTGATAGTCTCCGCCGGCCATGCTGGCGAATCTCAGCATCAACGACATCGTCCTGATCGATCGGCTCGGCATCGATTTCGATCCGGGGCTGACCGTGCTCACCGGCGAGACCGGGGCGGGCAAGTCGATCCTGCTCGATGCGCTCGCCCTGGCGCTCGGGGCGCGCGGCGACGCGGCGCTGGTCAGGGCCGGGGCCGAGCGCGGCCAGGTCACCGCCGTCTTCGCGCCGGAGCCCCGCCATCCCGCCTACGGGATGCTTGCCGAGAACGGTATCGAGGCGGGCGACGCGATCATCCTTCGCCGCATGCAGACGTCCGACGGCAAGACGCGCGCCTTCATCAACGACCAGCCGGTGAGCGTGTCGCTGCTGAGGGCGGCCGGCGCGCTGCTCGTGGAGATCCACGGCCAGCACGACGACCGTGCGCTGATCGGCGCGGACGAGCATCGCCGCCTGCTCGATGCCTTCGGCGGCCTGGACGAGGACGTGGCCGAGGTCGGGAGGCTCCATCGCGCGCTGAAGGCGGCGGAAGCGGAGCGCGACGCGCTTCGGGCCGCGATCGCAGCGGCCGAGCGGGAGGCGGACTATCTCCGGGCGGCCGTCGCGGAGCTGGAGCAGCTTTCGCCGGAAGTCGGGGAGGAGGCAGCGCTCGCCGACCGCCGCCAGACGCTGATGCGCAGCGAGAAGGTGGTGGGGGACCTCAACGATGCCTTTGGCGTGCTCGCCGGCAATGCCTCGCCGGTGCCCGAACTCGTCAGCCTGGTTCGCCGGCTCGATCGGAAGGCCGCCGACACGGAGGGCATGGTGGAGTCCGTCGTGGCGGCGCTCGGCCGGGCGCTCGACGAGATCGAGGAGGCGCGGCGCGGGCTGGAGGAGGCGATCCGCGCCTGCGACCACGATCCCGGCGAGCTGGAGCGTGTCGAGGAGCGGCTCTTCGCCATCCGCGCCGCGGCCCGCAAGCACCAGGTTCCGGCCGACGACCTGCCGGCGCTCGCGGTCGATTTCGCGGACCGCCTGCGCGCCGTGGACAACGGGAACGAGCGGCTGGCCGCCCTCGACCGGTTCGCGGCGATGGCGGCGGAGCTCTACCGCAACGCCGCGCACCGCCTGTCCGAGCAGCGCCGGCTCGCGGCGGACGCTTTGTCGGAGGCGGTCGAGGCGGAACTGCCGGCCCTCAGGCTCGACCGCGCCCGCTTCATGGTCTCGGTGACCTCGGATGCCGGGCGCGGCGGGCCGGCCGGCATCGACGACGTGTCGTTCCTCGTCCAGACCAATCCAGGGACGCCTGCCGGGCCGATCATGAAGGTCGCCTCGGGCGGCGAGCTGTCGCGCTTCCTGCTCGCGCTCAAGGTCGCGCTCGCCGACCGCGGTTCCGCGCCGACGCTCGTGTTCGACGAGATCGACACCGGGGTGGGCGGGGCAGTCGCCGAGGCGATCGGCCGGCGGCTCGAGCGGCTGGCGGAGCGCGTCCAGGTCCTGTCGGTTACCCATGCGCCACAGGTGGCGGCACGCGCTGGCTCGCACCTCGTCATCTCCAAGAGCGTGCTGGCGGGCGGCGAGCGCGTCGCGACCGGCGTGGAACCCGTCGCCGGTGCGAAGCGGCGCGAGGAGATCGCGCGCATGCTCGCCGGCGCGACCATTTCGGACGAAGCGCGCGCCGCCGCGCAGCGGCTCATGGCCGGGGAGAGCGCATGACGGCGGGGCGCAAGGCGGCGGTCCCGGTCGACGCGCTTCCCGCCGACGAGGCGGAAGCCGAGCTCGAGCGGCTCGCCGCCGAGATCGCCGAGCACGACCGGCGCTACTACCAGGAGGATGCGCCGGTCGTCTCCGATGCCGAGTACGACCGGCTCAGACAGCGCAACGCCGCCATCGAGGCCCGCTTTCCGGAGCTCGTCCGCGCCGATTCGCCGAGCGGTCGGGTCGGTGCACAGCCGAGCCAGAAGTTCGGCAAGATCCGCCACGCGGTGCCGATGCTCTCGCTCGACAACGCCTTCTCCGACGAGGACGTGGTCGATTTCGTCGGCCGCATCCGGCGCTTCCTCGGCCTGAAGGCCGAGGCGGCCGTCGCGCTCACCGCCGAACCGAAGATCGACGGGCTCTCGGCATCGTTGCGCTACGAGGCGGGACGGCTCGTGGTGGGGGCGACGCGCGGCGACGGCACCGAAGGCGAGGACGTCACCGCGAATATCCGCACCATCGCGGAGATCCCGCAGAGCCTGCCCGCCGGGGCCCCGGAGGTCGTCGAGATCCGCGGCGAGGTCTACATGAGCCATGCGGACTTCCGGGCGCTGAACGAGCGCATGGCGGCGGCCGGCGGCGGCCGCGTCTTCGCCAATCCGCGCAATGCGGCGGCCGGCTCGCTCCGCCAGCTCGACCCGAAGATCACGGCGTCGCGGCCCCTGCGCTTCTTCGCCTATTCCTGGGGAGCGTGGAGCGGCGACCTGCCGTGCGCGACACAGACCGGGATGGTCGCGCTGTTCCGGGAATGGGGCTTTCCCACCAATGACCTGATGGTCCGCTGCGAGACGGTCGAGGCGGCTCTCGCGCATTACCACATGGTCGAGGAGCGCCGCGCCCGGCTTGGCTACGACATAGACGGCGTCGTCTACAAGGTCGATGACCTGGCGCTCCAGCGTCGGCTCGGCTTCGTGTCGCGGGCGCCGCGCTGGGCGATCGCCCACAAGTTCGCCCCCGAGCGGGCGACGACCGTGCTCGAGGCGATCGAGATCCAGGTCGGGCGCACCGGGGCGCTGACGCCGGTGGCCAAGCTGACGCCGGTGACGGTCGGCGGCGTTGTCGTCTCCAACGCCAGCCTCCACAACGAGGACTACATCAAAGGCATCGGCAATGACGGCCAGCCGATCCGCGAGGGCAGGGACATCCGGGTCGGCGACACGGTGGTGGTGCAGCGCGCCGGCGACGTGATCCCGCAGATCGTCGACGTGAACCTCGCCGAGCGCCCCGCTGATTCGGAGCCATACGTCTTCCCGACGACCTGTCCCGTCTGCGGCTCGGACGCCGTGCGGGAACACAACGCCAAGACGGGGCGCGAGGATTCCGTCCGCCGCTGCACCGGCGGGCTCGTCTGCCCGGCGCAGGCGATCGAGCGCCTCCGCCATTTCGTCGCCCGCGACGCCCTCGACATCGAAGGGCTCGGCGAGAAGCAGGTCGAGGCGTTCTACCGCGACGGGCTGATCGCCCACCCGTCGGACATCTTCCGCCTCGACGAGGCGCGCCTGAAGGGCAGGGAGGGCTATGGTCCGACCAGCATCCGCAATCTTCTCGGCGCCATCGCGGCGCGCCGCGAGATCGACCTCAACCGATTCATCCTGGCGCTCGGCATCCGCCATGTCGGCGAGACCAACGCCCGCCTGCTCGCCCGCCATTTCGGCACATTCGCCCGCTTTCGCGAGGTGGCTTCGGCAGCCGGCCGGCAGGACGAGCAGGCCTGGGCCGAACTCGACGGGATCGACGGCATCGGCCCCGTCGTGGGCGAGGCGATCGTCCAGTTCTTTCGCGAGGCGCACAATCAGGAAGAGCTCGACCGTCTCCTCTCCTTCGTCTCGCCGCGGCCGATGGAAGAGCAGGCCACCGGCTCCCCGGTCGCCGGCAAGACCGTCGTCTTCACCGGTTCGCTCGAACGGATGACCCGCGACGAGGCGAAGGCGATGGCGGAGCGCTTCGGCGCGAGGGTGTCGGGATCCGTCTCGGCGAAGACCGACCTCGTCGTGGCCGGCCCGGGCGCCGGGTCGAAGCTGAAGAAGGCGGCCGAGCTCGGCGTGGAAGTCATCGACGAGGACGCCTGGTTCCACCTCGTGGGGGCGTGAAAGGTCCCGCCCCGGCGCGGGCACCGGAGCGGGTTCGATCTAGACGATGTTCGAGAAGTCCATGCCGGCGTCCGACCCCGCGCCCTCGATCACGAGGCCGGTCTCGAAGATGCCGTCGCCGTCGAGGTCGGACACGAGGTAGCCCGTATTCGTCCACCAGTTCCAGGTGAAGAAATGGGCGAATCCCCAGACATGGTCGTTGGCGAAATTGGCGGCCTCCTCGATGGAAAAGGCCCAACTCGGATAGTACCACCAATAGCCTGAGGTCCAGTACGACCAGCCCGGGTGCCACCAGCTTCCGGTCCAGCCCCACCAGGGCGACCACCAGCCTGTCGTCCACCAGCCGGGCGTCCAGGTCCAGAAGCCGTAGATGTAAGTCTCGGTGTAGGTCCAGCTTTCGTAATAGTTCCAGAACGTCGCTGCGATCGGCAGGTCGATCCAGTCGAGCGCCGCGTCCCAATCGAGGATCACGTCGGCGGACGACCAGGTGACACCGCTGTCGCCGAACGCGAAGGCGAAGGTGTCGGCCGCCAGCGCTCCGCCTTCGGCGTCGCCCCGGAGGACATCCTGCCCCGCGCCGCCGACGAGCAGATCGCTCCCGTCCCCGCCGGACAGGTGGTCGTCGCCCGTGCCGCCCTCGAGGATGTCGTCGCCGGCGCCGCCAATCAGCGTGTCGTTGCCCGTGCCGCCAACGAGAACGTCGTCTCCGCCGCGCCCGTCCAGCGTGTCGTCTCCTTGACCGCCGACGAGCATGTTCTCGAGGCCGTTTCCGATCAGGGTGTCGTCGAAGTCAGAGCCGAGAACGTTTTCGATGCTCACGAGGGAGTCGGTGCCGCCGAAGCCGTCCAGGGCGATTCCCGATGCGAGATTGACTGTGACCGCCGCGGGCGAGGCGCGATAATCCGCCGTGTCGGACCCAGCGCCGCCCTTCAGCGTATCGTCGCCTGCCAGCCCGGCGAGGATATCGTCGCCAGCGCCGCCGAGGAGGCTGTTGCTCAGGCTGTTTCCCGTCAGCCTGTCGCCGAAGGCGGAGCCGACCAGGTTCTCGATGGAGGCGAGCGTGTCGATGCCGGCGCCGCCGGTGTCCTGTGCGCCGTTCTTCGCCAGACTCACGGTCACGCCCGCCGTCGATCCGGCGTAGCTCGCCGTGTCCACCCCCGCCCCGCCGTGGATCAGGTCGTCCCCGGAGCCACCCGCGAGCACGTCGTCGCCGGCACCACCGTAGAGGGCATCATCGCCGCCGCCGCCGCGGATCACGTCGTCGCCGGCAGCGCCCCAGATCGCGTTGGCCTGCCCATTGCCGGCGAGGGTGTCGCCGAAGGCGGAGCCGACCAGGTTCTCGATGGAGGCGAGCGTGTCGATGCCGGCGCTGCCGGTGTCCTGCGGGCCGGTCGTCGCCAGAGTCACGGTCACGCCCGCCATTGTTCCGGCGTAGCTCGCCGTGTCGACCCCCGCCCCGCCGTGGATCAGGTCGTTCCCGGCACCACCCGCGAGCACGTCGTCGCCGGCACCGCCGTAGAGAGCATCGTCGCCGCCGCCGCCGCGGATCGTGTCGTCGCCGGCAGCGCCCCAGATCACGTTGGCCTGCCCGTTGCCCGTGAGGGTGTCGCCGAAGGCGGAGCCGAGCAGGTTCTCGATGGAGGCGAGCGTGTCGATGCCGGCGCCGCCGGTATCCTGTGCGCCGGTCGTCGCCAGACTTACGGTCACGCCCGCCGTCGCTCCGGCGTAGCTCGCAGTGTCGAGCCCCGTCCCGCCGTGGAGCAGGTCGTCCCCGGAACCACCGGCGAGAACGTCGTCGCCGGCACCGCCGTAGAGGGCGTCGTCGCCGCCGCCGCCGCGGATCGTGTCGTCGCCGGCACCGCCCCAGATCGCGTTGGCCTGCCCGTTGCCGGCGAGGGTGTCGCCGAAGGCGGAGCCGACCAAGTTCTCGATGGAGGCGAGCGTGTCGATGCCGGCGCCGCCGGTGTCCTGCGGGCCGGTCGTCGCCAGACTCACGGTCACGCCCGCCGTCGATCCTGCGTAGCTCGCAGTGTCGAGCCCCGCCCCGCCGCGGATCACGTCGTCCCCGGAACCACCCGCGAGAACATCGTCGCCGGCACCGCCTTCGAGCGTGTCGTTGCCTGCTCCGCCGCGGATCACGTCGTCGCCGGCGTCTCCGAACAGGATGTCGTCCCCGCCCTTGCCGTCGATGACGTCGGCGCCGGTCGTCGCGCCGGACACGTCGTTATACCCGGCCGGCGGCACGCGGCCGTCGCCTGACCGGTGGATGAAGTCCCGTCCGGCTCCGCCGCTTACGATCGCCATGCTTTCCCCCCGTCGGTTTGTTTCTTGATCCCGCAATCGCGATTCACGCGCTTCTCCGGCGGCGGACCGGGCTCATTCCCGACGCACCTCACGGTCGACCTGGCTCGCGAATTCTTGCAGAGAATTGAACGAAACCGGGTTTCTTAGCAATAGGCGGGACAAACAATTTTACTCGACAAGTAGGCGTATGTTTCTCAGCTCCAAAATGTCGCGCAACTCACGAACGAACCACGAGTTTTTCTTGCTTGAGTATTTCGGCGGAGGACTCGCCGCCACCGGCGCGGCAAGCTTCAATCGCATTGATCGGTCCTTCATTCTTGTGAACGGGACGCGGTCGCCGACCCGGCGTATATGCACGGACGAACAAGCCGATCCGCGGCTCGCCACGATTGAAATCCATGACCCACCAGGCCTTGTCCTTCCGCGCCGGGATGCGCGCCATGGCGCCCATTGCCGTCGCCGCCTCGCCGTTCGGCATGGTGTTCGGCGCGCTCGCCGCCCAGCGCGGCATGCCGTTCGAGGAGATCATGCTCATGAGCATGATCGTCTATGCCGGCGCATCCCAGTTCGTCGCCCTCGAGCTCTGGCGGTTCCCGCTGCCCGTGTGGACGATCATCCTTTCGGTGCTGGCGGTGAACTTCCGGATGGTGCTCTACAGCGCTGCGCTCGGCCGGAAGCTCCGGGAATGGCCGCTTGCCGGCCGGCTCGGCGCATTCGCGTTCCTGACGGACCCGCTCTACGCGCTCGCCGAAATGGCCGGGCCGCGGCTCGGAGCCGCCTACTATTTCGGCATGGCCCTGCTCCTCTATGCGAGCTGGCAGGCGGCCACCGCGCTCGGTGCGCTGTTCGGGTCGCTCATCGAGGACCCTCATGCCGTCGGCCTCGACTTCGTCCTCACCGCCTATTTCACGGCGCTCCTGGTCGGGTTCCGGCACCGGCGCAACGCCGTTCCGGTAGTCGTCGCGAGCGCAGCCGCCGCCGTCGCCGTCCATGCGCTCGTCGGCTCGCCCTGGCACATGGGGGCGGGCGCGCTTGCCGGCATAGCGGTCGCGGCAATCCTCGCAGACCGGCCCCGGAGGGCGGCATGAGCGATCCATGGCAGAGCACGCTGCTCATCCTTCTCCTCGGGGTGGTCACCTACGGCACGCGCGTCGCCGGCGATCTCGTCCTCTCCCGGTTCGAGCGCATCCACCCGCGGGTCGAGGCGGCGCTCGACGCCGTTCCGACCGCCGTGATGACGGCGCTGGTTGCGCCGATGGCACTCTCCACCGGCCCCGCCGAGACGGTCGCCGCGCTGGCCACGGTCCTTGCGGCGTTGAAGCTGCCGGCGAACGCTGCTCTGGCGGTCGGGGTCGCGGCCGTGGCGGGGCTTCGCTACCTCGGCATCTGAGCCACAGATGGGGCGCCGTACGGTCGGGCCGGAGGCCCGGGCCGCCAGGTGGTCGGAGGGCATGCAGCGCGGCGCTTTACCGTCTCTTAACCTCGGCAGGGCACGAGTCGTTCACCTTGAGCAACGCTGGAGTTTTGTCATGGCGTCCTCCGCGCTCGCCCGCTTCTGCACCTTTGCCTCCATTCTTGTCGCCGGCTCGGCGCCCGCCTTCGCCGCCGACGTTGCCGGCTACGGATACGATGCCGGTCCGGCCTCCTATCCGGCGACCTGGTCCGGACCTTACCTCGGCGTCAGCCTCGGCGGCGGCGTCGGCAATCACGACTCGACCTATTCCGTGGGCGGCGCGCCGGTCGCGGGCGTGAGCGGCGTCGGCGGCGAGGGCTTCGTGATCGAGGGCTCCATCGGCTACGACGCCCAGGTCGGCGGCAATCTCGTCGTCGGCGTGCTCGCCGACATCTACTGGTCGAACGTCGGCAGCAGCGCGTTCGCGGTCATGGGCGGCACCCGAGTCGATGCCGATCTCGACGCGCAATGGGGCTTCGATCTGCTGGCCCGCGCCGGCATCACGGTGAATCCGACCACGCTGCTCTATGCGCTCGGCGGCTACAGCTGGGAGAAGCTCGAGGCGAGCTTCGTCGCGACCCCGGGCGGCTTCGCCGGACGGGACACGGAGAGCTTCCACGGCTGGACGGCCGGCGGCGGCATCGAGACCAAGCTGACGGACGCCGTCTCGCTGAAGGCCGAGTACCGGTACACGCGGCTCGGAGATGCGACCTATGCGGTGCCCGGCGGCGGCGCGCTCCGCGTGGAGCCGACGACGCACACCGCCCGCGTCGGCATCAACTACCGCTTCGGCCAATCCGCCGGCTTCTAGCCTCGGCGGCCGCGCCCAGGAGCAGGGCCGCCGAATACCAGAGCGTCAGGTACTCGACCGACAGGCTCGCCAGTTCGACCTTGCGGTCCACCATCCCGCAGACGAGTCCGAACACGAGCAGCGGCAGTGCGATCCGGTCCGGCCCGGATCGCGCCCGCCATGCCGCGAGCAGAAGGGCGGCACAGAGCGCCGCGAGGAGCCCCGCCGCGACCGCGCCGCCTTGAAGGAGCGCGGAGAGAAAGACGTTGTGCGGCATGTGCAGCTGGAGGTCGCCCGGCAGCGAAAACGACAGGCGCGTTCCGGCGCCGTAGCCGAAGAGCGGATGGCTTTCGGCATAGGCGAGCGCCTGCTTCCAGAGTTCCGGCCGGTGGGAAAGGCCTCTTGCGGGGAGATCGTCCAGCCCGACGAAGGCGAGCATCCCCACGCCGACCGCGGCCGCGACGGCGAGCGCCGGCAACCGTGCCCGACGCAGCGAACCGAGCATGATGATCGCCAGGGCCAGCGCGAGGCCGACCAACGGGCCGCGGCTTCCGCTGAGCACGACGGCGGCGATCAGGACGGCGCAGGCCGCCGCGGAGAGGAGAGTTGTGGCGATGCCGGTCCGTTCGCCGATCGCGCGGGCCGCCACGATGACGACGGCCGCACCGAACGAAATGCCGGCGAGGACGCTGTTCCATGCCGCGCCGAAGCCGTGCAGCCGGAACGTGTCGTCGGGGACGAGAAGGAAGCGCACGATGGCGGCGGCGCCGAGTGCTGCGGCGATGGCGGCGAATACCCGCTCGGCCCGGGCCACGAGGCCCGGTCGCTCTGCCCGGAGGAGGGCATAGGCAGCGATGAAGGCGACGATGTTGACGCCCTTCCCGAACTGCTCCAGCACTGCCCCCGGCCGGAGCGGATCCGACCAGAAGTGGCTTGCCCACAACCAGAGCAGGTAGGCCAGGATCAGTCCGGCGGCCGGCCATCGGATCGCCAGAACCGACATGCGCCGGAGGCCGATCAGGGCGAGCAGAACGGTGGGCCCGAGCGCGCCGACCGCCCCGAGCGCCGGACCGGAAAGGAAGAGCGGCGCCGAAAGGGTCACGCCGGCGGCTACCGCGACCATCCAGCCGAGGCGCCGGGCGGCCGCTTCGACCTCCGGCAGCGGCGTGCCGCGTTCCCTCAATAGGTCTCGGTCGGCCACTCGTACGCTTCCGACAGCGGGACCCGCATGGTCTGCTCCACGAGATACTTGGCGACGCGCGCGCCGTCGCACATGGCGTGCGCGCGACGCCAGCCCCGTTCGGCCGTGTCCCGCAACTCCTGGTCGTGCTCGAGGAAGTAGCGGATGCGCTCGACGAGCTCTCCCGCAGAGGAATAGAACAGCGCCTCGTCCTCCCGGAACATACGGTCGAAGCCGCTGCCTCGGTCGATCGTCGTGAGCACGCCGTTGCCGAGCATGTGGCCCATCCGGTCGGACGCGTAGAGGTAGCCGTCGTTGCGGATGTTGAGATTGAGGCCGATGCGGCTGCCGCCGAGGGCTTCGATGTAGTCCATGCCGTAGAGATGCGGGTTCCCCGGAAGGCCGGGCAGGGCGAACCGGCGGCCGGGAAGCGCGGCCTCCAGCTGGCGCGCGATCGCCTCGTTCTCGGTGGGGACGCCGTCCCACATGCGGCGAGCGTGGGGATTCCGGCTGGAGAAGAAGAGGTCGTAGCGCGGCGCCTGCTCGGCGAAGGCGCGGCCGCTCTCGATGCTGGAATCGACCGGATTCGGCATGTAGGCGGCAATCTTGCCGGGTCGCGCGAACTGCCGCAGCTCGTCGCCTGCGGTGGTGACGAAGGTGGCGTCGACGACGTCGAGCTTCCGGCCGATCTTCACGCAATTGGACGGCACGAACAGCGCGTCGTGGTTCCACTGGGCGATCCGCACCTCCGGCAGGATCGCCCGGATTTCAGCGAGGGTGTCGGGGCGGATCACATCGGCATGGCCGAGCAGGACGAGATGCGGACGGATGTTCCGGCAGGCGTTGACGAGCTTGCGGTTGGTCGGACCCACGCCAAACTTGCGGTGCTTCAGGATCCCTTCGGCCCGCGCGATGTCGCGGTCGCTGAAGTCGAACACGGCGTATCCGAGCCGGACGAGGCCGAAGCTCAGCTTCCGCGCCGTATGGTAGGCGAAGGCGAGGTCGTTCTTCGTCTCGAAGTTGGAAACGTGGATGATCCGCATGATTCCGCGTTCGAGACCGGGACTGCCGGGTGGTGCGATGGAGCGCCGGGGATGCCATTGCAGCCGCCCCCGTTCACAGCCCGGCTTACGGCAAATGGCGGTAGCTGTGAAGGCTCGTCGGCCAGCTCGGCGGACCTTCGCGGATCCGATGCGCCGGCTGACCTCTTGCATCTGCGGTGGCGCAACGGCTTCTCTCAATCAGCATTCCTGTGGCTGCGGAGTTCGGATGCGGGTCCTCGTCGCCGTCAACCAGGGAAGCCGGAACGGAAGGGAGCCGCTCGATGCGGCGCTCGCGGTCTTTGCGCGTGCGGGCTGGGCCGTCGCGCTGGAACAGGTCGCCAAGTCCCGTCAGGTCGACGGCCTGGTCCGCGCCCATGACGGCAAAGTGGATCTCGTCGTGCTCGCGGGCGGCGACGGGACGATTCATCACGCCGCCCGGGCGCTGATCGAAACGGCGCTGCCGTTCGGGCTGCTGCCGACCGGGAGCGCGAACGATCTCGCCCGGAACCTCGGGATTCCGCTCGCCCTCGGACCCGCCGCCGAGGTCGTCGTCGACGGCGGACGGCGCGGGATCGACGTCGCCGAGGTCAACGGGGAACTCTACCTCAACGTGGCGCATCTCGGGATCGGTGCGGCGCTGGATTCGAGCGGCTCGAAGGCGCTGAAACGGCGGTTCGGCCGCTTCGGCTACCTGATGGCGGCGCTCGGCTCGGTGGCGCGCATGGCGCCGTTCGATGCGGAGGTCACCATCGACGGCGAAGCGACAAGTGTCAGGGCCGTCCAGATCACGGTCGGGAACGGTCGCTTCTTCGGCGGGATGGGGACCGTGTCCGAGGCGGCGCGCATCGACGACGGGCTGCTTCACGTCTTTTCGGTCGAGCAGAGCAGCCGGCTCCGCCTCCTCCTCATGGTGCCGTCCTTCCTGACCGGGCACCAGGACCGCTGGAACGGCGTCGAGGTCCGTTCCGGGCGGGCGGTCACGATCGCGACCGGGCGGCCTATGCCGGTGCGGGCGGACGGCAAGACCGTCGCGCAGACGCCGGCGCGGTTCGCGATCCACCCGGGCGCCCTCCAGGTGTGCGCGCCGCGCGCCCCCGGCAGGTGATCCGGCCGGGATCAATGGATAGCCGGCGCATTGCCGGCTTTTCCGTATTCTGGTAACGTTTCTCATGTGGGAGGCCCTCGCATCGGGCGCCGGCCAATCCACGACAGGAGCCGGCAGCGCCGGCGTCGGACGTTCCGCCGGCTCGGGAAGGGGGAAACGTCATGCCACTGATAACCGCTCTCGCCATAAGCATCGGCGGGCTGGGCGCCGTCGCGACCTGGCTCTTTCTGGGCCCTCTCGCCGGGGCCCTGCAGATCTGGGCCGCGTTCATCGCCTGGGGCTGCTTCTTCCATTCCGGCGGCAAGGAGCCTGCGCTGAAATCGACCATCATCTGCACGGTGGCCGGTGCCGTCATGGCCTGGATCACGCTGCTCGTCGTGACCCGCACCGGCCTGGCAGATGCGCTCGGCCTGCCGCTGTGGGCGGGGATCGCCGTCGGCCTCGGCGTCGCCGCAATGGTGCTCCTGGCCAATGTGCCGATCTTCTCGACCATTCCGGCGATGGTCTACGGCTTCGCCTCTGTCGCAGCCTACACGCTGGCGGGAGGCAAGATCGCGGAGCTGACTGCCGCAAGCCTCGCAAACCCGCTCGTCACGATCGCGCTGTCGCTGGTGGTGGGCGCGCTCTTCGGCTACGCGTCGGAAAAGGTTGCCGGCGCCCTCGTGGGTTCCCCGAAGTCGGCCGGAGCGGCACCCGCCCGGCCGTAAGCGCAGATCGCCGACCTGACAGAGATCCGCGCCGAATCGACGGTGGGCGCGCGCCGCCCACCGTCTGCGGATTGCTCCGGCGCGGGTTCCGGCACCGGCGAGCGGGTGATATGTCCTGCCAGTCTCGCCGGATCAGGAGTGTGCCTCATGCAGCGATGGCCGTGCCATGATCTGTTCGGCGCATGACGAGCCCGAAGATCTTCCTCGCGGGTGATCCCCGCATAAGCGCCCTCTCCCGGAGCGCCGACAAGCCGCCCGGTGGGCCGCTCGTCATCGGCTGGCGGGAATGGGCGAGCTTGCCCGGCCTCGGCATCGGCCTCATCCATGCGAAGATCGACACCGGCGCGAAGACGTCATCGCTTCACGCCGGCTCCATCGAGCCTTTCGATAAGGACGGCGCGCCCTATGTTCGCTTCGACGTGACAGGCGAGGGCGCGGACACGCCCTGGCACGAGGCGAAGATCGTGGACCGCCGGCAGGTGCGCAGTTCCAATGGCGGGGTCGAGACCCGGTACGTGATCCGGTGCGACCTCGGCCTGGCCGATCGGGTGTGGCCGATCGAGCTCAGCCTCACCAACCGCGAGCGGATGGATCTCCCGATGCTGATCGGTCGCGAGGCGCTGGCAGGGCGCGCGCTCGTCGATGCGGCACGATCATGGCTTTGCGGCCGGCCGGACTTCCGTCGCCGCGCGACACGGGCGCGGCGATCGGCTAAAGCCACCGCCGGCTAGATTCTGGAGTACGCCCGATTGAAGATCTGCATGCTCGCCCGCAATCCGGATCTCTATTCCCACAAGCGGATCTGCGAGGCGGCGAAGGCCCGCGGCCACGACATCGACGTCGTGAACACGCTGCGCTGCTACATGAACATCACGTCGCACCGGCCGGATCTCCATTACAACGGCGAGAGGCTGGAGGGCTACGACGCCGTCATTCCCCGGATCGGCGCTTCCGTGACCTATTACGGCCTCGCGGTTCTTCGGCAGTTCGAGATGATGGGCGTATGGCCGCTCAACGAATCGGTCGCGATCGGCCGCTCGCGCGACAAGCTGCGCGCGCTGCAATTGCTGGCGCGCGCCGGCATCGGCCTGCCCGTGACGGCGTTCGCGCACGATCCGAAGCAGACGGCCGAAGTGCTGAAGCTCGTCGGCGGGCCGCCCGTCATCATCAAGCTGATAGAGGGCACTCAGGGCATCGGGGTCGTGCTCGGTGAAACGGAGAGTTCCGCGAAGTCGGTGATCGAGGCGTTCCGCGGGGCGAACGTGAACATCCTCGTTCAGGAATTCATCCGCGAGGCCGGCGGCGCCGACATTCGCGCCTTCGTGATCGGCGGGAAGGTGATCGCCGCGATGAAACGGCAGGGCCCCGCCGACGAATTCCGTTCCAACCTCCATCGGGGCGGCGAGGCGAAGCCGGTGAAGCTGACGCCGGAGGAGCGGTCCACCGCCATCCGGGCGGCGAAGACGCTCGGGCTGAACGTCTGCGGCGTCGACATGCTGCGGTCGAATCACGGGCCGGTCGTGATGGAGGTGAACTCCTCGCCCGGGCTGGAGGGCATCGAGCGGGCCTCCGGCGTCGACGTCGCCGGAACGATGATCGCCTTCCTCGAGCGGCACGCGGAACCCAACAAGACCAGGACGCGCGGCCGGGGCTGACCCCGAGTCAGCCGCCCAAGCAGCCCGCAGATCAGCCCGGGGGCAGCGCGTCGATGCTCTCGAGGTAGGGCTTGATGTCGAGGAGCGGCGTGCCGTCGACGCAGTCGAGCGCGTCGACATCGATCACGCCCCGATCCGGATCGCAGGCGAGGACGCGCACCACCGACAGCGCGATCGGGTTCGGACGGACGGGCGAGCGCAGCGAGAACACCCCGACGGGAGCGTTCCTGTGGCGCGGCGTCTGGACGATCAGGTCGCGGCGGGCCTGGTCCATCCAGTAGAGCGCGATCAGCCGGTCGCCGGCCGCGATGTCCTTGAGACCGGTGCGCCAGGGCGGGTCGATTTCGAGCTGCGCGGGGAGGGCGCGCTCGCGAGCCTCGCGCGGATTGTGCGGGCAGGCTTTTCGCTCGTGCCAAGGCGTGCGCGCGCGGCCGATATAGACCAGGCCGGCGTCCGGGGGTTGGGATCCCGGATCGAAGGGGAGGGCGATCTCGCCCGTTCGCTGGTCCTGCACGCCGGCCTCCTCGCTGCATCCGCCCTTGCATATCGCGCCGCCACGGCAAAGGCACCCGCCTGCACTTGTCCTCCGCCTAGTAACGATATAAAGATATCCGCATATGCGTGTTGAGGACGATCTGGTGGGTTCGACAGTCGTCAGGTTGGTGGACCAGTTGAAGGCGGCGGGCGAGCCCAGCCGGCTGCGTCTGCTCGCGCTGCTTGCCGAAGGCGAGCGGACCGTGAAGGATCTCACCGACATTCTGGGCCAGTCGCAGCCGCGCGTCTCGCGCCACCTGAAGATTCTGGCGGATGCGGGGCTGGTGGCGCGGAACCCGGAAGGATCCTGGGTCTATTACCGCCTGGCCGAGGACGAGGCGGAGGTCGCGCGCGCCCTTCTCGGCGGCCTCGACCGGAGCGACCCGACGCTCCGGCGCGACCGCGACCGCCTGGAGGTGCTGCGGCGCCAGGCGCAGGAGGACGCAGAGCAATATTTCGGCCGGCATGCCGAGGAATGGGATCGCATCCGGTCCCTGCACGTGCCAGAGCGCGAGGTGGAGACCGCGATCCTCGCCGCCGCCGGCCCCGGGCCGTTCCGCTCCATGCTCGACATCGGCACCGGCACCGGGCGGATGCTGGAGCTCTTCGCCGACCGGTACGACAGGGCGCTCGGCATCGACCTCTCCCCGGCGATGCTCGCCGTGGCGCGCTCAAAGCTGGAGCGCGCCGGCATCACCAATGCCCGGGTGCGGATCGGCGACGGAACCAACCTACCGGTCGTCCGCGAGAGCTTCGACCTGGTGGTCATCCACCAGGTGCTGCATTTTCTCGAGGATCCGCAGCGGGCGCTCGCCGAAGCGGCGGACGTCCTTGCGCCGGGCGGACGCCTGCTGGTCGTCGATTTCGCACCGCACGCGCTCGAATTCCTGCGCGCGGAGCACGCGCACCGCCGACTGGGCTTCGGCCAGGGCCAGGTCGCGCAATGGATTTCCGGCGCAGGGCTGCACCTGAGGGCCGTCGAGGATCTCGCGCCCACGGCCGGGTCCGACGCGCGCCTCACCGTGACGATCTGGTCGGCCGAAAGCATTGCCGCCGGTCGATCCGCAACGACAGAAGCAGGGGAATACGCCTGATGACGAGCCATGCCCAGGGCCATCCGGCCCCCCGCACCGACCGGTACGCGATCTCCTTCGAGTTCTTTCCGCCGAAGAGCGACGTGCAGCTTCAGAACCTGAACGCCTGCGTGGACCGGCTGAAGGCCTATCGGCCGGCCTTCGTGTCGATGACCTACGGCGCCGGCGGCACGACGCGGGAGCGTTCCCTCGTCGCCGTCCGGGACATGATCCAGGCGAGCAACCTCGCAACGGCCGCTCACCTCACCTGCGTCGGCGCGAGCCGCGACGAACTCGATGCCGTGATCGACACGTTCGAGGAAGTGGGGGTGCGGCGCTACGTGGCGCTGCGCGGCGATTCGGAAGGGGGCATGGCGCAGCCCTATGAGCCGCATCCGGAAGGCTTCACGCACACGGCCGACCTCGTCCGGCGCCTGAAGGACAGGGGGGCGGACGACATCTCCGTCTCGGCCTATCCCGAGAAGCATCCGCACAGCCCCGACTGGGATGCCGAACTGGACACCTTGAAGCGCAAGATCGATGCCGGCGCCGACCGCGCGATCACCCAGTTCTTCTTCGAGAACGATGTGTTCGAGGCCTATCTGGAGCGCGCCAGCGCTGCCGGGATCGCCATCCCGATCGTGCCCGGCATCATGCCGATCAACGATTTCCGCGGCGTCTGCAATTTCGCGGGGCGCTGCGGCGCGACCATACCCGACCGGCTGAAGGACCGGTTCGCCGGCCTGGAAGCCGGCACCGACGGGCACCGGCTGATGGCCGCCGCCGTCGTTGCGGAACAGATCGCCGACCTGGTTTCCCGGGGCGTGACGACGTTCCACATCTATACGCTGAACAAGGCGGATCTTCCGGAGGCGATCTGCCGGTTCCTCGGCGTTCCCGCCTGTGGAGAACAGCGAGCGGCCGCCTGACGCTCGCTGCCGATTCAGGTCACGGGGTGGCTCCGCCGACGATTACAGCACCCCGACGACGATCGCACCGATGAACGCGAACGCGGCACATATCGCGATCAAATTCAGAGGCTTCGCTAAGATCATCGTAGTGGCCTCGCTCTGATCTGCAGGCCGAGTGTAATTCATCCCGTCGCAGATCAAAAACAGAGATTGTGCTGCGGCGCACCATAGACCGTTCGAAGCAGCTTCGCTGCACCTGCCCGGAACCTTTGCGTTCGCGATGTTGTTGTCAGTCGCAACAGTGCCGCGGCCCGGGCGAACGAGCTTAGTCTCGAGTGGGATGCCCGATCTTGCTCGCACATGGGGTGGAGGCTCGCATGCCGCAGCTGGTTCGCTTCATGCTCGTGAATTACGGCCTCGGCTGTCTGGCCGGCCTCGCCCTCGCGTCCTGCCTGCTGGCGCTCGATACCGGAGGGCTCGGGCAGCGCGTGATGCGTTCGGACCTTCCCATCCTTCCGGTCGTGCTCCTGGCGGTGGGCCTCGCCACCACCTTCGGCGCGTGCGCGGTTTCCACCGCAATCCTGCTGATGGGCAATGCGCGGGGCACGCCGCGCCGCGGCGATCCCGCGCCGATTCCGCTTTTCGCCCGCGCCGTGCGGCGCAGGCGCTGAGCCCTGGGACGGCTGCGGCGGAAACCGCCGCAGCCTCTCTCGTCACTGCTCGTAGGAGATGCGGTAGACCGCGCCCGCGAGGTCGTCGGAGACCAGGAGCGATCCGTCCGGCAGTTGCGCGACGTCGACCGGCCGCCCCAGATACTCGCCGGTCTCGGAGAGCCACCCCTCCGCGAAGGGCTTCGACTCGTTGGCGCTGCCGTCCTCGTTGAGCGAGGTGAACATGACGCGCGCCCCGACCGGCGTCGTCCTGTTCCACGAGCCGTGCTGCGCCGAGAAGATCCCGCCCCGGTACTCGGCCGGGAACATGCGGCCGGTATAGAACATCATGCCGAGGTCCGCGGCGTGGGCTGCCATCTCGACCTCCGGGAACACGATGTCTTCCGGCGGCTCGGAATCCTTGTACTCGTTCGTCCGCACGCTGCCGCCGCCATACCAGGGGAAGCCGAAATGCTGGCCCGGGCCGGTGGCGCGGTTCAGCTCGCCGGGCGGGATGTCGTCGCCCATGCCGTCGACCTGGTTGTCGGTGAACCAGAGCTCGCCGTTCGCCGGGTTGAAGTCCTGCCCGACCGAATTGCGGATGCCCCGGGCGTAGACCTGCCGGCCCGAGCCGTCGCGCTCCATGCGGATGATGCCGCCGATGCCCCGCTCGTTGTATTTGTCGAGCTTCTCCTGGGCCGGCACGTTGAAGGGCTGCCCGAGCGAGATGTAGAGCTTGTTGTCAGGCCCGACGTCGCAGACGCGCGCCGTGTGGTTGAAGCTCTCCTCGTCCTCCGGGATCAGCTCGCCCTTCTTCACGACCTCACCGACGGCGACGTCCGGGCTCTCGTAGAAGAACTCTGCCGCGGGGAAGACCAGGACCCGGTTCTGCTCGGCGATGAACAGAAAGCCGTCCTTGGAGAAGCACACGCCGTTCGGAATGACGAAATCGATCGAGGGCGCGAAGCGCTTCACCTCGTCGGCCCTGCGGTCCTTGTTGCGGTCGGTGATCGCCCACACGGCATCCTTGCGCGTGCCCACGATGGTCACGATCCCCTGCGGCCCGACGGCGATGTGGCGCGCATCGGGAACGACCGCGAAGAGCTCGATCTTGAAGCCGGACGGCATCTTGATCTTCTTGAGGTTCTCCCGGATCTGGTCCGCGAATTCCCCGGACTGGTTCACCATCTCGAACTGCATGGAGGTTCCGGTCGTCCGGAACTGGCCGAGCCTCTCCATGTTGTCGCGGGACTGCGCCATCGCGGCGCCTGCGAGCAGCGCCAGCGCGGCAGCCGAGGCCAACAACGCTTTGTACATCTGGTTTCCTCCCTCATCGCTCGACCGTAGCGAGCAAGGCAGAGTACCACTGCCGCCGAGGGGACAGGAAGCCGGTGAAGGAAAGAAGGCCCGTCCGCGCCCGTCCGGGGCGGAGCGGGGTTTTCGCCGGCCGGCACACGCCTAGTTGCGTCACCAAGAGGAGGATGCCGCCATCGACCGCTTCACCACGGCCCGCGAGGCCGCGCTCGCGATGCGGCCGGACGTTCCGGTCTACTGCTTCCGCCCTGCGGTGCTGAAGGAGGATGCGCGCGCCTTCATGTCCGCCTTCCCGGGCAAGACCGCCTACGCGGTCAAGACGAACGGGGAGCCGATGGTGCTCCGTTCGCTGGCCGAGGTCGGCATCACCGCCTTCGACGTCGCGAGCCCGGCCGAGTTCCGTGCGGTGCGCGAGGTCTCGCCCGATGCCGAGCTCCTCTACATGCATCCGGTGAAGGCGCAGTCGGACATCAGGCTCGCGCTGGAAACGTACGCGATCCGGGTGATGGCGCTCGACCACGAGGACGAGATCGCGAAGATCCTGAGGATCGTCCGCGCGCTCGACCTCGACCCGGCCGACATCACGCTCTACGTGCGGCTCCAGACCAAGGGTCTCGCCGCCTACGAGCTCTCCAAGAAGTTCGGGGCCGCGCCCGCGCATGCCGTGGAGCTGCTCCAGAGGCTCGACCGGATCGGGTTCAGGACAGGGCTCTGCTTCCATGTCGGGAGCCAGATCGAGGACCCGGACGTCTACGAGCGCGCGCTGGCCTCGGCCGACTGGGTCCGTGCGCGCGCCGGCGTGGCGCTCGCGGGGCTCGACGTCGGCGGCGGGTTCCCGGCCTCCTACGGCCACGACCCGAAGCGCGCCAAGCCGAAGATGCCCTCCATCGACGCGCTCATGGCGCGGCTTCGCTCCGACCTCGCGGAATGGGGCTTCTCCGACCTGCCGCTCATCGCCGAGCCCGGGCGCGTCATCGTCGCCCGCGCCTTCTCGGTCCTCGTCCGGGTGCTCCTGAAGAAGGGGAAGCGCCTCTACATCAATGACGGGATCTGGGCCTCGCTGTCGGATTCCTGGACCGGCAAGATCACGCTCCCGGCGCGCTTCATTCCCGATCCCGCGCGCAAGAGGCGGAGCGGCAATCCGGACGGCCTCGTGCCGTTCAAGGTCTGCGGCGCCACCTGCGATTCCGTCGACATCCTGTCGCGCCCGTTCTGGCTGCCGGAGACGGTGGACACCGGCGACTGGATCGAGATCGGCCATATCGGGGCCTATTCGCTCGCGCTCCGCACCCATTTCAACGGCTTCTACCCGGACACCTTCGTGGAGGTGACGACGCCGTTCCACGAGGGCGACGGAGCCGAGGGTTTCGCTGCGATCGAGACGATGGCGGATTAGCCCGGGCTTCGCTCAACGGCCGCGGGAGCCGCTGTCCTCGCGCTCGAGGCGCCGGCCGAACGTCGCGACGCGCCACAGATACCAGAGCGCGATGCCGGCGAAGATCACGTTCGAGACCGGGTTGATCCAGGTCTCGACCGTCTCGTACCGGTCGCCGAGCGCATAGCCGAGCAGCGCGAGGGCGCTGGTCCAGAGCAGCGTTCCGATCCCCGAATAGACGAGGAAGCGCGTCCAGGACATCTCCGAGATCCCGGCCGGGACCGAAATCAGGGTGCGGACGGTCGGGACCAGGCGCCCGATCAGCACCGCCTTGTGGCCGTGGCGGTCGAACCAGTCGTCGACGTCGCCGACGTCCTTCGGCGTGAGCGTCAGCCAGCGCCCGTGCCGCGCGGCGAAGCGCTTGAGGCCGTCCTCGCCGATCTTGCGTCCGACGACGAACCAGAACGTGGCGCCGGCAAGCGAGCCGATGGAGCCGGCGAGGATGACGAGCACGATGTTCGCGTCGCCCGAGGCCGCCGCATAGCCGGCGAGCGGCATGATGAGCTCGGACGGGATCGGCGGGAACACGTTCTCCAGCAGCATCAGGAAGGCGATGCCCAGCACGCCGGTGCTTTCGACGACGCTCTCGATCCAGGACGCCACGACCTTCTCCCCGGCTGTGCCGCTCCTGAAACCGCCGCAGGCGAGGGGCGTTCCGATGCTTGTCCCGCCGCCCGTGCTCCGCCACGATCCGTGCCGTGATTGCGGAGCGACCATGCCACGACCTGGCAGGAGGGGCACAGCCTGGATCGGTGCGGCGATTGCCGCCGTCGCACTGGCGTCGGCGGAGGGGCGCGGCGCGGCGGCGGAGTTCTCGGCCGGCGGCCTGACCTTCTCCGACGAACTCGGCGGGTTCCGGCTCCTCTCGGCGGCGGGGCGCGGCACGGCGGAGCACCCCGTGATCGTGGAGGAGGAGATCCTCGGCGCGGCGCCGGTCGTGCTCGTCATCAGGCGGACGGGCGCGGACGGTCCGGCGGTCTCCCCGAGTTCGGGGGTCACGCTGGTGAAGCGCGTGCGAAACGCGTCGGGCCATGTCTGGGCCGGCTTCGAGCTCGAGCTCCAGGAACGGCTCGACCGGCCGAGCAGCTACGAGGACGGCCTCTCCTTCGACCAGATCGGGCGCCGCATGCCCGACGTTTTCTCGGACCGCTTCGCGGTGCATGAGCGCCTCTTCGAGCCAGCCGACCGCATCCTCTTCGAGAAGGGGCATGTCGACCCGGGCGGGAGCGTCACGTTCCGGATGCGCATCACCGACCCGACGCCCACGTTCCGCTTCTTCCTCGTTCAGGACCCGAAGATCCTCTATTCGCGCAAGGGCGGCTGGACCGATCTCGCGGCCGAACGTCCCCGATCACCCGACCAGCAGGCGGTCCTCGGCGAGTTCCTGCCCGCGCGCCTGCCGGAAACGCTCGATCAGGTCTTCCACCGACAGGGACGTCCGCTCCGCGCCGCTCATGTCGAAGATGATCTGGCCTTCGTGCAGCATGAGCGTTCGCGAGCCGAGGTCGAGCGCCTGGCGCATGGAATGGGTGACCATGAGGACGGTGAGCGCGAAGCGTTCCGCCAGGCGGGTCGTGAGCTCCAGGACGAACTCGGCATTGGCGGGGTCGAGGGCCGCGGTGTGCTCGTCGAGGAGCACGATGCTCGACGGCGCGAGCGTCGCCATGATGAGCGAAAGCGCCTGGCGCTGGCCGCCGGAGAGCGAGCCCATCGGCACGCCGAGCCGGTCCTCGAGGCCGATGCCGAGCTCGGCGACGCGCGCGCGGATGGCCTCCGAGCGGATGCGGCCGAGCGCCGGCGACAAACCCCTCCGGCCGCCGCGCGCGGCGGCGAGGGCGAGGTTCTCCGCAATGGAGAGCGCGCCGCAGCTGCCGGCGAGCGGATCCTGGAACACCCGGGCGACGAGCCCCGCCCGCCGCTCGGCCGGGAGACGCGTGACGTCGCGGCCGGCGAGCACGATGCGCCCGGATGCCGGCATCACGTCGCCGGCGATTGCGCCGAGCAGGGTCGATTTTCCCGCGCCGTTCGAACCGATGACGCAGCAGAACTCGCCGGTGTCGACGCGGAGCGAGATGCCGCGCAGCGCGCGCCGCTCGAGCGGGGTGCCCTTGTTGAAGACGACGGAAAGCGAATCGACCTCGATCATGCGGCGGCCGCACCCTTTCTGAAACGCGGCAGGACGAGCGTCAGGAGGACGAGGAGCGCGGTCGCGAGATTGAGGTCGGAGGCCTGCAGGCCGAGCACGTCGAGATTGAGGGCGAGCTGCACGGCGAGCCGATAGAGGACCGAGCCGATCACGCAGGCGGCGATCGCCAAGGCGATGCTGCGGCGGGGGACCAGCGTCTCGCCGACGATCACCGCGGCGAGGCCGACGACGATGGTGCCGAGGCCGGAGGTCACGTCGGCGAAGCCGTTGGTCTGCGCGAAAAGCGATCCCGAGAGCGCCACCAGCGCGTTGGAGAGGGCGACGCCGGCCATGACCTGGAGGCCGATGCTCACGCCTTGCGCCCGCGCCATGCGGGGATTGGCTCCGGTCGCGCGCATGGCGAGACCGAGGTCGCTCTTGAGGAACGCTGCCACGAGCATCGCGACGACGGCAACGACACAGGCCAGGAACAACGGCCGGACGAGATGATCGGCGAGACCCAGGCCGTAGAAAGGGCTGAGGACCGTCTCCTGGTTCAGGAGCGCGATGTTCGGCCGGCCCATGATGCGCAGGTTGATAGAGAAGAGCGCGATCATGGTGAGGATCGAGGCCAGCAGGTGCAGGATCCGGAACCGGACGCTGACGAAGGCGGTGGCGAAGCCCGCGAGCGCGCCGGCGATCATGGCCGCCGCGCAGGCGAGCCAGGGGTTCCAGCCGGCGACGAGCGCCACGGCCGTGACCGCGGCGCCGAGGGGAAACGAGCCGTCGACGGTGAGGTCGGGAAAGTCGAGCACGCGGAAGGAGAGATAGACCCCGATCGCAACGAAGGCGTAGACGAGCCCGAGCTCGACCGCGCCGAAAAATGCAATCGTCGACATCCGCTCCGCCGCCTGCTCGTGGCGCTCGCGCCTGCGCGCCGGGCGGGCGCTACTCGAACACCTTGGAGGCGCGCTCGAGGACCGCGTCCGGCAGCGTCAGGCCGATCGCGTCGGCCGTCTTCCTGTTCACCTGGAGATCGGTGCCGGTCGCGAAGGCAACCGGCACGTCACCCGGGCTGTCGCCCTTGAGGACGCGATCGACGAGCGCCGAGGTCTGCACGCCGACGTCGAAATAGTTGAAGCCGACGGCGGCGAGCGCGCCGCGGGCGACGCTGTCCGTATCCGCGGCATAGAGGGGAAGCCTGGCTGCGTTCGCGACGCCGACAGCGGATTCGAAGGCCGAGACGATGGTGTTGTCCGTCGGCACGTACAGCGCGTCGACCTTGCCGACGAGGGAGCGGGCCGCGCTCTGCACGTCGGCCGACTTCGTCGCAGGCGCCTCCACGACGGTCAGCCCTTCCGGCTCGGCGGCATCCTTCAGCGCCGCGACGGAGGATACCGAATTCGCTTCGCCGGGATTGTAGATGACGCCGATCCGCTTCGCCTCCGGCGTGATCTCGCGGATCAGGGAGATGTGGTCGGCGACCGGCAGCATGTCGGAGATGCCGGTGACGTTCCCGCCCGGCCTTTCCAGCGCGCTGACGAGCTGTGCGCCGACCGGATCGGTGACGGCGGAGAAGACGAGGGGGATCTCGCGCGTGGCGGCCGCGACGGCCTGGGCGGAAGGCGTCGAGATGGCGACGATGACGGCGGGATTCTCGCCGATGAACTGGCGGGCGATCTGTGCCGCGGTGGCCGGGTTGCCCTGGGCGCTCTCGTAGCGGTAGGCGACGTCCTCGCCTTCCTTGTGGCCCGCATCGGCGAGGCCCTTCTTGATGCCGTCCCGGACCGCGTCGAGCGCCGGGTGCTCGACGATGGCCGTGATGGCGACGACCTTCGGCTCGGCGACCGCGACCGCCGTCGACAGCCAGACGCCCGCCGCCGCGAGCAGGATCGTGCGCAACCTCGTCATGAAACCCCCCATCGTGCCGGATCAGCGGTCCTACATCGTCCGCGGCGCCCGGTCGAGGTCGCGTTCCCCGGCGGCTACAGTTCGAGGATGTGGTAGGGCCGGCCGCCCGGTTTCTCGATCATGCTGGCGACGTTGTAGACCGGGATGCCGCTCCCGGTCCTGCCCTCGAACGCGCCGCGATGGGCGTGGCCGTGGATAATGGCGGAGACCTGGAACCGCTCGATGGTCTCGGCCAGCCGCGACGAGCCGAGGAAGGGGTAGATCTCGAGCGGCTCGCCCTCGACGGTCTGCGCGATCGGCGCGTAGTGGAGGACCACGAGCACCCGGCCCGGACGCACCGAACGGAGGGCATTCTCGAGCCGCAGCGCCTCGTTCAGCGTTTCGGAGACGAAGGTCTTGATGGCGGGCTCGCCGAAGGAGCCGAGCATGAAACGGCCGAAGCCGCCGGCGAACCCCTTCACGCCGACGAAGGCGACGCCGGCGATCTCGGTCGAATTGCCGTCGAGCACGCATACGCCGGCCTGGCGGAGCACGTCGGTCACCTGCTCGGCGCAGCCGCATTCGTGGTCGTGATTGCCGAGGACGGCCACGACCGGGATCGAGCAGGCGCTCAGATCTTCGGCCAGGATCTCGGCCTGCCGCACCGTACCGAGATTGGTGAGGTCTCCGGCGAGCGCCATGACGTCGGCCTCACGCGAGATTTCCGCGAAGAGATCGCGATAGGGGTACTTGTCGTTGTCGCCGACATGGAGATCCGCCAGGGCCGCGATGCGCGTGGTCGGCGCCGCTTCCTCACCCTCCATCGCCGGTCCCCGTCTCGCCGACGGGGTCGAAGAAACCCCATTCCTTCACGTCGATGAGGTAGTCGGCGCGGGACAGCATGCGCCCGCGGCAGATCTTCGTTTGCGGCACCGGCAGCTCCTCCTGCAGACGGACCCGGTCGAGCAGTTCCCGCATCAGCCAGGCGGGCACCCGGTGGCGCTCGGTCGGGTAGACGAAGCGGAAGTTCAGGACATGGACGAGCAGGATCTCCCAGTACTGCTCCATGTAGCTGAGCAGCCTGTGCCAATCGATGCTCTCGTGCTCCTTCAGCATGACGTGGGCGATGTCGGCCCCGTCGTAGCGGTTGCGGTTCTGGACGAACGCCTTCGACCAGATCAGCTCGGTCGGCGGCAGCACGCGCACCTTCGATCCGAAGATCTCGGCCTCGCGCACCTCCTCGAACCAGTGGTCGTTGACGGGCGTCACGCCGGCCGTCGAATTGAAGATGATGTCGAAGAAGTGGACGCCCTTGCGGACCTTGGCGAGCCAGCGCTCGTCCTCGATCTCGGTCTCGTAGCCGCGTTCGGCGAAGCAATGCAGGATGCGCGGGTAATCGCCCGGCTTGCAGAAGATGTCGATGTCCTTGGTCGGGCGGCTGATGCCGGTATAGGCACCCACGGCGAACGTCCCGGCCACCAGGAATGCCGGCCCGCAACGCTGGAGCGTCGTCAGCGCTTCGGTGTAGAACTCGACGGCATCGGGCGAATGGATGCTCGGCCCCGGCGCCGGAACGGTGTCTTCGTGCGGCGCCTTTTCGACGCCTGGCGCCATTGTATCCGGGACCAGCATGGCCTTATCCCTAGTAGAGAGGAGCAAACGGCCGCTGGCTCGCGCCGGTTCCGCAGCTCTTGAGCGGGATCTTGCGCGGCCCGTCCGCGGCGCGTGCCGGTGCGGCCTGGGAGAGGGCAATGAGCCTGTCGGATGAGGATCGCGGCGCGGCCGGGGCAAAGGCCGACGGAGCTGGCGCGCCGACGGCCGCCGGGCGGGAGCGGGTCGTGCCCGACATCCTGCTCGGCCTCGTCCTGCTCGGGCTCCTGATCCTCGGTTTCGAGGCGTTCCATCAGGAGATCCTGCCTTCGGTGCCGCTGCCAGCCTGGATCGCCTATGCGGGCGGCGCCGTGCTGGCCCTCCTCGTCGGGTTCGGCGCCTATTGGGTGCGGGAGGAGATCCGGCCCAAGCCCATGCTCTATCCGGTCTGCGAGATCACCGTCGGCGCGTTCCTCGCGACGCAGGCGCTCCATCCGGACAACGAGGTCCTGTTCGTCCGCATCCTCTCGTTCGCCGCCGGCGTGCTCGTCATCGTGGACGGGGTGAAGCGCTACCGGCTGTTCTACCGCGCCCGGCGCAACCCCGACGCCGAGGTGCCGCCGGTGGAATAGGCAGGGCGGGAGAGGGATGCGTATCGGCCGGGCGGCGGCGACGGGACGCACCCGCTCCGGCGCCACCTTAAAGCTTTCTTCGTGTGTGCTCTGTCTGATGAACAAGAGCGAATCGGGATCGCGGCAATGGGCGAAGGTCAGCAGAACGTGGCGCTGCGCGGGCTGATCTCAGGCACGTCGGCAGAGGCGGGGCCGGGCGCGACCACGGTGGAACGCGCGCTGCAGGCCGTGCGCGCGCATCTCGGCATGGAGGTCGCCTACGTCTCGCGCTTCGCCGGCGAGCGGACGGTGTTCCGCGCCGTGGACGCGCCGGGCAACGAGGGCATCCTCAAGCCGGGCGATTCCAACCCGATCGACGACGTCTATTGCCGGCACATCCTGGAGGGGCGGCTGCCGGCGTTCATGCCGGACACCGCGGCGGTCCCGTTCGCGATGGCGATGCCGGTGACGAAGGCGATCCCGATCGGCGCGCATCTCAGCGTGCCGCTGCGCATGCCGGACGGCAGCGTCTACGGGATGTTTTGCTGCCTCGGGTTCAATGCGGACAAGTCGCTGAACGAGCGCGACCTCCGGATGATGGGCGCGTTCGCCGATCTTGCCGCCTACGAGATCGCCCGGGAGCTCGAGGCGACCACGCTCGCCGAGGAGAGGCGGGCGCGCATCCGCGGCGCCATCGACGATGCGGCCTTCTTTCCCGTCTATCAGCCGATCTGGCACACCGGCGCGGGGCGCCCGGTGGGCGTGGAATGCCTCACCCGCTTCACGTCCGCCCCTGAGCGGCCGCCGAACGTCTGGTTCGGCGAGGCGGCGGAAGCCGGCATGGGGGTGGAGCTCGAGCTCGCCGCGATCCGCCGTGCGCTCGCCGAGGGAACGCGCTTTCCCGCTCACCTCTACTTCACCGTGAACGCTTCGCCCGACACGATCCTCGCCGGCGATCTGGCGGGCGCGCTTTCGGGCATGCCGCTCCATCGCATCGTGCTGGAGATCACCGAGCACGCCCCGGTGGAGGACTACGCTGCGCTGGCTGGCGCACTCGATCCGCTGCGTGCAGCCGGGATGCGGGTGGCGGTCGACGATGCGGGCGCGGGCTATTCCAGCCTGCAGCACATCCTCCACCTCCGCCCGGACATCATCAAGCTCGACATGGCCCTGACGCGGGACATCGACCGCGATCCGGCGCGCAGGGCGCTGGCCTCGGCCCTCATCGCCTTCGGATCGGAAACCGGATGCGAGGTCATCGCGGAGGGCGTGGAGACGGCGGCCGAGCTCGCGGCGCTGCGAAGCCTCGGCGTGGAGAAGGCGCAGGGCTATCATCTCGGCCGCCCGATGACGGCCGACGATGCCCTGCGGCTGTTCGATCCTCAGACGTTCGCGTCGCAAGGCGCGGCCTGAGGCCCGCGGTCAGCCGCCGAGCCGCCGAAGGAGCTCGGTGGTCGGCCAGGCGTCGGCCGGGAGGCCGAGCCGCAGCTGGACGGCCTTGACCGCGCCGCGCGTGCCGCTGCCGATGACGCCGTCGATCTTGCCGACGTCGTAGCCCTGCCTGGCGAGGAGCTGCTGGAGCTGCTTGACCTGTGCCGTGCTCAGCGCCTCGGCGCCGCGGCCGCGGCCGACGGCGGGCGCGCCGGCGAGGCGGGTGGCGTAATAGGCGGCGGTCGTCGCATAGACGAGCGACTGGTTCCACTGCAGGAAGACGCGGAAGTTCGGATAGGCGAGGAAGGCCGGGCCGTTCCGTCCCATCGGCAGGATCAGCGAGGCCGGCAGCCCGTCCTGCGGCAGCGCGCCCTGCGCCGCGGCGACGCCCCAGGCCGCCCATTGCGCGCGCGGGTGCTGGATCGAAAGGTCGGCTTCCTGCCAGGGGAGCTCCGCCGGCACGCGCACCTCCTGGAGCCAGGGCTCCCCGGCGCGCCAGCCTTCGCTGCGCAGAAGGTTCGCCGTGGAGGCGAGGACGTCGGGAACGCTGCGCCGGAGATCCCGTCGGCCGTCGCCGTCGGCGTCAACCGCATAGCGGACATAGTTCGACGGCGTGAACTGCATCTGGCCGATCTCGCCCGCCCAGGCCCCGATCATCTCCTTCGCAGAGAGGTCGCCGCGATCGACGATCCGCAGCGCGTCGATGAGCTCCGGACGGAACACCTCGGGCCGCCGGCAATCATAGGCGAGCGTGGCCAGAGAATTGAGCGTCGAGACGTCGCCCTGCACGGCGCCGAAATCGGTTTCGAGGCCCCAGAAGGCGGTGATGACGGCGGCGGGGACGCCGTACTGCCGCTCGACGGCCGCGAACAGGGACGCGTGCTGCTTCATCAGCTTCGCGCCCTGCTGCAGGCGGTATTGGGCGACCATGCGGTCGGAGAATTCGAGGAAGCTCTGGGCGAACACGCCCTGGCCGCGGTCGCGCTTCACGATCGCCGGGTCGAAGCGGACGGTGTCGAGCGCGGCGAGCGCCCGCTCGGAAATGCCGGCAGCCGCCGCTTCCTGGCGGACGCCGCGCAGCCAGCCCGGGAAGTCGCCCGTCCCGCAGCCTTGCGCATGCGCGCTCCCGGCCGCTGCAAGTGTCAAAGCCGCCGCCAACCCGGCGAGACGCACCCGCTTGCACTTCATCCCGGTCGATCTCCGCTTCACTGATTCGATCCTGGCTACCGGCGGAAGATGGCAGGAACACATCCTTTCGCCCTCCCGTTCGAACCATCGCGGACCCGGGCGAAGCCCCGCCGCTCTTCCAAAGGAGACTTCAATGACCAGCACGAAGCACCAGTTCAAGGATCCCAAGGACCGGCCGCGCGACGATCTCACGGACAATCCGGGCATCGGCGCTTCGAAGGGCAGCTACGCGGCCGGCGAGGATCCGGAGCAGATCGAGGGCGAGAACACGTTCGAAGGCGACGTCGAGAACGACGCCACGCCGCAGGGCGGCGCCGATCCGAAGAAGCTCGGCCGCACGAACAAGTGAGCCGTCCTGCAGCGGGCCCCGCCGCCGTCACATTCTCGTGATCCGTTGGGCAATGCGCCCGCTCCCGAACCGGTGCTCGTGAGGGGCCGGCTCCTGGGGGCCGTCGATCCATTGCAGGAGGCTCGCGTGCTTCTCCGCGCAATCCAGTTCCTGGCCCTCGTTCTCGCTGCGCTCGCCCTCGTGCCGGCCGGCGCGCATCTCTTCGCTCTGCCCAACAAGATCGGTCTTCCCGAAGCCGAGTACTTCCTCGTCCAGGGCATCTATCGGGGCTGGGCGCTGTTCGGCATCATCCTCTTCGGCGCGCTCGCCGCGAACATCGCGCTCGCCATCCTGCTGCGCGGCCGCGGGGCGGCCTTCGCGCTCGCCCTCTTCGCCGCATTCGCGGAGCTCGTGTCGCTCGGCATCTTCTTCGCCTGGACCTTCCCCGCGAACCGCGCGACCGCGAACTGGACGAGCGTGCCGGAGAACTGGGAAGCGCTGCGGAGGCAGTGGGAATTCTCCCATGCCGCGGCGGCGGTCGTCACCTTCCTCGGCTTCTGCGCGCTCGTCGGCGTCGCTCTCGCCGAGCAGGGGAGGGAGCGACGGCTTGCCTCATCGTGACCGGCGCTCCGTGCGCCTAACTGACGGTCGAATGGCGGCCCCGGGGGACCGCTCCGGGGATGTTCTCACCATGCAGGCAGATTTCGGAAGCGAGGCGCGCGACACCGCGTCGGCGCTCGGTCGGGGCGGCCTTTGCCGCTGCCCGAATTGCGGACAAGGCGCGCTCTTCACGGGTTTTCTCACGGTGCGGGACCGCTGCGAGGCCTGCGGCGAGGAGCTTCACCATCACCGCGCCGACGACGCGCCGCCCTATTTCACCATCTCGATCGTCGGCCATGTGGTGCTCACGGCCGCGCTCGGCGTGGAGACCTTCTACGGTCCGCCGCTCTGGCTCCATGCGGTCTTGTGGGGCCCGCTGACGCTCGGCATGTCGCTCGGCCTCCTCAGGCCGATCAAGGGTGCCATCGTCGGCCTGCAATGGGCCTGGCGCATGCACGGCTTCGGCGGCGCCGAGGCGACCGCGGACGCGTGAGGCGCCGCGGCCGCGGTCACGGTTTCAGGCTGCGCGGTTGAGCTGGAAGGCGCCGCCGCCGGTCTGCTGGCAGCTGACGGTGTTCGGGCCGGTGAAGCTGCAGGTAGCCGAGCGCTGCTGCTTGGTCGCGACGCTCAGCCAGTTCATGGCGATCCGATTGCCGGCGTCTCCCGCATAGGTGCCCTGCGCCAGCACCTCGTTCGTCTTCGTGAAGCGCGACGTGAACTTGCCGCTGTCGAAGGTCGCCACGAAGACGCCGTCCGCGGAGGCCCAGCGCCCGTCCATCGCCGAGCGGGGCTGTACCGATTGGCAGGCGGCGAGCAGGCCGGCGGCGAGCGCGACGGCGGCGGCTGTTCGAATCATCGAGGTTCCCCTTTGTCTGCGGAGGGCCGAAGGATCGGGCGGCCTTCGCCGGATGTCCAGCAGGGCGCCGCGCCTGCGTGCCGTGCGCGACCCGCTGTTGCCGTTGTGCCGCGCCTTCGGCCGATTGGGCGTGACAAGCAGGCGCCTGCGCCCCACATAGGCCATCAGGTTCTTGGTCTTACGGGATGACGATGCTCGATCTGCCACGTTCGAAGTCGCGCTTTGCGCTCATTGCCTTCGCCACCTCGCTCATCTTCGTCACGAGCGTCGCCGATGCCCGGATCGGGCGGGGCGGGAGCTTCGGGAGCCGGGGCGCGAAGACCTGGAGCGCGCCGCCGGCGACGCAGACGGCGCCGCGCACGGCCCAGCCCATGCAGCGCTCCACGACCGATCCCGCCACGACGTCGCGGCAGGCCGCGCCCGGCACGTCCACCACGGCGCCGTCGACCGGCATGTTCGGCCGCGGCCTCGCGGGCGGGCTCCTCGGCGGCCTGCTCGGCGCCGGGCTGATCGGCATGCTGCTCGGCAACGGCTTCCTCGGCGGGCTCGGCGGCTTCGCCTCCATGCTCGGGCTCCTGCTCCAGCTGGCCCTCGTCTTCTTCATCGCGCGCTGGGCCTTCCGCTGGTGGCAGCGGCGCAACCAGCCGGCCTATGCCGGGGCGGGCGGGGCGAGTTATCGGGATGCGGCGGCGGATCCGGGCAAAGCGCCGCTTCGCCGGTTCGACATCGGGGGCGCCGCCGGAGCGAGCGCCGGCGCCGCATCGCCCGCGGGCGAGGCGCCGCTCGAGATCGGCCAGGAGGACCTCGAGGCTTTCGAGCGCCTGCTCGGCGAAATCCAGACCGCCTATTCCAACGAGGACCGCGAGGCGCTCCGCCGCCGCACCACGCCGGAGATGTTCGTCTATTTCGGCGAGGAACTCGACGACAACGAGACCCGCGGCGTCGTGAACCGGGTTTCGGACGTCCGCCTCCTGCAGGGCGATCCCGCCGAGGCGTGGCGCGAGGGGGAGGCGGAATACGCCACCGTCGCGATGCGCTTCGGTCTGCGCGACGTGGTCGAGGACCGAGCGACGGGCGCAGTGGTCGAAACCGGGCCCAGCGAGGCCACCGAGGTCTGGACCTTCCGCCGCAAGCCGGGCGCCGACTGGAAGCTCTCGGCGATCCAGCAGGCGTGATGCCGGGGGCGAACTCGGCCGTAGCGGCCGGCGCCGGATGAGACTAAGAGGACGGGCGACCTGCCCGTCCTCTTTCGTTTCGGGCGCTTCTCCCGCCCGAGCCGAACCACCGACCCGCCCCGTGGAATCCTCGCTCCTCACCTCGCCGGCCTTCTTCGCCGTCGCCTTCCCCGCGGTGTTCTTCCTGGGGCTCGCCAAGGGCGGTTTTTCGGGGATCGGGCTCCTGTCGCTGCCCCTCCTCGTGCTCGTGATGCCGCCGCTGCAGGCGGCCACCATCATGCTGCCCATCCTCCTCGTGCAGGACGTGGTGAGCGTCTGGGCGTACCGGCGCACCTGGTCGGGCCGGAACCTGGCGGTGCTCCTGCCGGGCGCGATCGTCGGCATCCTGCTCGCCTACCTGCTCGCCGCCAAGGTTTCGGAGGCGGCGGTCGAGCTCGCGCTCGGGGCGATCTCCATCCTCTTCGCCATCCGGCAGCTCGTCCTGCTCGCCGGCGGGAACGTCGCGCCGGCGCAGCGGCCGCCGACCTGGTTCGGCTTCCTGTGCGGCGTCGGCTCCGGCTTCACGAGCATGATCGCCCATGCCGGCGCGCCGCCCTTCCAGATGTACGTGATCCCTCAGCGCCTGGCGCGCGACGTCTTCGTCGGCACCAGCGTCGTCTTCTTTGCGACGGTGAACCTCATCAAGGTGCCGCCCTTCATCGCGCTCGGCCAGTTCACGCAGGAGAACATGCTCGCCGCCGCAGCGCTCGTCCCCTTCGCGATCCTCTCGACCTGGATCGGGATCTGGCTGGTGCGGCGGGTCTCGGGGAAGCGCTTCTACGCGATCATCTACGTGCTGCTGCTCCTCGTCGGCGTGCAGCTCGTCTGGAACGGCTGGGGCGCCCTCTAGCGGCCGGGAGAGGGCGGCCCCGCGACGCTCAGTGCTTCTCTTCGGCCGGGCCGTGCTTCTGCGGCCCGTGCCCGCCCTGGGTCTGGTGATTGTGCTTGTTGTGGTCGCGGCTCTCCTGGTTCATGCCGCCGCGGCTGACGCGGAACCCGCTGTCGCGCACATCGTCCCGTTCGGGGCCGTGCTCGCGGTCCCGGCCCTCGATGCGCGGCTCCCCCGGCTTCGGGACGTCGTCCTTCCGCTCGAGATTGCGCTGGAACTGCTCGTGCGTCTTGTTGCCCTGCATCGTCTCGCTCCAATGTTGCGATTCGCAGGAGAAACGCCGATCCGCCCCATTCGTTCGGGGGCAAGGATCGGGTTTCCCACTTCGGCGTTTTCTCTCGTAGCGACAGAGGTTTGGAGCTTGCGAGCATGACCATCGGTTCTTTCCGCGCCGGCGCGATCGGCATCGCTCTCACTCTCGCCGTTCCGGCCGCCCCGGCCTTCGCCGCGCCCTTCGACGGCACCTGGTCGGTGACGATGTCGACCGACAGCGGCAGCTGCCCGGTGCGTCGGCGCGCGGTCGTGACCGTCCGGGACGGCAAGGTCACCTATGCCGGCGCCGAGCGCGTCACGGCCGATGGCAGCGTGGGCGCCAGCGGCCGGGTCGACGTGCGGTTCGTCTACGAGGGCGACCGGCTCGACGCCCGCGGCTCGGTCAAGGGGAGCATCGGCTCCGGCAGCTGGACCTCGCCGACGGAGAACTGCCAGGGCTCCTGGATGGCGCGCAAGGAAGGCTGACGGTCGGTCCCCGGCATCGGGTGGTTCGAGGCGCGTGCTGTGCACGCGCACCTCACCATGAGGGCGGGGAGCGTGGTTCGAGGCGCGCTAAGCGCGCACCTCACCATGAGGGTGGAGAAGCAAGGCGGAGCGAAGCGGATTGGCAGGCCACCTCATGCCGACCATCGAAGTGGAGCGTCAATCCGCCCTCATGGTGAGGTGCGGAGCGAAGCGGAGCCTCGAACCACGAGGGCGGCCCCGGAGGCTCATGGATCAGGCGTCGGGCTTCGGCTCGGAGCCATGGGGATAGAATTCCAGCGCGGCCGAGTTCATGCAGTAGCGCAGGCCGGTTGGCGGCGGGCCGTCCGGGAAGACGTGGCCGAGATGGCTGTCGCAGCGGGCGCAGCGCGTCTCGATGCGGACCATGCCGTAGGACCGGTCCTCGATCTCGCGCACATGGGCGGGGTCGAAGGGCTGGAAGAAGCTCGGCCAGCCGGTGCCGGACTCGAACTTCTCGCCCGAGCGGAAGAGCGGCAGGCCGCACAGCCGGCAGGCGTAGACACCGTCCTCCTTGTTGGCGAGGAGCCCGCCGCAGAACGGGCGCTCCGTGCCGTGGTCGAGCAGGATGTGCCGCTCCTCGGGCGAGAGCTTCGCGGCGAGGCGGTCGATCTCGGCGGCGGAGAGGGGGCCGAGGTCGTAGCCCGATGCGGAGGTCGCGCGGCGGGCGGAGGCGTCGTGCGCGTGGGTCATGGCGAAGCTCCTCTGTGGTGCCGCCGCAATATAGGGCACCGAGGGGGCGGCGGCACCCGGCTCGCGCCGCGTGCGGGCCGGATGCGAGACCGGGGCCACCCTCGTGGTTCGAGGCGCGCTGCGCGCGCACCTCACCATGAGGGTGGGGGGAGCTGTGTGGTTCGAGGTGCGTGCTGGGCACGCGCACCTCACCATGAGGGTGGAGCGAGTTGCGTGGTTCGAGGCGGGTGCTGCGCACGCGCACCTCGCCATGAGGGTGGGGGAAGGAGGCAGAGGGGTGCGGGGTGCCGTCACCCGCCCTCATGGTGAGGTGCGGAGCGAAGCGGGGCCTCGAACCACGAGGGCGGCCCCCGCCTGATCCCGCAGCCCCGCCCGATCCTGCACCCTATTCCGAGCGATCCCCCGCACCGGCTTCCGCCACCGCGTCCCGCACGTAATCCGGCACGTCTCTGCCCTCCGAGGCGAGCCAGGCGCCCATGCGGCCGATGACCGTGCGCACCGCCGGGCGGGCGAGCACGCGGGCGCGCCAGGCGAGGAGCCGCGGGGTGGCTTCGGTCAGGATCGCGCCCTTCCGCTCGCCGTAGAAGAGCGCCATGAAGAGGGCGATGTCGGCGTAGGAATAGGGGCCGGCGAGATGGTCGCGGCCCTCGAGCCGGGCTTCCAGCGCCGCATAATGGCGCGCGGCGGTCGCGCGGGCGTCGATCGCGACCGGGTCGTCCGGCGTTTCCTCGAGCCCGAACAGCCGGGCGATGTTCATGAACACGATCTCGTCGGCCTCGAGCTCGAGGCGCCGGGCCTCGGCACGTGCGGCCGCGCCCGCGGGCCAGAGCGCCGGCTCGGGAAAGGCGTCCTCCAGATATTCCATGATCAGCGTGGAATCGAAGAGCTCGACCGCGCCGTCGACGAGCACCGGCACCTGGCCCTTCGGGTTGATGCGCATGACCTCCGGGTGCCGCGGCTCGTATCGGTCGCCCTTCACGAAAGGCACCATGACGAGCTCGAACGGCCCGCCCTTCTCCCGCAGCGCGATCTCCGCCTTCGCGCCGAACATGGAGAGCGGGCCGGAATAGAGCCGGAGCGGGGGCATCGAAGCGACCTCGGTTTCGTCTCCCCGATCAGTGCGACGAAACGTGCAAGCGGGCAAGGGCGGCCGGCCGGGACTCAGCCGGCGCGGGCGAAGGGGCCGCGGGCAAGGAAATGCACGACGGCGAGGGCGCACAGATAGAGGAACAGGAACGGCGCGGCGAGGATCACGAAGATCGGCCAAAGGTTCGACCCCATGAGGAAGGCGAACGCGGCGTGCAGGATCATGGGCACCATGATCGCGAGCGGCGCGAGCGCGCCGGCGAGCCAGAGGCCGGAATAGCGGCGCACGAGCAGCACCTGCAGGACGAAATAGCCGGGCAGGCCGATCATGAGCCCCGGGCCGAGCAGCATCTCCAGCGACCAGGGCAGCTCCTCGTCGCCGCCAACGCCGAACGCCTGCTGCGGCGCATTGAGGCGCGCCACCCATTCCGGCTCGGCCGCCCGCGGGGCGAGCGTGGCGCTCCAGCTTGCCCCAACCGGCAGCCTCATGACCGCAAGCGGGCGCCAATTCGCATCGGAAACCTCGATATCGAGCCGGTCGAGGCGGGCCGGCGCGCCATAGGCGATCCAGACCATCGCCTCGCCGTCGCCCGCCGGATAGGCCGGCGACGGGTTCCAGCGGACGTCCCGCCGGACCTCCGCGCCTTCGAAATAGCCCTTCGCCTGGACCCTGATCGGGACCTCGCTGCGGTAGGCGAGGCGGAGATGGAGCGGCGCGTCCCGGCCGAGCGTCGCCGAAGTCCCCGGGTGGCTCGCCGTCACGCTGAGGACGGGCGCGGCGGCCGCACACGGCATGCCGGCCGCCGCCCAGACGGCAAAGGCGAGGAGAACGAGGCGCGCGAGGAGCGGCACGGGCGGTCCCGGGACAAGTCCTTTCCAGGCTAAGCGAAAGGCGGAAAGAAACCGTTGCCGCCGGCCGCTAGGCTCCGGGCGGGCCGTATCCGCCGCCGGTCGGGGTGCGCACGATCACCGCCTCGCCGGGCTCCAGCACCGTCTGGTCGGCGCCCCGGAGCGTCTCCAGCCGGCCGTCGCGGCGCCGGACGAAGGTGGCGCCGCGTTCGCCCGGCTCGCCGCCGTGGAGGCCGTGCGGTCGGACGGTGCGGTGCGAGGACAGGATGGCGCAGTCCATCCGCTCCAGGAACCGGATCGCTCGCACAGTGCCGGCGCCGGCCGACCAGCGCCCGCGCCCGCCCGAGCCGGGGCGGATGTGGAAGTCCTCGAGCAGCACGGGGAACCGCATCTCCAGCACCTCCGGGTCGGTGAGGCGCGAATTCGTCATGTGCGTGTGGACGCCGTCGGTGCCGTCGAAGCCGGTGCCGTCGTTGAGGACGCCCGCCGGCGAGCCGGAGCAGATCGTCTCGTAATATTGATAGCGGTCGTTGCCGAAGGTGAGGTTGTTCATGGAGCCCTGGGCGGCGGCGAGGCTGCCGAGCGCGCCGAAGAGCGCGTTCGTGACGTGCTGGCTCGTCTCCACGTTGCCGGCCACGACGGCGCGCGGATAGGCCGGCGCGAGCATAGAGCCTTCGGGGATGACGATCTCGATCGGCTCCAGGCAGCCGGCATTCATCGGGATGTTCTTCTCCACCATCACGCGGAACACGTAGAGGACGGCGGCGCGGGTGACCGGCGCCGGCGCGTTGAAATTGTTCTCCTTCGCCGCGCTCGTGCCGGTGAAGTCGACCCGCGCGCGCCGGCCTTGCCCATCGACACCGATCTTCACCCGGATGACCGAGCCCTGGTCGGTCGGGTACTCGAACGCGGAATCCGACAGCGTCTCGATCACGCGGCGGACGCTCTCGGCGGCGTTGTCGCGGACGTGGCGCATGTACGCCTCGACCGTCTCGAGCCCGAACTGGCGCACCATCTTGCGGATCTCGGCGGCGCCCTTCTCGTTCGCCGCGATCTGCGCCTTGAGGTCGGCGACGTTCTGCGCCGGGTTGCGGCAGGGATAGGGGTGGTCGGTGAGGAGGCGGACGAGCTCCGCCTCGCGGAAGCGGCCGCCGACGGCGCCGTCGACGAGCTTGAAGTTGTCGATCAGCACGCCCTCCTCGTCGACGGTCGTCGCGCGCGGCGTCATCGAGCCCGGCGCCGCGCCGCCGACATCGGCATGGTGGCCGCGCGAGGCGACCCAGAAGAGGATCGACCGCGGCTTCTCCTCGCGTTGCGAGGCAGCCTCGTCGTCGAAGACCGGCGTCACGACCGTGATGTCGGGCAGGTGCGTGCCGCCATTGTAGGGGGCGTTGAGCGCGTAGACGTCGCCCGGCCGGATGTCGGGGTTGAGGCGGCGTACGATGTCGACCGAGCGGTCCATGGAGCCGAGATGGACCGGCATGTGCGGCGCGTTGGCGACGAGCGCGCCGGACGCGTCGAAGAGCGCGCAGGAGAAGTCGAGCCGCTCCTTGATGTTCACCGAATAGGCGGTGTTCTGCAGCGTGACGCCCATCTGCTCGGCGATCGACATGAAGAGGTTGTTGAAGACTTCGAGCATGACCGGGTCGGCCTCGGTGCCGATCGCGCTCGCGCGGGCGCGCGGCGACGTGCGCCTGAGCACGACGTGGTCCTTTGCCGTCACCTCCGCCGACCAGCCGGGCTCGACCACGATCGTCTGGTGCGGCTCCATCACGAGCGCCGGGCCGGCGATCCGGTTTCCGGGGGAGAGCCGCTCGCGCGGATAGATGCCGGCCTCGCGCCATTCGCCTTCGGAAAAGAAGCGCGTGGTCGCCGCCGGCATAGCCTCGCCGTCGGCGAGCGGGCGGTCGGGCTCGTCGATATCCGCGCCGCCGCCGACGCCCTCCACCTCGACGGCTTCCGCGACGAGCGGCTTGTCCTCGTAGACGAAGCCGAAGCGGGCGCGGTGCTCCGCCTCGAAGGCGTCGCGGACGGCTCGCGTATCGTCGAATGGAACGGGCAGCGCCATGTCCGTGCCGGCGTAGCGGACATGGATGCGGGCGAGGATCGCGACCTCCTGCGGGCCGAGTCCCTGGCCCTCGAGCTCGGCGCGGACTTCCGCCTCGAGCTCCGCCTCGAGCGCCTCGAGCGCCTGCTCCGAACCCGCCTCGAGCGGGAGCATGGCTGCGCGGCTGCGGTTGGCCCGGATGTCGGCGAGGCCCATGCCGTAGGCCGAGAGCACGCCGGAGAGCGGGTGGAGGTGGACGGTCTCCATGCCGAGCCGGTCGGCGATCATGGCTGCGTGCTGGCCGCCGGCGCCGCCGAAGCAGGCGAGCGCGTAGCGCGTGACGTCGTAGCCGCGGGCGACCGAGATCTTCTTGATGGCGTTCGCCATGTTCTCGACCGCAACCTCCAGGAACCCGGCGGCGACCGCCTCGGCGGGCATGCCGGTTTCCGCGGAAAGCGCGGCGAACTTCGCGCGCACGATCGCATCGTCGAGCCGCTCGTCCTGGTTCGGCCCGAAGATCGCGGGGAAATGCGCCGGCAGGAGCTTGCCGACCATGACGTTCGCGTCGGTGACGGTGAGCGGGCCGCCGCGTCGGTAGCAGGCCGGGCCGGGATCGGCGCCGGCCGAATCCGGGCCGACGCCGAAGCGGCCCGAATCGTAATGCAGGATCGAGCCGCCGCCGGCGGCGACCGTGTGGATCCTCATCATCGGCGCGCGCATCCGCACGCCCGCGACCTCGGTCTCGAAGGCGCGCTCGAGCTCGCCGTCGAAATGCGAAACGTCGGTCGAGGTGCCGCCCATGTCGAAGCCGATCACGCGCGAGAAGCCGGCCATCCTCGCCGTCTCGGTCGCGCCGACCACGCCGCCGGCCGGCCCGGACAGGATCGCGTCCTTACCCTTGAAGAGATGGGCGGCCGTGAGCCCGCCGGACGACATCATGAACATCAGGCGGGGCGACGAGCCTTCGCTCTGGCCTCCCGGGGACGCTGTAGCGCCGCCCGCTTCCGGGTCGCCCGTGGAGATGCCGAGGTCGGAGGCGACCTCCTCGACGTAGCGGGCGAGGATCGGGGTGAGATAGGCGTCGACGACCGTCGTGTCGCCGCGCCCGACGAGCTTCACGAGCGGGGAGACCTCGTGGCTGACGGAAACCTGCTCGAAGCCCATGCCGCGGGCGAGCGCGGCCGCTTCCGCCTCGTGCGCCGGATACGCCCAGGCATGCATGAAGACGATCGCGAGCGAGCGGAAGCCGTCCGCCTTGAGCGCCTCGAGCGTGCTGCGAACCTCCCCGGGATCGAGCGCCAGTTCCACCGTCCCGTCGGCGCGGACCCGCTCGGCCACCTCGTCGACGCGCGCATAGAGGAGTTCCGGCAGCACGATCTTCTTGGCGAAGATGTCGGGCCGCGCCTGGTAGCCGATGCGCAGCGCATCGCGGAAGCCGCGCGTGACGAGGAGGGCGGTGCGCTCGCCCTTGCGCTCGAGCAGCGCGTTGGTGGCGACGGTCGTCCCCATCTTCACCGCCCCGATGCGCCCCGCCGGGACCGGTGCCCCAGGGGCGATCCGGAGGAAGCGGCGGATCGCCTCGACCGCCGCGTCGCGGTAGGCTTCGGGGTTCTCCGAGAGGAGCTTCATGGCGGAAATCCGGCCGTCGGGATCGCGCGCCACCACGTCGGTGAAGGTGCCGCCCCGGTCGATCCAGAAATCCCAACGCCCGTCCGTCATCGCAGTCTCCTTGCCTGCAGGAAGGGATAGTCGCGGCCGTTGCCCTTGTCTCCTCCCGTGCCCGCGCGGCAGGTGCTTTGCCGGAACAACAGGAGCCGCCCGGAATTGTCCGGTGAGACCCACGGACACGGGAACGGGACATGAAGGCATTCCTCATTGCGGCCGGAACGGCAGCGCTGCTGCTCGCCGGCTGCGACGACGCCAATCAGCAGAGCGGGGCGGCGAATGCCCCGGCAGCGCAGGACGGCCCCGCCTCGACGACGACCACCGACGCCGCCCCGAGCAGGACGGAGCCGGCCGGATCCGACGCCACGGATCGCGCCGGGCAGGCGCTGCGGGAGGCGGGGGAGGCCGCGCGGCAGGCCGCGATCAAGGCCGGCGAGGCCGGGAACGCGGCCTTCGAAGCCCTGCAGGAGCAGGCGCCGGGGATCAAGCAGCGGGCGAACGAGGCGGTGGAGCAGGCCAAGGACGCGGCCTCGCGGGCGGCGGCGCAGCTCCGTGGCGCTGCCGATTCGATCACCGGGGACCGCTCGGACGCCCCCCCGCTCGACGCCGAAGGCGACAGCGAGCGCGACCTCAACGAGACGCCGGAGAGCCAGGAGGCGCCAAGCCCGCAGTAGTGCCGCGCCTGCCGACACGAGACGGCGTCCGGCTGCCGGCCGGACGCCTGTCGGCG